>JANNPZ010000090.1:0-108341 GCA_031400505.1 Paracoccaceae bacterium | reverse complement strand
ACCCGGTCGGCGATGTGGCGCACCATCGACAGATCATGGCTGATGAACAGGTAGGTCAGCCCGAGTTTTTCCTGCAGGTCTTCCAGCAGGTTTACCACCTGTGCCTGGATCGAGACATCCAGCGCCGCGATTGGTTCGTCGCAGACAATGAACTTGGGGTTCAGCGCCAGCGCCCGGGCAATACCGATGCGCTGGCGCTGGCCGCCCGAAAACTCATAGGGGAAGCGGTTGGCAAAGCGTCGGTTCAGGCTGACGGCGTCCATCAACTCGTAAATCCGCTGCAATCTGCGCTCGGCGTTCCAGTCGGTGTGTTCGATCAGGGGTTCGCCGATGATGTCGGCCAGGGGCATTCGCGGGTTAAGGCTGGCCTGCGGGTCCTGAAACACCATCTGCATGGTCGGGCGTTTGCGGCGCAGCGCCTCGGGCGAGAGGGTGGCAATGTCGTCGCCGTCGATCGTCACCGAGCCCGCCGTCGGGTCGTAAAGCCGCAACAGCGCGCGACCAACGGTGGATTTTCCGCACCCGGATTCGCCGACAAGACCCAGTGTTTCACCGGCATGAATGTCAAAGCTGACCCCATCCACCGCCTTCACATCGCCGGTGTGCCGCCTCAGGATGCCCGTAAAGATCGGGAAATGCATTTTCAGATCGCGAACTTGCACCAACGGCTGCGGGGTTGCCTCAGGCATGTTGGGCTCCTGCGGTCCAATGACAGGCAACGTCGTGGCCTTTGCCGACGGCCTGCCCGTCAATCGCCCGTCGCAGCGGGTTTTCCGCATGACAGCGATCAAAGGCTTGGGGGCAGCGGGCCCGGAACGAACAAGCAGCAGGGGCGGCACCCAGGATTGGCGGCTGGCCATCGATGACTTGAAGCCGCTTTTCGCGCGGGCCCGATATGGCCGGAATGGTTTTCAGCAATGCCCGCGTGTAGGGGTGCTGCGGATTGCCGAACAATGCCTTGACCGGCCCCTGTTCCACCACCTGACCCGCGTACATCACCATCACGCGGTCTGCGATACCTGCAATCACGCCCAGATCATGGGTGATCCAGATGATCGCCATGCCAAGTTTGGCCCGCAAATCCTTGATCAGTTCGAGAATCTGCGCCTGTATCGTCACGTCCAGCGCAGTTGTAGGTTCATCTGCGATCAGCACATCGGGGTTGCAGGCCAGCGCGATGGCGATCATCACGCGTTGCCGCATCCCGCCCGAAAACTGGTGTGGGTAGGCAGACAGACGGGCTTTGGCGTCAGGGATGCCGACAAGTTCAAGCAGCTCTGCCGCGCGTGCCCGGGCTTGCGGTCTGGTCATTCCCATGTGGCGGATCAGCGGCTCCATGATCTGGTTGCCGACGGTGAACACCGGATTGAGACTGGTCATCGGATCCTGAAAGACAAAACCAACCTTGGCCCCGCGCAGATTGCGCAACGCTTCGGGGGTGATTTTCAGAATATCCTGACCGGCAAGCCAGACCTGACCTCCCCGCACATCGGCGGGCGGTGACGGCAAAAGACCGATCAGCGACATCATCGTTACCGACTTGCCAGAGCCGCTTTCACCAACGACGCCCAGCAATTCACCGCTTTGCAAATCAAAGCTGACAGAGTTGACAGCATGAACCTCGCCGCTACGGGTATGAAACACAGTGACAAGGTCCTTGACATCGAGGACACTTTGGCCGCCGTCAGGCATTCATGACTCCCAAGTCGTTGATAGTCTTTTGATTATTGGGTTACCCTCTGTGTGGTCCCCGCTTTGTCTCTCAACTGTTGTCTATTTCTTTCCCCCTATCAATCCCGAATCTCGGACTGTTTCCGTCGTGACCAGACTTTGCACTGGCTCAGGTTTTCTAAAGCTTGACGCAGCAAGGCAGCAACGCCACCCTTTGCCACCATAGATGGGGATGCCGATGACCAGCCTTTCACCGCGGGCGATTCTGGATCAGTTGGTCAGCTTTGCGACCGTCAGCCGAGACAGCAATCTTGCGTTGATCGATTGGGTCGAAGGCTATCTTGCAGACCATGGCATCACGTCGCACCGCCATTGGAACGAAGATCGCCAGAAGGCGGCGCTATTTGCCCATGTCGGGCCCTGGATTGACGGCGGGATCGTGCTGTCTGGTCATTCCGATGTGGTGCCGGTGGATGGGCAGGCGTGGACCCAGGATCCTTGGGTGGTCAGCGAACGCGACGGACGGCTATACGGGCGCGGCGTCTGTGACATGAAGGGATATGTCGCGTTGGCGATCTGGGCGCTGGTCGAGGCATCAAGAACGGGGGTGCGCCGCCCCTTGCAGATTGCGATTTCGTATGACGAAGAGCTTGGCTGCACCGGCGCGCCGCCGATGATTGCCGCGATGCAGGCTGCCGTTCCCAAGGCCGAGATTGCCCTGATCGGCGAGCCGTCAGGGATGGCAATCATCACCGGTCACAAAGGCGGAACCGGCTACCGCGTGCATGTGAAGGGGTTCGAGGTGCATTCGTCCCTGCTGCCCGAAGGCGTGTCGGCAATCATGGAAGCCGCAAGGCTGATCGGGTGGATGAACGCGCAGAACGAGGGAAACGCACGAAAACCGGTCGCACCCTTGGCGGCGGCATTTCGCCCGAACTACACGACCCTGCACGCAGGCATGATCGCGGGGGGCACTGCGCACAACATCACAGCAGCCGACTGCCGGTTCGTGATGGAGTTTCGCGTCGTTCCGGGCGAGTCGGTCGAAGCCTGGGCAGAGGCGCTGCAGGCAGAGGCCGCACGGATCGGCGCGGCGATGCAATCAGTGCGCCCGGAGGCGGGGATCAGTCTGGAACGGTTCTTTGCCGTGCCAGCGCTGCTGCCGGAAAGCGCCGGGGCGGCAGAGGCGCTGGCGCGTCGATTGACCGGCGCGAATGACACGGGTGTGGTCAGCTATGGCACGGAAGCCGGGCAGTTTCAGGCAGCGGGATATTCGTGCGTAGTGTGCGGTCCGGGGGATATCGCCCAGGCCCATCAACCGGATGAATATCTGGAAGTGGCGCAATTTCAGGCCGGTCACGTCTTCATGCAGAATTTGCTGAAGGGGCTGGCGTGAACGGGTCAGGTCTTTGGCCAAAGCTTGCAACATAGCGGCGTCCGATGTTTGGCGGCTGATCGTTCGGGATGACGCGCGCCTGTCATCTGGCGGATCGACCCGCCGGCAGCTGTCGCGCGAAACTTGGCAAGCGGTTCGATCCCCGGACCGGCACATTCGGAACCGGTTTGCAGCAGCGCTTGCCGGGATATCAAATCCCGGGCATTGCGCCGCCCGGGGCGGCCGCTGCAAGTTTCAGGCTTTACCGCTGCCCACCGTCAGGATAGCAAGCCGCCGTCACAGCCGGAGATGACCGATGCCCCGCCAGACCCTGACTTGCGGGATAGACTTTGGCACCTCGAATTCGACGGTGGCACTGGCGGATCAAAGCCTTGCACGTCTGATTGCCTTGGAAGACGACCACGTTACCCTGCCATCTGCCGTGTTCTGGCATTCCGATGATCCGCCCGAATTTGGCCGCGCCGCGATTGATGCCTATGTGAAGGGCGAAGAGGGTCGGCTGATGCGGGGGCTGAAAAGCACGCTTGGGTCATCGCTGATCAATGATCGCACGCGGATGGGCAACCGGGCGGTGTCGTTTCGCGACATTCTGGCGCGGTTTTTTGCCGAGTTGCGCGTGCGGCTGGACGCGGTGCAGCCGGGGACAGAAGCGGTCGTCCTTGGGCGCCCCGTGCATTTCGTCGAGGATGACCCGGCCGGCGATCTTGGCGCGCAAACCGTGCTGGGCGAGATTGCAGCATCCGTCGGGTTCCGCGAGATCGGCTTTCAGTACGAGCCGATCGCAGCGGCGCTGCACTATGAAAGCACGATTGCCGCGGAAGAACTGGTGCTGATCGTCGATATCGGTGGCGGGACATCGGACTTCTCTTTGGTGCGGGTGTCACCGCAGCGGGCCAAAGTCGCGGATCGGGTGGCGGATATCCTGGCCAATGACGGGATCCGGGTAGGTGGTACGGATTTTGACCGGCTTTTGTCATTGGCCAGCGTGATGCCGGGCCTGGGATACCTGACGACGACCGGGCAGGGCCGTGCGGTGATGCCGCGGCACTACTATCTGGACCTTGCGACATGGCACCGGATCAACTTTCTATACACCCAGCGCATCGAGGCCGACCTGAAGGCGCTGGCCGGTGAGGCGGATCATCCCGAACGGATCGCAAGGTTGCGCCGGGTGATCGCAAAACGGGCCGGGCACGGGTTGGCGATGGCCGTGGAAGAGGCAAAGATCGCGCTGTCGGGCAGCGAGGCCGCGCGACTGGCACTTTCGGATCTGACCGGGGGGCCGAACCCGATTGCCACCCGCGCGGATTTCGAGGCGGCCGTGGCCGCTCCGGTGGCGCGGGTGGGTGCGACGATGCGCAGTCTGCTGACCACCGCGGGGGTGCGGGCCGATCAGGTGGGCACTGTGTTCATGACCGGTGGCTCGTCCGGCTTGCCCGTGCTGCGTGCGCTGGTAGAGGCCGAAGTGCCGGGGGTGCGGATTGCGACGGGCGACATGCTGGGGTCAGTCGGAACCGGCCTTGCCCTGGATGCCGCGCGGCGTTTTGCCGGGGTTGCGCCGGGTGCCGGGTTGGCGCAGGCTGACCGCCAAAGGAGATAGCTCATGCCCGTCAAGAACCGCATCGCAGACATGCTGCCCGAACTCACCGAAATCCGGCAGGATTTTCACGAGCATCCCGAATTGCTGTTCGATGTTCACCGCACGGCGGCGCGGGTGGCGCAGTTGCTGCGGTCCTATGGTTGCGACGAGGTGGTGGAGGGGATCGGGCGCACCGGGGTGATCGGCGTGATCAAAGGGCGCACCACCGCATCGGGCCGCGTGGTGGGCCTGCGCGCCGATATGGACGCATTGCCGATCCTTGAGCAGACGGGGGTAGAATACGCGTCAAAGACCCCGGGCAAGATGCATGCCTGCGGGCATGACGGGCATACGACGATGCTGCTGGGGGCCGCGAAATACCTGGCCGAGACGCGGAACTTTGACGGCACGACTGTCGTGATCTTTCAGCCCGCAGAAGAGGGCAGCGGCGGTGGTCGCGAGATGTGCGCAGATGGCATGATGGACCGCTGGGGGATTCAGGAAGTCTACGGGATGCACAACATGCCCGGCCTTCCGCTGGGCCATTTTGCGACCCGCCCCGGCGCGTTGATGGCGGCGGCGGATCAATTCGAGATCACGGTAACGGGCAAGGGCGGCCATGCAGCCAAGCCGCATGAGTGCATCGACACCATGGTTGTGGCCGCCCACATCATCGTGGCTTTGCAATCGATTGTCAGCCGCGGGGTTGATCCGCTGAAGCAAGCGGTGATCAGCGTCTGCACCATAACCACTGACAGCACGGCGCATAACGTGATCCCGCAGGTCGTGAAGATGAAGGGCACGGCACGCACGATGGAGGGAGGCGTGCAGGACTATGTGGAACGCCGGATTTCCGAAATCGTGACCGGTACGGCCATGGCCTTGGGGGCTGCGGGTGCCGTGGTCTATGAGCGGGGCTATCCGACTACCGTCAATACGGTTGAGTATACCGCCTATGCCGTGGACGTGGCGCGGGCCGTCTCGGCGCAGGTTGACGCCGATCTTGCGCCTATGATGTGGTCAGAAGACTTCAGCTATATGCTGAACGAACGCCCGGGTGCCTATATCTACACCGGCAATGGCGATACGGCGGCTTTGCACCATCCGGCCTACAACTTCGATGACGAGGCCATTCCTTTTGGGGCAAGCTGGTATGCCGGGATGGCCGAGGCACGGATGCCGGCCTGAGGGTGGTGCGGGTCCGCCATGGTCCTGCCCTGGCATATGCGTACCCAACGGTTGGAGCATCCGGTGGGGATGTTTTTGAACAGAGGATGGGACTAGGTCAGCTTTCGCGCGCGGCTGCGACGGGCGGGCAGCGGACGGACCTTGCGCTCGATCGCATCAAGCAGCAGGCCGGCGAGGTTCTTGCCGGTTGCCGTCTCTATTCCCTGAAGGCCCGGGGAGGAGTTGACCTCAAGCACCTTTGGCCCGTCGGCGGACCGAAGCAGGTCGACCCCAGCCAGACCAAGCCGGAAGGCATGCGCCGCGCGCACGGCCACTTCGCGTTCGGCCGGGCTGATCCGGACGGGTTCGGCGGTGCCGCCTTGATGCAGGTTCGAGCGAAATTCGCCCGGGGCACCCCGGCGGCGCATCGAGGCTACGACTTTGCCATCGATGACAAAGCAGCGGATATCGACGCCCTTTGCTTCGGCCACGAAATCCTGAACCAGAAAATCGGCGCGAAGACCGCGGAAGGCCGAGATCAGGGATTGCGCCGCAGATGGGGTTTCGGCCAGGACCACGCCTTTGCCTTGGGTGCTTTCCAGCAGCTTTACCACCAGGGGCGCGCCCCCCACCAGGCCGATCAGGTTGTCGGTATCCTTGGGAGAGGACGCGAAGGCGGTGGTTGGCATGCCGATGCGGTGGCGCGCAAGAATCTGGTGGGCGTGCAGTTTGTCCCGCGACGCCACGATGCCTTCGGCGCTGTTGATCGTGAATGTACCGCGCGACTGAAACTGCCGCAGAACGGCGGCGCCATAGGCCGTGACCGACACCCCGATGCGCGGAATGATCGCGTCGAAATGCGGCAGGCGGGCGCCGTCATAGTGGATCTCCGCCGCCAGCGAATTGATCGCCATGTAGCAGCGCGAGGTGTCGATGACTTCGGTGACATGACCGCGTTTGGTCGCCTCTTCGACCATCCGCCGGGTGGAATACGCCCCGCCTTCGCGGGAAAGAATTGCGATTCGCAGGGTGCGCGTCGGCATTCGGGCCAGCAGGGAAGGCGAGAAATAGCTGTCATAGCCCAGCATCGGTTGCAGGAAGGATTCGGTCGGACTGATCACGGCGCCTTCGCCCAAGGCCTGCCGCCCCAGCAGCATCCGGTTGGCCATGTTGGCACGGTCGGTCAGGGTCACTTCGATAGGCCAGCGGCGGGGGCCAAGCTGAAGGTCGGTCTGAATGACAAAGCGCATCTCTGATTCGCCGTTTGACGAGGTGACCTCGCGCCGGTCAAGGATCGGGGCCGAACAGGCCAGCGTGACATCGGTGCGTCCCGGGATCGGGTGGACGGCAAAGCGGACATGCGGGGCAGCCGCCGGGCCGAAGGCCTCGATGTCAAAAGCATGCAAGGCCGAGGTACGCGCGCCGGTATCGACCTTTGCCGTCAGCGCCGGCAGCCCCAGCCCCGGCAATGCTACCCACTCTTCCCAGCCAAGACGCAACAGGGGCAGCGTGGATATCTGGTTCATGATTTGCTCCTGCACTCTCGCCTGACGGACGGCATGACGCGGGATGCGCACAGAATTGTGACAATTGCGGCCTAGCCGCCAGTGTGGCTCATGTGACGTGTCATCTGGCCTGCAACCTTCTGACGGGAATAGTCGAAATCGTGCCCACGCGGTTTGCGGGCGATGGCGGCCCGGATGGCTTGGGTCAACAGCGCGTCGTCGGGGCTGGCGCGCAGAGGCGCGCGCAGGTCTGCCATGTCCTCTTGCCCGAGACACATGTACAACTCGCCGGTACATGTCAGCCGTACCCTGTTGCAGCTTTCACAAAAGTTGTGCGTCAGGGGCGTGATGAACCCGATGCGCTGCCCGGTTTCTTGCAGCCGCACATAGCGGGCCGGTCCGCCCGTCTGATCGGGCAGGTCGATCAAGGTGAACCGTTCGGCCAGCCGCGCGCGCAGATCCCTGAGGCTCCAGTACTGGTCGAGCCGCTGCGGCTCGCCCAGATCGCCCATCGGCATCACCTCGATGAAGGTCAGGTCGTGGCCGTCGCGCGCGCACCAATCGGCCAGGGTGAACAGTTCTTCCTCGTTGAACCCTTTCAGGGCCACCGCGTTGATCTTGACAGCCATTCCCGCCTCGCGCGCGGCCGCGATCCCGTCAAGAACCTGCGGCAAGCGGCCCCAGCGGGTAATCCGGGCGAACTT
This sequence comes from Paracoccaceae bacterium, assembly GCA_031400505.1. Lineage (GTDB taxonomy): Bacteria > Pseudomonadota > Alphaproteobacteria > Rhodobacterales > Rhodobacteraceae > JAIYDJ01. Next base: position 100,319 of record JANNPZ010000090.1, on the reverse strand, counting down.
GGCATCATCCAGCGTATCCAGCGACACGTTGATCCGCCGCACCCCGCAAGCAGCAAGGTCAGCCGCATATTTGCGCAACTGGCTGCCGTTGGTGGTCAGCGTCAGTTCGCGCAAGGCGCCCGTTTCCAGATGCCGCGACATCGCCTGAAAGAACGTAAGGATCCCTTTGCGTACCAAGGGTTCGCCACCGGTGATCCGCAGTTTCTGCACGCCCATGCCGACAAAGCCCGAACACAGCCGATCGAGTTCTTCGAGGCTCAGCAGATTGGCCTTGGGCAGAAAGGTCATCTGTTCCGCCATGCAATAGGTACAGCGGAAATCGCAGCGGTCGGTGACCGACACGCGCAGGTAGGAAATCGCGCGGGCAAACGGGTCGATAAGGGGGGCTGCGTGGATCATGGTGCAAGGGTATGAATTAGGCCCATCCACGGCAAGAGGCAAAGCGGGTTGCCGGACCTACCAAAGATGATGGACGTGCGGGGCGATCAGACGGGTATAGATGTCGCGGGTCGCGGCCATGGCTTCTGTGGGCAAGGGGGGAAGCGTCAGCGCTGCCGCATTGGCGGTTGATTGCTTGGCAGACCTTGACCCTGGGATGACCACGGTGACCGCCTGTTCCATCAGGATCCAGCGCAGCGCGAAGGCCGCCATCGCCACGCCCTGTGGAACCAGCAGGCTCAACTCCTCGACTGCTGCCAGTGCCACATCGAACGGGACGCCCGAAAATGTCTCGCCCTTGTCGAACGCCTCGCCATTGCGGTTGAAACTTCGGTGATCGTCGGGGGCAAAGCTGCTGTCGGCCGTCATCTTGCCGGTCAAGAGACCCGAGGCGAGCGGGACGCGGGCTATTACGGCGATCCCCTTTGCGGCAGCGGCGGCAAAGAAAGCCTCGGCGGGGCGTTGGCGGAACAGGTTGTAGATGATCTGAACCGAGATCACGCCGGGGTAGTCGATGGCGCGCATCGCCTCGTCGATCCGTTCGACCGAGACGCCGAACTGCGCGATCTTGCCGCTGTCGCGGATTGCAAGCATCGCATCGAACACCCGCGTGCTTTCATAGGTCGGCGACGGCGGGCAGTGCAGTTGCACCAGGTCAAGGCAATCCATCTGCAAGTTGGCGCGGCTGCGGTCGATATGCGCCTCGAGCGTGGCGCGCGTGTAGTTTTCCGCGACATGCGGGGTGATCCGCCGTCCGGCCTTGGTGGCAACAAAGGGCCGCGGGCCGGTGCGGTTGGCCAGCACTTGCGCAATGATGCGTTCCGACCGCCCGTCGCCGTAGACATCAGCCGTGTCGATGAAATCGACGCCCGCATCCAGTGCGGCGTTCAGGGCTGCCTGGGCATCCGCCGTGCTGACCTCGCCCCAGGTTCCGCCGATGGCCCAGGCACCAAAACCTACGGCGGAAACCGGGCGACCGTTGGGGCCGAAGGGACGGGGGTTGAGCATGGGCGTTCTCCTTGGGTTCGGGAATGTCTATCGCAAGGCAGGGGGCGGGGGCTAGTCGGGGCGTGCGGCTTCGGATAGGTTTCGGGCATGGAATTGCGGATCGACAATCTGGCCTGTGCCCGTGGCGGGATGATGCTGCTTGAGGGGGTCAGTTTCGGGCTTTCCGCCGGGCAGGCAATGGTGCTGCGCGGGCCGAACGGTGTCGGCAAGACGACCCTTTTGCGCACGGTTGCGGGCTTGCAGCCAGCCGCGGCGGGGTCGGTGTCGCTGCCGCCCGAAAGTCTGGTCTATGCCGGGCATTCCGACGGGGTGAAGGCCACACTGAGCGTGGCCGAGAACCTGTGGTTCTGGGCAAAGGTTTACAGAGTGCGCAGTATCGACCCGGCGTTGGTTTCGATGAACCTTACCGCGCTGCGCGACAGGCGTGCGGGGCAATTGTCGGCGGGGCAGCGCCGGCGACTGGGGCTTGCGCGTCTGATGGTCACCGGGCGGGCAGTGTGGTTGATGGACGAACCGACGGTGTCGCTGGATGCCAGTTCGGTGGCTTTGTTCGCGGCAATGCTGCGCGGGCATCTGGCGCAAGGAGGGGCCGCGTTGATCGCCACGCATATCGACCTTGGGTTGGCCGAGGCTGCGGTATTGGACATCTCGCCGTTCAAGGCGGTGGGCGTGCCACAGGGTGCTTTCGACAAGGCCTTTGCATGAGGTCGGGTGCATGAGGTCGGGTGCATGAGGGCGCTGGTCTTGCGCGATGTGATGTTGGCAGTGCGGGCCGGGGGCGGATTCGGCCTTGGGCTTGCGTTCTTTTTGCTGGTGGCCGTGCTGGTGCCGTTGGGGGTGGGGCCCGAGGCGGCCACACTGGCACGCATTGCACCGGGGGTGCTGTGGGTCGGTGCGTTGCTGGCCTGCCTGTTGTCGCTTGACCGGCTGTTCGCGCTCGATTTCGAAGACGGCTCGCTGGACCTGCTGGCCACGGCGCCCTTGCCGCTGGAAGGGGTCGTGGCGGCCAAGACATTGGCGCATTGGGTTGTGACAGGGTTGCCCCTGGTGCTGGCGGCTCCGGTGTTGGGCATCGTTCTGAACCTTGCCCCGCCGGGGTATCTGTGGCTTGTGGTGTCGCTGTTGGTGGGCACGCCGGCGCTGTCGGTGATCGGGGCGTTCGGGGCGGCGTTGACAGTCGGGTTAAAGCGTGGCGGGCTATTGATGTCGCTGCTGGTGCTGCCGATGTATGTGCCAACGTTGATCTTCGGGTCCGAAGTGGTGCGGCGCGGGGCACTTGGGCTCGACTTTGGTGGCGCGCTGGTGTTTCAGGCGGCGATCACGTTGGGTGCGCTCGCGCTGTTGCCGTTTGCGGCGGCTGCGGCAATTCGCGTCAACCTGCGCTAGGGGCCTGACGGGAGTGTGACTTGAAGTTTGACGCGGAAGAACGGACGTAAGGTACATGTCGATCTGGGAATATGCCAACCCCAAGAAGTTCATGCAGACCAGCAGCTGGCTGTTGCCCTGGGTGACCGGACTGGCTTTGGTCACCCTGCTGGGCGGGCTCATCTGGGGGTTCTTCTTGACGCCTGATGACTACAAGCAGGGATCGACCGTCAAGATCATCTACATCCACGTGCCCGCCGCGATCATGGCGACATCCGCGTGGTTCATGATGCTTGCGACCTCGCTGATCTGGCTGATCCGGCGGCATCATGTGTCGGCGCTGGCGGCAAAGGCGGCGGCCCCGGTCGGGCTGACCTTCACGGTGATCGGGCTGGTGACCGGGGCAATCTGGGGGCAACCGATGTGGGGCACCTGGTGGGCCTGGGATCCGCGCCTGACAGCGTTCCTGATCCTGGCGCTGTTCTATCTGGGCTACATCGCGCTGTGGGCGGCGGTCGAGGACCCCGATACCGCCGCAGACCTGACTTCGGTTCTGTGCATCGTCGGGTCGGTCTTTGCGTTCTTGTCACGATATGCGGTATTGTTCTGGAATCAGGGCCTGCATCAGGGTGCGTCTTTGTCGCTGGATCGCGAGGAAAATGTGTCGGATGTCTATGCCTATCCGCTGTGGACCTGCATTGCGGGGTTCTTTTTGGTGTTCCTGACGCTGGTGTTGCTGCGCACGCGGACCGAGATCAGGGCGCGGCGGATGGCGGCTTTGCTTGCGCGGGAAAGGCGGCTGGCATGATACCGGATTTGGGCAAATATGCGGCGTCGGTGCTGGGCGCTTATGGTGCCTCGCTGACCTTGCTGTTGGTGCTGGTCGTTGTCAGCATTTGGCAAGGGGCACGCCTGAAGCGGGCGCTTGACGAGGCAGAGGCGCGGGCACGGTCCCAGGCCGGTGATGACGGGATCGGGGATGCCTAAAGCACTTGTTCTATTGCCGCCGCTAATGTTCGCAGCGCTTGCCGCGATGTTCTGGATCGGGATGCACAACGGTGACAATTCGCTGCAATCGGTGTTCATCGGCAAACCTGCCCCGGCGATTGCTGCCGAGGCACTGCCGGGTATCGCACTGCTGAGCGATGCGGATCTGCGGGGCGGACAGGTGACCATCGTCAACTTCTGGGCAAGTTGGTGCCCGCCTTGCCGTGCCGAACACCCGACGCTGATTGCCCTCACGGAGGAGGGTATTCATGTCGTGGGCGTCAACATGATGGACAAGCCCGCAGATGCGCTGGCGTTTCTGGCACAGGATGGCAACCCGTTTGCCGCCATCGCTGCCGACCCGCGTGGCAAGCTGCGGCTGGATTGGGGCGTCACTGCCCCGCCCGAGACGTTCATCATCAAGGGCGACGGCACGGTTGCGTACAAGTTCATCGGCCCGCTGGTGGGCGACGACTATCTGCAACGCTTCCGGCCCGAGTTAGAAAGGGTTTTGGCCGAAGGCGACTGAGCAGGGTGGTCTGGCCCCGATGGTGGCGCCGGCGGGGGTTTCACACCCCCGCGCCCCCGTGGGATATTTGGGCCAAGATGAAAGCGGATTTGTGGAACAGGTCGCAGAGCGCGGTGTTCAAGCGTCAAGGGTGACCCAGACCGGGACGTGATCGGAGGGTTTGTCAAGTCCGCGAACGAATTTGTCGATCCCGGCATCCAGGAGCCTGTCGGCCGCCTGCGGCGACAACAGGATATGGTCGATGCGGATGCCGTTGTTGCGCTCCCAGGCGCCGGCTTGAAAATCCCAGAAGCTGTACTGGCCGGGCCGCTGGTCGCGGGAGCGGAAGGCATCGGTCAGGCCCAGATTGCAGAGCCTCTGATAGGCGGCGCGGGTTTGCGGCAGATGCAATGCGTCGGTCACCCAGGACTCGGGTTTGGCCGCATCCTCGGGCTGTGGGATGACGTTGTAGTCACCGCAGAACACCGCAGGCTGCTCGGTGGCCAGAAGTGTTTGCACCCGCATTTGCAGTCTTGTCATCCAGGTGAGTTTATAATCATATTTCGGACCCGGAGCAGGGTTGCCGTTGGGCAGATAGAGCCCGCAGATCCGCACGCCGGCCACGACTGCTTCGATCCAGCGCGCCTGTTCGTCGCTGTCATCGCCGGGCAGTCCGCGCGTCACATCCAGCATGGGGTGTCGTGACAGGATCGCCACACCATTGAACGCCTTTTGCCCGTGGGTTTCGACATGATACCCCAAATCCGCGAAGGGTTGGCGGGGAAAGCCGTCGTCGATCGACTTGATCTCTTGCAGGCACACCACGTCGGGTGTTGCTGCGATGATCCAGTTCAACAGCGCCGGAAGCCGCGCCTTGATGCCGTTTATGTTGAAGGTGGCGATTTTCATCGGAAACGCACTCCGTTTTCCTGACCGCTTTAGGCCGAGGCGCGCGCCTGCACAAGCGGCTCTGCCGCCGTTTGAAGCCACATTGCATCGAGTGATGCCAGGACTGCAGGATCAAACCGCTCCAACTCGTCCCAGTAGCGCCCCGATGGCACGAAGTAGCCCAGCGCCGCCTCGCGTGCCAGGGCCGCCGACACCAACCCGCGGTTGAAGCGCAACGGCCGTGCGCAAGCCGCGCTGGCCCGATCGGCGCGTGGAAACAGCAACCGCGACGGACCGGATGACAAGTTGACCACCGCGCAATCCTGCATCGCCGCCAGAACCATCAGCCGCGCCGACTTCGCTTCGAGCGATTGCAACGTGATGTCGGGCCGCAGCGGATCGGGTGTGCCGCGCCCATAGAAATGCGTGGGAAGACCTGCGGGATAGTGCATGTCGCAACCGAACACCGCCAGGACTTTGGGCCGAAGCGCAGCCAGCGTCCAATAACCCGCTGTGTAGGCCATTGTTGCGCCGGCGTAGACAAAGCCGCCGTAGCTGTTCTGTGAAGGTACGAAGGCCTTTTCGGTTATGACGGTCTGGCCGGGTTTCGCCTGCGGCACGCGGTCTGGCGGGAAATCCCACGGATGCACCATGAAATCCCAATCCGGGCGCACTGCCACGGCATTGTTGATCGCCACGATCCTATCGAACGGCGCCCTAGGCCAGTTTCGCGCCTCGATCGCCATCGGGGCGGACCCCAACATCAGCACAGTCGTCATGAAGCCCCCGTCATCCAGGCGCAGCAGATAGCCCGCACGGCAGGCAGGGCGAGGGGGCTGCGCGCTTTTTTGCCTTCCGCTTGCGTCAGACCGAGAAGCTGGTGCCACAGCCGCAGGATGATGTCGCGTTCGGGTTTTGCACCACGAACCGCGCGCCGATCAGTTCTTCGGTGTAGTCGATCACCGCATTGGCCAGAAACGGCAGCGACACAGCATCGACCAGCACGCGCTGGCCGTCCTTTTCCAGCACCAGATCATCAACCAGCGCCTCGTCCAACTTGATGTCATACTGGAACCCTGAACACCCCCCGCCATCCACCGCGACCCGCAGCGCACTTTGCGTTCCGGTTATCTCGGCGATCTCGGCCAGGCGCGCAAAGGCGCGATCAGTCACTTTCGGCGGCAGTGTCAGCATGGCGGGTATCCTTTGTGCCTCTGCAGGACTATAAGGTCTTGTGTCAGTCCCAACAAGGCTTTGCCGATGCTCGCGCCCTATGCTTGCCACCCGGACGCCTCGCGCGGGCGACTTTACCCCGAACGCATGTCGTCTTTCCGCTCGCCGTTTCAGCGTGACCGCGACCGGGTCATTCACTCATCAGCGTTCCGGCGGCTGAAACACAAGACGCAAGTGTTTGTCGAACACGAGGGCGACTATTACCGCACGCGGCTAACCCATACCATCGAAGTGGCGCAGGTGGCGCGGACCATCGCGGGCGTTCTTGGCCTGAACACCGATCTGGCCGAGGCAATAGCGCTGGCTCACGACCTTGGGCACACGCCGTTCGGGCACACCGGCGAGGACGCCATGGAGGCGCTGATGGCGCCCCATGGTGGCTTTGACCATAACGCGCAGGCCTTGCGCATCGTGACGCGGCTTGAACGTCACTATGCCGATTTCGACGGGCTGAACCTGACATGGGAAGCGTTGGAAGGCATCGCCAAACACAACGGCCCCGTTATCGGCCCGCACGCCGATGGAAAACACGCCGGGCCTTTGCCCTATGCTTTGTCGCAGGTGAATTCCCAATGGGACCTGGAGTTGCACACACATGCCAGCGCCGAGGCGCAAGTCGCAGCCATTGCTGACGATGTCGCCTATTCGCATCACGACCTGCATGATGGCCTGCGGTCCGGTCTGTTCGACGAAACCGATCTGATGGGACTGCCGGTCACTGGCCCCGCTTTTGCCGAAGTTGATACGATCTACCCCAACCTTGACCGGATGCGCCGCCGGCACGAGGCTTTGCGCCGGGTCTTCGGTCGCATGGTCGAAGACGTGATCGCCGTCGCGCGCAATCGTCTGGACGCAGCCAGGCCACAATCGGTCAAGGACATCCGCGAGCTTGGGACAACTGTGATCCGTTTTTCGAAGCCGCTCTATCAGGAACTCAAGGCTGTCCGCGCTTTCCTCTTCGCCCGCATGTACCGCGCGCCTTCGGTGATGGTCGAGCGTGCGAGGGTGACCGAGACGATCAACGGCCTGTTCCCACTTTTCATGGCGCGCCCGCACCTGCTACCAGCAGAATGGCAAACCGACATCGCCGCCGTCGGGGATGAGACCGAACTCGCACGGATCGTGGCAGATTATGTCGCCGGCATGACTGACCGCTTTGCCCTGCAGGAACATGCCCGCCTGCTCGGCTGATCCAGCTTCTTCTCTGCCTAAATATCCTCGGGGGGTGAGGCCGAAGGCCGAGGGGGGCAGAAGGCCCCCCTACTTGCGCGCGCTCAGCAGCCAGACCGCCGCCAGCCCGACCGAAATCACGCCATTCCATGCTGCCATCGACAGCCCCGTGAAAGTCCAGGCAGCTTGATCGCAGCGCACCGGTGCGGCTACGATCACATCGGGGTTCAGCAAATCCGCCGTACTAATTCCGGCCAAAGACCCCCCCGAACAGGACGCAAGCCCCGCCCACCAGCCTTGCTCTACGCCTGCGTGGAACCCCCCGATCGTGGCTGTCGTCAGGACCGCCGCCGCGCCCAGCACCGGCAACACCGGCCCGCGCAAAATCAGTGCGAGCCCGGCAATCCCCACAGCAGCCAGGTGCGGCCAACGCTGCCAGATGCACAACGTGCATGGCGCAAGACCGCCCACGTACTGAAACGCAAGTGCGCCCAGCAGCATCGCTGCCGAACCGGCCGCCGCAATCGCAATCAACTGGCTGCGTGTCATCCCCGCCTCATATCAGATAGGTTGCCAGATATGCCGCCAGCAACACCAGCAGGCCAACCCCCACCACCTGCGCCAACTTCCGCTCGATCACCGCGACGACATGCGCACCATAGCTCCGGAGTGCCCAGGCCAGTGCATAAAACTTGCCGCCACGCGCCACAATTGCCGCCAGAATGAACAGCGGCAGGTTGAACGCGATCACCCCGGCCAGGATCGTCACGACCTTCATCGGCGGCAGATGAATAGCCCCTGACGTCACCAGCATCAACAGGATCGCGCCTTCGCTGGTCGAGGTTTTCAGCGCCTCGAACACCTCGAGTTTGCCGTAGAACGCCAGCACTGGCTCTGCCAACAGATCGAACAGATAAAACCCCAGCAGCCAGCCCAGAATACCGCCCACCACCGACCCCACGCTCGCAATCAGCGCATACCGCATTGCCTGCTCTGGCTTGGCCAGCACCATTGGCACGAACAGCACTTCTGCGGGCACGAGAAACACCGAGCTTTCGATCACCGACACAACCGCCAGCGCTTCTGGCGCAAAGCGCGACCCGGCCCATCGCAACGTCCAGTCGTAGAGCCTTCTAAACATCGGACGCACCCTTGGTTTCTTCGGGCGGTAAAGGTCATGGGCGGGACGCAAGGTCAAGTGACTTGCGCGGATCGCGTCAATACACATGCGCGCCTGTTAAAGACGTTGGCCCTTGCACGGTGATCCCCTAATGTGCCGGTGAAACGGTACGAGGTACGGATATGGAATGGCGCGGACGGCGGGGCAGCCGCAACATCGAGGATCGCAGGTCGGCAGGACTTTCGGCAGGCAAGGCGGGCGGGGTCGGAGGCGTCGGCCTGATCGTCGTTCTTGTTGTCGGCTATTTTCTTGGCTTTGACGTCAGCGGGTTGCTGCAAGACCCCACTTTGAGCGGATCTCAGGGTGGCGGCGTCGAGATGACCGAAGCCGATGCCGTGGCCGGCGAGTTCGTGTCGGTGACACTGGCCGATACCGAAGAGGTATGGGCGGGCGTGTTTCGCAATCAGTTGAACCGTGACTACACCCCGGCTGTGCTGGTCCTCTACAAAGGCGTCACTCTGTCGCCTTGCGGCAGCGCCAGCGGCGCAACCGGGCCGTTCTACTGCCCCGGCGACAACAAGGTGTATCTCGATACCGACTTTTTCACCACTCTGGACCAGCGCCTTGGTGCCAAAGGCGATTTTGCGGCTGCCTATGTGGTGGCGCATGAAATCGCCCACCATGTGCAGAACGAGCTTGGCCTGCTGGGCCGGGCAAACACGCTGCGCGGACAGGTTTCCGAAGAAGAAAGCAACGAAGTCTCGGTGCGCGTCGAGTTGCAGGCCGATTGTCTGGCAGGGATCTGGGCGCGGCACGCATCAGAAAAGTTCGGGTCGATCCAGAAGGGTGATTTCGAAGAAGCGTTGAACGCCGCCCGTCAGATCGGCGACGACACGCTGGCACACAAGGCCGGACGGCAGGTGATGCCGCACACCTTTACCCACGGCACCTCGGCGCAACGGTCGCGCTGGTTCCTGTTGGGGGTGGAGTCCGGAGAGATGGCAGCCTGTGACACGTTTGCTGCGAAACGTCTCTAGTTGACGACGGCAAACAGCGGCGATAAAGCCTGCCGTCAGGTGGCCCGAGTGGTGGAATGGTAGACGCAGAGGACTCAAAATCCTCCGCCGCGAGGCATGTCGGTTCGAGTCCGACCTCGGGCACCAGCTTCCTAAAGACCGACGACCGAATACCGGGTTTGCCCGTGCCTATGTGGCAAGAACATGGCGACTTTTCGACCGGGTGATTCGGGAACTGGACCCGTGACGCCGGAATTGACCGCAACGGTGCCGTCAAAAGCGGACAATTTAGATAAACCCATAAACAATGCCGCAGCCTTGCGGCAGGACTGGGGCAAGAAAGTGGCGTCAGAGTTAACGTCTTGGATTGTTTACAATTCCGCAACAGTTTCCCCGATCTGTGATCTTCAAGACTGCGAAGAAACGAATGAACTTATAGGTTTAACTGAGGAACCGCAGGCAATTCGGGATTGCAACAGGAAACAGTTCCCCTGTTCTTCGGACGCGAAGGCGGCCAATGGCTAGTTGCCGCCGACGTTGCATGCCCGCTCTTTGTGCGGACCATCGCGTTTTTTACTTTTCGGAAATCTTAACGAAAGGTAACCAGTAATTGTCGCCAGTTGGGGACAAGGCTGCGGGGGCAGTCGTCGAGAAGTGCTGCACCAGCAAGTAGCCGGTCGGGTGGGTTGAATGCCTTCTGTTGCGGATTTGGCCGCACAGAAGATCAGTCGGCTGGACTGCGCCTTGGCATATGTGATGCTTCGACCGGCGATCAGTGTTGCGGCCAGCCGCGCACGCAGGCGCCCGTCATCTGTTGCTGGGCTTTGTGTTGCGAAGGCTGGACTGTGTTGTTGATGCGGGCTGGGCAACCGGACACCGCGCTTGATGAGGAAACGAAGATGCCGATTTTTGCACTTTTCAACTTTGATGACACAGGCACGCTGGCGCAAGACAGCGCGGCGGCAAACGGCATTCAATACGCAAGCTATTTTCACGGGGCGCAGTCGGTCAACGGGCTGGCCGCACTGGACGGGTGCAACGATTTCGTCAAACTTTCGCAGGACCCGGTCTATCAGATGGATCGCGGTACGCTTGAAATTCAGTTCTCGCTAAGCGATGCCCCGCAGTCGGGAACACAAACCCTGTTGTCGCGCGACAGCATTGATACCAGCGTCGGCGCCTATCGCATTGAAATTCTGGAAAACGGATCGGTGGTGATCAGCCACGAAACCGCAACCGGAACAACCACGTTTGGCACGGACCCGGCCTTTGCCAATCCGGGCGACACGATCAGCTTGAACTATTCGTGGGATCAGGGCGGTACCGGCGGGCAGTTGAACATCAGCAATGCGACGTCCGGCGCGACCTACTGCGATGCGGTGCCGGCCGATCTGACGATGGACATGGGTGCGCAAAACCAGCCTTGGGTCATCGGGGCAGGCCAGACCCAGTCAGACCCCGACAGGATCAACGATTTGGACCAGCATTTTGCAGGAACGGTTTCGGTATTCTCGTTGTCTGACACGGTTGACAACATCGGGGCGAACACGCCGCCGGTTGCCGGCGATGATGCAGCCACCACTATCGGCACGGCGCCGGTCGTGATCGCGGTGCTGGCCAACGATGCTGACGCGAACAGTGATCCCTTGCTCGTCACCGGCGTATCGGCCTCGGCTGACGGTACTGTGTCGTTGAATGCAGATGGCACGATCACATTTGCCGCCAATCCGGGCTTTACCGGCGATGCGGAGTTTACCTACACGATCAGCGATGGCAACGGTGGATCGGACACCGGCCTTGTCACCGTGACAGTGTCCCCGCCCGGAACGGTTCGTGACGGTATCGTCTCGGGCACGGCGGGCGATGATCTGATCAATCTGGCCTATACCGGCGATCCGGACGGCGACCGGGTCGACAACGCGGACGCGATCCTGGCGCAAGACGCGCCAAACGATGACAGAATAGTTGCCGGCATCGGCGATGATACGGTGCTGGCAGGCCTTGGCAATGACCTAGTCGATGGCGGCGCAGGGGATGACTTTCTGGAAGGTGCCGTCGGCAACGACAGCCTTTATGGCGGCGACGGCTCGGATCTGGGGCGCGGAGGTGTCGGTGACGACGTGATCGACACCCGTGGCGGCGGCAGTGCACCGTTGCCCGATCAGGGCTATCCCGGACTTTATCCGTCAGACGTCGATCCGTTGAATGACCTCGATACGGTGTTTGGCGGCGACGGCAACGATACGATCACCACCGGCGACGATGCCGACGAGGTCGACGGCGGCCGCGGCAGCGACAGCATTGATGGCGGGATAGACGACGACACCCTCTTGGGCGGCGATGGCCAAGATACCATCATCGGCGGCGAAGGGTCCGACCTGATCGACGCGGGCGGCGGTGACGATCTGGTCTATGGCGGCCTTGGCCCGGATTTCCCGGATGCCGTGAACATCAGGGACGATCAGGGCGATCTCCTCATCAACAACGGCGCTGACAACATTCGTGGCGGCACCGGGAGCGACACGATTTTTGGTCTGGACGACAACGACACGATCGACGGTGGCCAGGATGACGACCTGATCGATGCGGGTATCGACGACGATCTGGTGACGGGCGGCACCGGGGCTGACACCATCACTGGCGGACAGGGGGCCGACAGTCTGTTCGGCGGCAATGACCGCGACGTGATTGTCGGTGGCAGCGCTGGCGATCTGGTGGACGGCAACGAAGGCGGTGACGACTTCGACACGCTGGATCTGACCGGAGCAGGGCCGCTGCGCGTGGATTTCGACCCCACCAATGCCGAAAACGGCACGGTAAGCTTCCTTGACGGTACGGGAACCGTCACGGGCACGCTGACGTTCTCCAACATTGAAAATGTGATCCCGTGTTTTACCCCCGGCACCCTGATTGCGACGCCGCGCGGTGAAGTGCCGGTAGAAAGCCTGCGCGCCGGCGACCGGGTCATCACCCGCGACAACGGTTTGCAGGAAATCCGCTGGGTAGGCGCGCGCGCCTTGTCCTGGACAGAACTGCATTCGGCAGCGCATCTGAAGCCGGTGCTGGTGCGTCAGGGTGCGCTTGGCAATGGTTTGCCAGAGCGCGACATGCTGGTATCGCCCAATCACCGCTTGCTGGTGGCCAACGACAGGACCGCCCTCTATTTCGACGAACATGAAGTACTTGTTGCGGCAAAGCACTTGCTGGCAGGGCAGGGTGTGCAGACGGTTGACAGCATGGGCACGACATACATCCACTTCATGTGCGACCGCCATGAAGTCGTGTTGTCAAACGGTGCGTGGACCGAAAGCTTTCAGCCGGGCGATCTGACCTTGAAAGGGATTGGCAACGCGCAGCGCAGCGAGATTTTCGACCTGTTCCCTGAGCTGAAAACCGACGCCGGCCTGGAAAACTATGCCGCCGCGCGTCGGACGTTGAAACGTCACGAAGCGGCTCTGTTGATGCGCTGACGCGACCGCATTTGAAGCATGCATGAAATTCTGCCCGGCCAATGCCGGCGGGGGCCCTGTTACGGGCCCCCTTTTTCTTGACTGCGCAGCGCGGGGTGCCCCGGTCTTAACAAACCATTGCCCCAGCCATCGCGCAAAGCCGCCTGAATGACCCTTTAGAAAGCATGGGATTTTATTGGATCTTTAACGGTCCGCAGGTCGGCTGACGACTTCAGGAACGGTTTTCGATGGCAATCGCGACAGAACTGAACATCAACTCGACCGCCACGCCAATGGATTTGGCGGCAGCGATCTTTGGCGATGGGATCGTGGTGACATCGGCCACTTTTTCGGGTGATCCGGCATCGGTCGGAATTTACAGCGGCGCACAATCGACGATTGCCGGAATTGTTCCGGGCGATACCGGCGTGATCCTGTCGACCGGACTTGCCAGTTCCTTCACCAACTCCAGCGGCACCACGAACACCAACACCGCGCCCGGCACAACGCAAAACCTTACAAACGGCGCGGTTGATGCCGATCCTCTTCTGAACGGCATCGCCGGACAACAGACTTTTGACGGCGCAATCCTGACTGTGACGTTCGTCCCTGACGGCGACTTTCTGACGATGCAATTCGTCTTTTCGTCCGAAGAATATCCCGAATATGTCGGGTCTGCCTTCAACGACGTTTTTGGCGTCTGGGTGAATGGCACCTTCGTGCCCGCCTCTGTCACCAGCAACGGCGAAATTGCGATCAATACCGTCAATGGTGGGCTGAACCAGAACCTGTACATCGACAACACCGCCGACCAGTTCAACACTGAAATGGACGGCTTTACCCGCGTGCTGACCATCAAGGCCCCGGTGAACATCGGTCAAGCCAACACCATTCGCATTGGCCTCGCAGACGCTGGCGACGCGTCATTTGACAGCAATCTGCTGATCATCGGAAACAGCGCCCAAACCCTTGCGCTGGCTTTTGACGACGAATTGCAACTGCTGGCCAATTCAAGCCGAACCTTCGATATTCTGGCAAACGACAATGACCAGACCGACGGTGGGCTGACGATCACGCACCTGAACGGGACGCCCGTCGTGGCCGGACAGACCATCACCCTGTCGACGGGCGAGCAGGTCCGGTTGAATGCCGACTCTACGGTGACGGTGTTCAGTGACGGCAACCTTGGCGCGAACACGCTGACCTATTCGATCGTTGACAGCACCGGCAACACCGATGGCGGTTTCATCACGATCAACACCATCGCCGCAGTCACGCGCGACGGCATCATTGAAGGCACCGCCGGCAATGACGTGATTGCGGCAGGCTATGCGGGCGATCCGGACGGTGATCTGGTCGACAACGGCGATGCGCTGGGGGTCGGGGGCACCATCGGGGACGGTGACTATGTCCTTGCCGGTGCGGGGAGTGACAGCATTACGACCGGAGCAGGGGCCGACGTCATTTATGCCGGCGCGGATGCAGATACCGTATTCGGCGGAGCGGGCAACGATTGGGCCAGCCTTGGCACCGGCAATGACAGCTTTGGCAGTTTCGGCCCAGAGTCCGACGGAAACGACACGGTGTTTGGCGATGCGGGCGCTGATCACATAAATGGCGGCGCTGGAGCCGACCGGCTCCATGGTGGCGCGGGCAGCGACACGCTGATCGGCGGTCCGGGCAACGACTCCCTTTCGGGCGACGAGGATGCCGACACGTTTCAGGTGCAGGACGGCTTTGGCACCGACACTGTCGAGGGAGGAGAATCCGTCACGTCAGGCACGGATTTCGACCGGATCGACCTTGCCGCTGTCACCTCGCCTGTCACGGTAAATTTCTCGGGCAACGAGCGTGGAAGCATTGCCAATGCTGACGGCACGATTTCCTTTACCGAAATCGAAGCGCTGACCCTGACCGCACAGGGCGATCTTGTCGATGCATCGGTGACGACCCTGGGCACCCTGATCGACGCAGGCGCCGGCAACGACACCCTGATCGGGGGCACGGGTGCCGATACGCTTAATGGCGGCGACGGCCGGGATCGTGTTTTCGGGGGTGCGGGCGACGTTGTCGATGGTGGCGCAGGGGGCGACAATGTCGACGTTCTTGACCTTTCCGCTTACCGCCATTCCGGCACAAGAATAAACTACACCGCAAACGATCCGACGACCAAATCCGGCACTGTCGAATTTCTGAATCCGGCGGGTGTTGTAACCGGCACCCTCGCCTTTTCCGAGATCGAGACCGTCATTGCCTGCTTTACACCTGGCTGCAGGATCTTGACCGACACCGGCGATGTCGCTGTCGAAAATCTTGTGCCCGGCCAGAACGTACTGACCCGGGACAACGGATTTCAGCCGATCTGCTGGATGGCGCGCAGGGAATTGACGATGGAAGACCTGCGTTCTAATCCGTCCTTCAACCCTGTGCGCATTGCAAAAGATGCGCTGGGGGAGGGCCTGCCTGCGCGCGATCTGATCGTGTCGCCACAGCATCGGATGTTGATGATCGGGTCCCGCGCCGAATTGATGTTCGGTGAGCGCGAAGTGCTGGTGGCAGCGACGCATCTGGTCGGACAGCCAGGGATTGTGCGACTTGCCCCGTCAACCCAAAGCTATCTGCATTTCATGTTCGAGGGGCATGAAGTCGTGCGGTCTGACGGCGCATGGTCGGAAAGTTTTCAGCCAGGCGAACAAACCTTCGGCGGGTTGCACGCGGCGCAGCGGCAGGAATTGCTGTCACTGTTCCCCGACCTTGTCGGTGGCGCAGCTTTTCCGGCGGCGCGTCTGACGCTGAAGGCGTATGAAGCGGCCGTGTTGCTGCGTGGCTAATCCAGCCCGATTGTACCCTTGCGCCGGCGCCAGGCTGCCCAGTCTTCCGGTGTGTCAAGGTCGGTGGTGGCGTTGAAGTCGGGCAGTGTGATCAACTCCACACGGTTCTTGTAGGCCTGCAAGACTGCACGGGGGCCCGCAGTGCAGCGCAAAGCCATGATTTCGGGGCGCAGCCAGGCCGGAAAGTAGACCGGATGCCCAGGCCTACCATCGCGGTCGCAAGCGCGCAGGATCCCTTCGGGGTTGGCCTTTGCATGCAGCAAGATCAGCTGCAGGTCCGCAGTGGTCAGGTCAGGCATATCGGCCAGCAGCACCAGAACCGGCGCTGATGGCGGCAGTGCCGCCAATCCCGCCTGAAGCGACGCCGTCATGCCCGCAGCCGGATCCGTCACAGATATCTGGCGCAACGCCAGACCGGCCAAAGCCTGTGCGCGGGCCTGCCGGGCGGGATCAATGGTAATGGACACAGGGCAGCCTGTTTGCACGGCCTGAACCGCGACATGGGCGATCAGGACGCAGCCCCCGACCGGTTCCATCAACTTGTCGGTCCCGCGCATCCTTGATGAGGCACCGGCGGCGAGGATCAGGATTTCAGGTTGCGTCATCATTTCGGGCACCAATCTAAGATGCCGCAAACAAGGGGGGCTGTCTGCCCCCCTCGGCCCGTTGGGCCTCACCCCCCGAGGATATTTTTGAACAGATGATGGGGTTAGCCGCGCATTCTGCTGCCATCAGCGTCGAACAATGGCGCGAGGTGGACGCGGGCCGGGCGACGTTGGCCCAGGATTTCGATCTCGACGGCGAGGTCGTCTTTGATCCGGTCGGCGGGCAGGAAGCCTTGCGCGAGGCTGAGGCCGGTGTAGTGCGAGAACCCCCCCGAGGTGCAGAACCCCACCACAGCACCGTCGAGCCAGATCGGCTCCCATGCCACGACGTCGGCATCAGTGGCGTCGACAATGAAAGTCGCAAGTTTGCGTTTCGGCCCGGTGGCTTTTTCGGCGCTGGCGGCGTCGCGGCCAATCCAGTCGGCCGGTTTGTTCCAGCGGATGAAGCGGTCGAGGCCGGTTTCAAGCGGCGTGTAGTCGGGCGAAAACTCGCGGCCCCAGGAGCCGAACCATTTGTCCAGACGCAAGGACATCATGGCGCGCATGCCGAAGGGACGCAGGCCAAGGTCGGCACCGGCTTGTGACAGGGTGTACCACAAGTGCCGCACCGACATGTGGTCGGTGTAGATTTCATAGCCTAGATCAGCGGTGTAGCTTACGCGCTGCACGATGCAGTCGGCCATGCCCACGGTCATCCGGCGCACGTCCATGAACTTGAACGCATCGCCGCTGACGTCTGCACGGGTGACACGGGC
This sequence comes from Paracoccaceae bacterium, assembly GCA_031400505.1. GTDB lineage: Bacteria > Pseudomonadota > Alphaproteobacteria > Rhodobacterales > Rhodobacteraceae > JAIYDJ01. The sequence continues at coordinate 82,946 of JANNPZ010000090.1, read as the reverse complement.
CAACAGGTCGCGGGCGCGGGGGCCTGCAATCTGAAAGCCGGAGCGGGCGTCCGAGATGTTTTCGACCTGCACGCCGGCGTCGAGGTTCTGTTCGAACCAGCGGGCGTGCCAGCCTTGGGCGCCGTAGCTCGCGGTCAGTTGAAACTCGGTTTCCGACAGGCAGGACACGGTGAAATCGCCGATGATCTTGCCGGAATGGGCCAGCATCGGGGTCAGCGACAGGCGCCCCGGTTTCGGGATCAAGCCCGCCATGATCCGGTCAAGCCATGCCCGGGCATTGGGCCCAGTGACGCGATATTTGCCGAAGTTCTGCACTTCGTTGATACCGACACCTTCACGCACCGCCATGACTTCCTGACGTGTCGCCTCCCACGCGTTCGAGCGTTTGAAGGTCGGGGTTTCATAGAGCGGCTCACCCGGCAGGGCAAAGTAGTTCGGCACTTCGAGCCCATATTGCTGACCCCAGACGGCGCGCATCGACGTGTTCAGGTCGTACATCGGGGTGGTGCGGAAGGGGCGCGCGGCGGGGCGTTCCTCGTTGGGGTAGCTGACGCTGAACCGCATCTGGTAGTTTTCGATCACTTTGGGCACGGTATAGCCGGGCGTAGTCCATGTGCCAAAGCGCGACACGTCAAACCCGCGCGGGTCGCGTTCGACCTCGCCGTTGATCATCCATTGGGCGAGCGAAAGGCCCATCCCGCCGCCCTGGCTGAAGCCCGCCATGACCGCACAAGCCGACCAGTAGTTGCGCCGCCCCTGCACCGGGCCGATCAGCGGGTTGCCGTCGGGGGCAAAGGTGAAGGGGCCGTGGATCACCCGTTTCACGCCTGCGCGCTGCAGGGCGGGGAAGCGTTTGTAGGCGAATTCGACCGAGTCCGCGATCTTGTCATACTGGTCGGGCAGCAGTTCCTGCCCCCAGGTCCAGGAGGTGCCGTCGATGCTCCACCCCTCGCAGGGTTTTTCGTAAAAGCCGATGCAGAAGCCGCGGCCTTCCTGACGCAAATAGGATTCGCCGCCCGGGTCCATCACATGCGGAAACTCGCGCCCGTCACGTGCGACGATCTCTGGGATGTCATCGGTCACGAGGTACTGGTGCGCCATCGGCAGCAAGGGCAGATAGATCCCCGCCATAGCGCCCACTTCGCGCGCCCAGAGGCCGGCTGCGTTCACCAGATGCTCGCAGTGGATGGTGCCCTTGTCAGTGACCACTTCCCAGCCTTCGGGCGTCGGGTTGGTGGCTGTGACCTTGGTGTGCAGGATGATCTCTGCCCCGCCCATTTTCGCAGCCTTGGCATAGGCATGCGTGGTGCCGTAGGGGTCAAGGTGGCCGTCAAGGGGGTCATAAAGCGCACCCAGAATACCGGCGGTGTTCACCATGCCGTCGGTCATCTTTTCGACCTCGGCCGGGGTCAGGATCGCGGTATCAAGGCCCATGTAGCGGTGCTTGGCGCGTTCGGCCTTCAGCTGGTCGAACCGTTCCTGATTGTCAGCCAGGGTCAGACCGCCGACATGGTGCAGACCGCAGGACATGCCGGTGATCGCTTCAAGCTCTTTGTAGAGACGGATCGTGTAGCCTTGCAGGGCGGCCATGTTGGTGTCGCCGTTCAAGGTGTGAAAGCCGCCCGCCGCGTGCCAGGTCGAGCCGGCGGTCAACTCGGCACGCTCGATCAAGGTCACATCCGACCAGCCAAGCTTGGTCAGGTGGTAAAGTACCGAACAACCGACGACACCGCCGCCAATCACCACCACGCGCGTATGGGTTTTCATTGCGGGACTCCCTTGCCTGTTTTGCTGCAAACTTGCCGAGCCGGCATGCAAAGGCATGCGATTGCGCGACAAGCCATGTCGCAACTGTCACTCGGGCGGCAATAACCCCAGACCGCGCAGGTAAATCCCGATCCCCGCCTCCAGCAGATCTTCGGGCGGGAAGGCCGATTTGGCACCTGGTGCGCCGCGCAGGAACAACTCGACCACGCCGTGGCTCAGGGCCCAGATATGCGCCGAAAACATGCTGGCGGGGGGGCGACGGTCCGCTGGCATGTGCTGTGACAACTGCTCGGCTGCGCGTTCAAGGACACCGCGCGCGCGCGCTGCCACCAGCGCCAGGTCGGGATAGGCGTTGAACGACAGACCGGATTCGAACATCGCCTGATAGTGCCCCGGATACCGCCGGGCGAAGGCGAGGTAGGCGCGCCCTGTCGCCTCGAACGCTGCAAGCGCCGAAGGCTTGCCGTCGTTGTAGGCAAACTCCATCAGCGCCGCAAAGATGTCATAGCCTTGCCGTGCGACCTCGGCCATCAGATCGTCGCGGCCTGCAAAGTGGCGATAGACAGCGGCGGGGGTCACGTCAGCGGCCTTTGCAGCCTCTGACAGGGTGAACCCCTGTGGGCCACTCTGCACGATCAGACCGAGTGCTGCATCGACCAGGGCCTGCCTCAAATTGCCGTGATGGTAGCCGCGTTTCAACCGACGTCAGCCCTGCGGCCTGATCCCGGGGCCGCCGCAGATCAGCGGATCGACTTTGCCGATCATGGTGCGGTCCTTTCCGTGATACTCGACGGCAGCTAGCAGGGTCTGGATCGCCGCAATCCGGGCGCGCGGCTTGTCGTCCGACAGGATGATCGTCCAGGGCGCATGTGGAAAATGGCTGGCCTTCATGGTCTGGTCGATGGCCTCGCTGTAGGCATCCCATTTGGAAAGCCCGTCGATATCGATCGACGACAGTTTCCATTGTTTCAACGGGTCCTTCTCGCGGTCCATGAAGCGTTTGAGCTGTTCAGCCCGACCGACCTCCAGCCACAGCTTGATCAGCACAATCCCTTCATCCACGATCATCCGTTCAAAATCCGGCAGTTGGCGGAAGAACTTGGTGCGCTGGTCTTTCGTGCAAAAGCCAAACACATGCTCGATCATCGCGCGGTTGTACCAACTGCGGTCAAACAGCACGATTTCTCCGGCTGCGGGAAAATAGTCGACATAGCGCTGAAAGTACCACTGGGCCGCCTCGCGGTCGGATGGTTTGGCCAGGGCCGCCACCTGTACCTGCCGGGGGTTCATGTTTTCGCGCACCGACGCGATGGCGCCACCTTTGCCTGCAGCATCACGGCCTTCGAACACCACGACAACCCGCTGCCCCGTGGCCTTGACCCCGGCCTGGAAGCGCGCAAGCTGAATTTGCAGCGCCTCCATCTGCGCCTCATAGTCCTTGCGCTTGAGTTCCTCGCGGTAGGGGTAGGAGGCACTCAGGATGTCGTCCTTGCCGGCCTTTTCGATGGCACGACGCACCTCTTTTGGGGCGCTTTCGCGGAAATAGCGGCTGATTGCGCCGTCAAATGGCAAGTCCATGATGCACCTCCGGTTCCTTGACCAGTATCGCGATTGCCACGATCAGCGCAATCCGGCGCGTGATACTGCCCGCTGCGTGGCCTTGACGACCAGGTCTGCATGCAGGTGCTGCGGCATATGGCCCCCGCCGGCAATGACCGTCAGCCGCGCATCGGGCAGCAGGCCAACCAGTTTGGCCGAGTGGATCGCCAATGGTACGATGACATCGGCGTCGCCGTGGATCAACTCGACCGGTAAAGACAGTGCCGCATAACGCGGCTTCATCGCCTCCAGTTGCGCACGCAGTCCGTTGACCTGCCGGGCGTTGGCAATCAGCGTCGCCCGCCGCAAGGTCAGCTCCGCCCCGATATGCGCGATGTATCCTGCCGGGACCGGCTCGGGGGCAAAGACCCGTGCCACGGCCTTCTCGACATAGCTTTCCGGAACAAAGGCCGAGGCAAGCGATCCCACGACCGCCGCCCCCACCGGATTGGACAGCACCTGATAGGACGCATCCAACCCCCCCGGCCAGGGCAGCGACGGCGTGCACAGCAAAACCAGCGCGGCGGGCCCGCCCTGCAACGCCCATTCCAGCGCCACCGACCCGCCAAAGCTTTGCCCCAGCAGTACCGGCCGCAGGATCCCCAACTGATCCGTCGCCCCGCGCAACACCGCTACCTGATCGGCCAGCGAATAGCCGCCGTTCGGCAACAGGTCCGAATAACCCAATCCCGGGCGGTCGAGACTGGTCACCCGGAAATGCGGCGTCAGCAAGTCGCGCAGCGCAAACGTGTAGTCCCGCAGGTTGCCCGATGCGCCGTGCAGCAGCACAATGTCCGGCCCCGCGCCTTTCATGTCAAAATGCACCCGCAGGCCGTTCACTGTGACGAACTGCCCCATCGGGGGATGCGCCGCCTCGGCACGGCGCTTTCGCAAACCCGAAAAGCCCGCGACCGACCCCGCCAGCAGGATCGCGGCCCCAATGGCGAGGTTAAGAACCAATCTGCGCGATGTCATAAGGCGTTGTCTGATACATCTCGTTGATCCAATTGCCATAAAGCAGATGCGCGTGGCTGCGCCAGCGGTTGAGCGGCGCACGCCGGGCATCAGCATCAGGATAATAGTTCACCGGTACGTCAATGACAGACCCGCCCGCAACGTCTCGGTCATATTCCAGCTTCAACGTATCGCGATCATATTCAAAATGGTTGAAGATATACAGCGCCCGATGCTGCGCATCCTCGACCAGACATGGGCCGACGTCGTCTGACGCAAGCAAAGTGCGCAACCCCACAGCGTCGATCTCGGCCTGCCGAACTTCGGTCCACCTGCTTACAGGGACGACGCAATCATCGGAAAACCCGCGCAGAAACGGCGATGTCTGCGCGACATTCGTGTGCCGGAAACAGCCAAATGCCTTGCGCGCCAGCATGTGCTTTTGAACCCCGTGGAAATGATAGATCATGGCCATCCCGCCCCAGCATACGCCGAACGTCGAATGCACATGGGTCTGTGTCCAGTCCATGACGGCGCGCAACTCGTCCCAATAGGTCACCGCCTCGAAGGACAGATGCTCGATCGGCGCACCGGTGATGATCAGGCCGTCAAATTTTTCGCCCGCGGCCTGCACCTCGGCAAAGGGACGATAGAACGTCTCCATATGCGCAGCGGCGGTATTCTTGGTCTGATGTTCGGTCATCCTGATCAACGACAGATCGATCTGCAACGGTGTCGCGCCGATCAGCCTTGCAAACTGGTTCTCGGTCTGGATCTTCTTGGGCATCAGGTTCAACAACCCGATCCGCAAGGGTCGGATTTCCTGCGTCGCCGCACGTTCTGGCGACATCACCATGACACCTTCGTTCCGCAGAACGTCGAAGGCGGGCAGGGTGCTGGGCAGGGTGATCGGCATGCGATGGCTCCGGTGTGGGATTGCGACCTATGCGGTGGCGCGGTTGCGATCAAGAGCCGCGCAGATCAGATCATCGAGAGCACTGGCAGAGTGCACGCCGGCGACCTCTTCGGCGGTCACTGTGATGCCCCAGCGCGCCATCGCGGCATAGCGGGGCTGACGATGATCGAGCAGGCGCGCATATCCGAACCGCAAGAACGCGTCCGGGTTGATGGCATCCGCCGCCTTACCTTCGCGCGCGAGGTAGTCTGCCCACAGTTCCGCCAGAAACGAGGGTTGATAATACATCGGCTTTGGGCTGCGGTCGAACCGCTGGGCAAGTTCGGCCTTGTGCGCCTCTGCCCCCTTGATCCACACCATCAGCATCGACCCCGCCAGGGCAGTCAGTAAAGGGTCCTGCGGATCATCGGGATCGGCCACTTCGCAGATCGACCCGCCGCTGTCGCAGACAAAATGCGCATAGCCATAAAGGCTTTGCGCTCGGTCGATAAACCGCAAGGTATCATGCAGGGCTGCCACTTCGGCCAGTCGATGTTGTTCCTGGCGCGCCTGATATTCGACGAACGGCAAACCGCCGAGCAGCGGATCACCGGGTTTGCCCAGATAGGTCGAAAGCGGCGCAAGGTTGTCGAAGGTGATGTTCGAGCTGATGTAGACGCTGTCGGTCATCAAAAGCTCGCGCAGCAAAGGCACTTTCATGGCCTCGCGCTTGAAATTGTCACTGATGTATTCGCCCATGTACCGTGTGCCGATCCGGTAATCGACCGAGTAGTGAAACCAGCCGCCCGAATCGCGCAAGGTCTTGGACAGGCGGGTTTTCCCCAAGCCCGACATCCCAAAGAACAACACCCGCTTGTGTGCGGACGATCGGTAATCCGACCCCGAGGCATAGATCATGGCATGCTCCCTGCGGCACGATGCTGGGCCTCATTAACCGGGTCGCGGCGGGCTGCAAAGCAGATAAAAAGACCCCGCAACAGATGCGGGGTCTAGCAGGTCTTGTGTCGGGATCAGAAGCTGAACTGAACCTGAACACCGACGCCGATGGCCTTGTTGCCTTCAAAGCGGACGCCAGAGCCGTCAACGGCATCACCAACGTCGACATACTCGATACCGCCGGTCACTTTGACATTGTCCTTGGTATAGCTGCCGCCGATGCCGATGCTGCGGTACCCGTCCGTCGGGGCCAGACGCGACGCCACGTCGCCTTCAATCTTTTCAAAGCCGATGCGGGCGAAGATCGACAGGTTGTCGTTGATCTTGCGACCCACACCCAACTCATAGGTGATCACGTCATCGTCAAATCCGGTGATTTCGTCGTTGACCACGGCGTTGTAATAGTCCGGGCGGACATGCCACTGCGACCATTCCGACCAGCGAACCGACCCGAACACCAGCGTGTCCTTGGCCACACCGGTCTGGAAATCCAGCGTGATCGTCTGCGGAATGATGATCTCGGTCGTACCGTTCACCGTCGCTCCGCCGTTCAGGCCGGAAAACCTTTCAGTCGTGTCGAAGTCGTGGGTGATCTCGGATTCGAACGACAGACCGACGCGCAGGGCGATGTCGGGAATTTCATACGCCGCACCAACCACATAGCCGAATTTACCATCGGTGGTCGTCGAGGCGGTGTAGGTCCCCAATGGCCCCAGCAATACCGGTGGGATCAAAATTTCTGCCCGCGACTGCAGATAGCGCAGGCCGCCATAGACCGACAGACGGTCGGTTGCGTTGTATTTGATCAACGCCGTCAGTTGTTCGCTGTCCCAATGCGCCTCGAGCCCGGTGTAGACTGCGGTGTAAAGCGCGTCGGCACCGTAGGGCTGGTTCAGGATGACCGCATACGAAAGCTTGTCTGTCAGGTCTGCCTTGTAGGCAAAGGACAGCGTTGAATAGTTTTGCGACATGTCGCCCGTTTGCAGGACGCCGCCGGCGACGCCCGATACGGTGGGTGTCACGCTGGAAAAACCGAGTTGCACAACCCGGCCTTTTTCATAAAGCACCGAAAATGGCAAAGTGGACCGATCGATCCCGCCTGCCTGCACCATGCCCGTGCTCAACAACAGTGCGGACAAAGCCGCGGCTGTATACTTCATCTGATTCCCCCCGAAACAACACGACTTTTCTTCGTTAGGATCGTCGGTAGAAGGTCAGAACCAATCGGTCAATTAATTACGCTGCGTCACAGTTTTGTGACTGTGTTTATCTTGTTGACCTGTGTTTTGCCTGCGGCAGTCCGGTCTGCAAATTCATCCAGATTGCTGCCAGAATGATGCCGCCACCCAGAAACACCGGCAGGCTCAGCGGTTCTGCGTAAAACGCCGCACCGACAACGGCGATCAATGGCAGGCGCACGAAATCGACCGGCACCACGAAACTTGCCGGTGCCAACGACAGCGCCGTGGTCAAGCACAAATGCGCCACTAGCCCTGCCACACCCAACAGGATGAGCCATGGCATGGTTTGCGCGGTGGGCATGCGCACAAAACCATCGGAAAAAGCGCCCATAAGACCAAACACGCATTGGATCAGCGTCATCCAGAACATGATGGCAATCATGGCCTCGCCTTTGGTCAGCAGTTTGGTCAACATGATCGAGACGGCAAAGAAAAACGCAGCCCCTGCTGCAGCCAAGATACCCAACCCGACGCTGCCGCCGAAATTGCCGAAATCCGGGCGTGCAACGATCAGGACGCCCAGAAATCCCAGTCCCGCCGCAAAAATCTGCCGGGTCGTCAGTTTTTCGCGCAGGATCAATGGCGCAAGCAGAACGACCCACAACGGCGAGGTGAATTCCAATGCAATGACCTGCGCAAGTGGCAGCATCCCCAATGCAAGAAACCACAGGTTTGTTCCGGTAAAATGGAACAGGTTGCGCACCAGATGCCCGCCAAAACGCACAGCCGTGATCCGGTGCAGTTGCCGTGTCGCAAACCCGACCATCAGCACAATCAGCAACCCGATAACCGAACGGACTGCCATGATCTCGAATGTATCGTGCAAACCCGCAACTTCGCGTCCAGCCACAGCCATTGCAGTGAACGAGAGAATAGACCCGGTCATCCACAAGGCAGCGGCACGCGGGCGATGAGTTTGATGGACAGAGGACATTTTGCTTTCCGGGAATTCTGCCGTTGTCGGGCGTTGGATGCCGGGTGTCCAGTGATCATCCGTAAGGCAGGAAAATTCGACGGGTGGCCTAGTTTGAAACTCAGATAAATCAATCCCAAGCTGTCTCTGCCATCAGGAATTCAAGGATTTTTCTTCACGCCCCGGCGAGACTCTGGACAGGTGGTCGCAAGCGTGCAAACCTAACCTACAGGGAGATGGCCGTCTGAAAACGACAGGCTTCTTCTGAAATCCTGCAAAAAAGGGAGTAATGCATGGATCGTCGTTCTTTTCTGACCAAAGCCGCTGTCGGCAGCGTTGGTGCGGCAGCAGCCACCACGCTGGCCGCGCCTGCAATCGCGCAAGAGGCCCCCAAGGTGACGTGGCGTGTCGCTTCGTCTTTCCCGAAGTCGCTGGACACCATTTTTGGCGCCGCGCAGACGATGTCGGATTTTGTTTCGGAAATGACCGATGGCAACTTCACGCTGCAAGTCTTCCCGGCGGGCGAATTGGTTCCCGGTCTGGAAACCGCAGATCCGGTGTCTGCGGGCACCATCGAGGCGACGCACACCGCCAGCTATTACTTCTGGGGCAAGGACCCGACCTACGCGTTGGGCTGCACCACGCCGTTCGGCCTGAACTACCGCCAGATGAACGCCTGGCTGTACTATGGCGACGGCATTGCGCAGTTGAACGAATTCTACCACACCCAGAACCTGCACTATCTGCCCTGCGGCAACACCGGCGTGCAGATGGGCGGCTGGTATCGCAAGGAAATCGCAAGCGTTGCCGATCTTCAGGGTCTGAAGATGCGGATCGGCGGTTTCGCTGGCAAGATTATCGAAAAACTGGGTGTTGTGCCGCAGCAGATCCCTGGCGGCGACATCTATCCGTCGCTGGAAAAGGGTACCATTGATGCGGCCGAATGGGTCGGCCCCTATGATGACGAAAAGCTCGGGTTCTACAAGGTGGCCCCGTTCTACTACTATCCCGGTTGGTGGGAAGGTGGTCCGACGCTGTCCACCATGATCAACCTCGACAAGTGGAACGAATTGACGCCCGCGTATCAGGGTGTTCTGGCAACCGCCTGCGAGGCGGCCAACAGCAACATGATGGCGAACTACGACTTCAAGAACCCGACCGCATTGACCCGTCTCGTTGCTGGCGGCGCGCAACTGCGTCCGTTCCCGCAGGACGTGTTGTCGGCTGCCTTCGATGCGGCGCAGTCCGTCTATGACGAGATCAAGGCGACCAACCCGGCGTTCAAGAAGATCAAGGACAGCCAGGACGCGTTCAAGAAAGACGCGTATCTTTGGGCGCAGATCGCCGAATACAACTACGACACTTTCATGATGGTGCAGCAGCAGGCTGGCAAACTCTGATCCAGGCCAATTGCGCGAAACGGCCCCCGGGAAACCGGGGGCCGTTTTCGTTTGTCCGTCATCTGGGGTCTGGACAATGAAAAAGGCCGGCACCCTGGGGTGCCGGCCTATTCGATGGCGCATATCCGCCAGGGATCAGGGATTGACCACGGGTGCCCCAAGCTGCGGCGCCCCAAGTTGTGGCGCTCCCAACACGGGTGCGCCCAGAATTGGTGCCCCGCCAATCCCGCCCGGCGCGCCGATGGTCGGCAAGGTCGGGATGGTGATCTGGACTTTCGAGGGATCAATCGGCGGTCCCTTGTAGTGCATCACCAGTTGCGGGAAGCCGATCACCACGCCGACCATGATCACCTGGATGATCACGAACGGCACGGCACCCCAATAGATCTGCGCTGTGCTGACACCGTCGGTCCGCTTGCCCGTCACCTTGTCGGTATAGGGCGACTTGGGTGCAACGCTTCGCAGATAGAACAGCGCAAAGCCGAAGGGCGGGTGCATGAACGAGGTCTGCATGTTGACCCCCAGGATGATCCCGAGCCAGATCAGATCGATCCCCAGTGCCTCGGCCGGGGCGATCAGCAAGGGCACGACGATGAAGGCCAACTCGAAGAAATCAAGGAAGAAGGCCAACAGGAAGATAAGCACCGACACGAATATCAGGAACCCCGTCGCCCCGCCCGGCACGCCGACCAGCAACTCCTCAACCCAGATGTGGCCGTTCACCCCGTAGAACGACAGCGAGAACACCCGCGCGCCGATCAGGATGAACATGACGAAGGCCGACAGCCGGGTGGTCGAAGCCAGCGCCTGACTGATGACCCCGAAGTTCAGTCGGTTCTTCATCGCGGCCAGCAGCATCGCGCCTACAGCCCCCATCGCCCCGCCTTCGGTCGGCGTGGCAATGCCGAGGAAGATCGTGCCGAGCACCAGGAAGATCAGCGCCAGCGGCGGGATCAGCACGATGATTACCTGTTGCGCAAGGCGCGACATGGTGTTCATCCCCGTCGATTTGTCGATCATCGCATAGACATAGATCACGATGACCCCGATGGTACCGCCAAGAATGTCGGCATTGGACCCTTGGGTCGGGTAAAGCCAGACGTGTGCTCCGTATCCGATGCCGATGCAGACCGCGATGGCGATGATCAGCGTGCCGATGCCCGACCCCAATGTGCGCGCCTCGGGCGGCAGGGCGGGAACGAAGCTGGGGCGGAAGATCGACACGAGGAAGACGTAAAGCACATAGAACCCGGTCAGAATCAGACCCGGATACAAGGCGGCGGCATACATGTCGCCCACCGAGCGGCCCAATTGGTCGGCCAACACGATCAGGACCAGAGACGGCGGAATGATCTGCGCCAGCGTCCCGGATGCCGCGATCACCCCCGACGCCACCCTACGGTCATAACCATACCGCAACATGATCGGCAGCGAGATCAGACCCATCGCGATCACGCTTGCCGCAACGACGCCCGTGGTGGCCGCAAGGAGCGCGCCCACGAAGATCACCGCATAGGCGAGGCCCCCGCGAATCGGCCCGAACAACTGGCCGATGGTGTCCAGAAGATCCTCGGCCATCCCGGATCGTTCAAGCACGATCCCCATGAAGGTAAAGAAGGGAATGGCCAGAAGCGTCTCGTTCGACATTACCCCCCACAATCGTTGGGGCATGGTGTACAAAAGGGGCCAGTCGAGGGTGATCGTGTTGTCGGAGTAGGGGGCCATCCAGACCCCGATGGCAAAGAACAGCAGCCCGTTCGCCGCCAGCGAAAACGCCACCGGGTATCCCAGCAGCAAGAACACCACCAGCGACGCGAACATGATCGGCGCCATGCTGTGTGCGATCATTTCAATCATTTGCGGTGACCTCCCTTGGCGCGTTCTTCTTCTTCGGCGGCCAGACGGGCCACTTCGGCGGCAAGGGCGGCCCCTTCAAGCTCGGCGGCCTCATGGGCCGAAATGAACGGCGTCGGGTCTTCCATCTCGCCGCGCATCACCGCGATTTTCTTGATGATTTCCGATATCGCCTGGAAGGTCAGCAGGATAAAACCGACCGCAAGCATCGCGCGCGCCGGCCAGATGATCAGCCCGCCCGAGTTTGTGGAAATCTGCCCGATGCTGTAGGCGTTCCAGGCATAGGGAACCAGCATCCAGGACATCAGAAGGACGAACGGCAGGGTGAACAGGGCATGGCCGACAAGGTCGATCCAGTGCTGGGTCATCCGGGTGCGGGTGCCGTAAAAGATGTCGATGCGGATATGCTCGTTCTGCTTCAGCGTATAGGCCGAGGCGAGCAGGAAGGCTCCCCCGAACAGATACCACTGCAGTTCAAGCCACGAGTTCGACGACATGTTGAACAGTTTGCGGATGATCGCGTTTCCGGCGCTGACCATCACGGCGATGAAGATCAGCCACATCACGGCCTTTCCGATCGCCTCGTTTATGTTGTCGATTAACCGCGCAAGCGGCAACAGGGGATGCATGGGTGTTCTCCTCCCTTTTGTGATCTTCCACTTTTTGATTCCGGGTTGCCCCGACAAAGTGGTAAGAATAGTTTGCCAATTATGCGGCGCTTTGATCTGTGTCAAGCTTAGCATCGGACTTTCGCCCACGCATAGGAACGAAATTGCAAATGGTGAAAATTCATCCCGCGGCAGGCGTGACCTACCAAAAACCGGCTAATCTTCTGTCACTTGGTAGACGCGGGTGATGTCCGTGGTCTTGTGAAACCACTCTGACGCCCGACTGCGGATCTGATGCGCGTCAAAGGCTGCACGGTCCCGGAATGTTTCCGCGACAAACCAGATCAGCGGGTCATCACTGCGCGTCACGTCAAAGCTGAGACAGCCCTCCGAAGCGCGGCTAAGGGCGATGTGGGTGGGCAGATACCGCGCCACCAGTTCCGCCTGGCCCGCAGTGGCGCAGACCAATTTGCCTGACAAACGAACCGTCATTCCAGTTCGATGGTTCCGGGCGGTTTGCTGGTGCAGTCGTAGAATACCCGGTTGACACCCGACACTTCGTTGATGATCCGCGTCGCGGTTTCGCCCAGAAATTCATGGGTGAACGGATAATAGTCCGCAGTCATCCCATCGACGCTGGTGACTGCCCGCAGCGCCAGCGCATAGTCATACGTCCGCCCGTCGCCCATCACGCCCACGGTTTTCATCGGCAGGATTGCCGCGAAAGCCTGCCAGATCTCGTCATAAAGCCCGTGTCTGCGGATCTGGTCGATATAAACGGCATCGGCACGGCGCAGGATATCGAGCTTTTCAGGTGTGATCTCGCCGGGGCAGCGGATGGCTAGACCGGGACCGGGGAAGGGGTGGCGGCGGATGAACGGTTCGGGCAGGCCCAACTCGCGACCCAAAGCGCGCACTTCATCCTTGAACAGCTCGCGCAGGGGTTCAACCAGCTTCAGCCCCATTTTTTCGGGCAGACCACCGACATTATGGTGCGATTTGATGGTGGCGGAGGGGCCACCACTGACGGAAACGCTTTCGATTACATCCGGGTAAAGCGTGCCTTGTGCCAGAAACATCGCGCCGCCAACGGCCGTCGCATGCTTTTGAAAGACATCGATGAACAGGCGGCCGATCGTCTTGCGTTTCACCTCGGGGTCGGACACCCCGGCAAGTGCGCCCAGAAACAGGTCAGACTCGCTCGCGTGGATTAACGGAATGTTGTAAGTATCTAGGAACATGGTCAAAACCTGATCCGCCTCGCCCAACCGCAAAAGGCCGTGATCGACAAACACGCAGGTCAGCTGGTCGCCGATCGCTTCGTGGATCAGCACGGCCGCCACCGAACTGTCCACCCCGCCCGACAATGCGCAGATCACCTTGGCGTCGCCCACCTGCGCGCGAATTTTCGCAACCGCCTTTGCGCGGTAGGCACCCATCGTCCAGTCGCCGGTAAATCCCGCAAGCCGCACGAAGTTTTCATAAAGCCGCGCGCCCTTGGGGGTATGGTGCACCTCGGGATGAAACTGCACGGCATAGAACTGGCGGACGGGATCGGCCGTTATGGCAAATGGCGCATTGGGCGATGTGCCGAAAACCTGAAATCCTGGTGCAATTTCCGATACATGATCGCCGTGGCTCATCCAGACTTGTTCGAGCCCATCGGCAAACCAGCCCTCGAGCAGTGGTGATGTGACTGGCTGCGGGGTCACATAGGCGCGCCCGAACTCTGCCGTGTTGTGCCCGCGTTCGACCCGGCCGCCAAGCAGATGCATCATGACTTGCTGGCCATAGCAAATACCCAAGATCGGTACGCCGAGATCAAACACCTCTGCGGGGGGCATTGGCGCGCCATCCGCAAACACGCTGGCGGGGCCGCCCGAAAAGATCACGGCACGCGGGGCGAAAGCGGCAAGAAATGCGGCGTCAACTTTGTTGAAAGGGTGAATTTCACAATAGACGTTTAACTCTCGCAGGCGGCGCGCGATCAGTTGCGTCACCTGGCTGCCGAAATCGATGATCAGAAGGCGGTCATGTTGGGTCATGGGTTCGATTACTAAGAGCCGGCGGAATTCGCAAGCCGCAAGCCGGGGGCCAGCCCCCGGACCCCCGGGATATTTATGAACAGATGATGAGGCGGAGTCGTTTTGAGGCTTGAGCGATGTCGCTTTTGGAGATCATGCGACGATTATGGGGCGCAAGATGCCGGGGCAGGGCGGCATAAGGGCTGCAAAACAGCGGAGGCGAAGATGAATGAGGTAGTTGGGCGCAGGGCGCGGGGCGGCGGCGGCGGGGCGCGGCGGGCAGAGCGCACGGCGGTCAGCTTTGAGTCGGCCAGGTTCATTTCACGCAACATTCCGAACTTCGAGATCCTGAACGAAGAAGCTTTGCAAATCATCGAATGGAACGCCGATACGGTTCTGGAAGAGATCGGGGTCAACTTCATCGAAAACCCGATGGCTTTGGCGCTTTGGAGAGCGGCAGGAGCCGATGTAAAGGGCGAGAGGGTGCATATTCCGCGCGGGCTTGCGCGCCGGCTGTGCAAGACCGCCCCCGGCGCCTTTACACAACATGCCCGCAACGCCGAGCGCAATGTGGAGGTGGGCGGGCGCAATCTGGTGCTGGCGCCGGTCTATGGTCCACCATTTGTGCGCGACGCGGCTGGTGGGCGACGCTATGCGACAATCCATGATTTCCGGAACTTCGTGAAGCTGGGCTATATGAGCAAGTGGCTGCACCATTCCGGCGGCACCGTGTGCGAGCCTACGGATGTTCCGGTCAACAAGCGGCATCTGGACATGCTGCATGCCCATATGGTGCTGTCGGACAAGCCCTATATGGGGTCTGTGACCGAGCCCAGCCGGGCTGCCGATTCAGTCGAGATGTCGAAGATCCTGTTCGGGGCGGATTTCGTCGATCAGAACACGGTGATGACCTCACTCATCAATATCAACTCGCCCCTGACCTTTGACGGGATCATGATGGGCGCGCTGGAGGTTTATGCGAAGGCGGGTCAGGCCGCGATCATCAGCCCGTTCATCGTGGGGGGCGCGATGGCGCCGGTGACGGTCGCAGGCACGCTGACGCAGGTGCTGGCCGAGGTACTGGCCGGGGTGGCCTATTCGCAACTGGTACGCCCCGGTGCGCCGGTGATTTTTGGCGCGTTCGTGACCTCGATCGACATGAACTCCGGTGCGCCGACCTTTGGGACGCCTGAGGCGGCGCATATCACCTATGGCGCGGGGCAGTTGGCGCGACGGATGAACCTGCCGTACCGGTCGGGCGGGGCGTTCTGCGGGTCCAAGCTGCCCGATGCGCAGGCGGCTTACGAGACGGCGAACAGCCTGAACATGGCGCTGCTTGCGGGGGTCAACTTCATGTTGCACGCCTGTGGATGGCTGGAAGGCGGGCTGGTGAGCAGTTACGAGAAATTCGTGATGGACGCAGATCAGTTGGGCACGCTGCATCACCTCGCCAAGGGGATCATCATGGATGAAAACGGCCAAGGCATGGACGCGCTGCGCGAGGTGGGGCCGGGGGGGCATTTCCTGGGTTGCGAGCACACACAGGCCAATTTCAAGGCGGCATTCTGGCGCAGCGATCTCTTTGACTACAAGCCGTTCGAGACCTGGTACGAAGAAGGCGCGCGCGACACGCAAGCCCTTGCGGGTGAGCGGGTGACCAAGATGCTTGGCGACTATCAGGCGCCCGCGCTGGATGAGGGAGTACGCGAGGCGCTGGACGACTATGTTGCGCGACGCAAATCCGAAATGCCCGACGCGTTTGTCTGAAACCAGCAGGTGACTGTCGGACGGTTGGCAACGACGGCCCGCGAGGTATCCCCGCGGGCCGAATTCGTTACACCGCCGCGTCGAGCCGGGGCAAAAGCCGGACTTCACCCATCATGGCGATCAGCACCTCGACATGCCGGGCCACCGGATAGCTGGCATCGCCGCTGCGCCGGATCGCCTCGATCCTTTCTTCCTCGCACATCAACCGTGTCAGGCTGCGTTCCGGCGGGGCAATCCCGTCGATCAATCTGCGCAGGTCCCGTTCGCGGCGATAGTCACCCAAGCCACAGCGCGCGGCGCGGATAAGCAGCCGAGGGCGGCGCAGGTCGGCAAGAATGGTGCGAAAATCGGTCATGTCGGTCTCCGGGTTGTCAAGAACCAGAGATTGCATCAATACAACCGGGCGTTGCTAACTTGTCGTTTCCTGCGCGCGCTGACATTGCCTTTGTTTAGGAATTAGAAACAATTATCGTGAAAGCCCTCAATTTTAATTAATAGGTAACGAATGAATCTCAGGGTTGCAAAAGTGCAAGAACGGCTGGCTATGCCGGATACCGGGGTGCGGGAGCACGAAATGCCTGCGAGTCTTTCTGTCGTTTCCGGACTGCCCGCCTGGGTGCCTGATGCCGTGCGCCTTTACCTGCATCACACCGACGATGGCCTGAGCCTGCGGGCGTTGGCGCGCCACAAAGGGTGCCATGCCTCGACGGTGTTGCGCCAGGTGCGTCGCTATGAGTATCGGCGCGATGATCCCTTGATGGACGAGGCGCTTGCGGCGCTGTCGCGTGGCGCGGCCCAAATGCACCGTCGGTCTGCCGACCAGCCAGATGACCCTTACTGCAAAAAGGAAATGCCGATGTCCGCACCACTTCGCACTCAGACCCTTACCATCGACGACGCTGTTCTTTTGCGCGAAGGTCGCCGAATCCTTCGCCGCCTGGCCGAACCCGGAGCCGTGCTGGCCATAGCCCCAGACATGGAAAAGGCCGTGGTTCTTCGCGAATATCCGGATGGCCGCACGGCACGTACCGGTGTGATGGACCGCGTTGTGGCGCAGGCTTTTGCACTGAAAGACTGGATCGTGTGCCGCAAGGCCGGGCGGGTGACCAGCTATGAAATGACGGCCACCGGCAGGCTCGCGTTAAAGCGCATGATGGACAGCGAAGCCGGGGGCGGAGATCCGGCTTTGGGGATGGCAGACGCTGCGACCCCGTTTGCAAACCAGCATCGCGACTGGGAGGAACGCGATGTTGCCACCGAAGACGGGCCGCGCAAGCTGCGCTATAACCTTGCGGAAAGTCCGGTTGCTGCGTTGGGGCGGCGGCGCGACAAGGACGGCAAGCCCTTTCTGGAAACCGAACTGATCGAGGCGGCGGAACGTCTGCGCGAGGATTTCGAGGCGGCGCAGATGGGTCCGCGGGTCACGCAAAACTGGGATCGTTTTCTGACCCCGGGTGACCGCGGTGGTTTTCGCCCGGATGTCGGAGGTGGCGGCAGTGGTGCCGCGCGTGACCGCGTGGCGCTGGCCTTGCGCGATCTGGGGCCGGGGCTTGGCGATGTTGTGCTGCGGGTCTGCTGCTTTCTTGAGGGGATCGAGGCTGCCGAGCGTCGCATGGGTTGGGCGGCCCGGTCGGGCAAGATCGTGCTTCGCATCGCACTTATGCGGCTGCGTCGCCACTATGACGAGGCTTATGGCCGGTCAGGTCCGCTGATCGGATAAGACAAGGCCGGGGCGCTCGTCACGCCCCGGCCTTGTCGCTTTAGCTGTGGTCAAGCTTTTGTCAGACCGGCCGCATAGGCAAGTCCTGCCAGAACGCCACCCGCAAGCGGGGCCACGATGAACACCCACAGATCGGCCAGCGCCTTACCGCCAACAAATACCGCAGGGCCGAACGACCGCGCCGGGTTGACCGAAACGCCGGTCACGTTGATGCCGACAAGGTGAATAGCTGCCAGCGTCAGACCGATCGCAAGACCTGCCATGGCCCCCGGCGCACCCGAGGCGGTGGCCCCAAGGATTACCGTCACGAAAAGGAAGGTCATCACGACTTCAAAAGTTAGCGCGGCCATCAGGGAATATTCGCCAAGATAGCCGGTGCCATATCCATTCTGCCCCAGCCCGTTCACTGCGATTGAATAGTCTGCCTTGCCGCTGGCAATCGCCAGCAACACGCCCGCGCCGATCAGCGCGCCTGCGCATTGTGCCACCGCATATCCTGCAAACTCGCTGATGCTCATGCGACCCGCCGCCACCATCCCAAGGCTGACAGCCGGGTTCAGATGCGCGCCGGAAATCGCACCGAGCCCGTAGGCTGCCGCAACAATTGCCAACCCGAAAGCCAGCGAAATGCCCGTCAACCCGATATCCGCGCCCGCGAGCACAGCCGATCCACAGCCAAACAGCACAAGGATCATTGTCCCCAATGCTTCGGCAATCAGTTTATTGGTCATCATTCCACCCTTGGCCATCCACATGGCCTGTTTTTCATACCGGACCGCTGGACACTCCCAGTTGCCTTCGCCGTCTTGAAAGCCTAGTTCTATGATGTGATAATGTCAGGGGGAATTTCTGTTGCGAGACCTGAAGCAGCCCGATGAACGCCATCCCGAAAAGGCTCATCGTGCCGACAATGCCCAGCCGAAAAAGCCCGACTGGATCCGGGTAAAGGCGCCAACCTCTGATGGTTACAAGAAAACCCGTGACATCCTGCGAGCGGGCAAACTGGTGACCGTCTGCGAAGAGGCAGGATGCCCCAATGTTGGCGAATGCTGGAGCCAGGGCCACGCCACCATGATGATCATGGGCGAGATTTGCACCCGTGGCTGCACCTTTTGCAATGTGGCCACCGGCAAACCGGCGGCGCTGAACCCGTTTGAGCCTGCCAAGGTCGCGCAGGCCGTCGCACAGCTTGGCCTGAACCATGTCGTGATCACCTCGGTTGACCGCGACGATCTGGAAGATGGCGGGGCCGAGCATTTTGCGATGACCATCCGCGCCATCCGCCGCCACGCACCTGATACGACGATAGAAATCCTGACCCCGGATTTTCTGAAATGCCAGCCCTCGGCGCTGGAAACGGTGGTCGCGGCCAAACCCGATGTGTTCAATCACAACCTTGAAACCGTGCCCGGGCTCTATCCGACGGTCCGTCCGGGCGCGCGTTATTTTGCGTCGCTGCGGCTTTTGCAGCGCGTCAAGGAACTTGATCCCAAGATCTTTACCAAGTCAGGCATCATGGTGGGTCTGGGCGAGGATCGCCAAGGCGTCGGGCAGGTGATGGACGACATGCGGGTGGCCGATGTCGATTTCCTGACGATCGGGCAGTATCTGCAACCCACCCCGAAACATCACCGGGTTGACCGTTTTGTCACGCCGGATGAATTCAAGGCCTATGAGGCTGCGGCCTATGGCAAGGGGTTCTTGATGGTTTCGGCCACGCCCCTGACACGGTCAAGCTATCATGCGGGCGATGATTTCGCCTCCTTGCGCACTGCACGCCTTGCCCGTCTGGGTCGCGCCTAGGCGGGGGCCGTAAAGGGCTGGACGGTTTCGCGAAAGACCGCCAGTGCTTCCAGCCGGGCGCAATGATCATGCAGTCGCGGAAGGGCCGCGAGGTCAACCACACCCGGCAAAGCCTCGGTCACAAAGCGCAGCGCACAGGCCACGGCGATGTCGGCATGGCTGATCCGGTCGCCAAACCAGAACGCGCTGGCGGGCCGTTCCGTGTCAAGTGCTGCGGCAACAGAGGCGATCTGTTCGGCGCAGCGCGCCTCCCAGACCGGCGATATCATGGTGTGAAGGCGGCGTTCGTAAAACAGGCTGACGGCCTTGTCCGCCAACCCGCATCCCATGGCCGCCACCCGCAATGCCCGGTGACGCGCAGGCTCATTGCGCGGAAACATTGGATCGGGCATCAGATTGTCAAGGTAGTCCAGCATCATGTGGCTGTCTGCCAGAGCCGTGCCATCCTCTAGCACCAACACCGGCACCCGCATCAGCGGGTTAAGCGCGCGCACCTCCTGGCCTTGCCCGAATACCGACCAGGGCCGATGTTCGAACGGCAAACCATATAGCCGCAGCGCGATCGCGACCCGGCGCACAAAGGGGCTGTCAAACTGACCGATCAGAATCATGGCACTGCCTGCACCGCCTTGAGATAGGACGCTACCGCCGCCCGATCGGCCTCGGGCAGCCGCGCGAGGTTTTCCACCACATGGGCCATCGGCCCGCCGACCGAATCATACTCGGGCGTGAAGCCGCTGGTCAGATACTCGACAATCTCTTCTTCGGTCCAGGTCAGTTTCGCCGGCGTGATATTGGGGATCGTCCCCTTGCCATCGGGGCTTGGCGCGCCGCCCAGCCAGCGCCCGCGGTCCAGGCCGCCCAGCGCATTGCGCGGTGTGTGGCACTCGCCGCAATGCTCGAGCGCCTCGACGATGTAGCGCCCCCGTTCAACTTCGGGCGAGGCTGCGTTGGCAAGCACCCAGTCGTTGCTTTGGAACAACAGCTTCCATCCCCCCAGACTGCGGCGGATGTTGAACGGAAAGCCTACATCATGCGCGCGGCTGGGCGTGGCATCGGCGGGCAGGGTGGTCAGAAAGGCTGCAATATCCGCCACGTCCTGCGGCGTCATCTTGTTGTAGGCATTGTAGGGCAGCGCCGGATAGTAGTGGGCGCCCGCAGGCGACACCCCATCCATGACCGCCCCCGCAAGCTCGGCCTGGGTCCATTTGCCAATTCCCTGCATGGCATCGGTCGAGATGTTCGGCGCATAGAACGTTCCGAATGGCGAGGCAAACGCCATCCCCCCCGCCAACACCATCTGCGCGTCCCCCTCAGCCCCCGGCGTCATATGGCATGATGCGCAGCCCGCCGCCCAGAACACCGCCTCTCCCGGAACCGGATCGCCGGTCAACCCGGCCACCGTTTCGGACTGCCGCAGCGACGGCGCGGTCAACACCCAAGCTGTCGCAACCCCAATGCAGGCCAGCCCCAGCATCAACCAGATCAGTCTCCGCATTTTCGTCCTCCGCCACTGCTGCGCACCCGGATCATACGGCACCCGCCAACGTTACTCTACTTATGCACGCACAAGTGTAACGCGCATGAGCGCGCTCAGGGTTTCCAGGCTTTTCCATTCACCGTCAGCCAGTCCGGCCAGCCCCAGATCGTCTCGATGCCCACAAGAGCACCGCAGACAGCCACCACCCCCAGCACCAGCTTGACCCTGCCCCAGGACGGCGGATTGCGGGCCCATTGTGCCATGCGCATCAACCAATGCAGATTCATGACGCGCCATCGGTAAACCTTACCTTGCCGATAAACGGCAAGTTTCGGTTTCTTTGCGCAAAATCAATGCCATAGCCGACGACGAACTCATCGGGAATGTCGAATCCGGTCCAGGTCGCCCGAATGTCTACCTCGCGCCGCGACGGTTTGTTCAGCAAGGCACAAACCTCCAGCCGCGCCGGCCCGCGTGATCGCAGCATGTTGACCACATGGTGCAACGTAAACCCGGTATCCACGATGTCTTCGACGACCAGCACATCGCGCCCGGCAATCTCGCCGCGCAAGTCCTTAAGGATGCGCACTTCGCGCGAGGACTGCATGGAATCGCCGTAACTTGACGCCTCCAGAAAATCAACCTCCACCGGCAGGGCGATCTCGCGGACCAGGTCGGCGATGAACACGAACGACCCGCGCAATAGCCCCACCACGATCAGACGTTCCGACCCGGCATAAAACACTTCGATCTGGCGGGCCAGCTCCTCTACCCGGGCTGCAATCGACTTGGCGCTGATCATTTGATCGATGACATAGGGGCGTTGCGGCATGTGAACCTCTTGATTTCCCGTTCCGGTCTAACCACAACAAGGCTCCAAGTCACGCCTCAGGACGCCATGCCCCACCACCACGAAACGCGCCAACTGCCGCATTCTGCCGCTCAAATGTATGCGTTGGTTGCCGATGTTGCGCGCTATCCCGAATTCCTGCCGTGGAACTCGGCTGCGCGCATCCGCTCGCGGAACCCGGTAGACGGGGGCGAGGTGATGGAGGTTGACCTCGTGATCAGTTTCAAGCTGTTTCGCGAAAAATTCGGCAGTCGCGTGGTGCTGTACCCGGCACGCGGGCGGATCGAGACGGAATACCTCGATGGCCCGCTCAAGCACCTGAAGTCGGTCTGGGCGTTCCGCGATCTGCCTGACGGAGGTTCCGAGGTGGATTTCACCGTGGATTTCGAATTTCGCAACCCGATCCTCGCCTCTGTGATCGGGCTTGTTTTCAACGAAGCAATGACCCGTGTGGTGCGCGCTTTCGAAGCGCGGGCAAAGGCGATCTACCTCGCCTGAAGTGCGCGCGCCAGCAACCGCAACGCATGATCGACCGACGCCTGCCGGACTTTTGCCCGCCCGATTGCGCCAAACTCCACCGTCTCTACCCGTGTCACATGCCCGGGCATAGCCAGACCGAAGCAAACCCGCCCTTCGGGTTTGAAATCCGACGCACCCGGCCCTGCAATCCCTGTCACCGACACCGCCAATCCTGCCTGCGACCGCGCAAGCGCCCCGTCGGCCATCTCGCCCGCGACCGCTTCTGACACGGCCCCGACAGACGCCAGCGTTGCAGGCGACACGCCTAGCATCGCCACCTTTGCGTCATTCGAATAGGTGACAAAGCCGCGATCAAACACGTCGGAGGATCCCGCAACATCGGTCAATGCCGCAGAAATCATCCCCCCGGTGCAGCTTTCGGCGGTTGCAATCCGGACAGACGCAGCCCGTGCTGCGGCCAGAAGGTCTGCCACGATCATAGGAAGATCCCATGCGCAACAGCCGCCGCGATCATCACGGAAAGGCCCGCCGCGGTCCCAGCCAACAGATCATCCAGCATGACGCCAGCCGCATCGCCCCGCCGATCCGCCCGGCCGATGATCCAGGGTTTCCAGACATCGAACAGCCGAAAGAACACAAAGGCCGCAACCCAGCCCGGATAAGGAAAGCCGTCCACGCCCATGTTCCAGAACGCAAATGACGGAAAGCACAGCGCAAGCCACTGCCCCGCCACTTCGTCGATCACCACTTCGGACGGGTCCTCGCCCGCGCCAAGGCTGCGGCAGGCCCAGAACCCTGCCACCGTTGCCACGACCAAAGCCAGCGCCAGCAGTGGGAAGCCCCCCAGCGCATGCAGGCCCAAACCGACCGCCACCGCCAGACCCGAGGCCCAGGTGCCCGATGCCGGCTGCAGATAGCCAACCCCGCCCACCGTCAGAACCGCGCGGATCATGCCCGCACCAAAGTCGCCGTCGCCATTGCCGCAATCCCCTCTTCCCGCCCGGTAAATCCAAGCCGTTCCGCTGTGGTAGCCTTGACGCTTATCCGGTCAACCTCCACCCCCATGATGCCGGCCAAAGCCGCCCGCATTGCCCCGGAATGCTGCCCGATCTTGGGCCGTTCGCAGATCAGCGTCACATCGCAGTTCCCCAGAACGTACCCCCGCGCCAGAACCCGCCCCATCGCGTGCCGCAAGAAAATCTCGCTTGCCGCACCTTTCCACTGCGGATCGCTGGGTGGAAAATGCCGGCCGATATCCCCATCGGCCAGCGCACCATAAATCGCATCGGTCAACGCATGCATCCCGACATCGGCATCCGAATGACCAAGCAACCCGCGCCCATGCGGCACCGAAACCCCGCACAGCCAGACCTGGGTTCCGTCGCAAAACGCATGCACATCAAACCCATTGCCCAACCTCACGTCATTTGGCCGCAAATCCATCATCCGCCCCCGCAAAATCCCTTCGGCCCGTGCAAAATCGTCCGGATAGGTCAGTTTCAGATTGTCTTCGTCGCCGGCCACAATCGCAACCTCTATCCCCGCGCTGCGCGCAACCGCCACATCGTCCGCGGCATCGGCGGGATGGGCGCGATAGGCGGCAAGGATCGCGTCAAAGTGAAATCCCTGTGGCGTCTGGGCGCGAAAGAGCCCGTCGCGGTCGCGCGTGCCGGCAACCTGCCCGTCCGCACCCAACCACAATGCATCGCTGACCGGCAGGGCGGGGGCTGCCCCCGCTGCCTGGTCAAGTGCGGCAAGAACCCGCCCGATGACCGCGCCCGATACCAAAGGCCGCGCGCCGTCGTGGATCAGAACCCGCTGCACTCCGGTCCCCGCCAGCGCTTCGAGTGCGGCGCGAACCGACGCAGTTCGCGACGCCCCGCCCAGCACCACTTGGCCCATCCCTGCCGCCCTTGCCACATCGTCCGGGTGGACCACCACAACCCGCCGAAAGTCTTCGAACGCCAAAACGGTCCGCGAAAGAACCGTTTGCCCCGCAACAAGCTGCCACTGCTTGGGAATGTCCCCCCCAGCCCGGCTGCCGCGCCCGGCAGCTACAATGATCACGGCTGTCGTCATCGGGCCTCCTTGGTTGAAGGCATTCTTAATGCAGTCGCGGTTGGCTGACAATCTTGCTGCAAAAATCGGCCATACGCCCAATAAACAGGCATTGCTCGTTTTCAAGGCATGGATTGCAGGGCTGACCTTGGTCATGATCAAGATTTGGCATAGGTAGGGGACATGGATGCCAAACCTCGCCCCCAGGACCGCAGACCCGGTCCTCTTGTGCTGACACCGGCGGTGCTGCTTGCACCTTTGGCGGGCATAACGGACCTGCCGTTCCGGCAACTCGTGTCTCGCTTTGGCGCGGGACTGGTGGTTTCGGAAATGGTCGCCAGCCAGGAAGTGGTACAGGCCAAACCCCTGGCCCGTGCCCGGGCCGAACTGGGTTTTGATCAGGCGCGCACCTCTGTCCAACTGGCGGGTCGTGAGCCGCACTGGATGGCAGAGGCGGCGCGATACGTGGCCGGGCAGGGTGCGCAGATCATCGATATCAACATGGGCTGCCCGGCGAAACGGGTGACCACGGGCTATTCGGGGTCTGCCCTGATGCGAGATCTGGACCATGCCTTGCGCCTGATCGATGCGGTCGTCGGTGCGGTCGATGTGCCGGTCACGCTGAAGACGCGGCTGGGATGGGACGATGCGACGCTGAACGCGGCAACTTTGGCGCAGCGCGCCGAAGGAGCGGGCATCGCGTTGATCACCATTCACGGCCGAACACGCTGTCAGTTTTACAAGGGCACTGCGGATTGGGCCGCGATTCGCGCCATCAAATCTGCGGTTCGTATTCCCGTGATCGCAAACGGCGATATCGTGGATGCCACCACCGCGCGCGAGGCGCTGGCCCTGTCCGGGGCGGATGGTGTGATGATCGGGCGCGGGGCGCAGGGCGCGCCTTGGCGGCTGGCCGAGATCGCGCATGCGCTTTTTGGCACTCCGGCCCCGGTGATCCCTGCAGGCGGCGCCCTTGCGGACCTTGTCTCCGAACACTACGACGCGATGCTTGCGTTCTACGGGCTCGATCTTGGCCTGCGCGTTGCGCGCAAACATCTCGGCTGGTATCTGGACGCGGCCAATCTGACGGCCCCCCGCGCCGCCCTGATGACCGCGACCAGCCCCGCCGTCGTTCACGCCTTGATCCGCAGCGCCTTCACTGACGCGCCAAAGGTGGCTGCATGACCTATCGCACGCCCTACCCGGTGCCGGGGGTTGTCTGGGCGTCGCTGCCAGTGCCTGCCCTGCTGATCGATCAGACCAACCGCATCATCGAGGCCAATCCGGCGGCAGAGACATTCCTCAACGCCTCCAGCCGGACCTTGCGCGGCCAACCGGCGCTGGACCGCCTGTCGATCGACGCCCCGATGGACGAGGCGGTTGCCCGCGCCCGCGCCAACCACGCGCCCTTGTTCATCAACGATGTCGATGTGACCACCGGCGAACGCCCGCCTGTGCAGTGCAACGTGCAGCTGGCCCCGATGCATGACAATCCCGACATCGTCATGCTGCTGATCAGCCCGCGCGACATCGCCGACCGGATGGGCCGAGCGATGCAAGTCAAATCGGCGGCGAAATCCGCCGTTGGCATGGCGGAAATGCTGGCGCACGAGATCAAGAACCCGCTGGCGGGAATTTCCGGGGCAGCACAGTTGATCTCGATGAATGCGGGGCCAGAGGACCGCGAATTGACCGATCTGATCGTCGAGGAAACCCGACGCATCGTGAAACTGCTGGAACAAGTCGAGCAGTTCGGCAACCTCCGCCCGCCGGATCGCCGTGCCGTCAACATCCACGACGCAATGGATCGGGCCCGCAAGTCGGCGCAACTTGGATTTGCTGCGCATATGAATTTCATCGAGGATTACGACCCTTCGCTGCCCCCAACCTTTGCCGATCTGGACCAGTTGACCCAAGTGTTCCTGAACCTGATCAAGAACGCAGCCGAGGCCGCCGACCAGCGCGGGGGTACGATCCGGTTGCATACGTTCTATGACATGTCCCTGCGCCTGCGACGCCGCGATGGATCGGGTGGCGTGTTGCCCCTGCAAGTCGAGATCATCGACGATGGCCCCGGTTTGCCGCCGGATATTGCGGGCGAGATCTTTGAGCCGTTTGTGTCCGGGCGCGAAAACGGCACCGGTCTTGGATTGGCTTTGGTGTCTAAGATCATCTCTGACCATGGCGGCTGGATCGGCGTCGATTCGGTTCCGCAACGCACGGTATTTCGTCTTTCCCTGCCGCTGGCCCCCAAGACAGCCAGCCCCCAAGACCCCACAAAGGAGACCCGCTGATGGATGGCACTGTTCTGGTCGCAGATGACGATCGCACGATCCGCACCGTTCTGACGCAGGCCCTGACGCGGGCTGGCTGCAAGGTGCACGCGACGTCGTCGCTGATGACGCTGATGCGCTGGGTCGAAGAGGGCAAGGGCGATCTGGTGATTTCAGATGTGATCATGCCCGATGGCAATGGGCTAGAGGCGCTGCCCCGCATCAGCAAGATGCGCCCGGGCCTGCCGGTGATCGTGATTTCGGCGCAGAATACCATCATGACGGCCATTCAGGCAGCGGACGCCGAGGCCTATGACTATCTGCCCAAACCGTTCGATCTGCCCGATCTGATGAAGCGGTCCGCCCGCGCGCTTGACCTCAAACGCCGCGCGCCCCGGGCGGTGATTGCGCCGCGCGATCCGGGTGACGATCTGCCGTTGGTGGGCAAAACGGCGTCGATGCAGGCGCTGTACCGGCTGGTGGCGCGGGTGATGAACACCGATCTCGCGGTTTTGATCACAGGCGAGTCTGGGACCGGAAAGTCATTGATTGCCCGCGCGATTCACGATTTTTCCGACCGCAGGACGCAACCGTTCATCATAGCGCAGGCAGGCGATCTGGCAGGTGTCGCGGGAATTTCCAACATGCTTTCGCGCGCCAAAGGCGGTTCGTTGGTGTTCGACGAAGTTGCTGATTTCGATGAAGACAGCCAGGCGCGCCTTGTGCGGTTGCTGGATATGCCAGCAGATCAAGCGCCGCATATCATGGCCACCAGCCAGACCGATCTGGCGCTGCGGATGGAAGCGGGCCGTTTTCGCAAGGATCTGTTCTACCGCCTGAGCGGCGTCACCATCGCCGTGCCGTCCCTGCGGGACAGGGTAGAAGATATCCCTTTGCTGGCAGACCATTTTCTGGCGCGGGGTCAACGCGACAGTGGCACCCAACGGCGCCTTTCCGCAGAGGCCCGCAATCTGCTGCGCAGCTATCCCTGGCCAGGCAACGTGCGACAGTTGGAAAACACGCTGAAACGCTTGCTTGTGACCTCGTCCGAAGCTGAAATCAGTGCGCCCGAACTTGAAGTCGCATTGGGCGGCACAACGGCAGTCATCCCGAATCGCGGTGCGCCAGCCGAAGGCGAAAGGTTGTCGGCCTCGGTTCGCGGGCACCTGAAGCGCTACTTCGATCTGCACGAAGGCGCGCTGCCCCCGCCCGGGATTTACGACCGCATCCTGCGCGAAATGGAGTTGCCGCTGATCGAAATCGCGCTGGATGCCACAGCCGGCAACCAGGCGAAATGCGCCGACCTTCTAGGGATCAACCGAAATACTTTGCGCAAGAAGATAACCGACCTCGATATCAGCGTGACACGCCGCCGCAAACTGATGTAAAACCGCCACAGAAGGGGTGGCGTGTGGGCACCCCGATGACACAACATGTGGCGGACAGGGCACGGCCTGCCGCGCAAACAGGGCAGGGTAAGGTGCTGGGCGCCACTCGAAGCAACAATTGGCTTTCGCGTCTGTCACGTCTGCGACGGCAGCGAAAGTTGCAGGCCGGCATGACGCTGGGGCTGGTTCTTTTGGGGCCGCTGCTGGCGGTGGTTACATTTGTGGCCTTGGGGCCGTTCAATCAGGGCGCGTCTTCGCCAGCGCTGCGCCTGATCCTGCTGGCGGATTTCGTGTATGTTCTGGTTGTCGCCTCGCTGGTTCTGGCGCGGGTGCTGCGGATGGTGGCAGACCGGCGCAGCCAATCTGCGGGCTCTCGGCTCCATTTACGCCTTACAGGGGTGTTCGGGATCGTTGCGCTGATCCCTACGGTTCTGGTTGCGATTTTTGCTGTTCTGACGGTCAATGTGGGCCTGGAGGGGTGGTTTTCAGATCGCGTGCGTCAAGTGCTGTCGACCTCTCTTGCCGCGGCACAGGCCTATGAAACCGAACACCGGCACAACCTGACCGACGATGCCGGTGCGCTGGCCCGCTATCTGGACGCAGCAAAGCGGCAAACGTTCTTCTTGCATGACGGCGACGTTCGACAGCTATTGACCCAAGGGCAGGCGGCCATTCAGCGCGGCTTGCGCGAGGTCTACCTGATCGACGGCGGCGGCGACCTGAAAACGCGCGGCCGCAAGACGTATTACTTTGATTTCGAAAAGCCCACGCCAGAAGAGATTTCGCGCGCCCAAAAGGGCGAAGTGGTGGTGATCGAAGACTGGGCCAACAACGAATTCCGCGCACTTGTGCACCTCGAGGCCTTTACCGACCGGTATCTTTTTGTCTCGCGCACCGTGGATGGCTCGATCTTGTCGCTGCTGGATGAAACCCGGCAGACCGTGCTGTTGTATCAGCAACTCGAAGCCGAACGCGGTCGGATATTGTTCAACTTCGCGCTTTTGTACCTAGGCTTTGCGGTCATACTGGTGCTGGCAGCGGTCTGGGGCGGCCTGTGGTTTGCCGAACGCCTGTCGCGTCCTGTCGGCCGGCTTGCTGGTGCCGCGCAACGGGTCGGGCAGGGTGATCTGGATGTCCAGGTGGTAGAAGAAGACGGTGACGACGAAATCGCCACCCTTGGCCGCGTGTTCAACCAGATGACCAAGCAGTTGAAAGGTCAGCGAGAAGCGCTGATGGACAGCCACCGTCACACCGAAACCCGCCGCCGCCAGTTTGACAGCGTGCTGTCGAACGTCACAGCTGGGGTCATCGGTCTGGATGCAGGCGGGCGGATCGATTTTGTGAACCGTGCGGCGGCGCGCTTGCTGGATATCTCTGATACGATTGCTGACCGTGCCCTGATCGACGCGGTGCCAGAGTTTGCCGATTTGTTCGACCGTTTGCGCGACAGTATCAGCCTTGCAGTGCAGGACGAGGTCCGGCTTACCCGCCGCGGCAAGTTGGAAAGCCTGTTGGTACGGATGAGCGGGCGGCGCAGCGATGCCGGCAGGCTTGAGGGGTATGTCGTGGCTTTCGACGATGTGACCGAACTTGTATCGGCACAGCGAATGGCGGCATGGGGCGATGTGGCGCGCCGCATCGCGCATGAAATCAAGAACCCCTTGACCCCGATCGCGCTGTCCGCCGAACGCATCAAGCGAAAATTCCGCACTCAGGTGACCGATCCGGACGAGCTGGAGCAGTTGACCGATGTCATCGTGCGCCAAACCGGCGATCTGCGCCGGATCGTGGACGAATTCTCAAAATTCGCGCGGATGCCGGAACCAGACCGTCGCGATACTGATCTGACTGCCCTCGTGCGTGCGGCCGTAATGCTGCAGGAAAATGGTCAACCCGAGGTGCATTTTCAGAAATCGTTTCCCAGCACGGCCCTGATGGTCGAACTTGACGGCACCATGATTGGTCAGGCCCTGACAAATTTGATCAAGAATGCAGGGGAGGCCATTGAGGATAAACAGATTTCGATAGGCAGAGACTACAAGCCGGAGATCCGGGTTTCGCTGTCAGCCATTGAGGGGGAAGCGGTCATCAGCATCGCCGACAACGGGACCGGACTGCCACCCGACCGTGCGAGGTTGTTCGAGCCTTACGTGACAACGCGCGAGAAGGGTACCGGTTTGGGTCTGCCGATTGTCAAGAAGATCATAGAAGAACATGGTGGGTCGTTGGTTCTGACCGACGCGCCGATCTTTGAGGGAAATGCCCATGCGGGGGCAATGGCAGAGATACGTCTGCCACGCGTCCTTCGCAAAAGAGCGTCACGACAGGTGGCCAGTTTTGGCCAAGGGGGATGAGTTGAGCAGCATTTTGATTGTCGACGACGAAAAAGACATCCGTGAACTGATCGGGGATATTCTGAAGGACGAGGGCTATACCGTTCGCCTTGCAGGAAATTCTGACGACTGCATGGCCGAGATCAACGCAGAACTGCCAAGCCTGATGATCCTTGATATCTGGCTGAAAGACAGCCGGATGGACGGGATCGATATTCTGAAATCGGTCAAGCGTGACAATCCTGACGTGCCGGTCGTGATCATCTCGGGTCATGGCAATATTGAAATAGCGGTCGCGGCCATCAAGCAAGGCGCCTATGACTTTATCGAAAAGCCATTCAATATCGATCAGTTGATGGTGGTTGTGGCGCGCGCGATGGAGGCAAGCCGACTGCGCCGCGAAAATGCGGATCTGCGTCGGCGCGATGCCACGGCCACGGACATGCTTGGTGGAAGTACGGCCTTCAAGGTCCTGAAGTCGCACCTTGAAAAAGTGACCAAGTCGAACGGTCGCGTGATGTTGACCGGGCCTGCCGGGTCGGGCAAGGAACTGGCGGCTCGGTTCATCCACTCCAATTCAAACCGGGCGAGCGCTGCATTTGTTTCGGTCTCGTCCGCCACTGTAGAACCCGAGCGGATGGAGGAAGTGCTGTTCGGACGAGAGACGTCCGAACGCGGTATCGAGAAAGGTCTTTTAGAGCAGGCACATGGCGGAGTTGTCTACTTTGACGAGGTTGCGGATATGCCGCTAGGCACCCAGTCGAAGATTCTGCGTGTGCTGGTGGAGCAGCAATTCACACGTGTTGGCGGTTCGGACAAGGTTCGCGTCGATTTGCGGGTCATCTCGTCTACCACGCGCGACTTGCGCCACGAAATTTCAGGCGGGCGTTTTCGGCAAGAGCTTTTTGACCGCCTGAACGTCGTGCCGATTGCAGTGCCCAGTCTGGAAGACCGCCGCGAGGATATTCCGGACCTGACCCGCCATTTCGTCGCGATGTTTCACCGCACGCAGGGCCTGCCCATGCGCGACCTGACACCAGAAGCCGAGGCGATGCTGCAAACCATGCAGTGGCCGGGAAATGTCCGCCAATTGCGCAATGTCATCGAACGAGTGCTGATCCTTGGAGAGCCGTCTGGCGCGATCGAGGCGCGCGAACTGCCCGGGCAGGAAGCTCCGGTCGATACCGGTGGACGGATCGTGTTGGGCGGGGCTATGGCAACTCTGCCGCTGCGCGAGGCCCGAGAGGTGTTCGAACGCGAGTATCTGATGACCCAGATCAACCGTTTTGGCGGAAACATCAGCCGAACCGCAAGTTTTGTCGGAATGGAACGCAGCGCGTTGCATCGCAAGCTGAAATCGCTGGGCGTCGTCACCACGTCAAAATCCGCCGGGCGCGGGGATGACGATGACGGCGAAGTCTAAGCGGCGCGAAGTTTGAAGATGCGCATGACAGCCGGCCAGATTGACCCCGTTGCGGGCTTCTGCCACATAGACCGCATCCTAACCGGGGACAGGACGTGAAAGTCATCATTTGCGGCGCGGGCCAGGTCGGTTGGCAGATTGCCCGTCATTTGTCCGGTGAGCGTAACGCCGTGACGGTCGTTGACATGAACCCAGATCTTGTACGCCGCGCCACGGAAACGTTGGATGTTCAAGGGGTAACGGGGTTTTCTTCACATCCTGACGTGCTGGAACGCGCGGGGGCGAGGGATGCAGACCTTATCATCGCCGCGACCTATTCGGACGAGGTGAACATGGTCACCTGTCAAGTCGCCCATTCGATTTTCGGCGTGCCGCGCAAGATCGCGCGAGTGCGTGACAACAGCTATCTTGACGACAGTTTTGCCGATCTTTATCGCCGCGATCACCTGCCGATCGATGTGCTGATAAGCCCGGAACGCGAAGTGGCAGACGCAGCCCTTCAAAGGCTTGCGGCACCAGCGACCTTCGACACCGAAACCTTTATGGATGGCCGTGCGCAGCTGCTTGGTATCACGCTGAACCACGACTGCCCGGTGCTGACGACCCCGCTGCGCCAATTGAACGACCTCTTTCCCAGCCTGCGCGCCATTGTGGTCGGTGTCCGGCGCGGAGGTAAACTCTTTGCGCCCGATCCCGATGATCAGCTGTTCGCCGGCGACATGATCTATGTGTTCAGCCATGCCGAGGATGTCGCGCGCACGCTCGAGATATTTGGCAAGAAATCACGCAAGCCAGAGCGGATCGTGATCATCGGCGGCGGAAACGTGGGTTTGGCCGTGGCGATGGCGCTGGAAAAACAGGCTGACAGGGTTCGCTGCAAAGTCATTGAGAAAGACCGTGCAACCGCCGAGGCCGCCGCCGACAAGCTGAGCCGCACGATCGTGCTGCTGGGGGACGGGATGAACATCGAATTGCTGATCGAGGCTGCGATCGACCGTTCGGATGCGGTGCTGGTGGTAACTGATGATGACAAGACCAATCTTTTGGCGGCCGTCCGCGCCAAACAAGCTGGCTGCGCCATGGCAATTGCCCTGGTCAATGACCCGACCCTGACACTCATGATCAGCGCGTTGAACATCGACGCTTACATCAATCCGCGATCTACCACT
Organism: Paracoccaceae bacterium; assembly: GCA_031400505.1. Lineage (GTDB taxonomy): Bacteria > Pseudomonadota > Alphaproteobacteria > Rhodobacterales > Rhodobacteraceae > JAIYDJ01. Next base: position 49,990 of record JANNPZ010000090.1, on the reverse strand, counting down.
GTCAGCTCGATCTTGCGGCACATCCGGCATGGCAAGGTACGGGCGATCTATTCAATTGGCGACGCAGAGGCAGAAGTGATCGAGGCACAAGTTCTGGGAACTTCGCCGCTTGCCGGGCGCTTGATCCGCGAGATCGATTTTCCGGAAGGCGTGCTGGTGTGTGCCGTGATGAAGGGCGACAAGGTCATGAAGCCGTCCGGCGATTTGCGGATCGAGACCGGCAATGTGATCGCCCTGTTCGCGATGTCGGCTGATGTCCGGCAGGTCGAAAAGTTGCTGCAAGTTACCATCGATTTCTTCTGACCGATGAACCGCCCCGCACACCATAGCTTTCCAGTGGTCCTGATGGGAGTTGCGGCGGCGGTCATGGTGTTGCCCGCAGCCCATGCCGCGGTCAACCGGCAATTCGATGTCGGTCGGGCGTTCCTTTATTCTGCCGTGATCCTGGGAATTCTGGCTCTGCTGATCGGGTTTGCAACGGCAAACCTCGTCAAGCGTGTATCGCCGCGGCGACAGCTTACCTACTTGATCGGCACGTATTTCGCGCTGCCGTTGGCCTTTGCCTTGCCGATCGTGCAGGCCGTGCCGGGGGTAACGCTGTGGCAGGCGTGGTTCGAGATGCTGTCGGCCTTTACCACCACTGGCGCCACGCTGTTTGCGCCGGCAGATCTGCCGGAAACGGTGCATCTGTGGCGCGCATTGGCGGGATGGCTGGGCGGGTTTCACGTGATCGTGATGGCGCTGGCCGTGCTTGCACCGATGAACCTTGTCGGAATTGACAGTGCGGGCACAGAGGCATCGACATCAAGCGTGGCTGCCTCTGGGTTGATCAGCCAGATCGCCGACGCCGGTCAGCGCATTCAATACTTTTCGATAATGCTGTTTCCGGCTTATGGCGGTTTGACGTTGCTGCTTTGGGTTGGGTTGCTTGTTGCTGGTGAGGATGGCCTGGTTGCGCTGTGCCACGCAATGGCGGTGCTCTCGACCTCTGGCATTTCGCCGATTGCCGGTACCGAACAGGCGGCCTCCGGCATTCTTGGCGAAGTCATGATCGCGATCTTCTTGCTGACGGCGATCAGCCGGCGCGCCTTGCCGGGCTTTGCGGGGCTTGAACGCCGGTTCTGGCGGTACGATCCTGAACTTCTGACAGCAGGGGTCATCATTCTGGTCGCGGTATTTGCCGTGATGGCGATGCATCTGGGGGCAGCGGACCAATGGATGCGGATCGATCAGTTTGCCAAAATGGTCTGGGGGGCTTTCTTTACGGCGTTGTCATTTCTGACCACGACAGGCTTTGTTTCGGTTGGCTGGCAGGTTGGGGGGATGTGGTCTGGTGTGACGCCGCCCGGGCTCATGCTGTTGGCATTGTCGTTGGTTGGTGGCGGCGTGGCCACGACAGCGGGCGGGGTCAAACTTCTGCGGGTCTATGTTGTGTGTCGCCATGGCCAGCGCGAACTGGAACGGCTGATCGAGCCGTCTTCGGTCGGAGGCGGCGGCATGACGGCGCGCCAATTGCGCGATGCTGGCGCGAGCGTTGCGTTTGTGTTTTTCATGCTGTTTGCCATGGTTATCGCAGTGGTCACGGCCTTGCTTACACTGCTGTCGGTCGAGTTGGAGCCCGCGATGGCGCTGGCGATTGGCGCACTGACCAATAACGGACCGGTTGCGCAAATTCTTGGTGACGGTCCTGGGGTCTGGGCCGACCTTGCCGTAGCCCAGCAAACGGTTCTGGCGCTGGCGATGGTCATGGGCCGTCTGGAAATGCTGGCTTTGCTGGCTTTTCTGACCCCGGACCTGTGGCGCAGATAGCATGCTCTGCGTAAGATGCTGTTTTGGGGCTGGAATCCCGCTCTGTTGCACTCCATACTTAAAGGTGCTGCCCGATGACATCTCTTCCGGCGCAGGAAAGCTCATAACGAAAAGAAACAGGGCAACACGAAAATGGCCGCCGACAAACAAAATTTGCAGGACGCGTTCCTGAACCACGTTCGCAAAGCAAAAGTTCCAGTGACGATTTTTTTGATCAATGGCGTCAAGCTTCAGGGCGTGATCACTTGGTTTGACAATTTCTGTGTGCTGTTGCGCCGTGATGGGCAGTCGCAACTGGTCTACAAACATGCAATTTCGACAATCATGCCGGGGGCCCCGATCAATCTTTATGACGGCGAAGATTGACCTCTGATCCACCAGATCAAGCCGAAGATGCGGACATTGCGGACGACGACAATCCGTCGCGTTCGCTGACCGAAGGGCATGACACCGCGGCAGCCCCGACCCGCGCCTATGTTCTGCATCCCGATCTGAAATCGACGCGCAGCCGGCGCTTGCCGGAGCACGGGCTGGCAGAGGCCGTAGCACTCGCGGCTGCCTTGCCGGGGATGCAGGTGCAAGGAGCCGAGGTGGTGCGGTTGGCCAAGATCAGCCCCGGGCAGTTGTTCGGGTCGGGCAAGGTCGATGACCTGAAGACGCGGCTGAAGTCTGACGACATCGAACTGGTTCTGGTCGATGGATCGGTCAGCCCGGTGCAGCAGCGCAATCTGGAAAAGGCCTGGGGTGTAAAGCTGCTGGACCGCACGTCCCTGATCCTCGAGATTTTTGCCGACCGCGCCCGAACGCGGGAAGGTGTGCTGCAGGTCGAACTCGCAGCCCTCAGCTATCAGCGAACCCGTCTGGTGCGCGCCTGGACCCATCTTGAACGCCAGCGCGGTGGTTTCGGGTTCGTGGGCGGGCCGGGTGAAACGCAGCTTGAATCCGACCGCCGCGCCATCGACGATCAGGTTTTGCGCCTGAAACGTCAGTTGGAAAAGGTCGTCAAGACCCGAGAGCTGCATCGCGCCTCGCGCCGCAAGGTGCCGTTTCCGCTGGTTGCATTGGTGGGCTATACGAACGCAGGCAAATCGACGCTGTTCAACCGTATGACGGGAGCAGATGTTTTGGCAAAGGACATGCTGTTTGCCACATTGGATCCGACGATGCGCGGTGTCGTGCTGCCGGACAAAGACGGGGGGGCGGGGCGCAAGATCATCGCCTCTGACACGGTTGGTTTCATTTCCGATTTGCCCACCCAGCTGGTTGCGGCCTTTCGCGCCACGCTGGAAGAGGTGCTGGAGGCTGATCTGATCTTGCATGTGCGCGACATCAGCCATCCGGAGACCGCCGAACAGGCGGCAGATGTGGCGGATATCCTGACATCATTGGGCGTTGATGCGGGCACTACGATGTTGGAAGTCTGGAACAAGCTGGATCTTGTGGACCCGTCCGCCCGGGACAGCCTTGCCACCCAGCGTGCAAACCGCGCCGGCGTGTTTCCGGTGTCGGCCCTGACCGGCGAAGGGGTCGAGGATCTGATGCAAGCCATCTCGGACGCATTTGCCGAGTTTCGCATCGACGAAACCCTGGCCCTGCCGTTTGCGCAAGGCCGGGCGCGGGCGCGGCTGCATGCATTGGGGGTTGTAGTGACCGAGGATCAGGACGACACTGGCTATCAGATTACCGTCCGCTGGACGGAACGGCAAAAGGCACAGTGGCAGGCCAACTGACCTCAATCGCGAAAGGAGCAATCATGGCCAAGGGCAACAACCAGAAGTCCAACAAGGAAAAGAAGAAGCCAAAGAAAGAGGTCGCAAAACCTGCGAGCGTCGCGGCTTCTACCCGCAGCGGAACCGAAATTGCCGGCAAGAAGGTCGGCTGACACCGATCACTGCCCGCGCGCGGTATCAGTCCAATTCGCCCGGCGCAGTGCCAGATAGACCGAGTCGCACCATTCGTCGCGCCACAGCAGGGTGCGGGAGGTTCGGTGCGTCTCGACGAACCCCAACTGCCCCAACAGGCTCAATGACGGCAGATTGCGCGGGTCCGCCTCGGCGGTAAGTTCCGGCAGGGGGTGTCGGATGAACAACCACGGGATCACCGCATCCAGCGCCTCGCGCATCAGACCCTGACGCCAGTGGTCGGGATGCAGGATGTAGCCAATCTCTGGCAGCCGCCAGGCGCCCACTTTGCCGATGACGCGGCCCGCGCGTTCGACGACGAACTCGTCGCTCGCGTCTGGCAAGGAAACCATGTCATCAAGCCAGCTTTGCGTCTCTTCGATCCGTTCATGCTCGGGGCGCGACCAATAGCGCATCGCGGCAGGGCTGGCGAAAACCGCATGCAGATCGTGCAGATCGCCCGGCCTCGCGCGACGCAGCACCAGCCGGGTTGTGCGCAACACTTCGGTCATGGTCCGGCAGGTACCAGCCGCGAGATGCCCACAGCACCCGCCCGTGCCAACTCGGGGTCCAGGCTCATCGGAATATATTCGCCGCGCCGCCAGACCTCTGAGAGGTCATCGTAGTGCCGGCTCATCGGATGCCCCGATTGCCCGGTGGCCACTATGAATACCGAACTGTCGGGGTCGGCAAAATCATAGACCCCGCGATACCCGCCGCCGTGCACGTTCAGATAGGGCTGCGGCCCGCTGCCGATCGTGCGCCCGCGCAGCAGCGTCGAATCCCCGCCGCTGGTGGATTGCCGGATATTCACGAAATACCGCAGGATCGGCACGTCACCCAACACGGGGTGGTCATGCGTTGCCTGATGCGCATCCCCCCAGCGCCAGCTTTCCAGAGCCGGGCCGTAGGTTTCAACCAGCCCGAGCAACGCTTCGTCAAGTGCGATCCGGGCGATCTCGGTACAGCTTTCGACTGCCGCCGACTGGATCACATCGCACCAGACCGATGCGCCTTCGGTATTGCGATAGACCCGTTCGATGAACACAGGCTCGGGATGGGAAAACTGATCTGCCGCGGCCCCGATTTCGTCGCGCGACAAACGCGATTGCAAGCTGCGGAACCATGCCTCGGCAATCAAGGGTTCCGGCAGATGTTCATTCATTTCGCCGTTCCATTCGGCCAGCAGCGACAGCGCCCTTTGCCGCAGCCGTTCCGGCGTACCTTCGGCGGCGGGCTCGTCAGTGAACCACAGATCCGCGGCGATCAGTGGCAGCAGACTGCGCGCGGTGGGCGACACGGTATCCAGTTGCGCCTCGATAAAGCTTTCGCGGGTATGCACCTCGCGCGCTTTCATCAGCGTCAGCCAGCGCTGGATGCGCTGCGTATCGCCCCAGTCGAACGATACGTGGCGGGGAAACGGCAGGTCCACCGTCTTGTTGTTGGTGTTGCCCAGCAGGCCGGTTGCCGGGTTCACGACACGGGGGTTTTGCGCGTAAGGAAACATCCCGGTCCAGCGGTTGGACCCTTCCCAGCCAGGTGCCGGCATCCGGCCTTGGGTGCGGTGGGCTGTGTCCCTGACCGGCATCGCCCCGATCATCTGCAACGCGGCCCCAGACGGATCGACCAGCATCAGGTTTTGTGATGGCGCCACAAACAACTCACCTGCCGAAATTGCCTGGTCCACCGATTTCGCAACCATCAGGCGCATTGCGGCGGTCATGGTTGTATCTGCGGCACTGAGCGCCGTCCATTGCAATGCCGCGACATGGCCGGCAGGCGTCACACTTGCCAGATCATAGTGCGATCCCGGCAGCACCGGTCCGCTTTGTGACCAACGAAGTGTGATCGTGACCGGCTCTTCGTCCTTTACCGTGATGATCGTTCGCCGCGAGGTAAAGGCGCGGGGGCCGTCGGGCGTAAGGTATTGTTCGGGGTTGGCTGGGTTCACCCGCTCCATCACGATGTCTTGATCATCAAGATAGCTGGAGGTCAGCCCCCATCCCAGATTTGCCGACCGTCCTGCCAGAATGATCGGCATGCCCGGAATGGTCGCGCCGATCACCCCGCCCGATTGCAGCTCCAACCGTGCCAGATACCACAGGGCCGGTGCGCTGAACCCCAGATGCGGGTCGTTGGCCAGCAACGCCCCCCCCGCCGCAGAGCGTGCTGGCATCGCTGCCCAGGCATTCGACGCCCCGGCAAACGCCCGACTGTGAAACGGTGACAGCGGGGCGTCGATATAGGCCATCTTTGCAGGTGCCCGCCCCGGCAGCGTATAGGGCATGACGGCGGCGTAGTCGGGCAATGCTGCAATGCCGTTTTGCAGGTCATCGGGCAAAATGTCACGCAGTCGCGACTCGGGCAGAAGCAACGACATCTGCGCCCGCACCACTTCTGTCTCGAGGTGCGACGACAGTTGCAGGGCCATCAGCTTGATGATCGCAAGGCTGTCGGCCGGGGCCCAAGCGCTGATCTCGGTGGAAAACAGGAAGAATTCCGGCGCACCGCGCCCCATCGCCTGCGCATTTACCTGCCCGATCCAGGCATTGACCCCGTCGGAGTAGGCCTGCAGCGCCGTCTTGGTCGCGTCGTCCTGCACCTGCAAAGACGACAACGCCAGCGTGTGTAGATCGAACCTGCGCAAGAGTTCGTCAATCTTCAGTGTCCGCACACCAAACACCTCGGAAAGCCGCCCCTGTGCGGTCCGGCGCAGCATGGTCATCTGCCAGAGCCGGTCTTGCGCATGTGCAAACCCCAGCGCGAAAAAGACATCTGCATCGTTCGCGCCAAAGATATGCGGCACATTGGCGTTGTTGCGCACAATCTCGACCGGAGCGGTGATCGCGGGCAGGCTGAATGTTTCCGAATAATCCGGCAACGAGCGCGACAGAAAATAGTATCCCACCAGCAACCCGGCCAGAGCCAGGCCGACCAGCCCGGTAAACACGGTCAAAAGCCAGCGAAAGGCGGTCAGCATGTCATGGCCTGTTCTTGACGAGTGCGGTGCAATGGGTTCCTAGTCCATCCCGTCTGACAGGGCAATGATGCGGCAAAACAGGATAACGGATATGGCACGGGTGGCATTCTTGGGTTTGGGCGTAATGGGGGGGCCGATGGCGCGGCATCTGGCGGCCGCGGGACATCAGGTGACGGTCTACAACCGGACAACGCCGAAGGCCGAAACCTGGGTTGCAGCGCACGGTGGAACCCACGCAGCAACCCCGCGCGAAGCGTCGAAGGACGCCGCATTCGTGATGGCTTGTGTCGGCAATGACAACGATCTGCGCGGGGTGTGCCTGGGTGCGGACGGGGCTTTTGCCGGCATGGCGAAGGGCGCAATCTTTGTCGATCACACCACCGTTTCCGCACAAGTCACCCGAGAGATGGCGCAAGCGGCGATCACCGCCGGATTGGGTTTTGTCGATGCCCCGGTGTCGGGTGGGCAAATGGGGGCCGAAAACGGTCAGCTGTCCATCATGTGCGGTGGCCCCGACGCGCAGTATGCGGCCGCAGAGCCGGAGATGGCCGCCTACGCCCGCGTTTGCCGCCGGATTGGTGAAACGGGTGCCGGCCAGCTTGCAAAGATGATGAACCAGATCTGCATTGCGGGCCTGATGCAGGGCCTGTCAGAGGCTTTGGCCTTTGGCGAAAAGGCGGGGTTGGATGGAACCGCCGTGGTCGAGGTCATAGCACAGGGCGCGGCCGGCAGCTGGCAAATGGTCAATCGCCACAAATCGATGCTGGAAGGCCGCTTTGACTTTGGCTTTGCCGTAGACTGGATGCGCAAGGACCTTGCGATCTGTCTGGAAACCGCCGATCAGATCGGCGCCAGCCTGCCGATAACCGCCTTGATCGATCAGTTCTACAAAGACGTCCAACGCATGGGCGGCGGGCGCGACGACACATCCAGTCTGATCCGACGCCTGCGGTAGGGTGCGCTGACGGGCGGCGCGACTTCAGCGTTTGAAAGTTCAGGGATATGGCACAGGAAAAAACAGTCAAAGGCTATTGGGTTGCAAGCGTCGATGTGTTTGACCCAGAGGGGTACAAGGCCTACATCGCCGCCAACGCCGTGGCCTTTGCCAAGTATGGCGGCCATTTTCTGGTGCGTGGTGGCATGCAGGACGCGGCAGAGGGTGCGCCGAGATCCCGCATAGTGGTGATCGAATTTCCAAGCTTTCAGGCCGCTCAGGACTGCTACCGATCGCCCGAATATGCCCGGGCCAAGGCTTTGCGGGTCGGGATGTCGATGATGGATCTGGTAGTCATCGAAGGCTACGCCGGGGCGCAGCCCTGAACGCGCCTGCATTTTGGCCGTTGATCGGGGTCACATGATCCGTGCCGGCGGATCAGGGCTGGCAGATCACGGAATGATCCGAGTGTATTTCACCCCGGCCAGGGTCGCCCCGGCAATCAGGCCCTGCTGACCGAACACAAGCCCGATGACCGGGTCGAGTTCCGTGGTTTCCTTGCCGATGCTGCCACCCTGGTCGGGAATGGCATAACGGATATCCGCCCCCGCCGCCCAACCTGACGATCTGCGGAAATTTGCCAACGCATCCGGCGTCATGAAAAACAGGGCATGCGCATATTGCTGCGCCCCGATCTGAAACCCTATCGTGGCCCGCGTGGCAGAGTAATAATCCACCGTCGCCCCATTCAACTGCAACGCACCGCGACCATATCCACCCCCGATGCCGAATCCCGCTTCGGTGACCAGCGGCATGTAAAGCACTCCGGCGGCCCGTGATGCCAGATCCCGGGTGCCCGGATAGCGATCAAACAAATAGTCGCGTGTTGCAAGGACGCGGGCGTCGATCTTGGCCGCCCCGTTCGATCCGACGCCGTTGCCGGTTATCGACCCGTCACAGGCCGAAAGGACCAGTGCAGCACCCGTCATGCCCAGAAAAATCCGTCGCGAAACCTGCATCATGTTTTGCCCTCATCTGCCATGTCCACGGGACTCTTCCGGCCCGGTTGTGCGTAGGATATCTGTTTTGTGCAGCACTGTCATGTCTGCTGTCACGACCGGCAAAGCCCCGCCGATCCGGCTGATGTTCAGACACGCCCCGCCTTGATCGCCCGGGCGGCATCGGGTGCGAAATAGGTCAGAACGCCGTCGCATCCGGCGCGCCGAAACGCCATCAGGCTTTCCAGCATCGCCCTCTCGCCATCGATCCAGCCATTCAGGGCGGCGCCCTTGATCATCGCATACTCGCCTGACACCTGATAGGCATAGGTCGGTGCCGCAAAGGTGTCTTTCACCCTGCGGCAGATATCAAGATACGGCATTCCCGGTTTTACCATCACCATATCTGCGCCTTCGGCCAGATCTCGCGCGACAAGGCGCAACGCCTCGTCGCTGTTTGCAGGGTTCATCTGATAGGTCTTCTTGTCACCTTTCAGCGCCCCCGACGCACCGACCGCGTCGCGGAACGGGCCGTAAAACGCACTGGCATACTTTGCCGCATAAGACAGAATCGCAACGTCCTGGTGACCGGCGCGTTCCAGTGCCGCGCGCATCGCCCCGATACGCCCATCCATCATGTCGGACGGCCCCAAGATATCTGCCCCGGACTCCGCCTGCACCAATGCCATCCTGACCAGCGCCTCGATTGACGCGTCATTCAGGATGATCCCGTCCTTTACCAGCCCATCATGCCCATTGGCGTTATAGGGGTCGAGCGCCACATCCGTCATCACGGCAATCTCGGGAACCTCCCGCTTGATCGCCCGGATTGCGCGGTTCGTCAGGTTGCCGTCGTTCCACGCCTCTTCGCAACCGTCGGTTTTCAGCGATGGATCCGTGTAGGGGAAGAGACAGATTGCCGGTATGCCAAGCCCTGCCGCCTCTTCTGCCGCTTTGACCGCCAGATCAAGGCTCAGCCGCGCAACGCCCGGCATCGAAGCGATCGGTTCGCGCAGATTGACCCCTTCGCGCAGGAATACCGGCCAGATCAGGTTGCCAGCCGACAGATTGTTTTCCTGCGCCATGGCACGCAAGGCAGGCGTGCGGCGCAGACGGCGCAGGCGGGACACGGGGAAGGCGGGGACGATTGGCGGCATGTGTGGCTTTCGCGCGGCAGATGGGCGGGGGCTTGCGATTACTTCAACTGCCTGCCATGGAAAGACGCGCGCCTCAAGTCGGCAAAACGACCGGTCAGGGCGATCGCACACAATACTTACAGGGACGAGGCGGCATGGATTGGGTTCAGATCATTTTCGAATTGATCGACCTGCGGTCATTTTCAAATCTTTGGTACTGGATTGCGCTGGCTGTCTTGTGGTCTTCGGCCAGTCACTGGGTGATCGGTGTGCCGTTTGACATGATCGCGCGCGCCCGGCGCGAAGGCGGGCCCGCGCTTGATGATCTGGAGGTTCTGGTTCGGATCAACACGACGCGGATGCTGACCATAGCGCGCACCGCGGGCCTTTTGCTGGTCGGCGTCGTGTGTTTTCTGATTACCGCACTGATCATACTTGGGTTCTGGTACAAGGTGGAATTTGCGCAGGCGGTCTTGTTGCTGTTGGTTCCGTTGGCAATTCTGGGTCTTCTGACATTGCGCACCTCGCGGCTGATCGCTGCAGGAGACAGTACCGGCGCGGCCCTTTGCCGCAGACTTAACCGTCACAGACTCGCGACGCAAATTCTTGGTATGGTTGCGATTTTCGTCACTGCCATGTTCGGGATGTATCAAAATATCCAGATCGGCGTAGCGGGCTGACCGATGGCCGATCGCATCCTTCTTGGTGGTGCCCCCGAGGGTTTTGACGCGACACTTCTGGCACGCGAACTGTCGCGCGGGCAGCCCGTCGTTCATGTCGCACGCGACGACAAACGGATGGAGGCAATGCGGGCTGCCTTGGCGATGGCCGCACCGGATGCCGTTGTGCTGGAATTGCCCGCCTGGGACTGTCTTCCCTATGACAGGGTGTCGCCCAACCCTGATGTCCTTGCGCGCCGGATGGCGACGCTGGCGATGCTGGCGGCTGGGGTGCCGGGGCCTTTCGTGCTGCTGACCACGCTGAACGCCGCGACCCAACGCTTGCCTGCGCGCGAGGTGATTGCCGGGGCATCCTTCATCGCGCGGGTTGGCGACCGGGTTGACGAGGCGCATCTGCGCGGCTTTCTGGCGCGGATGGGGTTTTCGCCGGTGTCAACCGTGGCGGAACCGGGGGATTTTGCCATTCGCGGCGGGATCGTCGATATCTTTCCGCCGGGGGCGGGGGGGCCAGTGCGGCTCGATTTCTTTGGCGACGTTCTGGATGGCGCGCGCCGGTTCGACCCGGCCACGCAACGTACGATCGCAAAGCTGAAGGCGATCGAGGTCGCTCCGATGTCCGAGATCATCCTGGACGAGGCAGCGATTGCGCGGTTTCGCCAGAACTACCGGGTCGAGTTTGGCGCAGCTGGGTCGGATGATCCCTTGTACGAGGCCGTCACCGCAGGGCGCAAGCATCAGGGGATGGAACATTGGCTACCGTTCTTTCACGCCCGGATGGAGACGCTGTTTGACTATCTGCCAACAGCATCGGTGCTGCTGGATGATCAGGTCACGGCGGCCCGCCTGTCGCGCTGGGATGGCATTGCCGATCAATACGATAGCCGTCGCGAAGCACTGACGGCCAAAGGGCGGCTCGACACGGTCTACAAGCCCGTTGCGCCGAGCCTTCTGTATCTGGACGACGCGGCGTGGGAACAGGTGATTGCAGCGCACAGAGTGGTACAGTTATCGCCCTTAGCGCAGGCTCCGGGGCCGGGGGTTCTGGATGCAAAGGGGCGGATCGGGCGCAACTTCGCGCCCGAACGTCAGCAGGAAAATATAAGCCTTTTCGGTGCCTTGAAAGACCATGTTCAGAACTTGCTGAAAGAAGGCAATGTCATTATTGCTTCCTGGTCCGAGGGCGCGCGAGAACGGCTGAAGGGGCTTCTTGTCGATCAGGGGATCCAGCAAGCGCGCGAGGCATCTGACTTCCGCGAGATCACTGGAAAACGTGGTGAGCTTTTCCTGATGATCTGGGCGCTGGAGGCGGGATACACTGCCCCCGGTCTTGCTGTGATTTCGGAACAGGATGTGTTGGGCGACCGGCTGGTTGCCAAACCCCGCAAACGGCGCAAGGCAGAGAACTTTCTGCGCGAAGTAGACAGTCTGACGCCGGGCGATCTGGTGGTGCATGTCGAGCATGGCGTCGGGCGGTATCTGGGGCTGGAAACAATTACGGCTCTTGGGGCACCCCATGCTTGCGTCGCCTTGGAATACGCTGAAAACGCAAAGCTTTATCTGCCTGTTGAGAATATCGAACTTCTCAGCCGCTATGGACATGAAGAGGGTCTGCTTGATCGTCTGGGCGGCGGGGCATGGCAGGCGAAGAAGGCGAAACTCAAGGACCGCATCCGCGTGATTGCGGATCGCCTGATGCGCATCGCCGCCGAACGCGCTTTGCGACAGGCTCCGGTGCTCGAGGCCCCGCATTCGATCTGGGAGGCGTTTGCCGCCCGCTTTCCCTATCAGGAAACCGATGATCAGTTGTCGGCAATCGCCGATGTGGTGGCGGACCTTGAAAAAGGTTCACCCATGGATCGGCTGATCGTGGGCGATGTCGGTTTTGGCAAGACCGAAGTGGCGATGCGCGCGGCTTTCGTGGCGGCGCTGTCGGGGCTGCAGGTGGCGGTGATCTGCCCGACGACCTTGCTCGCGCGCCAGCACTATCGCAGCTTTGCCGAACGCTTTCGCGGATTTCCTATTTCGGTCAGGCCCTTGTCGCGTTTTGTTTCCACCAAGGATGCGAATGCCTGCCGCGAGGCGATGGCGGCAGGCACCGTCGATATCGTGGTTGGCACGCATGCTCTGCTCGCCAAGGCGGTGCGGTTCAAGAACCTCGGGCTGATGGTGATCGACGAAGAGCAGCACTTTGGCGTCAGTCACAAGGAGCGGCTGAAGGAGATGCGCGCCGAGGTGCATGTGCTGACCCTGACCGCGACGCCGATCCCGCGCACGTTGCAACTGAGCCTGGCCGGGGTGCGGGACCTCTCGATCATCGCCACACCGCCGGTGGACCGTCTGGCGATCCGCACCTACGTTTCGGAGTTTGACACGATCACCCTGCGCGAGGCGCTGTTGCGCGAACATTATCGCGGTGGGCAAAGCTTTTACGTCGTGCCCCGCATCGCCGATCTGCCGGATATCGAGGATTTCCTACGCACCCATGTGCCGGAAGTGTCGTTTGTCATCGCCCATGGGCAACTGGCGGCAGGCGATCTGGATGACCGGATGAACCAGTTCTATGATGGCAAGTTCGACGTGCTGCTGGCGACGACGATCGTGGAAAGCGGCCTTGATATCCCGACCGCCAACACGATGATCGTCCACCGCGCCGATATGTTCGGCCTGTCGCAGCTATACCAGATCCGGGGCAGGGTGGGCCGGTCAAAGACCCGCGCCTATTGCTACCTTACCACCAAGCCTCGCGCGCCGCTGACGCCGCAGGCGACGAAACGGCTGCGGTTGCTGGGCAGCCTTGATAGCCTTGGGGCGGGGTTCAACCTTGCGTCACACGACCTTGACCTGCGCGGTGCGGGCAACCTTCTGGGCGAGGAACAGTCGGGGCATATCAGGGAGGTCGGCTATGAGCTTTACCAGCAGATGCTGGAAGAGACGATCGCCAAGATCAAATCGGGCGAGTTGCAGGGGCTGTCTAAACTCGACGACCAATGGGCACCAACGATCAATCTCGGGGTTCCGGTCCTGATCCCCGATCCTTATGTGCCAGACCTGGACGTGCGTTTGGGCCTTTATCGCCGCCTTTCGGGCTTGCAAACCAAGGTAGAGCTTGAGGGTTTCGCCGCCGAGTTGATCGACCGGTTCGGCCCGCTGCCGCGCGAGGTGAACACGCTGATGCTGGTGGTCCGCATCAAAGCCTTGTGCAAACGCGCCGGGATCGCGCGGCTTGATGCGGGGCCAAAAGGCGCCACGGTGCAGTTTCACAACGATAAATTCGCCGATCCGGCAGGGCTCGTCGATTACATCAAGTCGCAAGGGACGACGGCACGCATCGCAGGCAACAAGCTGGTGCTGATGCGGGACTGGAAGACGGAAAGCGACCGGATCAAGGGTGCTGCGGACATTGCCCGCAGCCTGGCCGAAAAGGTGGTCAAGAAAGGCTAACGCGCCAACCCGCGCGCAAGTGCCCAGCCGGTGCTGGCAAACAGGGCGATCCCGATCATCAGCGGCAGCGGCGTCCCGTCAAAGGCAAGGCCCAGCGGCACAGCCAGCGCAACCGCCCCCACCGTGGCAATCGCGCCCATGACCGAAGCCGCCATGCCAGCGATATGCCCGACAGGTTCCATGGCCATCGCGTTCAGATTGCCGATGGTCAATCCGGCCATGGCAAAGACGCTGATCATCCAGCCAAAGCACAACAGAAACTCCATCGGGTGCGGCACCAACCCGCTTGCAAATGCGCCGACAACGGCCAGCGACAGCAGCGCCTGCACGCCAATGGTCGTGCGCACCAGATAGCGCATCCCCAGCCGCCCAACCCAGCGCGCGTTGGCAATCGATGCAACACCCGAAGCAACCGCGATCAGGGCGAACCACTGCGGAAACTCTGCAGCGCGACCATAGACCTGATCAAAGATCGGTTGAATCTGCGACAGGCACCCGAACAGGCAGCCAAACACCAGCGTTTGCACCGCGACAGACAGCACGATGACCCGGTGTGACAACACCTCCCGCAGTGCCGCCATTTGCTCGGCCATGCGCAGCGGCCGACGCAGCACTGGGGGCAGGGTTTCCGGCTGACGCAAGCCAAGCCGGATCATCGACACTGCCGAAAATGCCAGAAATGCCAGAAACACGCCGCGCCAGCCGAACTCCGCGATTATGGCCTGTCCCATCATCGGGGCAACTGCCGGGACCAGAATGAAAAACATCATGGTGAAAGACATAATCCGGGCCATGTCGCGCCCTTTGTAAAGATCGCGCACCATGGCCAGGGTTACGATACGCGGGGCTGCCGCCCCCAAACCCTGTACCACGCGCGCCGCAAGCACCGTCTCCAGCGTTGGCGCAAAATAGGCGGCAAGGGCCGCAAGTGAATACAGCGCAGCCCCCGCCATGATCGTGTTCTTGCGACCAAAGGCATCCGACAACCGTCCGGCAAACAGGGTGCCGATGCCCATCCCGAGCACAGAGGACGTCAGGATAAGTTGCGCAGAATTCGGCGTATCAGGCGCGAGTTCCAAAGCAATCTGCGGCAAGGCGGGTAGCATCGCATCGATGGAAAATGCAATGGTGGCAAACAGCATTGCCGTCAGGGCGATGAACTCGCCTTGGCGCAGGGGCTGGATCGACATGAATTCAACTTTCTTTGCACTACGGGATGCAGCGGGTGCAACGGGCCGCAAATCCAGTCAGAAGGCAAGGTGCCGTTCTGCGCAAAGGCACCCGCGAAACCGCACAGATCAGGGCTGTGGCGGTGCGAGCAGTTCCTCGATCACCTGATTCCACATTTCGGGTGGCTGCGCGCCTTGCACCACATATTGCCGTGCGATCAGAAAGGTCGGAACCGCAGTGACGCCTTTGGTGCGGGCATCCTGATCGCGTGCGATGATGTCATCACGGTCGGCATCCGATGCCATCAGGCGCGCAACCATGGCCCGGTCCATACCAGCGGTACCCGCAATCGAAACCAGTGTCGGTGTGTCGCCGATGTCGCGGCCATCCCGAAAGAAAGCTTGCATCAACGCTGACTTAACTGCCGTCTGCCGTCCCTCCAGCCGCGCCCAATGACACAGACGATGCGCATCCAGCGTGTTCGGCATCCGCTTTATCGCGGCAAAGTCGATGTCCACCCCGGCCTCGACCGCGGCCTGCGCGACGCGGGCATAGATTGCGGCGGCCTTGGCGGGACCGCCAAATTTCTGTTCCAGATATCCGGCGCGATCCACTCCGGCGCGCGGCATATCGGGGTTCAACTGGAAAGGGTGCCATTCGATCGCGAACGGATGGTCGGGGCGTTTTGACAGGGCGCGGTCAAGATGCGCCTTGCCGATATAGCACCACGGGCAAACCGGATCGGAAAAGATATCAAGGTGGATCATGACGGCCCCAATGGTGATGGGTTTATGTGAAACAGGTGCAGGTCTACGTCAACCGATGCAAAAGCCGGGACGGGCGCTACCTGAACCATCCGCTGACGGCATTTGCCCCATCCGTGATGTCGCGTCCTGCACCTGCAACCGTGTTGCAGGCGCAAAGCATCAGACACAGCCACAGACATGCCGCCTTCATTCGCTACTCCTGCGCCCACCACACTTCGGGTTGAAAGCCCAACCAGTCACCATATAGAGGCAATCTGTCTGGAAAACGCAAGCTGTTGACATGAGCAAGCCGCGCAATGTCAGAAAACCAGATCGGCACAACATAGCGCCCTGTGATCAGAATACGGTCAAGTGCCTGCACTGCCGGTATGAATTCGTCCCGCGAAGTGACGGACAACATTTTCGTGATCATCGCTTCGGCGGCGGGTGAATTCATCCCCATCCAGTTTCCGGTGCCCGGTGCATCGATGCCGGCCGAACCCCAGTACAGCAACTGCTCGTTTCCCGGTGACAGCGACAAGCTGCGCACATAATAGGTCATGTCGAAATCATAGACCTTGGTCCGTTCATTCAACTGTGCGGCATCAATCGTGGTCACTGTCACCTCGACCCCCAGACGGCGCAGCGCCTCGGCATAGATATTGGCGGCGGCCAGCATGTCGGACATGCCATTGGCCAGCAGGATTTCAAACGCAAAGGGCGTGCCGTCAGGATTGCGCAGCACGCCGTCCTGCACCGTCAATCCGGCCTCTTGCAGCAGCGCAATCGCAGCCCGCAGGTTGGTGCGGTTGGTTTGCGTACCATCCGACACCGGCAGGGAATAGCCGTCGATCGCGCCGGGCAGCAGTTGATCCTTGTAGGGCATCAGCAAGTCCAGAACCGGCCCGGTTGCCGGCAAGCCCACTGGTGCGCCGAGTTCAGAGTTGGAAAAATAGCTTTGGATGCGCGGCAAGGCACCGGCGTTCAGCGTGCCGTTCACGGCCTCGAAATCGAAAACATCGATCAGGGCCTGCCGAACGCGCCAATCTGCGAACATCGGGCGTCTGGAATTGAACACAAAGCCTTCGATCCCGGACGGTCGCCCATGGCGGATTTCCGATTGCACGATCGCACCAGATGCAATTGCCGGAAAGTCATAGATGCTCAGCCATTTCGCGGGGTTCGTCTCGCGGTAGCTTGTGATCACACCGGCTTTGAAGGCTTCGAACATCACGCCAGGATCGCCGAAGAAGTCATAGCGGACCTCGTCGAAATTGTGCAGCCCACGGTTGAATGGCAGATCGCGCCCCCACCAGTCGGGATTGCGTCTGTAGGTGATGAACTTGCCCGGTTCGACCTGATCCACCAGATAGGGACCGGAGCCCACAATCGGCGTCAACGTGGTTTCGGCAAAGTCGCGGCCTTCCCAATCTGCTTGCGACAAGATGGGTCGAAGGCCAAGGATCAGCGGCAACTCGCGGTCTGCGGCGTTGAAGGTGAACTTGACCGAACGTGGTCCGGTCACTTCAGACGTGGCGATCTTTTTCCAGGCGCCGGCATAGCGCGGTGTGCCTTCCAGGCCCAGTTTCTCGAACGACCAGATCACGTCTTGCACCGTGACGGGAGTGCCGTTCGAAAATCTTGCGCCCTCGCGCAGGGTAAACTCGGCATAGCTGCGCGCCGCGTCGGTGCTGACCGATTCGGCCAGAAGACCATAGAGCGTGAATGGCTCGTCATAAGATCGGCCCATCAGCGTCTCGACCGTCAATTGTGCAACCCCGGCTGGTGATACACCTTTCAGGATGAATGGGTTGAGCGAGTCAAATCCCCCTGCCACCCCGAACACGATCCGTCCGCCTTTGGGTGCGTCAGGGTTGGCATAGGGCAAGGACACAAAATCAGGTGTAAGGCCGGGCTGGCCATACATAGCTATACCGCGTGCCGGTTCTGATGCCGCTGGAATACTGGCCAGGACAAAGGCGAAAACTGCCCCGACGATGCTCTTCGGCTTGAATGAAAACATGCACATTTCGTCGAAAACTCCCGCGCCCCAGCACTAGTTGGACACAAGCCTAAGGCGTCTTGTGAACCTTTTCAAACTTTTAACTTGGACTGGCCCGCAAGGCAGCGTATACAAGTTTTACTGCTCGATAGGTTTCTTGCCTGTATGAAACCTGCCTCATAACTTAACGCCAGCCTTGTGCTGGCGTTTTTTTTGGTTCGATTTGCCGCAATGCAGTATCCAAGTTCGGGTGCCCCATCTGTCGCATAGCATTGCAACACTTTATGCTGGGCGGGTGGAAAACAGGAGTTGTTGTCATGAGCCTTGCGGGAAAAACTGCCGTCGTCACAGGATCGAATTCCGGGATCGGGCTGGGGATCGCCGAAGAGTTGGCCCGGGCAGGGGCAAGCGTTGTTCTGAACAGCTTTTCGGATCGTCCCGAGGATCACGCGCTGGCAGCGCGAATCGCAGCGGACCATTCGGTGCTGGTGCGCTATATTGCTGCCGACATGTCGGACGGCGATGCCTGCCGCGCTTTGATCGAACGGGCGGGCGGCTGTGATATCCTGGTCAACAATGCGGGCGTTCAGCATGTGGCCCTGATCGATGCGTTTCCGACCGAAAAATGGAACCAAATCCTTGCAATCAACCTGTCATCGGCCTTTCACACCACGGCTGCCGCGCTGCCGTACATGAAGGCGCGCGGCTGGGGGCGGGTGGTTAACATCGCCTCGGCGCATGGTCTGACCGCCAGTCCTTTCAAATCGGCCTATGTCGCGGCAAAACATGGCGTTGTCGGTCTGTCAAAAGTGACGGCACTGGAAGTGGCCGGCATGGGGATCACCTGCAATGCCCTCTGCCCGGGCTATGTTCTGACCTCGATGGTTGAGGCGCAGATCCCGGACCAGATGAAGACGCACAACATGACGCGCGACGAGGTAATCAGGAACGTGATGCTTGTGCGCCAGCCCTCTCGTCAGTTTGGGACCGTCGAACAGCTGGGCGGCACTGTGGTGTTCTTGTGCTCGGCTGCGGCAGATCAGATCACCGGCACCACGATTTCACTCGATGGCGGCTGGACGGCGCTGTAGTCGTCAAACGGTGGGCACGTCCTTGCTGTTTGGATAGACCAAACCGCCGGACACGACCATCTTTGCGGCGTCGTCCATCGACATATCCAGCAAGATAACCTGGCTGCGCGGCAAGAAAACCAGAAAGCCCGAGGTGAAGGGCGTAAGGCCGATGAACACGGATATCGTGTCGTCGCCGTCAGGTAGCTTTGCTGCGATTTCACCTTTGGCTTTGGACGAAACAAATCCCAAGGCCCAAACGCCGGGGCGCGGAAACTCGACCAGACAGGTCTTGTCGAAACTGGCGTCCGTCTTGTTGAACATCGTTTCTGCGATCTGCTTGATGCCGGTGTAGATCGAGCGGATGATCGGCATGCGGTCAACGGCTGCCTCGCCCCAACCAATCATCGACCGCCCGATCAGGCCCTTGCCGATCCAGCCGATCAGGATCGTAAAGACCAGAAACACGACCACGCCCACCCCGCGCACCGGATAGTTGGCCTCGGGGCCGAAGAACCGCTGCAGCAGCGCCTCTGGCTGATAGGCGGCCGGGATCAGCGGCAGGATCCAGCCATCGATCCAGCCGATTACCGTCCAGATCAGGTAAATGGTCAGCCCGACCGGCAGCACCACGATCAGGCCGGTCAGAAAGCTGGCCCGCAGCGCGCCGAAGACGGTTTTGCGGCGGGGATGCGGTAGATCAGTCATCAGGTCCTCCGTGTTCAAAGCCACGCTAGTGGGGCGCCGACAGTCCGACAACCGGCAATTTAGCCTGCCGCAATCTCGGTTGCTATCCGGGCAGCAAGCGTGGCGTTGTTCAGCACCAGCGCGATGTTGGCCGTCAAGGATCGACCGGCGGTTGCCTCGAACAGGCGTTGCAAAAGATAAGGAGTCACGGATTTTGCAGTGATGCCGGCGGTTTGCGCATCTGCAAGAGCGGCCTCGATAAATGGGGCTATTTCGGTGCGCGGGATTTCAGCCGGCGCGGGGATCGGATTGGCCACCAATTGCCCACCCGCAAGCCCCAATGCCCTTCGCATAAGGTGCGATGCCGCGATCTGGGCGGCGCTGTCCAGTCGCAGCGGGGCCCTCAAGCCGGATGATCGCGACCAGAAGGCGGGAAAGTCGTCCTGGCCAAAGGCAATCACCGGCACGCCATGGGATTCCAGGACTTCCAGTGTTTTTGGCAGATCCAGAATTGCCTTGGCCCCAGCAGCCACCACAGTGACTGGCGTTTGCGCCAGCTCCAGAAGATCCGCGGAAACATCAAAGCTGGTTTCGGCCCCGCGATGCACGCCACCGATGCCCCCTGTGGCAAAAACCGCGATGCCCGCCAGATGGGCGCAGATCATGGTGGCAGCGACAGTGGTAGCCCCGGTCCTGCCAGTGGCAAGACAGACAGCGAGGTCGGCGCGACTGAGTTTCATCACGTTTTGCGCCTGACCCAGCCGGTCAAGTTCCGCATCGGAGAGGCCGATATGGATGTGGTGATCCATCACGGCGATGGTGGCGGGTTCGGCCCCGGCCGCGCGCACCGCTGCCTCGACCGCGCGAGCGGTTTCGACGTTCTGCGGCCAGGGCATGCCATGCGTGATGATGGTGGATTCAAGGGCCACGACGGGCGTGCCTGCGGCGCGGGCGGCGGCGACCTGGGCAGAGAATTGCAGGGGCGGCGTCATGATCCAATTTCTCCGGTGACATAATCGGCGGCGGCGAGAAGGGCCGCATTCAGGGCAGCAGTCCGGTTGGCACCCCGACGTTCAGCCACGATATGGGCCGCCATGAACGTGTCTCCGGCCCCGGTCACCCGGGTGACCATGACGGAAGGCGGTTGATCGGTGATCACGCCTGCAATCTTGCTGCCATCGGCCGAGGCCTGCCCGCCGTTGGTCACAATCACCCGCGCCGCGCCGCGATCGAGCAAGCCCTGCGCAGCGTCGGCTGCATGGGAAAACCGCGTTTTGGCCAGAAGCCCCGCTTCTTCGAGGTTGACATAGAACGTGGCCTTGGGGTGGGCCAGAAGCGGAAGCAACCGTTCGGCTTTGCCTGGGCTGGCTGGGGCCACGCGCAGATCGGCAGCGGAAAAGAGCGGCGATTGTGCCATGCTCGCCAGCAGTGCCTCGGTCAGATTGCCGTCAAGCGCAATCAGGCCGGGGTAGGGGGATTGGGTATCTCCGAGCCGGCCATCGGCCAGCGGGCGCAGGATCTTGTCACCGGCGGCCTCAAGCGAGTGGGCATCGGCGAGCGCGGCAATCAGGCCGCCCGCCCCCTCGATCGCCATGTAGCGGTCGGTCGGAAGATCGTCGGAGCGGTAGAGGTAGTCGGTGATCAGGCCCATGCGCGCGGCGACGGCGGCAAGTTCATCCCCTTCGGTGTCGCGCCCGATGGCTGACAGCAGGGCAGGGCGCTGGCCAAAGCGCGCCAGCGTCATGGCGATGTTCATCGCGACCCCGCCTGGCAGGCGGGTGATCCGGCCCGGCACGTCGGAACCCGCGCGCATGGCTGTGGGAGTGCGGCCGATGATGTCCCACAGGACAGAGCCTACGCACAGGATGTCGGGTTTGGTTGTTGTTGGGGTCATCGGTGGGTGATGACAAAGCTGCGGCATCGTTGCAAGGGGTGTCAAAGGGCAGCTATCGCCATCAGGGCCGTTCTGGCGGGTACTGTCCTTGCGATGTCACGGTCTTGCCAGGGACACTGCCAGATCGTGCTGCGACGCCTTGACCATGGTTTTATGCACCTCGCGGGTGATGCGGCGCTGCAATTCCGGGTGATACAGCGGGCGCATATGGCCAAGCGAATGCGGGTCTGCGACGATCACCACTTCGGACGGCAAGGCATGGGCAAGGGCCAGCGCGTTCAACTTGTGCATCAGCTGGCCGATGAACGAGGATTCGTGCCGGTCCTTCGGGCTTTGTTCGGTCTGGCTATGGCCTGGCATCCCCGCCTCGTGGGTCAGACTGTGCGGGTTGACGGTTTCCAGCAATTCGAGCGAGATCGAACCGTGGCCAGTGTTCTTGAAGATGCGGGCAGAGGATCCGTCGGCGACGACGACGATGGCATTGTCGGCAAGCATGGGTTCGGTCCTTTGCGGTTTAGCTGAGCATTGCTTCGGGCATAATGATCTGCGAGCCGGTTCGACGTCCATGATCTGGATCAGTCGAAGCGCATGGGGCAAATGGTGCCATGGGGGTTTCACACCCCCATACGCCCGTGGGACATTTGTGAGCAGATGATGCGGGATTTGATGGTGCGTCCTGTCCGAGATGAAGGCAGGTCATGTATCGAGGCTTGCAAAGGGGCGTTGGGCAGGGTAAAGGCCGCGCACTTCACAGGTGGGGCTTGGGCGATGCGGGGAGAAATCCCGGATTGTCCGCCGGTTGGGGCGCAGGCTCTGAAGACGGCTCCACCGAGGATCAAACCGGAAAAGGATATGGGCATGGCTCTTCCCGAGTTCACCATGCGTCAGCTGTTGGAAGCTGGCGTACACTACGGCCACCAGACCGCACGCTGGAACCCCCGGATGGGAGAATACATTTACGGTGATCGTAACGGCATTCACATCCTCGATCTGACGCAGACCGTGCCGATGCTGGATGCAGCATTGAAGGTGGTGCGCGATACCGTAGCCAAGGGCGGGCGCATCCTGTTCGTCGGCACCAAGCGGCAGGCGCAAAAGCCGGTCGCGGAAGCCGCCGAGCGTTGCGCGCAGTTCTATATGAACCACCGCTGGTTGGGCGGCACGCTGACCAACTGGAAGACCGTTTCCCAGTCGATCCAGCGGCTCAAGCAGTTCGACGAGCTCTTGGCCAATGGTGCCGACGGCATGACCAAGAAGGAACGCCTCAACATGGAACGCGAGCAGGGCAAGCTGCAAGCGTCCCTCGGCGGCATCCGCGAGATGGGCGGCACGCCGGACCTGATCTTCATCATCGACGTGGGCAAGGAAAACCTCGCTATTCTGGAAGCACAGAAACTGGGCATTCCGGTGGTGGGTGTGGTGGATACCAACTGCTCGCCCAAGGGTGTGGATTATGTGATCCCGGGCAACGACGATGCCGCCCGCGCGATCGGGCTTTACTGCGAGCTGGTGGCGCGGGCCGCTCTTGACGGGATGTCGGCGCAGATGGGTGCTGCCGGGATCGATCTGGGCGCACTGGATGTCGCCCCCGAAGAAGAAGCTTTGGCCGAAGCATGATCCGCGCATAGTCCAAGAGTTGCGGCAGGATTGTCGCAGGACTGTTACCCGGTGGGGATACGCCCCGCCGGGGTATTCGATTACAGGAGCATAACATGACCGTCACCGCACAGATGGTGAAAGAACTGCGCGAAAGCACCGGCGCAGGCATGATGGACGCCAAAAAGGCCTTGGTCGAAACCGACGGCAACATGGAGGCGGCCGTGGATTGGCTGCGCACCAAAGGTCTGGCCAAGGCCGCCAAGAAGGCGGATCGTGTGGCGGCCGAAGGGCTGGTTGGCGTGACCGTGGCTGGTGGGCGCGGTGTTGCTGTCGAGGTCAACTCGG
Organism: Paracoccaceae bacterium; assembly: GCA_031400505.1. Taxonomy (GTDB): domain Bacteria; phylum Pseudomonadota; class Alphaproteobacteria; order Rhodobacterales; family Rhodobacteraceae; genus JAIYDJ01. Next base: position 26,598 of record JANNPZ010000090.1, on the reverse strand, counting down.
AAACCGATTTCGTCGGGCGCAACGCCGATTTCCAGAAGCTGGTCGGGTCGGTCACGCAGGTGGCGTTGGGGGCTGCGGATATCGAGGCATTGAAGGCTGCCGATCTGGCAGGGACGACTGTGGCTGTTGCGGTGCAGGAAGCGGTGGCGACGATCGGCGAGAACCTAAACCTGCGCCGGATGGCGTCGGTATCGGGCGAGCATGTGGCGATGTATGTCCACAACTCGGTGGCCGATGGTCTGGGGCGGATCGGAGTTCTGGTGGCGGTGACCGGGACAAACGAGGTTTTTGCCAAGCAGGTTGCCATGCATGTGGCCGCGACCAACCCGCTGGCACTGTCCGAAGCCGAGCTTGACCCGGCGGTGGTCGAGCGCGAGTTGGCCGTGCAGACCCAGAAGGCGCTGGAAGAAAACGCGGCCTCGGCCAAGCCGAAGCCCGAGGCAGTCATCCAGAACAACATCATCCCGGGGCGGATGAAGAAGTTTCTGGCCGAAAACACGCTGCTGGGACAGATGTTCGTGATGAACCCCGATGTGACGGTCGAACAGGCTGCCAAGGATGCCGGCGTCGCCATCACCGGGTTTGTCCGGATGGGTGTGGGCGAAGGTATCGAGAAAGCAACCGAAGATTTCGCGGCGGAAGTCGCGAAGATGGCTCAGGCCTGATCTGAAACGTAAGGGGCCGGTGACAATGCCGGCCCTGTTTCTGTGACTTGGGGCGGAGCTGCATTTTGCCCATTGATGCGGTTGCTTTGACGAAGTCCCGGCGGCGGTTGCCCCTCAGGTATATGTGACACGCAGTCTGGCCGCCGTGGGGCGGCCAAATTCTTAGCCGTGACGCACATTTCGAAAACACATGCCTTCCGTCACAGGGCGATCATCCTGAACGACATGCGGTGCGCGAAGATCGACGCCGGGTTTTGGACTTTTCGCGAGAGGCACTGCAAGCATCCCACTGGCCACGAGGTGCTTTGAGTTAGCACGCGCTGTCAAGCATCCGGGCCAAACCCTGTCGTGCGGGTCGGCAGAAATGGGCGTTGACGGGCACTGCTTTGGCAACGACGGCAAAACCGCAAACACAAACGGTGCGGCCCTGGGGAGGCCGCACCGTTCTGATGCCATACCAAGGGGATCAGGACCGGCATCCAACACCTAAAAGGCCAAATCGGACTAGTCGATCAGCCGCACATTGTTCTGTCGATAATGCACTATCAGGCTCGACAGTGGTACGCTGCGCATCACGGGAAACAGGATCAGGCACCGCACCAACGTTCCGCAAAATTCGGAACAAGAAAATCTTGGCCGTTTTCACGACTTCTGAACAGTCCGGGAATCATTACCTTCCGGCCATCGTGGCCGGGCTTGGACTGGTGCTGGGATGGAAGATCTGGTTCATCATGGCAGCCTTGGCCACTGCATGCGCGGTTGTGCCAACATCCAGTGCTTCTCGCGCAAGGCGCAGGTGCTTTTCAACCATGGCCGACGATACCCCCATGAGCAACGCGACATCCTGGCTGGTCTTGCCATCTGCGACCCATTCCAGTGCCTCGCGTTGACGGCCAGTCAGGCCGCGACGCCGTGCCGAGTAGGGAAGCTGGATCAGCTTGAGGTGCATCATATGCGCAAGCGCTTCCAGCGCGATACGGTGCTCTGCATAGAACTGATCCACGGCATCGCTGTCGAACCCCGGGTCTGCAATCAATCCCAACGCGCCCTTCGAGCGCATCGACGCTGTCGGAAAACTGACTGAAATGCCTGCAACCACACCGGATGAGGCATTCTGCAAGACTGTTTCCGCTTCGTCCGGCGGCAGGGTGCCTGCCTCGTAGGCGGCCTTGACCCAAGACCATGTACAACTGCCGGAATGCCGTTCTGCCCAGCGGAACACCGGGGTGCGCGCAAAAAAGTTGTTGCGAAAGTAGCGCTGGACATATGCCGCATCCGATGTGGTCAAAAACAACGCATCATCGGGATTGCCGATCGAGCGGTCCGACTTGAAGCGGGTAAAACCGTAATTGGCCCGCGAAAAGCCCCAGGCGCGGTATTGACTGCATGCAAGGTCCCAGACCGCTGATGTCGAACCGGCTTCGGCAATTCGCGTCATCAGCGACAGAAGGTCTGTCACGATATGTGTCTCCGGGATGTTTGTTCAGGCTTCCCGACACTTCCGCTGTTTGCAGAAATTCTGCGTCGGTCTTGTCCTTATCCCCGTCAATGTCATACCCATGCATCGGGGGCTGTGTCGAGAGTGTTGTTCCTGAGCGCAATTTCAACCTGATCGGCACCAAAGGGCGTAGCAACTTGAAAAGAGGGCAGGGTGTGTCGGCGGATGTTGTGATTGTCGGCGGTGCGGTGATGGGTGCGTCGGCTGCCTATTGGTTGACGCGCATGGACCCGCGACTGAAGGTGCTTGTCGTGGAACGGGATCCGAGTTTTGCAACCTCGGCGACTGCATTGTCCGTAGCATCGATCCGACAGCAATTCAGCACGGGCGTCAACGTAGCGATCTCTGCCTTTGGCGTCGGATTCATCCGGAACTTTCAGGAAAGTCTGGGGCGCGATGTCGGGATACCGTCGCTGGGTCTGGTTGAAAATGGCTATTTGTTCTTGGGTCATTCGCCAGGTGCATTCAGGACGATGACCGAATTTGCCAAGCTGCAACACCGGCATGGCGCGGCGACTGAAGTGTGGACACCGACCGATGTCCAGGCGCGATTTCCCTGGTTGCGGGTCGACGATCTGACCGCCGCATCTTTTGGCCCCCGCGATGAAGGCTGGTTTGACAACATGGGGTTGCTTGGCGGCTTTCGTACGGCGGCACGCGCACAGGGTGCCGTTTTCGTGACTGACGAAGTGGTGGGTGTGCAGGTGGCCGGCGGCCTGGTCACGGCAGTTGATCTGGCTGCGGCTGGATCGGTCAGCTGTGGTGCGGTCGTCAATGCAGCCGGAACGCGGGCTGCGGGGATTGCACGCATGGCGGGGCTAAAGCTGCCGGTAGAGCCGCGCAAGCGCACCGTTTTCGTGATTGACGCCCCAAACGCCCGACACCCGGATGCACCCTTGCTTGTCGATGCCGACTATTACCTGCGACCAGAGCGGGCGCACTGGATCACGGCGACCGTTCCGTCAAATGATGGGCCGTGTGATATCAACGACTTCGATCCCGACCTTCATCTGTTCGAAGATATGATCTGGCCGCAGCTTTATGCGCGGGCGCCGGGGTTTGACGCAGTGAAAGTGATCCGCCATTGGGTTGGTCACTATGACTACAACACACTGGATCAGAACGCGCTGTTGGGCCCATATCCCGAACGTGTGAACTTTTTTGCGATGAACGGATTTTCGGGCCACGGGCTGCAACAGTCGCCAGCGGTCGGGCGCGGTATTGCAGAGTATCTGCTGACCGGCCAATGGCAAAGTCTTGATCTTTCCGATCTGTCGGTGTGTCGGGCTGGTCAGGGTCGCGCCTTTGCTGAACAGGCGATTGTGTAGTTGCATGAATAGATGTATTACATAATACTGATTATGGGATAATCACGTCAACACTCGGGTCGGAACACGCGGCGCCCTGCCCGGATATCCAAGGGCAGTGTCAACCCTAACACGGATGCGAATGCCCGCCCTACAACCGTACCGAACAACAGTTTTCCTTCACCCCACGGGCCTTACTTCCGATGCCAGATGCGGGGAAAGAAGCGCCCAGCACGCGGCCCGGGCGGTTGCTTCGGGCAGCAGGTCGGGCTCGACGCAGCGCTGAACGCCAAGCCCGTCAACCAGACAGATGAACGCCGAAGCGACAGTGTCGACGTCAATGCTTGATCCGGGCGGGACCGCCTCCCGCAGGGCGGCGGCGATGGTATCGCGGTATTCGCGATAGCGCGCCCTGTGTTCGGCGCGCAGGACCGGGTTGTTGGCGATCTCTCCCCACAAGGTCAGCCAGATGTTCAGCACCTCACGGCTGAACAGCGCCGGAGAGACGAGCACGTCAACCAGGGATTCAAGACGTGTCCGGCCATGGTGCGGCGCGGAAATGGCGGCGATCCATTCGCGGTACATCCGGCTGTAGACGGCCACCAGAAGCATGTCCATCGACCCGAAGTGATGTGTGATCAGACCGCGCGACACGCCAGCTTCGGCGACGATCTTGTCAACCGTAAACTCACGGATACCGCCGCGCGCCATGCAGGCGCAGGCGGCATCTTCCAGCAGCGCGCGCCTGTCCGCAACAGACAGGCGGGCCTTTTTCGATGGTGCAACGGTCACGTCGTCCGGTCCTTTGGCTATTGTCAGTTCAGACGGAAGGCGACTGGGTCGGGGTGCCCGTCGGCTAGGATCACCGGCACCAGATTGGCATCGTGGATCGCAACATAGGGCTCGAAGCAAATGAACACGAATCCGCCGGATTGCTCCATAAGGTCTTCCATCTTGTTGAACATGCCGCGCCTTATGTCCGGGTCCTGCTCTGTCGTCGAGGCCTGGAAAAGACTTTCGTATTCTGCGCTGTCGAAGAACGACCAATTGTAGACACCAATCTGGTCAGGACGGAACCAGACCAGATTTTCGGTGGGGTCGATGCCGCCGGCAAAATTCATCAAGACAAGCTCGATCGACTTGTAGCCCTCACCAGCCGTCATGTCGCCAAGTGCCCAGTACGCGGCTTCCTCGACTGGCTGGATGTTGATGGTGATGCCCGCCTCGGCGAGGTTCGCCTGGATGATCTGCGCGATGGTCTGGCTGGTGCCATCGGTTAGGGCAAAAAGGTTCAACTCCAACCCCTCGGCCCCTGCCTCGGCCAGAAGCGCGCGCGCCTTCTCGACGTCGCGCGCAGCGATGAGGTTGGCGGACCGCGCCAGGCCCGATCCCGGCGGCACCACCCCCGTCCCGCGCGGCACCAGCCCGTCATAGGCGCCATCCAGCACCGCCTGCCCGTCATAGGCATACTGGATTGCCTGGCGCACACGGATGTCTTTCAGGGGTTCGGCGTTCAGGTTGATTGTAAGCCAAGCATAACGCGTGCCGGGTGCCTCGATCACCCTGGCCCCGTCAGGCATGGCGTCTTTTAACTGTGCCGCCGCCCCCACTGCCAAGCGGGTGAAATCAAAGGCATCCGCCTCATAGGCAAGCTGCGCGGTCTGATCGTCTGAGACGATGTAGAATTCAACCCGTTCGAAGGCCGGTTTTTCGCCGGTCCAGTCGGGGTTGGCCTTCAACGTCACCTTCTGGTTCTGCTCCCAACTGTCCATCAGGAAAGGTCCACATTGCGCCGGGATTTCGGTGGTGTATCTTCCCCCCACCGCCTCGACGGCTTTCTGGCTGACGATATGACCACCATAATAGGGCAATGCGATCACGGTGAAGGGGGCAAAGGACTCGGTCAGGTGGATAATGCCGTTGCGGTCATCAAGCACCTCGACTTCCTTCATCTTTTCAAACTGATAGGCCCAGGCGCTTTCGGATCCGGCTATCCGCTCGAAGGAAAACTTTACGTCCGCTGCCGTGACGGCTCCGAAGTTTCCGGTCCATTTCAGCCCCTCGCGCAGGGTGAAGGCAAGGCGCGTCGCGTCCAGCCATTCGATCTTCTCGGTAGCCCAGGGGCGCCATTCGTTGCCCTCTCGCATGTCGCCAAGCCGCACCAGCGTGACATTGGTGCAGCGTGGGATGATGTCATCAAGCTCTCCGATGATGCCGAACGGGTCCAGCACCTGAAAATCCGCGCCGACCCGCAAGCGCAAGGTCCCCCCTTCGGCAGCCCAGGCAAAGCGGGGCGTGCCGCACGCAGCGGCAAGGCCTGCGCCTGCTGCAGCAAGGAATCCGCGACGGTCAGTTCTCCATTGCATGGTGTTCTCCTTGTTGTTGGAATTGTTCGGCAAAATGACAGCTTGTCCGGCGTTGCCGGGTCACCGGTCTGAGTACGGGTGCCACCCGGCGGCAGATGTCGCGCGCAAAGGCGCAGCGTGTGTGAAACTCGCAGCCGGTGGGACGGCGCAGGACTGACGGAACCTCGCCGCGGATCGCAAGGTCGGCACGGCGCTTGCGAGGGTCGGGTTTTGGCTCGGCGGCAATCAGGCTGGCGGTATAGGGATGCGCCGGGGCCGCAAAGACCTCTGCTGTCGGGCCTTCCTCGACCACGCGGCCGAGATAAAGCACGGCGATCCGGTCCGCGACATGGCGGACCAGTGCAAGGTTATGGGTGATGATCAGATAGGCCAGCCCCATGTCGCGGCGAAGGTCGGCCAGCAGGTTCAGCACCTCGGCCTGGACCGAGACATCGAGGCCCGCCGTGGGTTCATCGGCGATGACAAGACGCGGGCGCAGGGCCAGTGCCCGGGCCACGCCGACCCGCCGCGCCTGCCCGCCCGAAAGCTCGTGCGGATAGCGCCGTGCGATGGCGGCAGGCAGCCCCACGGCCGCCAGCAGGTCCCGGGCCGTGCGGTCAGGGCTGGGCAGCGGCTGGTCGTGAATGCGGAAGGGTTCTGTCACCAGATAGCCAACAGTCAGCCGGGGCGACAGCGAGGCCGCAGCGTCTTGAAACATCATCGCCGCATCGCGCGTCAGTCGGGCAAGATCGGCCTTGTCGGCCACAGGTCTTCCGTCAAACCGCACTTCGCCGGCGCTGATCGGTTGCAAACCCATCACCGCGCGCGCCAGGGTGGTCTTGCCAGACCCGCTTTCGCCGACCAGAGCCAGGCTTTCCCCCTGAGAGACCGACAACGTCACGTCCTGCAGGATAGGCAACCGCGCGCGGGACAAAAACCCGCCCAGCGGCAAATCGACCGACAGGCCCTGAAGCTCCAGCACCGGGGTCATGGCCCTGCCCTGTGGCAAAGCACCGACCGCCCCTCGGGCAGATGGACCCGCGGCGGCGGCTGATGGCAAGCGGGCAACGCCACTGTGCAGCGCGGCAGAAACGGGCAACCCTGCGGCAGGTCCGTCAAGTCGGGAACGCTGCCCGCAATGGTTGGCAGGCGGCCCGAAGCCGCGTCGACCACTGCGGGATCGCAAGCCAGAAGCGCGCGGGTGTACGGATGCAGCGGCGCGTGAAAGATATCATCGACCGCACCCTGCTCTACCACCTCGCCCGCATACATCACCGCCACGCGGTCGCAAAGCTCAGCGATTACGCCCAGATGGTGGGTCACAATCACGACGGCACAGTCAAAACTCGTCCGCAGATCGCGCAGCAGGTGGATGATCTGCGCCTCCATGGTTACGTCCAGCGCAGTGGTGGGCTCGTCCGCAATCAGCACATCAGGCTGCAACAACAGGGCTGCGGCGATGGCCACACGCTGACGCATGCCGCCGGACAGCTCATGGGGATAGCGTTGCAAACATCGCGCGGCGTCAGGAATGCCGACCCGTGCCAGCATTGCGGCCAGCAGGTCGGGGGTGGCGCGGGCGGGGTCATGTGCGCCCGAGAAATCGGCCAGTTGCCGACCGATCGTCAGTACCGGGTTGAACGCGGTCATCGGATCCTGAAACACCATCGCAATCGAGCGCCCGCGCAGGGACCGCAGCGCTGCCGGGGGCAGTTGCAACAGGTCCGTACCGTTGAGCCGCACAGATCCCTGACGGATTTGCGCCCCCGCCGGAAGCAGGTTGATCATTGCGGCGGCAAGCGTGGACTTGCCGCAACCGCTTTCGCCCACGATCCCCAAGACCTCTTTGCGCTGGACCGACAGCGACACATCGCGCACCGCCTGCAAGCTGCCTCCTGCCACGCGATAGACGACCGACAGGTTTTCCACGACCAGTGCCGCGTTCATGTCCACCTCCGCCCCGCGCCGCGCGGATCAAGAACGTCGCGCAGGCCCTCGCCGAGGAAGGTGAAGCCCAGGGTCGCCAGCACCAGTGGGACGCCCGCCAGGATCACGATATGCGGGGCCCGCCGAAGCGAGGTGTAGCCTTCGGCCAGGATATTGCCCCAGGATGGTGAAGGCGGTTTGACCCCAAGGTTGAGGTAGCTCAGCCCCGCTTCCAGCATGATCACCACCGGGATGTCCATACAGATCAGGATGACCAGCGGCCCCACGACATTCGGCAAGAGATGGTGGAAGATGATCCGGACCGGACCGGCCCCCATGGCACGTTCGGCCAGGATGTAGTCTGACCTGGACAAGGACAGGGTCTGGGTGCGGATCAGCCGGGCGTAGGCCGGAACCGACACCAGCACGATCACCAGGATCAGCGTCGCGGTACCCGGGCCAAGAACGGTAATCACGGCCAGCGCAAAGAAGATCATCGGCAAGGATGACATGCTGTCAAAGACGAGAACCAGCGCACCATCGAGCCAGCGCGGCCCGTAGCCTGCGACAAGGCCAAGCACCAGCCCGAAGGCTCCGGCGATGCCGACCGAGGTGATGGAGATGCCAAGGGCCAGCCGCGCGCCCCAGATGATCCGCGACAGAAGGTCCCGCCCCAGATGATCGGTCCCCGCCCAGTGCGCGGGCGACGGGAACTGGAACTTGGCCTTCACGTCCAGTGCAATCGGATCATAGGGGGCAATCCAGGGGGCGAGCAGCGCCATGCCGAGGAAGGTCGACACCAGCACCAGCCCCGCCAGCCCCATCGGGTCACCCAAAAGCGCGCGGCCGATCCCGCGCCGTGCCGGCAGGGCGATATCGTCAGTGGCGAAGGACATCGCGCACCCTTGGATCCAGCCGCGCGATCAGTAGGTCGGCGGCAGTAACGATGGCAAGATAGAAGGCTGTCATGAACAGGACCGTACCCATGACCACCGGATAGTTGCGCTTTTCCACGGCAGCGGTGATCAGCGTGCCGATCCCGGGCCTCGAGAACACGCTTTCGACAAAGAGTGCGCTCGACAGGATCGACCCGAACCCGACCGCCAGGATCGAGATCGTGGGCACGATGGCTACCCGAAGCGCATGGCGAAACACGATGTCGCGCTCGGACATGCCGAAGGCGCGGGCGGTACGGATATGCGGAGCCTCCATCACTTCCAGCATCGACGCGCGGATCAGGCGGGCCAGATAGCCAACCCAACCGACACCCACGGCAAATGCGGGAAGGATCAGCGCGCGAACCTGGCTGGCAAAATCGCCCTTCTCTCCGGCGCCGATGGCGGGCAGCCAGTTCAGCCAGACCGCAAAGATGATCAGCGCGTAGATTGCGACCACAAAGGACGGGACGGATATGACGCTCACCGACAACACCGCCAGCAGCCGGTCAACCAACGTGTCACGCCAGATCACCGCCGCGCAACCCAGCAGGATCCCCAGCCCAAGTGCCCAGCCCAACGCCACAAGGCCAAGGATCAGCGTGTTCGGAAACACTTCCAGAATCTGGTCCAGCACCGGCCGCTTCGACCAGACATCGGTGCCGAGATCGCCTTTCAAGACGCTGCCGAAGAAAAGCCAGATCTGCGTCAGAACCGGCTGATCCAGCCCCATCCGCTCGCGCAGCGCCTCCTTCAACTCTGGCGTCGCGCGGGGGCCAAGCGCCAGCGACGCCGGATCGCCCGGCACCAGAAAGACCATCGCATACATGGCGGTCATGACCACGATCAGGATCAAAAGGGAAAGCCCCAGCCGCCGGATCGCATAGGCCAGCATCAGCGTGGGCCCCCTCTGGCGTCAGATATGGTCACGCGGGATCCTTTCGTTCCAGTCGCGGGCAAAGACTTCTGCCCCGTTTTCGGTGATGCGCAGCCGCATCTGAACGACGAAATGCGTGGCGTCACAGGAAAGCGATCCCTCGCTTTCATGGGTAAAGGTGCCATCGGCACGATCGATCTGCACGGTATAGCGCGTTTCGCACCGCGCGCTGAGCGGGTCGCCATCGGTGATACGATAGCGGGCAAGCCCGGTTCCGCGATGGGTCTGGCCAATCGCGGGCATCTCGGTCGCATAGATCCAGCGCGGGAAATCAACGATCATCTCGCCGGTCAACAAATCCAGGTGGACCGTGCGGCGGATCACCGGGGCTGCGGGATCGGGCGGCATGTCGTGCTGGGGGTCGGCCTCGCCGGCCTCGGGCCGATCAAAGCGGCGCAGGGCGGCATCCTCGGGACGCGGCGGGCGAACCGGCAGGTCCAGCGCACTATCGCCGAGCTGGACGGTCAGCGTCGCCAATTCCGGTGAGGGCCAGGCGATAGGCCAGTAAGCGGTCGAGATCGACACGGCAATCCGGTGGCCGGCGGGAAAGCTGTGGGCGATGTCATCAAGATCGACCACTGCCGCCTCAAGCTGGCCCGGTATCAGGTCTTGCGGGTTGGCATGCCCGTGGCGATGACACAGGTTCAGGTGCCCGATTGCCACGCGGGTGGACGCGCCCGAGGGGGCCACGTCATTGACCCGCACCGACACAAGCGCCCGAGGCCTGTCGCTGGCAAAGCGTAGATGCAGTTGCGGCGCGCCCAGTATTTCGATCGGTTCGGCCAGAGGCGCGGTGAGAAAGACCAGCGACCCGCCGTCATCCTCGCGCTGGTCGGTCGCCCATTCCGCCTCGCAGCCATAGCGCCCGACCTCGCCTGCAGTCAGGCCAACCCAAAGGGGGGAGCAGATGCTGGCAGTCCCCTGCCCCGTAGAACCGAGCACACCATGTGATCCCAAAGCCATGCGCAAAGACGTGATGCGGTTGGAGGGCCAGACATCCTCGGCCACCCAACGCCCCGGGCGCGCGTGATAGCAGGTGCGCGGCGGCACATGGTCCTGCATCCAGACCCGCAGCATCGGTTCATCCATGATCCCGGTGTCGCGGCCCTTCAGCCAGTGGTCGCACCAGCGCAGCACCTCTTGCAGCCAGCCGATGGCGGGCTCGACGGTCACGTCATGCGGAAAGGAATGGGCCCAGGGCCCGATCAAGCCAAGTCGCGGACCGGACAGCCCGGCCAGAAGGCGCGGCACGCTTTCCGAGTAGTTGTCGGCCCAGCCGGACGCGGCATAGACCGGGATGGTGATCTTCGAGAAATCCTCGCAGACCGAACCATGCCGCCAATAGGCGTCCCGCGACTGGTGGGCCAGCCAAGTCAGGATCCAGGGCGCGTTGGCCACCATCCGGGCCTGCCACATCGCGCGCCACGGCTCGCCGACAGTGGCAGGGTCCGGCGGCAGGTCCTGCATCGCGAACATGGTCGAGGACCAGTCGAAATTGTCCTTCGACAGACACCCACCGACCCAGTGGATGTCGGTGGCATAGCGGTCATCGGTCGATCCGACGGTGATGATCGTTTTCAGCGCCGGTGGCTGGAGCGCAGCGATCTGGAGACCGTTGAACCCGCCCCAGCTGATGCCATACATCGCCACTTGTCCGTCGCACCAATCCTGACGCGACAGCCAGTCGATTGCCGCCACCCCGTCCAGATGTTCCTGCATGCTGTATTCGTCGGTCAGGATACCTTCGCTGTCCCCCGTCCCGCGAATGTCCAGACGCAGGCAGGCATAGCCGTGCCGGGCGAGGTAGCGGTGCATCTTTTCGTCGCGCGCCCGTGTTCCGTCGCGTTTGCGGTAGGGAAGGTATTCCAGGATCACCGGCACCCTGCCCGCCCCCTCGGGCCGCCAGAGCCGCCCCGCCAACCGGGTGCCATCAGGCAGCGGAATCCAGATGTTCTCTTCTTCGATCAATCCGAAGGGATAGTCTGTGCGAACATGAACGCCCTTTCCCATCAGTTCATCGGTGCTCCGCCTTCGGCCTTGCGGCGGGTGACATAGGCAGACAGGGCCTCGTCGATGGCAGGGTCAAGGCCCGGTTCCTGATGCGCAGCCAGCAGGTCCTTCCAGACCCTGTTGGCCCGGCCGCGGGCGTCGATCCCGCCCTTGATCAGCCAGTTCGGATGGTTGTCCCAATTCGACAGCATGGGCGTGTGAAACGCGGTTTCGTAGCGCGCCATCGTATGCGCCGTGCCAAAGAAATGCCCGCCTGCCCCGGCTTCGAGGATCGCATCCAGCGCCAGCGCGTCGCGGTCGGTGGCGAGCGGCTCGAAATAGGCGTCCATCATCTGCAGCATCTCGGCATCCAGGATCAGCTTTTCGAAACTCGCCGTCAGCCCACCATGCAGCCACCCCGCCGCGTGGTTGAGCAGATGCGCCCCCCCGGTCAGCGCGCCCCACAGCGCCATCTGGGATTCGTAGGCCGCCTGCGCATCCACCTCGTTTGACGCCGTCACATTGGAGGACCGGAACGGCACCCCGATGTGGCGCGCAAGTTGCCCCGAGGCTTGCGCTGCCTTTGCGTATTCCGGGGTGCCAAAGGCGGGCGCTCCGGACCGCATGTCGACGTTTGAGGTGAAGCCGCCATACATCACCGGAACCCCCGGTCGCACGATCTGGGTCAACACGATCCCCGCCATCGCCTCGGCATGCTGCAACACCAAAGCACCGGCCAGCGTCACTGGCGCCATTGCCCCCGCCAGCGTGAAGGGGGTGATCACGTTAACCTGCCCGTGCGCGGCCATGGCGATCAGCCCCTCTGCCATCGGCACGTCCAGTTGCAGGGGCGAATTCGTGTTGATGATGCCAAGCAGCACCGGCCGCCCGACCAGACACTCGACATTGGTGCCCAACATGATCGCGGCCATCTCGATCCCGTCCATCGTGCGCGCATGGCCCAGGGTCTGGGTCTGCCAGCTTTTGTCCAAAAGCCGTATCTGCGCGTGATAGATATCAAGATGTCGGGTATTGGCGGGCAGGTCCAACGGCTCGAACGGACCGCCTCCCTCTTGGTGGATGACGTTCAGAGTCTGGATCAGCCGCATGTAGTCGCACATCTCGGCAAAGGTGCCGTCGCGGCGCCCCTTGTCGTTGCACATCACATAAGCCGGGCCACCAACCGCCCCATAGACGCAATATCCATCGCCGACCTTCAGATTGCGCGCGGGGTTGCGGGCTTCCAGCGTGAAACGCGCAGGAACCGTCGCCAGCAACTCGGTCACAAGCCCCGCGTCCAGCCGCACCGTCTCGCCCACAACCTGTGCCCCGGCACCCGCGAACATGTCGCACGCCGCCGGATGCAGCACCCGCATCCCCTGCCGCGCGAGCACGTCCAGCGCCGCCGCATGGATCGCCGTCACCTGATCGTCGCTGATCACCCTGACCGGCGGCATCTGCCGGTCCACCTGACCCCAGGGCCGCTGCGGCACCCCGCCGACCGCTCGATCAGCCTGCCGCTTGCGTCCTTCGGTCCGGGTCATTCGGCAGCCTCCGGCAACTGGAAATCCCGCAAGGCAAAGGGCGCATCCCGGCGGAGCGTGACGTTGGCTACCCCAAGTTCACGCGCCGTCTTGTGGCCCTGATAGACCGCATGCACGATTGCGCCGGGGGCGTTCGCATCCCCCGTCAGGTGCAGATGCCCGGGCCTTGCCATTGGCACAAGCGCTTCATGCAACGCGCTTCCCCCCGCGCGGTAACCGACGATCACCAGCGACCTCACTGCGATCCGACGCTCTTCGCCGCTATAGATCTGGGCCAGCCGCAGTTCCGCGCCGTCAAAGCCGGTAACAACCTCCAGCGTGCGCAGTGCAACGCCCTTCTTCGCAAACGACTGATGCACCAGCGGCTGCTCGTTGGTCATGAACCCCCAGGCAGCGGCGGCCCCTGCGGTGGTGATATAGGTCACCCCAAGATGCGCCAGCGACTCCGCAATCGCCGACCCGAGATAATACGAGTCGTAATCGAACACCGCGACCGGACCTTCGGGCACGACCCCCGCTGCCAGATCGTCGGGCGTATAGACGCGGGGGGCCTTCAGCGACCCCGAGGGCAACTCGTTGGCCCCGCACAGATGCGGCAACCAGCGCGCGCCGGTGGCGATCACCACATGATCCGCGCCAAAATCGCGCACATCCTGCGCCGTCAGATCGCTTTCGGGGTAAAGCGAGACGTTGGGCAGCTTCTTCAACTGCCCCATCCGGTAATCCACCACCCGGTGCCATTGGCCCAGACCCGGCAACCGGCTTTCCCAACGCAGGCGCCCGCCAAACTCGCGCGCCTTGTCGGCCAGCGCAACCTCGTGCCCGCGCCGGGCCAGCGTCAGCGCCGCCTCCAGCCCTGCGGGACCCGCGCCGACGACCAGCACCGAACCCGAACCATCCTTCCGCACGATCTCGGGATGCCAACCGCGCCGCCATTCTTCACCCGCGGTGGGGTTTTGCGTGCAGCGGACCCATACCCCGTCATGCCAGCTTGAGATGCAAAGATTGCATCCGATGCATTCGCGGATGTCCTCGACCCGGCCTTCCTCGATCTTCTTGGGCAGGAAAGGGTCGGCAATCGAGGGACGTGCGCCGCCGATGAAATCCAGCACGCCACGCTTGATCATCGATACCATGGTGTCGGGGCTGGTGAAGCGGCCAACGCCCACCACCGGCTTGTCGGTCACGGTTTTCAGGAAATCCACCACCGTCTCGTGGCTGCCTTCCGCAGTGTACCGGCTGGCCGCGCAGTCAAACGCCGAGTAGTCCATCTTGACGTCAAACAGGTCGGGCGCGTCTTTGAGATACCCAATCACCTCATGTGCTTCGCTTGGGGCCACGTCGGACGTGCGCCCGCGCAACTCCTGCATCGAGATCCGCAAAGCGACCGCGCAGCGCCCATGGGTCGCCTCGCGCACCGCGTCAAGCAGCTGTTCCACCAACCGCACCCGGTTGCGGACCGACCCGCCGTAATCGTCCGTCCGGTGGTTGTAGTCGGAAAGCAGGAACTGATACGGCAGATAACCCATGCCGGCATAGACATATAGAATGTCAAAGCCCGCCTGCTCGGCCAGGACCGCAGCGTCAGCGTGCCAGCGGATCAATTCGCGGATGTCACCGGCGTCCATCACCCGCGGCCGGGCCGAAGACATGAAGGGCACATGCGTTGCCATCCACGGAATGCCGGACGGCGACAGGGGCGGATGCCGGGTTGTCCGGTTCATCGCTGCAGCCCCGCCATGCCACAACTCCACCGCCGCCAAGGACCCGTGGCGATGCACGGCCTCGGTCATCAGGGCATGGCTTCGCAGATCGGCCTGATCCCAAAGCGTGGCAAAGGGAAAGGGGCTGTCGTCCGACGAAGGATGAACCGAACAGGCCCCGGTCGACACGACAGCCCAACCGCCCTCAGCTTTCGTTTCCCGGAATGCGGCCCTGACATGCGGTGCGGCATTGGTCATGCCCGACGCGTGTGGCACTTGGAAGAATCGATTCCGCGCAAGCTTTGGCCCGATCTTTAAGGGCTCAAAAAGTATGTCAAAGCGCGGATCAGCCGACATGCAAACGCCCCAAATTTCTCTTACTGAACGGACGTATAGTATCACGATCGCACACGATCGCAACTGATCTCTCGGGTGTCAGAAGCGGCACGGTCGGGCCTGAACAACAGTGTCGCGGCCAGGGAGATGGCTGATCAAGGCGAACGCCTGCCACTTTCGTAACGTGGGCGCACAACGCCTCTGTTGCACAAAAGTCCTTAGGGGATTCATCTCATGAATCCAGCGTGATAGCTAGGCTGGATGAGCAGACCGAACACCCTGAGCTACGAGTCGCAGAACTGGCCCGAGTATAACAAGGCGCTTAAGCGCCGGGGCAGGCTGACGATCTGGTTTGATCCTATGAGCTGCTGCCGGTTTCGTGGACACGAGGATACCTGTGGGAACAGCAATTGCTCAACACTCCGATGCAACGCGCCGCTGAGTGATCTTGCCCTGGGGATGACAGGCAGCCTGAACGATGCGACGCGGAAGCCAACCGTTGATCAAGCCCTGTCATCCCCCATTTGCCCGTCGAAAACCGCTTTGAGGAGCACGCGATGAATTACGCTGAAATCATGCAGGCCAACCTGGAACAGGTGTTCGGCGAACGTGATGCCTTGCGGCGCATCGAGGCGATCCGTGAACTCTACGCCGCGGATGCCGAACTTCACGAACCGCAGCAGTCCGCGCGGGGCCATGACGCGATCTCGCAAGCCGTGACGGATTTGCTTGCGCATCTTCCCCCTGATTTCACCTTCACCGCAATCAGGTCGGCCTTGGGCCACAACGGTGTCGGCCGGCTGCAGTGGCGCGGCGGACCGCCGGGAGGCCCCGTTGCCGTGACCGGCACCGATGTCGCGCACATCGAGCGCGGGCTCATCCAGTCCCTGCATGTCTTTCTTGACCAGCCGGGCACTTGATCGATGACGACAGACGCCCCGAACCGCCAGCGCGCAGTCCGCTGGAACAATCCCGTTTTGAAAGGAACCGAATGTCTATGGATCATTTTCCCATTGGGCTGGAAATGGATGTCGCCTACCCGAACTTCAAAGTGAGCCTTTCACTTTTGTCGATCGGCCAACTCAGGTTCGAGATCAAGGAAGGACCCTTCGCCCATATCGAGACTGTCGATATCTATGTGAAGCCGCTTGGCAACAGTGTCTTCGCTGTCAGTTGGCAGGAAACAGACGGTGCCACCGTCACGAACGTTCAGGACTATGATCGCGGCGTCGTGCATTCATTTGCCATGCTGCATGGTGGCCAGTTTCTGCGGATGACGGGAACGACTGCGATCACCCGGCCTGCAGATCGCGTTGCCGATGACCGCCCCAACCGGAACCGGGCGCTGGTGCTGGACGCCATGACGTCGCTGTTCCAGCGTCATGATGCCTCGGCGGTCGAACGCCTCTATACCGACGACTACATCCAGCACAATCCGAACATTCCTCAGGGCCGGGACGCCCTGCGCGGTATCGTCGAGAGCCTGTCGCCCACTGTCCACTACGAGCTAGGCCTGATCATTGCCGAAGGTGACGCTGACGGACATGGGGGCGAGTTTCGGCATCGCGACTGGTGGGGTGCTGACCTTGTTCATTGCGACACCGCCTAACGGCAGTTCCGTATGGGTGCGGGTGGTGACTGCTCGGGAGCACGACGAAGACCCGTTCGGTCCAGAGCTGCGCTGCATCGCAATCCGCTTGGGACGGGGCTCCCGTGACGAAGGCCACGTCGAGCTTGTGCATCCGCACGGCCGCGATGTGATCGGACGGGGCCCCTTCGATGATGTCGATATGCACCCCGGCGTATCGATCACTGTACGTGCCAGCTTGGATGCTGAGGTAGGATTGTCCAACCTTCGGCGTGCCTGGGCCCCGCTCAATCTGGAAAACTCTGCCGACAAACTGGCGCGAACCGATCTTGATCTTCAGTTTGTCTTCGCCAGGAGGGACACGGTGGTGTTACCTGAGCTGTCTCGGCAACTGGTCGGCAGGCTAAGGACCGCCGGCGTGGCGCCGGGCATTCTGGCGCTGAACTGCGACCACTACTCGCTTTCGCTGCCCCAATTCATCGTCCGAGCGGGTTTGAGCGTTTCGCGGTTGTTGTCACGCAGTCAGTGATCAGTGCTTTGACCAGACTCCTGGCGGCGCGGGTTGGGCAATCGCCCCATCAGGATAAAAACTGCTTTCGTGGCGTTTCCATGGCTTTCTAAGATAATTCCGACATTAAGAATGCCCATCAATTCTTTGATTTAAAAGGTAATTTTGGTGCACCCAGCACGATTCGAACGTGCGGCCTTTGCCTTCGGAGGGCAACGCTCTATCCAGCTGAGCTATGGGTGCATCGGGTCTTTATTTTTCGTCAACTGCTTACGCAGGGCTTACGCGAAAAACCAGACAAAAGTCCAGCGATCTATGTTGCGCGCAAGGTCATGTTTACGCGTGTCTTTTCTTTCTCCTTCTTCGACACCGCCCCTTGACATCAACCTTCGGAGGGCAACGCTGTATCTAGCTGAGCTATGGGTACCTGCGGTGTGCTTACCAACTAACTGCAGGGTCTGCAACAGCTAGCCAAGCAAGTCGTGGCACAACTCCAACCCCGAAATCAGCGCGTCAACCTCTTCGGTTGTGTTGTAAAGGCCAAACGAAGCGCGCGCTGTCGCCCCGACGCCAAGATGTTGCATCAAGGGCATGGCACAATGGGTACCTGCCCTGACCGCGATCCCGCGTTGATCCAGGATGGTCGAAATGTCATGTGCATGCGCCGGGCCGTCAAGGGTGAAGGAGAAAATAGCACCCTTATTCGCGCTATTTCCCTGCATTTGCAGCCAGTTGAGCGCCGAAAGTCTGCCGAACGCATAGTCGCGCAGCCTATGTTCGTGTGCGGCGATATTCTGCATGCCAAGCGCGGCCATGTAATCCAGCGCAACACCAAGACCGATCTGTTGCACTATCCCGGGGGTCCCGGCCTCGAACTTCATCGGCGGATCATTCCATGTGACCGTGTCCCGCGATACCGTGCGGATCATGTCGCCCCCACCAAGGAAGGGACGCATTTCGGCCATCCTCTCGGATCTGATGAAGATCGCTCCGGAACCACATGGGCCATAGAGTTTATGTCCGGTTATCGCATAGAAATCACAATCCAGTGCTGCGACATCGACGGCCATATGGACTGCGGCCTGACTGCCATCAACCAGCACTGGAACACCATGTTCGTGCGCGCCCGCACAGATCGCCGCAACATCAACAACAGTCCCCAACACGTTGGACATATGTGTAATTGCGATCAGTTTGGTCCGAGGCCCGATCGCATCCAGAACCGCCTGTGGGTCCAGATTGCCGTCTTGATCGCAATCGACCCATTTCAGGACAACGCCCTGTCGCTCTCGCAGAAAATGCCAGGGCACGATGTTCGCGTGATGCTCAAGAATGCTTAGAACTATCTCGTCGCCGGGCTGCAAACGGGGCGCGGCCCAGGCGTAGGAGATCAGGTTTATCGCCTCTGTCGTGCCGGTGGTAAAGACAATCTCGCCTTCCTGTGCATCAAGAAAGCGCGCTACCTTGCCGCGGGCCGCTTCATAGTGTTCGGTCGCAAGATTGGAAAGATAGTGCAAGCCACGATGAACATTGGCATATTCCATGGAATATGCTTGTGTCATCGCATCGATCACAACCTGCGGCTTTTGCGCAGACGCCCCGTTGTCAAGGTAGACCAGAGGTTTGCCGTTCACCCGTCGCGACAAGATCGGGAAATCGGCGCGAACGGCATCCACATCATACATTCATGGCCCCCCAACCAGCGAAAACAACAGGATGCTGACGGCAAATGTTGCCGCCAGAACCGTGCCGATCACCCCGGCAAACACCGCGCCTAAGGATTTGAAACCGTGCAACTCTGCGGCAAAATTTGTAACCAGCCACAGCGTCAGGCCCAGCCCCAGCAAACTGATCAACTGGTTGGCTGTCGGCAGGACCAGCTCAACCGCGATCTGCACGACTTGCAGCAGCATCAAGATCACTTGAACCCAGGTCAGCAGCAACAGCGCATCAGCAAAATTGCCGGTCCCGCCTGCCATCCGCCCGACCTGCGACATCAGCTGGGTAAAGACAAACATCACCACTGCCTGCATCAGCGCAAGAAAAATCGGTTGTGATATCATTTGCTGAACGGCCGGATCACCTCCGGATGGCGACAGCCTCACCGCAAGGATTGTCAGCAAGCAAGACCCCGTGACCACGACACCGAAAGCCAGCCAACGGACCGACATCGGCAGTCGCATGTTGATCAACGCCCGGGCCCCGGCGCGGGGATTCTGAACGGTGAAATGCGCGGCTTGCAGCACGCCGGCCAGAGTTCCGTCGATCATTCCCGTACTCCTGCCAACATCCGCATCCAAAGATACCCGAACGCTGCTACGACAAACAGCCCCAGAACGGTCACTGCCGCACCCTGCCCCAGAAAACCAACCGACAACCCATGCAGCAGCAGCAGCGGCGACAGACAGAAGAAAGCCCAGAACAACGCAACACGGGCACCAAAGGCGCTGATCCGAAGCCCTGCGGCCCGTGTCACGATCATGCTGACAGCCGCCAGACCGTAAAAGACCAAAGGCAGTACAAAGACCAGGCCCAGCAAGGCCGCACCCAGCAACGCCTCCAGCGGAACCTCGGGGTTGAGATGCGCTTCACGCGCGAGACGCGGCCACTGCGCCACAAACAGCAGCGCGCAGGCCCCCATCAAAACGGCAAGTGCGGCACCTTCGCCCTGCTCCATCTTGGACCGCGACAGCCCCGCCGGATCGCGCCAACCGCTAGCGATGTCGATCAACACAGGCATTCTAGGCTCCGTGCCGCGCAAGCCAACCCTCTAGGCGGCCACGAATGTCGTCAGCAATGGCCTCATCGGCAATTTCCGCAATCGCTTCGGCCAGAAAAGCCAGAACAAGCAGCGCCTGAGCCGAACGCAGGTCAATCCCGCGCGACCGCAGATAGAACAGCGCCGTTTCATCAATCGCGCCTGATGTTGAACCATGGCTGCATTTCACATCGTCGGCATAGATTTCGAGTTCCGGTTTGGCAAGAAACTGGCTGTCATCATCGAGCAACAAAGACTGGCTGATCTGATATCCATCGGTCTTTTGCGCACCGGATTTAACCAGGATCTTGCCCTGAAACACCCCTACCGCGCCGTTTTTCAACACCTTCTTGAAAACCTGCCGGCTTTCGCAGCGTTGTCCCTGATGGGTTACGAACACGGTATCGTCGTGGTGAAATGCGCCATCCCCCAGCGCGGCACCCGCCAGATGCGCCACGGCATCATCGCCCACCAGATCGATCACAGCCTCATTGCGCGTCATCACGCCATTGGCGGTCATCGTAAAGCTTTTGAACAGCGCCCCGGCAGCCAGGCGCGCAAAGAGATGCGAAACTGCACGTCGCTCATGGTCGCGCCCTTGCGTGCGGATATGGTGAAACGCGGCGCCTGCGCCCAGGTCCACCTCCATAACCTTGCAAAACCGTGCGGCGGCTGGGCCACTTTCCAGCAACGTCAGTTCTGCCCCCGGATCGACTTGAATGCAGTGGTGAAGAACAGCGTCCGAACTCTCTGATGCATGGATGTAAATCAGCGCTATCGGTTTGGGTGCATGCCCTGTCACACGGATCAGAACGCCATCCGTGGCATAGGCCGTATTCAACGCAGCAAACGGACGCGGAACCGGTTTCTGGCCCTGCTCTTCCAGTCGGCCATAGATATCTTTCGCCCAAGCGTCAGCCTCGGCCAGACGGCTGATCTTGACCCCGGACAGTGTCAAATCATCTGACGCAATGGCATCGAACACACCATCCACAAAGACGATTTTCAGACGGTCTATCGCTGCAAATGCGTCCGGTTCGTCGCCAGCATTGAACACTGATGCATAAGGCACTGAATTTGTATTGAAATCCGCCGGATCGGTGTAGCGCCAGTATTCATCGCGCCGCCCCGGCAGCCCCATCGCAGCCAAACGTGACAGGGCAAGTCTTCGCGTTGCGGCCAACCCGTCGTCCGGCGTTGCCATGCCGGCCAACCTTGCGTCCAACGCCGTCTGTTTTGGCAGCGCAAGCGTCATCCCTGCACCTCGGCCAGCAGGCCGGCATAGCCATGGTTCTCGACTTGCAAGGCAAGCTCGGGGCCACCAGACTTGATGATCCGGCCGGCCGCCATGATGTGCACGACATCAGGAGCAATATGATCGAGAAGTCGTTGATAATGCGTGATAACCAGAAACGACCGTCCCGTATCGCGCAAGGCGTTGACCCCATCGGCCACCAGTTTCATCGCGTCAACATCAAGCCCGCTATCCGTCTCGTCAAGAATGCACATCCGGGGTTCCAGCGTCGCCATCTGCAGGATTTCGTTGCGCTTTTTCTCGCCCCCCGAAAAGCCGACATTTACCGGTCGCTTCAGCATGTCGGCGTCGATCTTCAACGCCTTGGCCTTTTCGCGAACCAGCTTGAGAAAATCCCCTGCCGAAATTTCGGCCTCACCGCGCAGCTTGCGCTGTGAATTCAACGCAGTGCGCAAGAATGTCATGTTTCCTACGCCCGGAATTTCGACCGGATACTGAAAGGCCAGAAACAGCCCCGCCGCCGCCCGTTCTTCCGGGTCCATCGCCAGAAGGTCGGCCCCGTTCAGTGTGGCGCTGCCATCCGTCACCGCATAGCCATCGCGACCCGACAGCACATACGACATCGTCGATTTGCCAGACCCGTTCGGCCCCATGATCGCGTGGACCTCGCCCGGACCGATCGACAGATCGACTCCCCGCAGGATCTGTTTGTCTTCGGACTCAAGTTTGACGTGCAGATTCTTGATTTCAAGCATTTCTTTCTCCTGCGCCTACAGCGGACGCATGTGGCTGTCGATGACCAGCTGCAGCCGGTCCATCGGGATCATTCCCGGGGTCAGATCGAACCGGGCCATCCGCCCGATCATCGCAGGCTTGCCCAACGTCCCTTCGGCTTTATGATAGCTCGGGCGGTCAATGTAGTCGTCAACCAGCACAGTCACCGCCTTGCGGGTACGCAAAGCGGCGGTCAGCAGGCAGGCGAGCCGGAACCGCCCATCCACCAGCACCACATCGGGGCCGGTAAACCCATCGCGATCCCATATGCCTTGCGGATAAGACGGCCACAACCGGAACGTGGTGTCGTCTATCGGATGGCTCCACTCCCCGCAGGGGCCGATGTCGACATGATGCAGCACCGGCATCGAAGCTGGCGGATTGCCCATGAACCACGCCTGCAACCTGTCGGTCCAGACAAGGTCGCTTTCCACAGTGAATATCCGCTTGTTCGGCAATTCGGCAGCCATCACCGTCGAGCCGCCTGAGCCATACTCCAGAATGACATCTGCCTGGCGATACTGTGACAGCAATTCCGCAGCCTCGGTGTCGGGCAGAGTCAGAACGGGGCGGGCAAACATGACGTCGTCCATCAGGCGCGCAAGGCCCGACGCCGCAGCGGACGTGGCACGATCAGATAGTTCTCGTTAAGCTTGTGACGCTTGTGCTTGGCGCGAACGACATAGCTGTTTTCCACAAGCCATCTGGCGAAGGCATCTGCGTTTTCGTTGTCGACTTCAATGAACATGGCCGGCTGGCGGGTTGCGATGGTCCCGGCAAGCCCCGCAAGGACCTGCATTTCCATCCCCTCGACGTCGATCTTGATGAAATCAACCGGCGTCGAACCAAGGGCGTCGTCACCGCGCAGGGTCTGCAACGTCCCGTCGCCCTTTTCCATCCGCCCGCCGCCGAGATTGTTCGGCGAGGCGTTGATCGTCAGACCCGTAGCGATGCTGTCAGACAAACCGTAGCCGAGGTGCGACAGATCGCACAGATCTTCAACCCCGTTCAGTTGCAGATTGGATCGCAACAGCTCAATCGCGACCGGGTTCGGCTCGAACAGGATCGCGCGCGCGGCGAACATGAATTTCAGCGCGAACAGCGTGTGGTTGCCGATGTTCGCGCCGATGTCGCAAAAGACCTGACCGGGACGGAAACAGGCACGGATCAGGTCCAGTTCCTGCGGCTCGTAAAAGCGCCCCGCGCGATGTTTGCGCTGGATTGCATCATTCGGGTTGGTCACCGTGAAGTATACCGGCTGGCCCCAGATCACGGACCGCACGACCTGCCCGACCGGAGTGATCGTCACCTGACCATCGAGTGGGTCCTCGACGTGCCTTCTCATCCAACCGAGCCTTCCAGCGAGATGGCAACCAGGCTTTGCGCCTCCATTGCAAATTCCATCGGCAGGGCCTGCAGCACCTCGCGGCAGAACCCGTTGACGACAAGCGCCACGGCGTCTTCCTCGCTCATCCCGCGCGACCGGCAGTAGAACAACTGATCTTCGTCCACCTTGGATGTGGTAGCCTCATGTTCGACGCGGCTGGATGTATTGCGCACCTCGATATAAGGAACCGTATGCGCGCCGCAGTTGGCCCCGATAAGCAGACTGTCACACTGCGTATAGTTGCGGCTTTCCAAAGCCTTGGGATGCATGCTTACCAGACCGCGATAGGTGTTTTGTGCCCGTCCGGCAGAGATGCCCTTTGAAACGATGCGCGATTTCGTCCGCTTGCCCAGATGCACCATCTTGGTGCCGGTATCGGCTTGTTGCGCGTTGTTGGCGATGGCTATGGAATAGAATTCCCCTTGGCTGTCGTCGCCGCGCAGAATGCATGACGGATATTTCCACGTGATCGCCGACCCCGTTTCCACCTGCGTCCACATCACCTTGGACCGCGCGCCCCGGCAATCAGCGCGCTTGGTCACGAAGTTGTAGATGCCGCCCACACCGTTTTCGTCCCCAGGATACCAGTTCTGCACCGTCGAGTACTTGATCTCGGCATCATCGAGCAGCACCAGTTCGACCACAGCGGCGTGCAACTGATGGGTGTCGCGCTTCGGCGCGGTGCAGCCCTCCAGATAGCTGACATAGGCCCCCTTGTCGGCAATGATCAGTGTACGCTCGAACTGGCCGGTGTTTTCGGCGTTGATCCGGAAATAGGTCGAAAGCTCCATCGGGCAGCGGGTGCCCGGAGGAATGTAGACGAAAGAGCCATCGGTAAACACGGCGCAATTCAGCGTCGCAAAATAGTTGTCTGACGGCGGAACCACGGTGCCAAGATACTGTCGCACGAGGTCCGGATGTTCGCGCACCGCTTCTGAAATCGAACAGAAGATCACGCCAGCCTTGGCGAGTTCGGCCTTGAACGTCGTGCCGACACTGACGCTGTCAAAAACCGCGTCCACCGCCACGCGCCGCTCGCCCTCGGGAACCTCGACACCCGCCAGCAGCATCTGCTCTTTCAGCGGAATCCCAAGTTTTTCGTACGTTGCCAACAACTTGGGATCGACTTCAGACAGATCCTTCGGCTTTACGTCCATGCTCTTCGGTTTGGCGTAGTAATACTGCTCTTGATAGTCGATCGCCGGATAACTGACCATGGCCCAAGTCGGCTCCTGCAGGTTCACCCAGCGCCGATAGGCCGCCAAGCGCCACTCCAAGAGCCACTCGGGTTCATCATTCTTGGACGAGATCAAGCGCACGATGTCTTCGGACAGGCCCTTTGGCGCATAGTCCATTTCGATGTCGGTGTTCCAGCCGTATTTGTACGTGCCCGACATGGCATTCACGGTTTCGATCGTTTCCCGATCCACTCCGTCGCGCACTTCCAGACCTACTATGTCCATGTCCATCCCAAACCCTTTCGTCACGCAACCCGCGCCAGAACCCGCCGATAGGCCCCAGCCCATGTGTCGGCAAAGCGCAAAACGTCGCGCTCGCTGATCCCCGGCCCCAAAGACAACCGGATCGCCTGACCCGCCTGCCCTTCGTCAAATCCCATGGCTCGCAGTACTTTCGAAACCCGCACCTTGCCACTGGAACACGCCGATCCGGCCGAGATGGCAAACCCTGCAAGATCCATCGCCATGACCTGACTTTCGCCTTTCCATCCCAGAGAAATCAGCGAAATCGTGTTTGGCAATCGCTCCACTTCATTCCCGACGGAAATAGTCTCAAATCCGAAGGACGACAATGCGCTTTCTAGAATATTTCTAATCTGGGCGACTTCTTCCCAAACCCCCGCGGCCAGATCGCGGGCTGCCGCCTCTGTCGCAGCGCCGAACCCGGCAATGCCGATCAGATTTTCGGTCCCCGCGCGCCGCCCCATTTCCTGCCCCCCGCCTCGAAGCTGCGCTGCAACCTCGACGCCTGATTTGACCACCGCAGCGCCCACGCCCTTTGGCCCGCCAAGCTTGTGAGCGGAAACCAACCCGATCTCGCACCCCAACCAATCAAAGCCGAACGGCAGTTTTCCAAATGCTTGCGTCAGATCGGCCACAGCCAACCCCTGCGGCAATGCCTGAACCACCCCGGTTTCCGAATTGGCCAATTGCAGTGCGGTCTTCGCCGGCGCTTCGACCGCGACCCGCCCACTGCCTTCAACTGCCAAACTCGGCGAACACCATGCCAGAACTGCCTCATGTTCGACACCAGCACAGACCAGACCGCGCCCTGCGCAGGCCAGTGCGGCCGCCTCCGTGGCCCCGGATGTAAAGACCACCTCCGCGCCTCCAGCACCCAAAGCTGTCGCAACCTGCGCGCGCGCACGATCCAGCATTGCCGCCGCGGCCCGCCCCTCGGCATGCACCGAAGACGGATTGCCCACCAAATCCATGGCCTGGATCATCGCCGCCCGCGCCTCCGGGCGCAGCGGTGTCGTGGCGTTCCAGTCCAGGTAGACCCGTTCTTTCATTCACCTTGGCCCAATCATCCTCGGGGGGTCAGGCCGCAGGCCGAGGGGGGGCAGACAGCCCCCCTTTTCTACACCTCCGGTCGGGTCCGCGACGTCTGCAACCAGCCTCTGACCCAAGATCATTCTTCATCCACAACGCGGAACAGTGCCGGCACCGCCGGGCAGGGATGCATTTCGTTGCGGATCACGTCCGACAGGCGGGTCTGGTGCAAGAACACATAGACCTGCGCCGACAACCCTTCCCACAAGCGATTGGTCAGCGACTGAGCCCGCGTGCCCGAAACCCCGCCGCTTGCCCCAGCCCCGGTGTGCAGTGCATCAACCGTTTCTTCGACAGCCTCCATCACCTCGGAAATCCGGATCGCATCCGGGCTGCGCGCCAGACGGTACCCGCCGCCGGGCCCGCGCACCGCCTCGACCAGCCCCGCGCGGCGCAGCTTGACGAACAACTGTTCCAGATAGGGCAGGCTGATGTCCTGCCGCCTGGCCACCTCGGCCAGTGATTTCAGATCATCGCCCCCCGCCTTCGCCTCGGTCAGCGCCAGATCGGCCAGCGCCACCATCGCATAGCGCCCCTTGGTCGACAGTTTCATCCGCGCGATCCCGCCATATC
>JANNPZ010000082.1:0-3273 GCA_031400505.1 Paracoccaceae bacterium | reverse complement strand
AAGACCGCCGCCTGCGCATCGGGCAGGAACAGGCCGAACAGCGACGGCCCGAGGATGACACCGGCAATCATTTCGCCGACGACCTGCGGCTGCCCCAGCAGTTTTTGCCCAAGGTGCCCCACGACACGGCAGGTGGCGATGATGATCGCAAGCTGCAGGAAAAAATGGACGCTGAAATCGTTCGGCGTGAAACTTGTGGCGGTCGCCGCCACGGCCGCGCCGTGTGGTTCGAGAATGCCTGTCAGCGTTTCGATCACGCTGTCGATTATTTCCGGCAACCCGGCCTCCCCCAAACAACCCGATGCTTCGCTTGATCGGTGACAGCATCTGCACTGACCGGCAAGCTTGCATAATCGTTGGACACCACATTATGAAACTGTTGCGGGTCCCGCGGACACCCGTCGAGGCCATTTTGCCCAAGTTCCGCTCCATTTGCCGTGCCGGCGGCAGGAGCGACGCCAATGCAGACCGACCGTCAGGATTCCCCACGCAACAGGCAGGCTTCGCCACAATCGATGGGCCTGACGGCCCTGTTCCTGCTCTTCCTGCGCTTCGGCAGTCTGGCTTTTGGCGGCCCTGTTGCGCAGATCGCCATGATCCGGGCCGAACTTGTCGAGCGACGGCGGTGGATATCGCCCGATCGGTTCAACCGGTTGCTGGCGGTTATGCAGGCCCTTCCGGGGCCCGAAGCGCATGAACTTTGCGTGCACCTCGGCATTGTTGCCCGGGGACGAATCGGCGGCCTCCTCGCGGGGATCGGTTTCATGGTGCCGGGTTTTGCGCTGATGCTGCTGATCGCCTGGGCGTATCGTGATTGGCTGCAAGCGAGTGCACAATTTGAGCCTGCGCTGCTCGGCATTCAGATCGCCATGCTGGTCATCATCGCGCGTGCGGTGCAGCGGATCGGATCTCACATTCTCACCGCTTCGTTGCTGTGGCTGCTGGCCGGCCTGTCGTTCGCGGCGACGCTTTTCGCTGTTCCCTTCTGGATCCCCTTGGTCGCAGCAGGGTTGATAAGCGCAACGGCACAGCGGCCCGCAATCGCGATCACCATCGGTGGTGTTGCTGCTGGCGTCGCATGGGCTTCTGCGGGCAATCCGCCGTCGACGATAGCGACCGGGACAACGTCCGTTATCGGCGTCGATACGATCTCGCTGGTCATTGCGGGGCTGAAAGGCGGGCTCCTGACGTTCGGCGGCGCTTACACCGCAATCCCCTATGTCCGCGCCGATACCGTGCAGCGCGGCTGGCTTTCCGATGCGGTGTTTCTGGATGGCGTTGCTTTTGCCAATATCATCCCCGCGCCGCTTGTTATTTTTGCGACGTTTACCGGCTTTATGGTGGGCGGGCTGCCGGGGGCGCTGGCCATAACGGCAGGCATGTTTTTACCGGCATTTGCCTTTTCGATGATCTTTTTCGAGCGCTTGGAGGACATCGTCGACCATCCGCGCCTGACTGGCGTGTTGAACGGGATTGCCGCTGCGGTTGTCGGCGTGATCGGGGCAACGCTTCTTCAGCTCGGGGCAGCAACGGTGGCGAGCGTCACCGATATTGCTGCGGCGCTAGCGATCGCCGTCGCCGGTATCGCCGTGATACTGCTCTTCCGCAGCAAATGGGCCACACCATTAGTGGTCGCAGGCGCAGGTGCCGCCGGGTTGATTTTGACACCGTAATTAGCGACATCCTTTTTCTAAATTGCAGGCTTCCGAGCCTTTGGGCGCTCATCCTGTTCGGATCATCCCGCCCCGTCGCCGAATGCTCAAAACGGCGGAACAACCATCTGGCGAAGCGGTTGCCCGAACTCACGCAATGGAGAGTGAAATGAACGCCAATCTTGTGTCAGCGGTTTTCGACAGTGAAACCGAAGCAGAACGCGCCGTCACGACAATCCGCAATGCGGGGATTTCGGACAGTGCCATTTCGATCATCGCGCAAAACGACGGAAAAAATATGGCAACAGACGGAAGCGGTGCCGAAGCCGCAACCGATATCGTTGGTAAAGCCGCGCTCGGCGCCGGTGCGGGGACGCTGTTGGGCATTGCTGCCCTTGCAATCCCAGGTGTCGGACCGCTCGTCGCCGCCGGTGCTATCGCTGCTGCTGCGATTCCCGGTGCCGCGTTGACCGGTGCCGCAATCGGCGCCGCCGCTGGCGGGTTGGCAGGGTTGCTCACCGATCATGGCGTCGACAGCGAAGATGCCAGCTATTACGAAAGCCGTATCAACGACGGCGGCGTCTTTGTTTCCGTCGATACACAGGGCACCAACATGGATGCCCAAACGGTTCGCGAAATGTTGAACGCAGCGGGCGGACGTGCCAAAAACTCGGAAAGCATGACGCCGGCCTATTGAGCCGCAGTCAGCCCGGATTACCGTTAATTTGCGATGCCGCTTCAACTTTGTTGGAGCGGCATTTGCTTTTGAAGCGTGTCGAACGCCGCACGGCCGGAAGTTATCGTCAAATCTTATCACCTCTTAAACCTGCGGGCGTTACTGAGTTCTCTATCAGCTATAAATCACTGATAATCCCTCGAAATAGCAGGAAAAAACATGACCGAGATCAACAAAGACGAAAAGCTCGTCGTCGCGAAAAGCGAAATCAACGTTGCGAACATCATCATTGCAATAGCAATTCTGCTCGTGGCGCTCGGCGTGCTGAAATATCTCGGGATGAGCCCGTTCTAAAGCAATTTCCGTCGCCGTGATGGTGACCCCTACGGGAATCGAACCCGTGTTTCAGCCGTGAAAGGGCCGCGTCCTAACCGCTAGACGAAGGGGCCGCTGCGAAGCGAGTTGGGCGCATAGGCGAGCCTTAGGACATGGTCAAGACGCGACTAGGATCAGTCGCACCATGCCGCATCATCGAGGTGCATTTCGGCGGCAGGCCGGGCGCCCCAGTCGTCAATTTTGGCGCGCCCGGCCACCCACAGTCGCCGGTCACGGGGTGCGCCCAGC
The DNA here is from genome assembly GCA_031400505.1 of Paracoccaceae bacterium. Classification (GTDB taxonomy): domain Bacteria; phylum Pseudomonadota; class Alphaproteobacteria; order Rhodobacterales; family Rhodobacteraceae; genus JAIYDJ01. Next base: position 321 of record JANNPZ010000082.1, on the reverse strand, counting down.
AGAGCCAGTCCCAGCGGTGTATCGGCACTGCGAAAGGCGACGGTCTTGACGCTGCGCCCGTCGTCGCCGGCCATGACGGCGCGGACATGCCCACCGCTGCCGACAATATCGGCCTTGATCACGCGCATGGGTCCGGCGGCAATGCGCGGTGCGGGCCAACCCATGCCATAGGGACCGCCGGCCTCGAGCGCCTCGACAAGGCTGGGCGTGACGCCCCCGGTCGCGACGACGGCATCAAGCAACAGCGCCCGGTCATTACCCGAACGCGCGACATCGCCCGCCAGGCGCTCGTCGATAAAATCGGTAAAGGCTTCGATCTTG
>JANNPZ010000064.1:0-39815 GCA_031400505.1 Paracoccaceae bacterium | reverse complement strand
ACATTCCCGGCCCGGTCGGCATAGGGCGCGTGCAGCAGCACTGTATCCAGCGCTTGTGCCGCCACCAGCCCGATGCCCGGCCCCTCGTCGCTGGCAAGCCGCAGACCGGGGCAACGCGCGCCCATGTCGGACCCTTCGGGCCATTGCATCGGCAAAAACGGCAAGTTCTGCGCCGCTGCCCGCAACCCCTGAATCATCGCCAGCGCCGGCCAGTCGTGCACCGGCACCGACCGCGCCTCGGCCACGGCACGAAACCGGGGCGGCAGGCCAAAGATGTCGAGGCTGGCAAAGCACAGATCGATCCGCCCGACACTGCCCGACGCAAGCAGGATTTCCAGCGGCAAGCCGCCGCCCCAGGAGAAATAATTCAGATCGCGCACCCCGCTGGAAGCCAAGGCGCACAACGCGGCAATCGGCAGCCGGGCGAAATGGTGGCCGCCCACCGCCAGCCGGCTGCCCGATCCGATCCGCGCCACCAGAGCGGCAAGGGGTTCGAACACCGGGGGGCTGTCGGGCCTGACCATCGTGCTACGTCCCCACCCTGGCCGAGGTGCCATCGGCTGCCCCGAGGTTGGCCGAAATGGTTCGCACGGCGTCCAGAGCCAACACCCGCACCCGTTCGATGCTGACCGTCGCGGCCCGCTGCGGCATGTAGGGAACCGTCAGCGCCGCCACGACGTTGCCGACATGGTCGAACACCGGTGCCGCAATGTTGGTGACGCCAGCAACTGCGAGCGACGCGCGCAATTCGTGGCCCTGCGTCTCGATCAGGGCAACCCGTTCTGCCAGCAGCCGCAGATCGTCGTCGCCGCGTCCCTCGGCCGCCAGCCAGCCCAGCAACTGCCGCCGCACCGGCTCGGGCGAATAGGCGAACAGCACCGCCCCGGCGCTGGTTTCCGAAAAGTCGAACTTGGCCCCCAGCATCACCGAATAACGCATCGCCAGCGGCGAATCGACCTGCAGCACGATCAGCAGTTCATGCCCGCTCAACACGCTCAGATGGCAGCTTTGCAGGGTTTCGGGAGCCAGCGCCTGCATCACGTGCAGCGCCGAGTCCGACAGGCGGCGCACCGAAGGCAACCGGTGCGCCAGATCAAAGAGCTTGAGCGAAAGCCGGTAGCCGTCCGACCCGCTGCGCCGATACAGATATCCGCGCGCCTCCAGCACCAGCAGAACCCGGTAGATTTCATGCACCGTACGGCCCATCGCCGCCCCGATTTCGGTCGGCGTCAGCCCGCCCGGTTGCCCGGCCATGAATTCCAGAATATCCAGCACCTTGTCAGCCGCAGGCACCGAATAAGTCCGGCGCAGCGGCGTATCGTCGGGCAAGGGGCTCTGGTCGCTGCTCACACGCCCGGTCCTTTCGCGCCGCTGCGCAACTGGTCAAAACTCTGATTGAGCCGCGCCACGAACGGCGCGACCGGGGCACCTTCGGCCAGCACGGCGGCCAGCCCCAGGGTCGCGTGGTGAAAGAAGGGTACAAACCCCGGCAGGGTCGGGCGCAGATAGGCTGCATCGAGCACCGGCAGCGTGCTGGCAAAGAAACCGTTGGTCAGCGCATTGCACTCGGCCGAGGTCCAGGCCGTGCGGCTGCCCGGCTGCCCGCCGTGGCGCACATAGTCGCCCGCCTGAAACGCCGGTCGGCACAAAGACATCGCATAGTCGAACGCTGCCCTGGGGTTGTCCGATCCGGCACTGACCCCGATGCCCGCTCCGCCCAGAATTGTCCGGGCCGGCACGCCCCTGTCAACGCGCGGAGCCGCGCCGAACCGCACCGGACGGGCACCCGACCCGGTCGAATAGGTCACATAGTTGAACAGATAGGGCACATAGGCCACGTCGTCGCCCGCCGCCATCCGGTCCAGACAGCGGATCGGGTTCCATTCGCGCGACAGGGGATGCGCCGCTGCGAACAGCCGCTGCAGCCAGCCGATCACCTCGGTTGCGTCCGCCAGCCCGACAAAGTCTCCGCCGCCCTGCCCGGGCGTCAGCCCCAGGCTGGCCGCGACCGAAAAGAAGCTGCACATCTGGTCAGTCGGCACTGCGGGCCAGCCGATGAAGGCCCGATGTGCCGCCAACCGCGCCGACAGTGCCAGCACCTCGTCCAGGGTCTGCGGCACCGGCTCGCCGAAACGTTCCAGCAAATCCGGCCGCCAGGCCCCGGTTTGCGCCGCCGTGTCGATCGGCAGTGCCCAGACCGCCCCGCCATGCGCGTATGACCGCCAGGACGCCCCGACCGCATCAGCGGAAAACGCGGCATGATCCGCGGGTGTCAGATAGGTTTCCAGATCGAGCAACCACCCTGCGGTTGCCGCGTCTCCGACAAACGGATGGTCGTAGATGACCAGATCGTAGGTCCTGCAATAGTCAGAAAGATCGCCTTCGCCAAAGCTGTAGAGGCTCCGTCTGTCCCAGACGACTTCCACTCCGGTTTCCGCCAGATAGGGTGCGCTGCTCGGTTCGAGCGGCCCCCAGCAGCGCCGATGGTCCCATGCGATTCCGCGCAACTGCACAACCAAGTTCCCCCGAAGCCAGGCGACTCTGTCGGGAATGCTGACAGGTTTTTTCTTTTACGCAAACCGTTTTCTTGGGTGAAACTGCTTGGGGCCTCAGATCGGTACAGTCTCACGGCGCATCCCTTGCCTTTTCGCAGGTCCGACCGGCACATGGCTCTGCGCGCCGCCCCGCCGTCCGTAGCTTCGGCTGCGCCTTTCAGGCCGCGCGCAGCCGCGACAGAACTTCGGCCATCGTTTCCCCCATCGCCGAAGGGTTCGGCGCAACGATTATGCCCGCTGCCGCCAGAATCTCGACCTTTTCCTGCGCGCTTTCGCCAAATGCACTGACAATCGCACCCGCATGGCCCATCTTTCGCCCCTTGGGTGCCGACAGACCCGCGATGTAGGCCACCACCGGTTTGCGCATCCGGTCGCGGGCAAACAGGGCTGCCTCGGCCTCCTGCGGGCCGCCGATTTCGCCGATCATCATGACGGCATCAGTTTCCGGGTCCTCCTGGAACAACTCCAGAATGTCCCGGAAGGAAGATCCGTTGATGGGGTCGCCGCCGATCCCGACCGAGGTGGAAACGCCGATCCCCAGCGCCTTCATCTGAGATGCCGCCTCATAGCCAAGCGTCCCGGAGCGGCCCACGATACCCATCCGACCCGGCATGTAGATATGCGGCGGCATGATACCCATAAAGCCCTTGCCGGGAGAGATGACGCCTGCGCAGTTGGGCCCGATCAAGCGCAGCTTGCGACTTTCAGGATAGCGGCGCAGGAAGCGCTTTACCTTCATCATGTCCTGCGAGGGGATACCGTCGGTTACGCAAACGGCCGTCCTGATACCAGCGTCTGCCGCCTCCATGATGGCGTCGGCAGCGAAGGGCGGCGGCACGAATACCAGAGAGGCCTCGGCCCCGGTCGCCTCTACGGCCTCGCGGACGGTGTTGAAGAGCGGGCGATCCAGAAGGCGTTCGCCGCCCTTGCCAGGGGTGACGCCGCCCACGACATTGGTGCCGTATCGGATCATGTCGGCGGCATGGAATTGGCCAATGCGGCCGGACATGCCCTGAACGATCACAGGGGTCTTTTCAGTGATCAGAATGGCCATGGGTTCCTCCTCAGGCAGCATGGGTCAGGCGGGAAGAAACGGCCTTCTGCGCCGCCTCTTCCAGCGTGTTGGCCGTAACAAGCGGCAGGCCAGAGGCGTTGAGGATCGCCTGGCCCTCTTCGACATTGGTGCCAGCAAGGCGGACCACGACGGGAATGGACAGGCCGACCTCGCGATAGGCCTTCACCACGCCTTCGGCCACCCAGTCGCAGCGGTTGATCCCGGCGAAAATGTTGACGAGGATCACGCTGACGTTGGGATCAGCGAGAACTGTCTGGAACGCGCGCACGACACGCTCGGGCGAAGCTCCGCCGCCGATGTCGAGGAAGTTGGCGGGTTCGCCACCGGCAAGCTTGATCATGTCCATCGTTGCCATCGCAAGGCCGGCGCCATTGATGATGCAGCCGATATCGCCGGCAAGGCCGACATAGGCAAGGTTGTGATCGCTCGCCGTCGACTCGCGCGGGTCTTCCTGGCTTCGGTCGCGCAACTCGGCGATCTCCGGTCGACGGAAGAGGGCGTTGGTATCAAAGGACATCTTGGCGTCCAGCGCAATAAGGTCGCCTGCGCCGGTCACGACCAGAGGGTTGATCTCCACCATCACTGCGTCAAGATCGCGGTAGGCACGATAGCAAGCCTTCAGGATCGTCACCATCTGGCCGACCTGATTGCCGTTCAGCCCAAGCGCAAAGGCCAGTTCGCGGGCCTGAAATTCGCACAGGCCCGTTGCCGGGTCCACGGTCATGCGTCGCAAGCTGGCCGGATCGGTCTCGGCCAGATCCTCGATCTCGATCCCGCCATGGCCGGACGCGACAATCATGATGCGTTCGGATTTCCTGTCGAGGACGAAGCCGAGATAGAGTTCCCGGGCGATGTCCGAGGCGCTTTCGACCCAGAGCCGATTTACGCTTTTGCCGCTGGCGTCCGTTTGCTTTGTAACCAGTTGCTTGCCGAAAAGTCCGGCGGCGAAGGATTGCACCTCAACAACCGTGCGGCAAAGCTTGACGCCACCGGCGGCACCCCGGCCACCGGCATGGACCTGGGCCTTGACAACCCAGGGGCCGGTGCCCAGTTCACGCGCCCGATAGACCGCCTGTTCGGGACTCCACGCGAGCCCGCCTTTCGGGATCGGCACGCCGAAACGGGCGAGGATATCCTTGGCCTGATATTCGTGAATGTCCATTCACTTTCCCCCTTCAGATCGCAGCGATGGCATCGGCCACGACAAGGACGTTTCGCGCCATGCGTTCGGACGCAGCGTCGATCATCTTGCCATCTAGCGAGGCCGCGCCCTTGCCATCCTGCTCGGCAAGTCGAAGCTCTTCGATAATGCGGCGGGCCTTGGCGACTTCGGCGGGGGTGGGAGAAAAGACCTCGTTCGCCAATTCGATCTGAGAGGGATGAATCGCCCACTTGCCCTCGCAACCCAGCGCGGCGGCTCGGCGGGCGCCGTCTCGATAGCCCTCGGGATCTGAGAAATCGCCGAAGGGACCGTCGATCGGGCGCAGGCCATAGGCGCGGCAGGCCGTGGTCATGCGGGCGATGGCTGCGTGCCACTGGTCGCCCGGGTAATGCGGGTTGAGGCCACCGATATTGGTGGTGCGCGCACGCATCGAAGCGGCGAAGTCGGCAACACCGAAATGCATCGCCTCAAGACGACCGCCAAACTGGGCAATGGCTTCGACATTGGCCATGCCGAGCGAAGTTTCGATCAACGCCTCAAGACCGACGCGGGTGGTGAAGCCCATGGCCATCTCGATCTGGTTGACCATCGCTTCGACCATGTAAAGATCGCCGGGCACGCCGACCTTCGGCACCAGAAGGGTGTGGACGCGGTTGCCGGCCTGCTCCATCACATCGACCACGTCGCGGTACATGTAATGGGTGTCGAGACCGTTGATCCGCACCGAAACCGTCTTGCCCTTGGCGGCCCAGTCGATGTCGTTCAAAGCCTGGATCGCGTTTTTGCGTGCGTGCTCCTTTTCCGGCGGGGCGACGGCGTCTTCCAGATCAAGGAATACGTAGTCTGCGGCACCGGCAACAGCCTTGTCGATCATCGTTGGATTGGAGGCCGGAACTGCCAGCTCGGACCGCTGAAGCCGCTGCCGACGCAGCGGATGCAATGTATGGCTCATGCCTGATTTCCTTTGATTATTCTGCCGCTAGGGCCACGGTGCTACGGGTCGCATAGATTTTTTGGGCCGCCGCCACACCCGAGCCGAAATACAGCCGGGCGCCTGCTTCGACCAGACTCAGTTCGGCAATGGCGAGGGCGGTCAGGCACATGCCCTCGTTCAGGTCGCCAAGATGGCCGATGCGGAACACCTTGCCGCCAAGCTGGGCGAGGCCCGAGCCGAAAGAGGTGTTGTAGCGTTCAAACGCAATGCGGATCACCTCTCGCGCGTCAATATCTGCGGGGGTGCGGATCGCAGTGACGGTGTTGGAGGCGAGCGAGGGATGCTCGGCGCATGTCTCCAGTCCCCAGGCGGCGACACCGGCACGAATACCGGCGGCCAGGCGGGCGTGGCGGGCAAAGACATTGGGAAGGCCTTCGACCATGATGCGGTCCAGTGCGCGGCGCAGGCCGTGCAGCACGGCAGTCGGCGGGGTGTGCGGAAAGTAGCCGGTCTTGGCCGTCGTCTCGAGATCGGCAAAGCTGAAGAAAGAGCGGCGCAACTGCGACGTGCGGGCGGCGGCCAGGGCCTTTTCAGACACGGCCAGGATGCCAAGGCCCGCTGGACACATCAGTCCCTTCTGGCTGCCGGTAACGGCGAGATCAACGCCCCATTCGTCCATCCTGAATGGGATCGAACCGATCGAGGAAACGCCATCGACGAAGAGAAGCGCGTCGTGGAAGGCGGCGTCGAGCGCCCTGCGGATGGCGGCGACGTCGGACGTGACGCCGGTCGCGGTTTCGTTGTGCGTGACGAACACGGCCTTGATCCTGCCGTCGCGGTCGGCGCTCAGCAGGCGGGCGAATTCGTTGGCTGGCGTGCCGGCGCCCCAGGCGACATCGACCAGTTGCACATCAAGACCAAGGTCTACCGCCATCTTGGCCCAAAGCGTCGAAAACTGGCCATGCCTGGCCATCAGAACCCGGTCGCCAGGCGACAGCGTGTTGACGATCGAGGTTTCCCAGGCGGAAGTGCCCGAACCCGGGATCATCATCAAGGTGGCCATTTCGGAGCCAAAGATCGGCTTCAGGTCACGCAGGATCGACAGCACGAAGCTACCGAATTCCGGCCCGCGCTGGTCTTGCTGCGGCACGTTCATCGCCATCCGAACGACCTCGGGCACATTGGTCGGGCCGGGGATGAAGAGATGGTTGGTTCCAGTTTTCAGTGCGGCAGTCACGTCGCTATCCCCCGTGTTGGGCCCAAAGTGCGAGCGGCGGAAGAATTAAGCAAATCCAGTCGGGTTCTGCTGTAAATGCAAATATTTACAGAATTTCGAATATGTAATAATGTCATAAAAACAAAAATGAAAAAGTGTGCGAAAGTATGCAGAAGACCTTCATCGGACCACATTTGCGCCGCTTGCGGCTGGAGCGTGGTGAGACGCAACAAGCGATGGCGCGCAGGTTGGGTATATCCGCGTCCTACGTCAATCTTCTGGAAAACAACGAAAGATCTGTGTCGGTCCGCGTTTTGCTGCGGCTGTTCGACGCCTACGGTGTCGATTGGCGCGAGATTGCCGAGGACGACAGTTCTGGTCAATTGGCCGACCTGCGGCTGGCAGTGCAAGACCCGTTGTTTACACCGGCGCGGCCTGACTTGACTCAACTGCGTGCGGCGCAGGTTCATGCGCCCGACCTCGCCGCCGCGTTTCTGCGCTTGCATCGTGCCTATTCCGCCGCGAGCGACCAGTTGTCGGCACTGTCGGCCGCGACGCCTGACCTGACGGCCTCACCCGAAGCCACAGTGCATCTGGTTTTTCGCCGCAACCGGAATCACTTTCGCGAGCTGGAGGACGCAGCTGCGATCTTCTGGGGCACCGAGCGGCCCGAACGTGATGAAATCTACACTGCGCTGAAATCGCGGCTGCGCATCCGTCTGGGCATCACCACGCGGCTGATGCAGGTCGAAGACCTGCCCGGTACCTTGCGCTCCTACGATGAGGCCAGACGGGAAATCCTGATCTCTGAGGCGATGGACCATCCTAACCGCAGCTTCCAACTGGCACATATGTCCGGGCTTCTTGAGCATCGCGCACTTCTGGATGGGCTGATCCGGAAGGCCGGGCTGACGGATCCGGGCGGAGTGGCACGGCTTCGGGTCGAATTGGCCAACTACTTCGCCGCTGCGGTGCTGATGCCATATGACGCCTTCCTCTCCCAGGCGCGAGCGACGAAATACGACTTCGACCATCTCGCCACGCGCTTCGGTGTCAGTTTCGAACAGGCCTGCCACCGCGCCACCACCTTGCAACGAGAGGGGGCACAAGGCGTGCCCTTCTTCTTCATGCGCATCGACAAAGGCGGTAACGTCACTAAACGCTTCAATTCTACCGATTTCCACCTTGCCGAGTATGGTGGCGCCTGTCCGCGACTAGACGTGCATACCAGTTTCCGAACACCGGGCCGCATCGTGCCACAATTTGTGGAAATGCCAGACGGATCACGTTATTTCGTCGTGGCCCGCACGGTCGACCGGCCAAGCTGGTTCCGCCATGCACAAGACAACCGGCTTGCGGTGGCTATGGGCTGTACGATCGAATATGCGCCGTCAATCGGCTATGCCGAGGGCTTTGCGTTGGCGTCACATCGGATGACCCAGATCGGCATCAACTGCCGGATCTGTCCGCGCGCCAATTGCGACCAGCGTGCGCATCAGGCGGCGATCCTGACCGAGCCAATTGACGAGAAGCGGCGCGGGGCAACGAGGTTCCACGGTTAGCAGGCTGTTGGCGGATTGCGCCTTTGAACGGTGTATGCCTCCAAGGTTGAAGACAGCTCCACAACACCTGCACCGGCACCGTTATCCCTGGAATGACCGTCTCGACCAAGGTCGGAGACATCGCAATGCCAATTTCCCGCGCCCAATGGTGGTGTCCGGTTCGGGGAATGCCGTGCAGCAGCGTGTGCGGCACCTGACCGACGGCTTTGGGCCGGGAACGCCGCCGCGCCCGCCAAGGCCCCAGCCGGACCTATGATCAACCCGGTCCTGCCGCTGCGACAGATGGTTTACTTGCGATTTTCAATTCCCTGTTTGGCAATCGGGGTGCGACGGACGCAGACTGTCGGCAATTGTCGTCGCAGGGGAATTTACTGATATCAGATCGCCTGTGGTCAAACTTGTGCTGCGGCAAATGTGTCGCCACACTGCAACAGGCTCGGAGATAGCACAGGATCCTTCAGAAATGAGGGTTTTCCTGTGGGCATAATTTCTGTTTTAACTTAAATTATCAATAGCCTTTTGCAGCGATACGCGCCTCCGGGTTTTTCAATGGGTTGCGGCACAGTTTGCTGCCCCGGCAAGAATTCTCTCAGCAACACTCACAACATTCGCGGTGCGCCTTGCGCTATGGCAAGACGCTCCCGGGTCAGTTTGATGACGATGTGCAACGCTCAAGAAGCCGTCAGACCCGGTTCAGGGCATCTGTCCAGGCAACAGCCTTTCGGTTGCACCCAAGATGGCAAGACCGCTATGCTTTGACGGCGCCATGCCGGGACCCTGCCGATGACTGCCCCAGATTTTACCCTTGTGGCCATCGGCCAAGCCGGACGCCTGGAATACGAGGCCATCTTGCTGGCGGCGAGCCTGCGTCTGTGCAACCCCGGTTTCAATGGCCTGATCATCGCGGAACCGCAGCCTGGTCCTCTGTGGCCCGACGACCCCAGGATGCACGAACCCGCCCGTCGTCTGCTGACCGAACTCGGGGCAACGATCCTGCCATTTGAAAACAAGGTCTTTGGCGCGCGATATCCCTATGGCAACAAGATCGAGGCGCTGTCTGCCTTGCCCGACAAGGCTTTTCTGTTTCTGGATACTGACACGCTGTTCACTGGCCCGCTGAACAGTCTTTCGCTGAACTTTGACCGACCGTCGGCGTCGATGCGCCGTGAAGGCACATGGCCGAAGACCGAGCTTTACGGCCCGACGCCAACTCAGATCTGGCGGGCGCTTTACGACCGGTTCGAGCTCGATTTCGAAACCAGCCTCGATCTGACCCAGCCCGAAGACTACTGGCAGCGCTATCTGTACTTCAACGCCGGCTGGTTCTTCCATCAAAGCCCGCAGGCTTTTGGCGCGCGTTTTCTGGCCTTTGCCACAGAAATCAGAGATGCAGCGCCCGCTGAACTGGTGTGTCAGGACCTTGACCCGTGGCTTGATCAGGTTGCGTTGCCACTGGTGATCCATTCCTTTGGCGGCGGACGACCCGGACCGGGTCTGGCGGGGCTTGACGGCGATGTGACCTGTCACTGGCGCATCCTGCCATTGCTTTATGCACGTGAAAGCGATGCAGTTGTCGCCATGCTGGAACAGGTCGCGGGTCAAAACGCCGTCAAGCGGGTGTTGCGGCAATATGAACCCTTCAAGCGCATGATCTATCAGGGCAAAGGTGCAGTAGCGCGTGCACTGTTTGACCGCGCAAACCTGCCGCGACGCGAACAGACGATCCGAAATACCCTGAAGCGCGAGGGTCTTTGGGTGCGGTAACCGGGCGGTTCGCCGCGCAAAGGCGCAATCTCGGTTTCAGGGCAGGTTGCCCGGGCAGGTTTTCGGTACAATTATCGGCCGAGCGTCACATAAGCTGTGTATCGTCGGAATAACACGTGCAGGCTGGCGTTGTCGTGCCGCGGTTCCGGTTTTGGTCGTCAAGACCCGGTTTGGTGCGGCAAAGGACAGCCAATGGTGCGATCTTCATTCTTGACGGCAGTCAGCCAAAGCGTGCTTCTGGCGACCGTTTTGCTGCTGGCGGTCGGCTTTTTGAGTGCGGAGCATTGGCCAACTGCCGGTGCGGCATTCGCGCAGGATGATGACAGCGATGACGATGGCCCCGACGACGATGGGGGCGATGATGATGATGCCGGGGGGAATGACCCGGCTGGCGACACAGCCGTCGATCGCCCCGCCCGCGACCCTGCCAGAGCCCGCGACCGCGCTTTGCCACGGGCCGAGGCGCGGCGCAGTTCGGGCGGGCAGGTCCCGGGCAATGCGCCCGCCGTCCGACGCGAGGTCTTTGCGCCGGGCGAGATTGTGGTGACCAATCTTGGCGATTCCGACCTCGCGGTCTTGCAGGCCGAAGGCTTTGTTCTGATCGAAAGGGTTGATCTGACCAACGTCGCCGTGGCGCTGCATCGTCTGCAAGTGCCGGGTGGCCTGACGCTTGAGCAGGCCCGCGACCGGGTTCGCGCGCAACCAACCGGCGGAACCGGAGATTTCAATCACTTCTATCGCTCTGAACAGCAAGACCAGAAGACTGACGTGATATCTGACGCATCGGTCGCAGGTGTTGCGGCCCCCCCAGCACCCGACCTGGCATCGGCCCAACCTATCGCCGCAACGCCGCCTTGCACGCATCTGAACTGCGCGGCACTGGCGCTGATCGATTGGCCACCCGCACGGGAAACGATGCCGCTTTGCCGCGTCACGGTGCCGATCGGAGTTGTCGACACGGGCGTGAATGCTGCCCACGAAAACCTGTTTGGGGCAAATCTGGAGGTCCTTCAGCTGGTGTCCGAAAAGATCGACGCCTCAAAAGCCATTCATGGGACAGCGGTTGCTGCATTGCTGGTTGGCCAGAGCGACGACCGCGCACCGGGGCTGATCCCCGAAGCGCAGGTGATTGCGGTCGACATCTTTGGACGGGACGGCGCGGATGAACGCGCCTCTGTCGTATCGCTGGTGCGCGCACTGGACCTTCTGGCCAGGCGTGGCGTCAAGGTGATCAACATGTCACTGGCAGGACCGCAGAATGCCATACTCGAGGCGGCGCTGACAGAAATCGCCAAACCGGGGGGGGCGCTGTTGCTGGCGGCTGCGGGCAATGGCGGGCCGACTGCCGAGACGGCCTATCCGGCAGGCTTTCCGACGGTGATGGCGGTCACGGCGGTGGATCAGCGCGGGCAGGTTTACCGGCTGGCGCAACGGGGTGCGCATCTGGACCTCGCAGCCCCGGGGGTCGATATCTGGAGCGCGACCTCGATCCGGGGGGTCAAACCCAAGACCGGAACATCTTTTGCCGTGCCTTTTGTCACGGCAGCGGCGGCTGTGCTTGCGTCACGCAACCCGCAGGCCACGCCTGACGGTCTGGCGGCCCATCTGCGCACCCTCGCCCGCGATGTTGGCGCCGAAGGCCCGGACGTGATATTCGGAGCGGGATTGCTGTCGCTCGAAAATCTGTGCAAGTCAGAAATCTTTGTCCCCGCCGTGGAATAGACAAAGACCCAGTCCGTTGTCTTGCCGTGCACCCAAGGCGGATGCGCAAAAGGGGCAAATTCGGATAGGCAGACGGCACGATCCCTATCCGCAGGAATGCACCCGGTTGATGCTTTTCGTGCCTGCCCAGATGACCCCTCACCTTTCCCGGAGACCTGCGATGCTTCGCTTGCGCCCTGCCCAGAAACCCGCACCAAAGATCACCTTCACCTGCGAGCCTGCCGATCACGGCGTCATCGCCAATCCGGTCCCTGCACGGGCCTACCTGCCCGACTGGTTTCGCAAACTGCCGGCCGTCGATGAAGACGTCACCGGGCTGAACAACACCGGGCTGACCGTCAAACGCTGCATGCCGTTTCTGGATGCGATGACGACGGGCTGGATCCTGGTATTGCCCGCCACCGTTCGCCTGAACATCGCCGAGGATGGCACCCGGGTTGACGCCGGATGGGAATTCGATCGCTCGCTGGTTGCCAACCACGGCGCGCACCAGGTCCGGGGCATTCCATTCGGCGGACGGCCGCCCTGCAAGTTTCTGAACTACTGGACAATTGCCACACCACCCGGCTGGAGCTGCCTGTTCGTGCAACCGCTGAACCGCCCGAACGGTGTGTTCGAGGTGGTGTCAGGCATCGTCGACACTGACACCTACCGCTCTCCGATCCACTTTCCGTTCTTTGCGATCGGCGCCGACGGCATGCATGTGATCGAAAAGGGTTCGCCGATGGTTCAGGTCATTCCGTTCCGTCGCGACAGCGCAGAGATCGCGGCAGACATCCGGGCCGAAACGCCGCAAGAGGCTGAGACGCGGGTCAAGGTTCTGCGCAACACTCAGGCCGCAGAAGGCTGGTATCGCACCACTGCCCGGGCCAAACGCTGACCGCACTGAACGCCTAGTTGCCACATCAGCCGGCCCCGCCTGGGGCCGGTTTTCTGGTTGCCCCCCAAGTCCACGCAGTTGCATCCGGGATTTGACCAATCCGACCAGGCCTTCCCGACCAGAACAGAAAAAACCGGCGCCTTTCGGAGCCGGTTTTCCCCATCAATCTACGTCAGGATCAGTCGTTCGTGTCGCTGTCCGAAGAGCTGTTGGACGAAGAGTTGGACGAGCTGTCGCTTGAAGAGTTCGACGAGCTGTTCGAGTTGGAATTGCTCGACGAGTTCGACGAGCTGTTCGAGTTCGAGTTGGACGAGCTGTTCGAGTTTGAGTTCGACGAGCTGTTCGAGTTCGAATTGCTACTGCCCTTCCCCTTGCCCTTGCCTTTGCGTTCGGTTCTCAGTTTGAAACTGACCTGTTCGACTTGATCTGCTGCAGCATCGTTTGCAGCGAAAGGCAGCGCGAGGCGCATGGCGCCAGCCTGGGCCAAAACCGGGGCCAAAGCCGTGCCCGCGAGAACCGTTGCAGTCATCAGCGTCTTGAAAAGTTTCATGGTCTTTCCTTTCATGTGCGGCATCTGCCGGGTTGTAGTCCTTATAAAACGGACAAGATCGCTCTTCATTCCAAAGAAGATGCAGAAACTTCTTGCTGACCCGAAGACCCGGCCGACCGGCCGGAATGCAAAGCGCCACCCGGACGAACCGGGTGGCGCAAGGGTCATTTCGATGCCAGTGTTAGCGGTTCCAACCCTTGGCTATCGCTGCGGCCTCGTCATCAGGGCCAAGAAAGGCACCCGCGCCGATCCTGTCCAGAAACGGCGCAAAACCCTGGGCTTCATCGCCACTGGCCGTGCCAAAGCCTTCGGCAGCGCCGGCGCTTTCCAAGAGTTCGGCGATAACCACCTCGACAGTCCAGCCCACGCCTTGGGTACATGCCAATGCCGCCTGAAACTTGCCGGATGCAGCGCGAACAACCTCGATCTCGCGGCAATAGCCCTCAGGCGTCGGCACCGACCCGAGGATCATGATTTGCGCCCCGTCCTGCGTGGACCGCACCTCGCCTGCGGGCTGATCCGTCAACGCAGCATGCAGGGCGCTTGCAGCGGGCAAAGGCCCGGGCCGAAGATCAAGCGGATCGACAACCGGCAGAAACACAGCGACCGCCAGACCCGCCGCAAGCGCCACCCCGATGCCCAACCCACCCCAGACCAGCGCAGGTGGCCGGGCCTTGGCGCGGAACGGCACGACAGAGGCATCCGGCACACTTGGCAGAATGAAGTTGCGCAAATCTTCGGGAACGGGTTCGTCCATCGGGGCACCGAACGCCTGCATCAGCGCCACATTGGCGGCGACCAGATCATCCACATAGGCCTGATCCATCGGATGATCTGCCAGATGCATCACGACACTCGCTGCAGCCTCCGGGCCAAGCTCGCCGTCAACAAATGCGGCTAGACGGTCTTTGTCCATCACGGTCGGGCGGGTCCCGTAGGGCAGTTCAGGGGGGATCATTGGCGGCGTCCTTCGGTAAGTCTAAGTTTGGGCAGCAAGGCTTCGCGTGCGCGCGAAAGACGGCTCATCACGGTGCCGACTGGAACGTCCAGAACCTCGGCTGTTTCCTTGTAGCTCAATCCCTCGATGGCGATCAGCGCCAGCACTTCGCGCTGGCCCGGTGGCAAGCCTGCCATGGCAACGCGCACCTGCGCGAGCATCATGCGATCTTCGGGCAACCGGGCGGACTTGCCCTCGTCGCTCAGATGGGCATCGTCGGGGTCGATCGCCGTCCCCCGTGTGCGGTCACGCCGCTTGTCGTCCAGCCACAGGTTCTGGATGATCCGGTACATCCAGCTGTCCATCCGCGAGCCGGGGCGAAACTGGCTGCTGTTGCGCAGCGCCCGTTCGCAGGCGGCCTGCACCAGATCGTCTGCATCTTGCACATTGCCGACCAGACTGCGCGCGAACCGCCGCAGTTTGGGCACCACGGCCACAAGGTCGTGTCGAAAACTGTCGGTCAAGTTTGGCCCTCCGCAAACAATGCGACCTGATAACGTGCCGAGTATGTCAGTATTCCACACGATCCGAAAAAACCTGATCCGCGAAAGGTAAGCCGGAAAAATCCGTAGCGCACCGTGCTGATGTCACGGAACTGCAACAACTTGTGCCTACACCGCCAACATTCCTCGAGAACAGATCGGGGAGCGAACCGGGAAAATCTCATGACATCGAACACTATGAAGGTGCTCTGCATCTCTACAGCAATGATTTCAGTGTCCGGTCTTGCGCAAGCGCAAGCCGTGGATATGGACGCGCTGGTTGCCGCCGCCAAGGCAGAAGGCACGCTGACCACAATCGCGCTGCCGCATGACTGGTGCAACTACGGTGCCGTCATCGAAGGCTTCAAGGCCAAATATGGCCTGGAAGTCAACGAGTTGAACCCGAACGCCGGATCGGCAGACGAGTTGGAGGCCATCAAGGCCAACAAGGACAACACCGGCCCGCAGGCCCCCGACGTGATTGACGTTGGCCTGTCGTTCGGCCCTGCCGCCAAGGCCGACGGCCTGATCCAGCCTTACAAAGTCTCGACCTGGGACTCGATCCCGGACTCGGCCAAGGACGCTGACGGCTACTGGTACGGCGACTACTACGGTGTTCTGGCGATGGCCGTGAACAAGGACGTCGTCACCGACGCATCCCCAACCAGCTTTGCCGATCTGAAGGACTCGAAATACGCCGCCATGGTCGCCATTCCGGGCGATCCGCGCACCGGCAACTCGTCGATGATGTCGGTCTATGCGATGGGTCTGGCTGCCAACGGCGGCAAGGGTGGTGCGGATGCCGCAACTGCCGGGATCGCCTTCATGAAAGACCTCAAGGCCAGCGGCAACTTCGTTGACGTCGGCGGTTCGGCGCAGAACTTTGCGCAAGGCACCACGCCGATCATGATGGACTGGGACTACAACGTTCTGGCGATGCGCGACAAACTGGCAGGCACCCCGCCGATGGACGTGATCATCCCGTCCGATGGCGTCGTTGCAGGCGTCTATGTGCAGGCGATCTCGGCCTATGCCCCGCACCCGAACGCAGCCAAGCTGTGGATGGAATACCTTTACAGCGACGAAGGTCAGCTGGGCTGGCTGTCGGGCTACTGCACCCCGATCCGTTTCAACGACATGGTTGCCCGTGGCGTTGTTCCGGCCGAAATGCTGGCAAAGCTGCCGCCCGCCGAGTCGATCGCCAAGGCCGTGTTCCCGAGCCTCGACGAACAGTCCGCCGCCAAGGCCGTGGTCGCCGACACCTGGGCCACCGAAATGGGCGCGAACTAAGCCGCACCAATGCGCATGACGGATGCCGGCCCTGTGCCGGCATCTGTTTGTCGGTCAGGCCAAGGCCCGCCTTACCGACCTTTCCGGAGCCGGACCATGACCCACGACGCCTCTATCGCGCGAGCCCATACAAACATGCCCAGCGCAGGGCCCGCCCTTTTGCGGAAACTCGACTGGAACTGGCTGGGTGTGGTGCCGTTCTTTGCCTTTGCCTTTCTGTTCCTGATCGGCCCGGTGCTGTATCTTGTCGGCGGCGCCTTCCAGAATGCCGAAGGTCAGTTTACCTTCGCCAATATCATCGAGCTTGGTAGCCCGAACATCCGCGCGAGTTTCCTGTTGACGATCAACCTCAGCCTGCTGTCCGCCCTTATGGGTGCTGTGGCGGGGCTGCTGTTGGGTCAGGCGGTGATCCTTGGCGGTTTGCCGGTCTGGGTGCGGAATGCCTTCACTACCTTTTCCGGGGTTGCATCAAACTTCGCCGGCGTGCCGCTGGCCTTTGCTTTCATTGCCACACTCGGTCGACTGGGGCTGGTCACCGTGCTGCTGAAAGACCTTTTCGGGATCAACCTTTACGCCAGCGGGTTCAACCTGTTTTCCTTTTTCGGCGTGTCGCTGGTCTATCTATATTTCCAACTGCCGCTGATGTTCCTGATCATCGCGCCGGCTTTGGACGGCTTGAAGCAGGAATGGCGCGAAGCAGCCGAGATCATGGGGGCTACCCGCCGCCAATACTGGCAGATGATCGGCTTTCCGGTGCTGTTTCCCACGATCCTTGGCTGTTTCCTGCTGCTGTTTGCCAATGCCTTCGGCACGCTGGCCACGGTTTACGCGCTGATGGGGTCGGGCTTCGATGTGGTGCCGATTGTGCTCTTCCAGCAGATCCGGGGCAACGTGCTTTACAATCCCAACCTCGGCTATGCGCTGGCTTTGGGCATGGTGGTGATCATGGGCGTGTCGAACACGCTCTACTTGATCCTGCGCAACCGGGCAGAGCGGTGGCAGAAATGAAGCCGCGTTTCCCCCTCGCCGCCGTTCTGACCGCGCTCTTTGCCGCGTCGTTCTTCATCATCCCGCTGATCGCCACCTTCTACTTCTCACTGAAGATGACGCGGGGCGAGCTGGGCTTTGCCGCCTATGCTTCGGTCTTCAACAGCGCGGATTTCCTGGCGACCATCACCTATTCGACCATCGCCTCGCTGGTGGCGATTTTCGTAGGTGCGGTCATCATCGTGCCGACCGCCTATTGGGTGCGGCTGAAAGTGCCGAAACTGCGCCCTGTGATCGAGTTCATCAGCCTTCTGCCTCTGATCGTGCCGCCGGTGGTGCTGGTCTTCGGCTATATCCGGCTGTTCGGGTCGACCTCGTGGCTGCCGCTGACAGCCACGACGGCGGGCACCGATGTTCTTTTGGTGATAGGATATGTCGTGCTGTCGATGCCCTACATGTTCCGCGCGGTCGATAACGGCATGGCCGCCATCGACATCACCACCCTGACCGAGGCCGCCGAAAGCCTTGGTGCCTCGCGCCTGCGCACCATCGCCACCGTGATTTTCCCAAATGTGCGGGCCGCGATCATCTCGGGGGCGTTCCTGACCTTTTCGATCTCGCTGGGTGAATTCGTGTTGGCCAGCCTGCTGAACCGCCCCGCCTTTGGACCCTACCTTGTGCAATTGGGGCAGGACCGCGCCTATGAACCCGCCGCATTGGCGATCATGTCTTTCGCCTTCACCTGGGGCTGCATGGCACTGATGCAGGTGTTCGCCACCCGCAAGCCCGGCCAGCGCTGGCTGCCGCGCCTGACCCTCTCCAAAGGAGCCACCGCATGAGCTTTTTGTCGATCAGCAGTGCCGTCAAAACCTTTGGGGCCAATACCGTCGTCAAAGGCTTTGATCTTGCAGTGGAAAAAGGTGAATTCGTGTCGTTCCTCGGGCCGTCCGGTTGTGGCAAGACCACGGTGCTGCGGATGATCGCGGGGTTCGAACGGCCGACGTCGGGAACGATTACCATCGACGGGCGCGATGTGACCGATCTGGCCCCGAACAAACGTCGCATCGGGATGGTGTTTCAGGCCTATGCGCTGTTTCCAAACATGAATGTCGCGGGCAACATCGCGTTCGGGCTGAAGATCGCCGGACTTTCCAAATCCGAAACCGATGCGAGGGTGCAAGAAATGCTGGGCCTGATCGGCCTGACCCATCTGGCTGATCGCTATCCCTATCAGATGTCCGGCGGCCAGCAGCAGCGGGTGGCACTGGCGCGCGCGCTGGCCCCGAAACCGCAAGTGCTTTTGCTGGACGAGCCTTTGTCCGCGCTGGATGCCAAGGTCCGCGTGTCGTTGCGCGAAGAAATCCGCGAGATTCAGCGCACCTTGGGCATCACCGCAGTCTTTGTGACGCATGATCAGGAAGAGGCGATGTCGATTTCTGATCGGATCGTCGTGATGAACGGCGGGCGGGCGGATCAGATCGGCACGCCGTCGGACATCTACAACCGCCCCCGCACCCGGTTTGTCGCGAGTTTTGTTGGATCGCTGAACGTGCTGCGCGCGCGGGTTGACGGGGCAGACCGGCACCGGGTCACGGTAGGCGGCACGGCAGCACAGCTGCCGCGGGCCGTCTCGACTGCCGATGCAGCGGGCCACCTGTCGCTGGCACTGCGGCCAGAAGCCTTGTCGCTGACGCCGTCGCAAACCCGTGACGTCACCTTTTCGGGCATCGTCAAAAGCGTCAATTTCATGGGGTCAGTCATTCGTATCCAGATGACTGTCGGGGACGAGGCGCTGTCGTTCGACATGTTCAACAGCCCTACCCTGGTTCCCCCTTCAATCGGGCAGACCGCCCTGGCCCATGCCGCCAGCACGGACATATTCGAACTTTCGGCCTGATCCTGGTCGCAAGCGCGCAGCCATCTGCCACCTGACCGTGATAGAAATGCCCGCAGCGGACATGTTCTTGCTGGCTGATTTGGTCAATGCACAACAAACCGGCCATGGCGTCGGGTCATCCATGATCTTGGGAGCCGTCCGGCCAGCCTGCATCAGTGCAGCAGAACCGGGATCAACGAGGCCACCAGCAGCACCGCCATCGTCCAGTTGAAGGCGGTCAACCGGCCCGGCGAGGTCAACCACCGCCGCAACACACCGCCCGCCAACGCCCATACCGACACGGACGGCAGGTTGGTCGCTGCAAATACCCCCGCGACAAGCGCAACCGACCCCAGACTCTGGTCCGGCGCATAGGCCGCAACCGCGCCCAGCGACATTGCCCACGCCTTGGGATTGACCCATTGGAAAGCGGCCGCTTGCAGAAATGTCATCGGACGCGCCTTGGTACCTGCCTCGCCCGGCGCGCCGGCATGCGCCAATTTCCAGGCCAGCCACAGCATGTAGAATACCGAGACGACCTTCAGCACCAGCGTCGCCACCGGAACCGCCAACATCACACCGACCAAACCCAACCCCACGATCAGGGTCATTGCCATATGGCCCAGCGAAATCCCCAGCATATGCGGAATGGACCGGGCAAAACCGAAATTTGCCCCTGACGCCAGCAGCATCATGTTGTTGGGCCCCGGCGTCACCGACGTGACGAAAGCAAAGGCAAGCAGGGCAAGGAACAACTCTAGGGTCATTCCGGGAGTCTTCAGCATAATACGGGCCGCAGGATTGCAAAGTTTGCGTTTTTTGAACAGTATTTGCAACAAATGATGAAAATTGATGAAATAGGCCACCGGATATTGCACGCGTTGCAAAAGGATGGCCGGATGTCCAATCTTGATCTGGCCGCGAAGGTGGGGCTGTCACCTTCGGCGTGCCTGCGCCGGGTGCAGGAACTGGAAAGATCCGGCATCATCAAGGGCTACCGGGCGGTCATCGACCCGGTAAAGGTCGGTGTGGGGTTCGTGGCCTATATCACCGTGGGCCTGAACACCCATACCAAAGCGGCACAAGACGCTTTCGAACGCGCAATCGCACGGGCCGGCGAGGTGCGTGAGTGTCACAACATCACCGGGACCGTCGAATATCTTCTGCGCATCGAGGTCGCCGATCTGGCCGCCTACAAGCACTTTCATACCGAAATCCTGGGTGTGCTGCCGCAGGTGCAATCCCTGACAACCTATGTCGTCATGGACAGCCCCAAGGACGAACGCAGGTGACTACGGCACGACTGTGTGCTGATTCCGCTGAAATTGCAGCACCTTACAAGTTGAAGACCAAGCATGCTGATTGAAGCTGTCACCCGCACATCCGAGTATTCGATTTATGAGCTTTCCGGAAAAGATGACCTGAACATTGCCGAAGGCGTGGAGTTGGTGTCGACGGGGCACGACGCCATTCTGGCCTATTCGGGGCAGCATCGCATCACTGTTGCGGGAACCATCGTGGGCTTTGACGACTGCATAAACCTGCTGGGTGCCGAAGGTGCGCAATACGTTGAAATAGCAAGCACAGGCATGCTGACCTCTGGCGTCGGATCGGCCATTGTCGATGCCGATTGCGTGATCCTTGACGGACAAAGCTCTGTTCTGATCAACAACGGCACGATGACCGCGCAAGGATCGGCGGTGCAGGTGATTGTTGTCGACGGCGGAACAACCACGATCACGAACTTTGGCACGATGACCGCTGAATCGTACGGAATCTGGAACCGGTTCGGGGCGGGAACGCTGGTTTTCACCAATACGCGCACGGTCGAATCACTGTTGCAAAGCTACCTTGGAGGCCACGGTGTTGATTATTTGACCAATTCCGGCACGATGATCGGGGATGTAGACCTTGGCGGCGGTGATGACGTTTATGTCGGCACCGGCGGAACGGTTGTGGGCGAGATTCTGGGCGGATCAGGCGATGACCGATTCGTGATTGGCTTGTCGAACGAGGTGATCGATGGCGGCGCAGGGATCGACACGCTGGATCTGTCCGGGGTGGTCAAGAAAACGATCGTAAGCCTCGCGGACCCGTCGCTGAACCGGGGCGAAGGGATCAGAGGCGATACCAATCTTGGGATCGAGAACATTGTCGGGTCAGACCGTCCTGACTCGTTGACCGGCAATTCCGAGGCCAACTGGCTGTCTGGCGGCAAATCGAGTGGTATCTTGTTCGGCGGCGACGGCAACGACACGCTGCTGGGCGGCAGGGGTACCGATACGCTGACGGGCGGTGCGGGGGCTGATGTGTTTCAGTTCAAGACGCTTACAGAGGGTTCGGATGTCTTGCCGGATTTCGAAATGGGTGTCGATATGTTGATCTTCGACGCAGCGGCATACGGCTTTGAGGCGGCCTCAGGCGCGATCGACCCGGCGGCGTTTGCTGTGGGGACGACGAACCTTGCCCAGGATGCGACGGATCGTTTCATCTTCGACACCACCACCGCAACGCTGTGGTTTGATCGCGACGGAACCGGCAAAGCGGCATCCGTCTTGCTGGCCGATTTTGCCGACACTACGGTATTTGTCGCAAGCGACATCCTGCTGGCGTGATCCGCAGAACCGATCCCGGACGTGCAATACGTCCCCATGGCGGGGCGAAAAGCGGGGAATGCGGTACTAAACCTGCACTCTTCACAGAGACCGCGCCATCCCCTAACGTACTGGCTCTTTCAGGGAGACTAGAATGACTGACAAACCGATGGGCTTTGATACACTGGCAATTCATGCCGGAACCGCCCCCGACCCCGCGACAGGCGCGCGGCAGGTGCCGATTTACCAGACTACGGCTTATGTGTTTCGCGACGCGGATCATGCGGCGGCTTTGTTCAACCTTTCAGAGGTGGGATACATTTATTCCCGTCTGACCAACCCGACGGTTTCGGCGCTGGCGGCGCGGGTCTGCGCGCTGGAAGGCGGGGCGGGTGCCGTCGCCTGTTCGTCGGGCCATGCAGCGCAGATCATGGCGCTGTTCCCGCTGATGCGGCCGGGGTGCAATGTGGTCGCCTCGACCCGGCTTTATGGCGGCACGATCCAGCAATTCACCAACACGATCCGCACGTTCGGGTGGTCAGCGAAATTCGTCGATACCGACGATCTGGCGGCGGTTGAGGCGGCGTGCGACGATAACACCCGCGCGATCTTCTGCGAGACCATCGCCAATCCGGGGGGGTATGTCAGCGATCTGCCCGCCCTGGCCGCGATTGCAGACAAAGTGGGGGTGCCGCTGATCGTCGACAACACTACCGCTTCGCCATATCTGTGCCGCCCGATCGAACACGGCGCCACGCTGGTGGTGCATTCGGCGACCAAGTATCTGACTGGCAACGGGACGGTCACGGGCGGGATCGTCGTGGATTCGGGGAAGTTCGACTGGTCAGCCTCGGACAAGTTCCCGGCGCTCAGCGCACCGGAGCCTGCCTATCACGGGCTGACCTTTCATCCGGCCTTGGGGGGAATGGCATTCACGTTCCATTCGATAGCGGTGGGTTTGCGCGATCTGGGGATGACGATGAACCCGCAGGGTGCGCATTACACGCTGATGGGGATCGAGACGTTGTCGTTGCGCATGCAGCGGCATGTCGAGAACGCGCAGAAGGTTGCCGAATGGCTGGAGGCCGACCCGCGGGTCGAGTTCGTGACCTATGCCGGGCTCGCGTCGTCGCCTTACCACGACCGGGCGCAAAGGATCTTGCCAAAGGGTGCTGGCGGTCTTTTCACCTTTGCGCTGAAAGGCGGCTATGACGCCTGCGTGCGGTTGATCGGCAATCTCAAGCTGTTCAGCCATGTCGCCAATCTGGGCGATACGCGCAGTCTGGTGATCCATTCGGCATCAACCACCCACCGACAGCTTTCGCAAGAAGCGCAGATCAAGGCGGGGGCTGCGCCGAATGTGGTACGGCTGTCGATCGGGATCGAAAACGTCGCGGATATCATTGCGGATCTGGATCAGGCTTTGGCGCAGGCAGTTTCCTAGCAATGCCGGCAGAGCGGGGGGTTTCACACCCCCCGACCCCCGTGGGATATTTGTGCCAAGCTGAAATCAGGGCTGTGGTGCGGCGCTATTCGGTGATCTTGAAGACCATCGTCACCGATGATGTCACACCGATTTCGCCAGAGGCAACGGGAACCGGTTCGGCCGACGCTTCGACCCGAAACATCGGGGTGGGGTTTACGAAACCGCCGCCTTCGGTGATCGACTGAACCGGGCCGAGGTTCGCTCCGGCGGCCTGGACCAGCAGGGTTGCACGCGCCATCGCATCAGCGACCGCGGCGCGGCGGGCTTCGTCCATCTTGGGTTTTGGATTGGACACCTCGAACGTAAGTCCGTTCAACGTGTTGGCACCATCGGTGATGGCCGCGTCCAGAACCCCACCGATGGTGTCGAGGGCACGCACCCGCACGGTCAGCATGTTGCTGGCGGTGTAGCCGGAAATCGTCGGGATTGCGCCGCTTTCATAGCCGACCCAGTTCGGGTTCAGGGACAGGTTGGAGGTTTGCAGATCGCGGTCGCCAATTCCGGCGGCTTTCAGGCGGACCAGAACGGTTGCAAGTGCCGCCGTGTTGGCTGCCATAGCCTCGGCGGCGGTTGTGCCTTGGGTGGTCACACCCATCGACAGGGTTGCGATATCGGGCTGCACGGCCACCGTCGCCTCTCCGGTGACGGTGATCAGCGCGGTTTCGGCATGGACCATTGCGGGGGCCAGCAGCGATACGCCAAGGGCTGACAGGGAGAGGGCAGTTGCGACAAATAGGGAACGAACTGGGTGCATGGGGAACCTCCTAGGGCACGAGACCGGTTTTCAATCTATACGACGTTTGCCGCAAGGACTTCCTTGGGGAAGGCGCAAATTTCTTGTTCGCCGAAAGATCAGCCGAAGGCGGAGGCTGGTTCGGGATGCGGCGGGCCGGGCCTGCATCGCGGCTGTGCTGCGATGATTGTGCGGTCTGCGATCGAAAACCGGTCTGGCGACAAAGCGCAGGGGCGCGCAAACGGCCGCCGGACGCCGGGGGTGGCGCGGCACGGACGGCAATTGCCGCTTTGCAGCACAGGTTTGCTTTCTTTAGGCAAAAAGCTGCTGTAAAAGGCCCGCAGAGGCTTTCTTGCCGTTTCCGAAGTTTTACCCCCTGTGCTAGACCAAGCCAATGAAACCCAATTTCGCGCTCGACTTTCGAAATGATGTGCTGACGCTTTTGCACCGTACGCCACGCGGCTGGCAAACGGTGGGGCAAACCCGTCTGGATGTGGAAGATCTGGCGGTTGCATTGTCTTATATGCGGGCCACGGCTTTGGGCTTGTCGCCCGATGGCATCACGACAAAGCTGGTCATCCCGAATTCGCAGATCCTTTACACCACGGTTCACGCGCCAGCCGCTGACGCGGGGCGCAGGCGCAAACAGGTTGCACGCGCGTTGGAAGGCAGAACGCCTTACGCCGTAGCTGATCTGGCTTTTGACATCGGGGGAAGTGGTCCGGACGTCAAAGTGGCGGTGATCGCGCGCGAAACTCTGGCCGAGGCTGAAGCATTTGCCGTCGAACACCGTTTCAATCCGGTCGCATTTGTAGCGGTGCCCGATGTGGAAGGCTTTGGTGCCGAGCCCTGGTTCGGCACGACGAGTTGCGCCGGTGCCTATTTGTCCGAAGGGCAACGGGTCGAGCGTGATACGATCCCGATTGTCAACCTGACGCGTGATTTGCCGGAGCAGACCAAAGCACTGCCCGAGCCGATTGCCAGGGCGCCAGCCGCTGCGGCCGACGAACCTGCCCCGCATCATGAAGCGGGCAGTCCGGGTGCTGGCCCGGGTGTTGGCGGGGTCGTGGCGGACAACCTGGCCGGTTCGGATCCTGTCACGCCGATTGCAAGCAATGTCATGCCCGAAGCGCATGAGGCTTTGACGCAAGCCGAACTGGCATTGGCTGCCCCGATTGTCGACGCTGCCCCAGAGGTTCCGACCTTGCCCGCGGATCAGATGCCGGAGGCAAGCAGTGCCGCGATGCCGCCAGAGGCTGACCCTGTTGCCATATCCGACGTATCTGCGCAGCCCCAAGCCATCGTTTTGCCCGGGCAAACTGTCAATCCTTCGGAACTTTCAGCAGAAATCGCCGCCGACGCGCATAGCCAGGCGGCGTTCCCCGGCCCGGTGCGCGCCTTAGGTGTAGCGGCTTTTGCGACCGACCTGGATGCCAGACCGGGCAAGGCTGCCCCGGTTGTTGACGAAGCGCCGATGGTGGTGGATGTCGTGGACGAGTTGCCGGATGACAGCAGCCAGGCTGATGTTGCCGCACCGCCACCTGCCGCACGCCCTGTGGGATTGGCCGGCGTTCTTGAACCGTCAATTCCGGATGAGACGCCTGCGACGCCACCCGCGTCCTTGCTGTTGGCATTCGGCAGCCGGCGCGCGCAAGAGGCTTCGGCAAAAGCAGCGTCACTCCGCGCGGACGACGGCAAGTTTGCAACTGGAAAAGCGCCCGGTCTTGGTGGCGTGACCGCGACCCGAACCGGCAAAGCCGCCAAGGTCACCACACTGCCACCAGGGCCTGCCAAGCCTGACCCGATGCAATCTGATGTGGTCAAGTTGCCGTCGCGCGGTGTCGCGCCGATCGCTGGCAGCGCGGCTGTGTCATCAAGGCCCGCAGCGAAACCTGCGGGCAAATCCGGGGTTGCCGGCAAGGCCTTTCGTGGGCTGGGCGCATTGGTAACTTCGCCGAGCATTGCCGGGGCCAAAGAGCGTCGCGCCATCATCCAGACTGTAACACCGCCAACCGGTCCGTCCACGGCGGCGTCTGCTGCGGCCGCGACACTGACCACGGCCAAACCCAAACCCTATGGCGGCGGGCTGGGCAGTCGCAACATGACGCCGCAGAAGCCAAGATACCTTGGGCTGATCCTGACGGGAATTCTGCTGGTGTTTCTTGCACTGGTTGCGGCGTGGTCCACGTTGTTTCTGGAAGCCCGTGACACCGGTGGCGCAGAACCTGCAACGGTGGCCGAAGCTGAGCTGCCAACGCCGGACGATGAAATGCTTGCCGACCTGCAAGGCCCGGATCAGACCGCGACAGATACAGAGGCCGGTCCGGATTTCGGGGCGCCGGCCGATCCGCCGGCCGACCCCGAGGTCGATCTGGCCACGGTGGATGTGCCCGAGGCCATCGCAGCACCGGCAGTTGTTGCAGCCCCCCTGCCGGTCGCAGAGCCAGCGCCTGTGACCGACGTTGATATCGAAACCTCTGCGGCGCTTACCCCGACATCAGATCCGCAAGACGAGATTTTTCTGGCGTCCATGGACGAGCCGCCCGTGATGCTGGATGCGTTGTCGCTGCCCCAACCGCCAGAACGCCGCGATGCGCCGCCCGGAGCCTTTGCGCCACCGCCACCTTTTGGAACTGTCTATCAGTTTGATGCAAACGGCCTGATCGTTGCAACGCCGGACGGGATTGTAACCCCGGAAGGTGTGATGCTTTTTGCCGGTCGCCCCACGCTCGAGCCGCCCCCGCGACCGGCAAGTCTTGCCGCGCAAACCATCGTAACGTCTGTGCCGGCTGGCACAGAGACCGCAGCGGATGCAGCGCCTGTCGTTGACACGGGCACGGCTCCCGAGACGACTGCCGATGTCGCCCCCGCTGATCCGGCGCTGGCTGGCGCGCGTCCCCGCGCGCGTCCGCAAACCCTGACCCCACCGACGCAGAATGCCGAAGACGACGCATCGCTCGCCCCCGCCGCAGGCAGCCGCTTTGCCAGCCTTCGGCCACGTGCCAACCCTTCCAATCTGGTCGCGGCAACGGCCCCCGTGCCCCCCGCCGATCCCATCGCAGAGCTTGGTGCGCAAGCTGCGTCTTTGACCGCGCAGGCAAACGCGACCGCCGCCACACGCGGCCCGCTGACGCTGGCAGTGTCACGCAAACCCGAACCACGCCCGCAGGACCTGTCACGCGCGGTCGAGGCGGCAGTGGCCGTCGCATCCCGTCAGCCGCTTGCGACGCCGCCGGTCGAAGAACCCGCACCGCTGGAGGCAGCAACGCAAACAGCCTCCGCCGCCGGCAATACCGAAATCGAAGCGGATAGCGAACCCGAAGTTGCCTCGGCGATGCCAAGGCTGCCGACCAAGGCGTCAGTCTCCAAGCAGGCAACATTTGTCAACGCGATCAATCTTTCCAAGGTCAATCTGATCGGCGTCTATGGAACGCCGTCCAATCGCTATGCCTTGATCCGCCAGACCAATGGCCGCTACAAGAAAGTCGAGATCGGGGACAGCTTTGATGGCGGCCGGGTAGCCGCGATCACCGCCTCTGAAGTGCGCTATCAAAAATCCGGCAAGATGGTGACGCTTGCGATGCCAAAGGGCTGACGGATACGCCTTTTGCCTTTGCGCGTCGCCAAAACGGGCATTGTGATCGGACCATAGGGTTGTTTACCCATTGGGTGGATCGCAAAACTGTTTCAACAGTGTTGCGCAATGTTGACTTGTGCTGTGGGATATGTCGGGCGACGATACCGAGCAACCCTCTGACATCTTCCGATATACCCTGAAAGACACCGATGGAAAGCTTCCTGCTGCAAGCGTCGATCTACCTTGGTGCTGCCGTTCTGGTCGTGCCGTTGGCGATGCGTATCGGCATGGGCTCGGTTCTTGGCTACATCGCTGCGGGCATTCTGATGGGACCGGTCTTAGGTCTTGCAGGGGCGGAAATCGACGATCTGCAACACTTTGCCGAGTTTGGCGTGGTTCTGATGCTGTTCCTGATCGGATTGGAACTTGACCCCCGTGCCTTGTGGGACATGCGGCATCGCTTGCTGGGTCTTGGGGGGGCGCAGGTGGTTCTGACCACCGCTTTGGTCGCGGGGATCCTGGTCGCTGTCGGGCAGAACGTCGGGGTGGCACTGACGCTGGGGATGCTGGCGTCCCTATCGTCTACAGCAATCGTGTTGCAAACGCTGTCCGAAAAGGGCCTGATGCGAACCTCTGGCGGCAAGGCTTCGTTTTCGGTGCTGCTGACGCAGGATATTGCGGTAATCCCGATGCTGGCACTGATCCCGTTGCTGGCGCTGCCCGAATTGAATGCAATACCTGCGGCAACCATCGGCATCACCAATCCGACCAACGCTGCAACCGACGCACATGCGGCTACAGGTGCGGCAGAGCCGTTGATTACCTTGGTCCAATCGCTGCCGCCCTGGGGCGCGGCACTGCTGACCTTGGCGGTTGTCGCTGCAATCATTCTGGTCGGGCATTTTCTGTCGCGGCCGGTGTTTCGATTTGTTCACGCAGTGCATCTGCCTGAAATGTCTACATTCATCTCCTTGCTGATGGTGCTGGGGATCGCGTTTCTGATGATGTTGGTCGGTCTTTCACCGGCACTGGGTGCCTTTGTTGCTGGCGTCGTGCTGGCAAACTCAGAGTTTCGCCACCAGCTCGAGGCAGATCTGAAGCCGTTCAAGGGCCTGCTTTTGGGTCTGTTTTTCATGACGGTGGGCGTCGGCATCAACTTTACCATCCTCGCGCGGCAGCCGCTGACCGTGTTGGGGCTGACCGTGGGCTTGATGGCGATCAAGATGGCGGTGCTGCTGGGGCTGGCAGTGATCTTCAAACTGAAAGGTCGTGACCGCTGGCTGTTCACGCTGGGGCTTGCACAGGCCGGCGAGTTCGGGTTTCTCGTCGTCAGCTTTGCCCGGTCAGAGGGTGTACTGGGTCTGGCAACAGGTCAAATGACGCTGTTGGTGATCAGCCTCTCTATGTTGCTGACGCCCCTGCTTTACATCGGCTATGACCAACTGGCGCGGCGATTGCAGCAACGCGCGACCCAACCCACCCCGGACGAGATCACTGAAAAGGGCCGGGTGATCATTGCCGGGATTGGTCGGTTCGGGCAGGTGGTCAACCGACTGGTGCGCACCAGTGGATTGTCGACTGTGGTGCTCGACAGCGATATCGCAACGATCGAAACGATGCGGCGTTTTGGCGTAAAGGGCTTTTTCGGTGACCCTTCCCGCCCCGAACTGCTCGCGGCGGCGGGGCTTTCAGAGTGTGAAGTGCTGGTGGTGGCGGTCGATGACCGGGACAATGCGTTGAAGATCGTGCGCCACGCCCGCTCGGTTCGCCCGGATCTGCATATCGTCGCCCGCGCCCGCGACCGGGTGCATGTCTATGAACTCTATCAGGCAGGGGCCAATGACATTGTACGCGAAACCTTCGACTCATCCATCCGAGCAGGTCGTTATGTTCTTGAAAATATGGGATTTACAGAATACGAGGCCGCAGCCCTGTCCCGCACCTATTTCAAGGTGGACCGCGCAGCGATGCGCGATCTTGCCGAATTGTGGGAGCCCGGCAAGCCGGTTCATCTGAACGAAGCCTATGTCGCACGCGCCAAGCAGCTTGACCGGGATCTGGAAACCGCGCTGATCGACGAGCTTGACGAGGTGCGCCCCATGCAAGGTGCGGCGGAATAGACCCGTTTCAGCCTTCGGAAACCCCCGCCTCGCCAAAGGTCGCCATGCCCAGATGGCATGCAACCGCCCCCTGTATCACCGACACTGCAAGCGCCGCCCCAGAACCTTCGCCCAACCGCATACCCAAATTCAGCAGCGGTTCTTGACCCAAGGCCGCGAGCAGGCGCGCATGGCCCGCCTCGGCGCTGACGTGGCCGGCGATGCAATGGTCAAGCGCCCCGGAAGCCGATCGAAACAGCACACCTGCCGCGGCACAGGCGATAAACCCGTCCAGTACCACCGGTATCCTCAGCATCCGCGCGCGCAGCATCGCGCCCGCCATCGCGGCAATTTCGCGCCCCCCCAGACAGCGCAGCACGTCGAACGGTTCCCGTCCGGCATGCAGCGCCAGCCCAGCGGTCACCGCAGCCATTTTGCGCGCTATGCCTGCATCATCGACACCGGTGCCGCGCCCGACCCAATCAGCCGCCACGCCACCAAACAGTGCGCAAGCCATTGCCGCCGCAGACGTTGTGTTGCCAATCCCCATTTCGCCCGGCACCAGCAGATCGGCCTGCGGGTCCACTGCCGTCCAACCAACGACCATTGCCGCGATGACCTCGGCTTCGCTCATCGCCGGTTCTTGCGTGAAATCAGCGGTGGGCTGGTCGATATCCAACGCCTCGACCACCATTTGCGCGCCGATCTTTCGTGCCAACTGGTTCACCGCCGCCCCGCCAGAGCGAAAGTTCGCAACCATCTGCGCGGTCACTTCGGCAGGAAAGGCCGACACACCTTGCGCTACAACTCCGTGATTTCCTGCAAAAATCGCAACTTGAACCCGGTCTGCCTGCACGCCCTTCCACCCGGCCAACCAGAACGCGACATCCTCAAGCCGCCCCAGAGCGCCGGGCGGTTTGGTCAACATCGCGTCGCGCGCGCTTGCCCGCCCTGCAGCCGCAGCGTCTGCCAGAGGCAGCGCGGCCATCATGGCCCGCAAGTCGTCAAAGCTGTGAAACGGCAGCATAAAGTATCTCCTGTCAGGGTTGCCCGGACCTAGCCTGCATTCCGGTCCGGTTCCAGCCCGCAAGCGGTGCCAATAAAAAGGGCGCGCCATTTCGGGCGCGCCCTCAATTTCACCTCAATAGGCCTATTGCAGCGCCTTGTCGGTGATGGCGCTCGTCCAGGCCCCGGTCGGGGCGGCAGTTATCACCGGGTCAGAACCACCCGCAAGCAGCGTCGCCACGGTCTTTTCTGCTGCCGCAACGTCCAGCGCGCCCGAAGAGCCTGCCGTCAGCTTGGCCACCTCGCCCATCATCCGCTTTTGATGCTGTTCGGTCTGCGCGCCGGTTTCATCGTTTTCCAGCACGATCATCGCAGCTTCATCCGGGTTGGCTTCGGCGTATTTCCAGCCCTTCATCGAAGCGCGGACAAATCGAACCATCTTGTCCTCGAACGCAGGGTCGGCCAGCTTGTCTTCAAGCACATAAAGCCCGTCTTCCAATGTCGCCACCCCGATGTCCTGATACTTGAAGGTCACCAGGTCCTCGGGCGTCAGACCGGCATCAATCACCTGCCAGTATTCGTTGTAGGTCATGGTCGAGATACAGGCCGCCTGCTTTTGCAGCAGCGGATCGACGTTAAACCCCTGCTTCAGCACGGTTACGCCCCCTGCAGACCCATCCGTGGCCAATCCCAACTGCGACATCCACGAAAGAAACGGGTATTCATTGCCAAAGAACCACACGCCCAATGTCTTGTCGGCAAAATCGGCTGGCGCAGCAATGCCGGTTTCCTTGAGGCACGTCAGCATCAGCCCCGAAGACGCAAAAGGCTGGGCGATGTTGACCAATGGTAGGCCCTTTTCACGGGCAGCCAGGGCCGAGGGCATCCAGTCGATCACCACGTCCGCGCCACCGCCCGCAATCACCTGACCGGGGGCGATGTCGGGACCACCCGGCTTGATCGTGACGTTCAGATCTTCCTCGGTGTAAAATCCTTTGGCCTGCGCCACGTAGTATCCCGCAAACTGGGCCTGAGTGACCCATTTCAGTTGCAATGTCACATCGTCCGCCGCTTGCGCAGCGCCCGCCATCAACACCAGCAAAGATCCGGTGAAAAGCTTCTTCATGTTCAACCTCCAAGTTGATGCGCCATGTCGGCGCTTGTTAAACCCGCTGAGAGGGATGCCAGAACGTCATCCATCGTTCAATCACTGCAATCAGCCCATAGAACGCCGACCCAGCCAGCGCTGCAACTGCAATCTCGGCCCAGACAATGTCCATGCCCAGACGGCCGACCTCGGTGCTGATGCGAAAACCCATCCCGACCGTCGGACTGCCGAAAAACTCGGCAACGATCGCTCCGATCAGGGCAAGTGTGCTGGCGATCTTCAACCCGTTGAACAGAAACGGCAACGCTGCGGGCAGGCGCAGCTTGAACAGCGCCTGCCAGTAGCTCGCGCCCCAGGTCGCCATCAGGTCGCGCTGCATCCTTTCGCTGGCCGCCAACCCCGCGACCATGTTGACCAACACCGGAAAGAACACCATCACCACCACAACCGCCGCCTTGGAATGCCAATCAAAACCGAACCAGGCGACCAATATCGGCGCAATCCCGATGATCGGCAATGCAGCGACAAAATTGCCAACTGGCAACAGCCCCGCCTTCAGAAATGGTGATCGGTCGATCAGAACCGAAACAGCGACCGCCGCCCCTGCGCCGATGAGATACCCGGTGACCGCTCCCTTGATCACGGTCTGCACGAAGTCGCCCCACAACATCGGCAGAACCTGCGATATCCGAACCGCAATGGCCGATGGCGCAGGCAAGATGACCGAAGACACCTCATAGGCCCGCACCACGCCTTCCCAGAGCACCAACAGCGCCATGCCAAACAGCACAGGCACAACCGCCCTTGCGGCGCGCCCGCCCTGGCCCGCAAAGCCGATGTTAAGACCCCACAGCGCCAGCCAGACCGCCACCGCAGCCATCAGCCATCCCGGATGCGCCGGCACCCAGATCATGCCGCCCCCCCCATCCGCCGCTTGGCCAATCGCTCGATCCACCCCACCAGAACGATCAACCCACCTGCCAGCAGGGCCGCCGCAAACAGCGCCGCCCACATGATCAACGGCTCACCGAATTGCGACCCGATCAGCATCCGCGCGCCCAATCCCTCGATCGCCCCTGTCGGCAACTCGCCAACAATGGCACCTACCAACGACGCGGCAATCGCTACCTTCAAAGACGCAAAGAAAAATGCCATCGAAGCCGGCAGCCTCAGCTTCCAGAACATCTGCGCCGACGAAGCATGCCAGGTTAGCAGTTGGTCGATCTGCATCTGATCGGGACTGCGCAGCCCTTTGACCATCCCGACCAACACCGGAAAAAACGACAAATAGGCCGAAATGATCGCCTTTGGAACCATTCGGTCCTCGATCCCCATCGCATTGGTCAACACCACGATCATCGGTGCCAGGGCCACGATCGGGATGGTCTGGCTGATGATCGCCCAAGGCATCACCGAGGCTTCCATGACCCGCCAACGCACTATCGCCATTGCCAGCGCCACTCCAAATCCGATGCCCAGGACAAAGCCGTAAAGTGTCGCCTGCAAGGTCACGTATCCATGGTACACCAATGAGCGCTTTGACGTGACCGACTGCCCCGCAACACCCTTCCAAAGTTCCGCGGCAACCTGGTGCGGCGCCGGCAACACGGGGCGGCTTTGCGCCATGGTACCCGCCAACAGCTGCCCGAATTCAACTTTTTGGTTCGCACGCGCGGCCTGATCATAGACCCAAGGCGCATTCATCCAGACTGCCGCCGCATACCAAAGCGCCACGATCAAACCGACCACTGCCAGAACCGGCCCAAATCGCGTCATCGTCCTGTCCAATTCATCTTGGCAAAAATATCCATATCCCGGCAGAAGCCGTTCATCCGGCCTTGGCAGATCTCGTCAGGTCCCCATTTTGCGGTCAAGGGCGCGTGGCGAGGTTTCACCGGTCCGGCGCCCTCAGATCGCATCGCCATGCCCGGCGCGCAGCCCTTCGCGGACGCGCTGCGCAATCTCGATGAATTGCCGGCTGTCGCGGATGTCCAGCGGTCGCTCTTTCGGCAAGGGGCTGTCGATGACATCGGTAATCCGTCCGGGGCGCGGTGACATAACCACAATCTTGGTTGAAAGGTAAACGGCCTCGGGGATCGAATGCGTGACGAAGAGGATTGTCTTCCGGGTCCGATTCCAGAGGCTTAGTAGTTCCTCGTTCAAGCGGTCCCGCACGATCTCGTCCAGCGCGCCGAACGGTTCGTCCATCAACAGGATATCCGCATCAAAGGCCAGCGCCCGCGCGATCGAGGCGCGCTGCTGCATGCCCCCCGACAGTTGCCATGGATATTTGGCACCAAACCCCGCAAGCTCGACCAGGTCCAGCACACCGGTCACCCGCGCCTCTTGTTCGGCCTTGGAAAACCCCATGATTTCAAGTGGCAGCCGGATGTTCCCACTGATGGTGCGCCACGGGTAAAGCCCCGCCGCCTGAAACACATAGCCATAAGCCCGCGCTCTTCGCGCCTGTTCGGCGCTCATCGCGTTGACGGTCAAATCTCCGCTCGTGGGCGTCTCCAACGCGGCCACACAGCGCAAAAAAGTGGTCTTGCCACAGCCGGACGGTCCGATGAACGAAACGAATTCACCCTTGTTGATGTTAAGATTTACATCCTTCAAAGCCTGCACCGAACCGTCAGACGTCTGAAAGACCAGGTTCAGTCCAGTCGCCACCACCACTGGCCTTGCGCTATTCATCGTATCCTTCATGCTGCAAATACTGCCGCGCCAGTCCCCAAACGGAGCGTCCGAGATGACATCATGCCAAAAACTCCGCCCTGAAGGCCATTTTGCGGGCAAACAGGGGTTTGTCTACAACGAAGGAATTTCCCGCCAGACCGTCGGCTCGCAGGGCATCTGCATGCATCTGCTGACCATCCCGCCCGGCGGTCGCGCCAAGGCGCACAAGCATGCCACCCATGAAACTGCGATCTACATGCTGGACGGTGTAACGGTGATGTACTGGGGTGACCGGTTGCAACACCGCATGGAGCTTGCCGCCGGTGACCTGCTCTACATCCCCGCCGACATGCCCCATTTGCCCCTCAACCCAAGCCCCGTCCCCGCAACAGCCGTGATCAGCCGCACCGACCCGAATGAACAGGAAAGCGTCGTCCTGCTGCCCGAGTTGGAACATCTCGTGCCCTGACATCATACACCGCTGGCCGGGATGCCGGTCCGCACCACGGGGCGCGGGGCGGTCAGGTCTTTCCACTGGGTCAGCGCGCGGTTGACGGCCCCGTTTGGCGGGCGCGCCACGAACTGCCCGTGTCCTTCCTGCGTCCTGACTGCACCGTCATCAATCGCCACCTGCCCGCGCGTCAGGGTGTAGCGGGGCAGACCCGTCACAACTTTGCCTTCGAACACGTTGTAATCAGTCGATGATTGCTGCGCCCCAGCCGCAATGGTCTTCGTTTTCCTTGGGTCCCAGACCACCAGATCGGCATCCGCCCCGACCAGAACCGCGCCTTTTTTCGGATAACAATTCAGGATCTTGGCGATGTTTGTTGACGTGACGGCGACAAACTCGTTCATCGTGATCCGCCCTGTCGCCACGCCCTGCGTCCACAGCATCGGCAGGCGGTCCTCCAAGCCTCCGGTTCCATTGGGGATCTGGGTGAAATCGCCCAACCCAAACCGTTTCTGCGCCGTGGTAAAGGCACAGTGATCGGTCGCCACCACCTGCAGCGACCCCGCCGCGAGGCCCGCCCAAAGACTGTCCTGATGCCGCTTGTCGCGGAAGGGCGGCGACATCACCCGCCGCGCCGCATGGTCCCAGTCAGGGTGGCGGTATTCGCTGTCATCCAGCGTTAGATGCTGGATCAACGGCTCGCCGTACACCCGCTTGCCCTGGCTGCGCGCCCGCCGGATCGCCTCGTGCGCCTCCTCGCAGGACGTATGCACGATGTAAACCGGCACCCCCGCCATGTCGGCGATCATGATGGCCCGGTTGGTCGCCTCGCCCTCAACCTCGGGGGGGCGCGAATAGGCATGCGCCTCGGGCCCGGTATTGCCCGCCGCCATCAGCTTGCGCTGCAACTCGGCCACCACATCGCCGTTCTCGGCATGGACAAACGGCATGGCGCCGAGTTCCGCACAGCGCGAGAATGACGCGAACATCTCGTCATCGTTCACCATCAACGCGCCTTTGTAGGCCATGAAGTGCTTGAAACTATTGATCCCGGCTTCGGTGACGGTCTTCATGTCGTTGAAAACCTGCTCGCCCCACCAGGTGATCGCCATGTGATAGGAATAGTCGCAATTGGCCCGGCCCGATTTGTTGTGCCACATCTGCATGGTATCCATCAGCCCCTGCCCCTGCCCCGGCAGCACGAAATCGACCACCATCGTGGTGCCGCCCGAAAGCGCCGCCCGTGTGCCGGATTCGAAATTGTCCGCGCTGTAGGTGCCCATGAACGGCATCTCAAGGTGCGTATGCGGATCAATCCCGCCGGGCATGATGTAGCAGCCGCTGGCATCGAGCTCGGTGCCGCCTTTGAGGTTGGGCCCGATGGCGGTGATGATGCCGTTGTCGATCTGGACATCGGATTTGTAGGTCAGGTCGGCGGTGACGACCGTGCCCCCCTTGATCACTTTGCTCGCCATGCCAACTTCCCTGCTTTAGTCCGTTCAAAGTAGACGTTTTTTAGGACAGCCACTCTAAGGCCGCCGCCTAGCGACTTCTTCCGCAATGTAGGGGCGGAGGCGTCCAAGTTGCGGTTCAATGTCCACGAGGTCGAACCCAGCCTCGGCCATTTTGGCTTTGACATACTCTTCCGCCGTTCTCATCTCAGCGTCGTCATCGACGCTTGGAAGCACCGCTAGTTCGTCTAGGTACTGTCTGATTAATTCGCCCATATGGTCAGCCACTAGATTATCCTCCCCAAGGTTATCGCGCCTGAGTCTGGCGGCGCGCGACGCCATCCAAGTCCACCGTCACCCCACCACCCCCGCCACCTCAAGCACGGCATGGCATAGCACGTCCGTCCCCG
This sequence comes from Paracoccaceae bacterium, assembly GCA_031400505.1. GTDB lineage: Bacteria > Pseudomonadota > Alphaproteobacteria > Rhodobacterales > Rhodobacteraceae > JAIYDJ01. The sequence goes on along the minus strand of JANNPZ010000064.1, from coordinate 3,170 downwards.
CCGCCGCCCAGGCCTCCGAAATCTCCTCGGCCTCGTTGTGGCTCAGCCCCCCCACGCAGGGGCACATTACCATCACCGTTGGTGCCACCCGGTTGATCCAGCAGGCGTCGTGGCCGGCGCCCGAAATGATGTCCATGTGGGGATGGCCCAGCCGCTCTGCCGCTGCGCGCACTACCCCCACCAGTCCGGGATCGAAGGTCACGGGGTCGAAGTGGCCGACGTCTTCGATCGAACAGCCCAGCCCCAGTTCCGCTGCGACGGCATGCGCCGCCCGCGAAACCTCGGCCTTCATCGCGTCGAGCTTCCCCTGATCGGGGGAGCGGATGTCGACGGTGAATACCACTTTGCCCGGTATCACGTTGCGGGAATTCGGAAAAACGAACACCTGCCCCACCGCCCCCACGGCCCCCGGCTGATGCGCCATGGCGATCTGGTGGACGCGCTCGACCACCCGCGCCATCCCAAGGCCCGCATTCACCCGCATGTTCATCGGCGTCGACCCGGTATGCGCGTCGCGCCCCGTCAGCGTCACCTCCAGCCACCACAGCCCCTGCCCGTGCGTCACCACGCCGATGGTCTTGCCCTCAGCCTCAAGGATCGGCCCCTGCTCGATATGCAACTCGAACATCGCGTGGATTTTCCGCGCGCCCACCGCCTCAGACCCCACCCAGCCGATCCGGGCCAACTCGTCACCAAAGACCCTCCCCTCAGGGTCGCGGCGGGAATAGGCGTAGTCCTGCGTGTGCAGCCCCGCGAAAACCCCCGAGGCCAGCATCGCGGGCGCAAACCGCGCGCCTTCCTCGTTCGTCCAGTTGGTCACCACGATCGGACGGCGTGTCCGGATGCCCAGATCGTTAAGGGTCCGCACAACCTCCAGCCCCCCCAGAACCCCCAGCACGCCGTCATAGCGGCCCCCGGTCGGCTGGGTGTCCAGATGCGAGCCGATATAGACAGGGTCCAGATCCTCGGTGCCCACCCGGGTCGCAAACATGTTGCCCATCGTATCGACGCCCATCACCATGCTGGCCTCGGCACACCACCGGGCGAACTGATGGCGGCCTTCGCTGTCGGCATCAGTCAGGGTCTGGCGATTGCAGCCGCCCGCGATGCCGGGACCGATACTGGCCATCACATCAAGGCTGTCCCACAGCCGCGCGCCGTTCACGCGCAGGTTCTGGCGCGAAACGGCAGGGGTGACAGGAGGCACAGGTGTCAAGGTATTCTCCATTTCATCGGGCAGTGCATGCCCGTCCTGCCAAGCCAGTTGATGGCCAGTTGATGGCCAGCAGGTCGCCGTTCGGCAGTGCGAAACTGCGTGGGCAGCATGCCTTCTGACCGATTGGTCAAAAAGACGGTACACGGACAACCCCGCTGGTCAACGACAAAGTAACAGACACAGGATATCCGGAAGGGTCCTGCCAAAAGCTGCGGCAGTGACCACCCAAGATTTGCCCGCGTCGCTCGCACCCGGCTCGGATTGCGGCTTTTCGCAATTGAGCCGCCACGCCGCGCGCCCTATGCTGCGGGCGATGTCAACAGGTTGGGGCGGCGCGTGCTGTTTTTGAACGAACGCAAGTTTATTGCCATCGGTTGCAGTTGCCTGACCCAGTTTCAGGCGCAATCCCTGCAAGGCCAGACTGGCGCGGTTGTGACATCGGGCCTGCTGGACTGGAACATCCTCAGCCCGGCTGCGACCTTGCGCATCCTGCAAAGGCAGGCTTTGGGCATGCTGGAACAGGATCTGACGACGCGGACCAACTACCAGGTCGCGGCACCGTCGGGCAAACTGGTCAACACAGCACTGCCCGGTTTCTACTTCTGGCACGAGGACGCAGCAGCCATCCTGTCGGACACCGCAACGTTCGATGCCTTTTGCAGCAAGATGCGGCACCTGATCGCCAAGACATTTGCCCCCGCTCCGAATGTCCACCTGATCTGGAGCAATCTGCAACCTAATCTGAAGTCCACCATCCAGACGCAGACGCCGCAACGCTGGGGGGCATATCGACTGACCCAGGCCCGCGCCGAGGCGATCCGGCACGCTGCGGCGAGGGTTTTTGACAGCCCCGTGTTGCATTTCGTGTGTCGCGACCGCGACTGTGCTGCCGACATGCTGGATCATCCGGACGTTCATTTGCTGCGGCTGCCGCGTGGTCACGGATATCGGGGGCCGACAGGGCTTTACGCCCCGGTGTTTAACCGTATCATCCACCCCAAGCCGTCGGTGGAACCCGTTCCAGCCGGCCCAGCCATCTGACAGGAGCAAGGCGATGGATATCGAAGAATTGGCAGAAGAAGAGGCCCGCCTGATCTTTGGCCGCTTTGACGAAGACACCGCTTTGCAACTTGGAATCGCGCTGGTCGAAATGGCTTGGGCAGATGCCCTGCCCGTGGTGATCAATATCCGCACCGCGGACCGAACCTTGTTTCATGCAGCCCTGCCCGGATCGTCGCCCGACAACGACGATTGGGCACGACGCAAGTCTGCCACTGCGCTGCGATTTCACAAATCGTCCTTGCGGGTCGGTGCTGAATTGCGCGCCAAGGACCGCAGCCTTGACTATCAGGGTTTATCGATGCGCGATTTTGCCGACCATGGTGGTGCGGTGCCGATTAGGGTCTCGAGTGTGGGGGTTGTGGCCGTGGCGACGGTGTCAGGGTTGCCACAACGCGAAGATCATGCGCTGGTCGTGCTTGCGATCGATCAGATGCTGGCGGCCGAGGCTGGCCAACAGGCAGAGACGCCCTGACGTCTACTTCAATTCCACTTCGACAAAGCTCATCGCCGGGCCGTCGCAGATCACGTTGTGCTCGACCCCCAGCACCCTTCGATAGGCGGTGCCCGCAGGAACCAGCACGGCCCTGGTGCCACCGCCGGGTTCCTCCAGCAGCATCGGGCAATCGGTCAAAGTGGTGATCACATAGTCATGTGCATGCCGGTGCCAGCCGGTTTCTGCACCGGCGGTAAAGTCGAACCGCGTTACCCGCACGCGGTCATCGTCGATCAGGGTGGTGGCGGTGCAGGGGGGGCGCCGCGTCACTCCAACGCCTCCAGCACCTCGCGCAGAGTGCCAATCAACTGGTCGATCTGCGGTTTCTGGATGATCAGCGGCGGGCTCATCGCGATGATGTCGCCGGTGGTACGGATCAGGATGCCTTTTTCATAAGCC
>JANNPZ010000025.1:0-27437 GCA_031400505.1 Paracoccaceae bacterium | reverse complement strand
CGGCATCCCGAACAGCAGCGGCATCAGGGCCAGCCCAGCAATAGGAACGTGAACCGCCAGAATGAAGCTCATCGCCTTGCGCAGGTTGTCGTAGATGTGGCGGCCAAGGCGGATGGTGGTGACGATGGAGCCGAAATCGTCGTCCAGCAGCACGATGCTGGCCGCCTCGCGTGCCACATCGGTGCCGCGCCCGCCACATCTACGACAACCTGCGCAAGGCGATGAGCTTCATTCTGGCGGTTCACGTTCCTATTGCTGGGCTGGCCCTGATGCCGCTGCTGTTCGGGATGCCGATCCTCTTCGGGCCCATGCACATCGCATTCCTTGAAATGGTCATCGACCCAGTCTGCTCACTGGTCTTCGAGGCGGAAACCGAGGAGGACGGCATCATGTCCCGCCCACCCCGCAAGCCGGAGGAGCCGCTCTTTTCCGGCCCCACGATCTTGTGGAGTCTGGTTCAGGGGGCGCTGGTGCTGGCCGTAACCGCCACGATCTTTGCCCTTGCCCCCGGCTATGGGCTGACCACCGATCAGTTGCGCGGGACGACCTTTGCTTCGCTTGTCTTCGGCATCGTGGCGCTGATCCTGGTGGATCGTTCGCGGTCGTCCTCGATCTTGACCGCGATCACCCGCCCCAACCGGGCGCTCGCCGTCGTGCTCCCTGTCGTTGGTGTGCTGCTGGCCGTCACCCTTCTGTGGCAACCAGCGCGAGACATCTTCAAGTTTGCAGAACTGGAGCCTGTCTATCTGGCAGTTCCGCCCCTCGCCGGCCTTTTGATCCTTCTGGCACTGGAGGTGCTGAAGCCGATCTGGCGCTGGTCGGTCGGACTCGGTGACGAAACCCCGGCGCCGCTGGCGGCAGCGCTTCGGGACTGATCTGCGGCAGCACGCCGATCCCGGCAAGGGTGCATGGTAGCGCATGCCGCCAGAGGCAGCCCGCGCCCGATGTTATCCCGTGTCCCGAACCGATGGCACCCTTGAACCCCTAGCAACAAGCGAGTCCGAAATGCCGATAAGATCCCTCCTGCTGATTGCCGCCCTCTCTTTCAGCCTGTCGGGCTGCCTTGAAAGCGACGCTCAACGCGGCCTTGCAGGGGCGGCGGGCGGCGCTGTGATCGGCGGCGTGACGGGCGGCAATCCCGTCACGGGCGCGGTCATCGGCGGCGCTGCCGGATACTTCTGCCGCGACCTGAATGTTCCCGGATGCCGCAACAACTGATTTTGCGCACCCACCACCAAAAGGACGCCACCATGAAGGGCTATGTCGCCGACATCGAAACACTGACCGAAGAGAACACCGCCTTTCGACAGGTGCTTTACACCGGTCATCATTTGCAACTGGTGCTGATGGCCCTGCCCTCTGGGCAGGACATCGGCCCCGAAACTCACGCGACCCATGACCAGTTCTTCCGGATCGAAAAGGGCAAAGGCGAAGTGATGATCGACGGCGTCGCCCGCAAGATCAAGGGCGGGGACGCGATCATCGTCCCCGCAGGTGCCAAGCACAATCTGACGAACACTGGCGACAAGCCGCTGCGGCTTTACACGCTTTACGGCCCGCCCAACCACATCGACAAGCTGGTCGAAAAGCGGAAGGCCGACGCGCTGACATCAACAGAGGTGTTCGATGGTGTCGCAACGGAATAGCCGACGAACCCTGATCTTCGGCGGCAGCGCGGCCATCCTTGGCGGCGCAATACTGGGTCTCGGCATCCTGTTGCGGAGCTGGAGTCCGGGACAACCCGAACCTCTGGTTGACGCGGCAGGCCTTCATCTCGAAGGGAGCATTTCTGAACGGGTCTTTGTCGAGATCAACGGTATCCGGCAGGGCATGATCATTCAAAGCACCGATGCCGCCAATCCGGTGCTTCTGTTCCTGCACGGCGGGCCGGGCATGCCGGAGTTCTTTCTGAACGCCACGCATCCGACGGGGCTGGAGCAGGGCTTCACTGTCGCCTGGTGGTAGCAGCGCGGCGCGGGCCTGTCGTTTGACCCGCGCATTGCACCGGATAGCGTGACCGTCACGCAGCTCATTGCCGATACAATTGCCGTCGTGACCTACCTCCGTCAGCGCTTCGGCAAGGAACGAATCATTCTTCTTGGCCATTCTTGGGGCAGCTTTCTGGGCATTCAGGTCGCGGCGGCGGCACCTGATCTTTTCCACGCCTATGTCGGCATGGGGCAAGTGTCCTGGCAATTGCGATCCGAAGTCGCGGCCCATCACGCGATGCTGGACCAGTACCTCGCGCGGGGCGATGCCGCGATGGTGCGCCGGTTGAACGCCGCCCCGGTCAGCCTGACGGAGGGTTTGTCCGCACCCTATCTTCGCCTTCGTGACGAAGCCATGCACGGCCTTGGCTGCGGCACCACGCGCGACATGCGGTCGGTCATCAGCGGAGTGTTTCTGCCGGTGTGGCAATGCAGCGCCTACACCCTGTCCGAAAAACGCAACATCTGGCGCGGACTGGCCTTTTCCCGGAAACTCCTGTGGGAGGACTTCCTTCGGACCGATCTGACAGCCAGCATCACTGAGCTTGCTTTGCCGGTATACTTCCTGAGCGGACGCCATGACCTGACCGCCAGCTACGACCTCGCAAAGGACTTCTTCACGCAGATCAAGGCACCGATCAAAGGGTTCTACACGTTCCAGAACTCGGCCCATAGCCCGGCGTTCGAGGAGCCTTTGCGCGCCCGGACCATCCTGATGCAGGACGTACTCGAACAGGCGGTCCGGCTTGCCGATTGATCCACGGCGTATTGATGCAGGTCAGGGCCAAAGGCGGGCTGCCGGTGCAGGATGGCGTCTATCCTGAAAGGATATCATCATGCTTCGCGCCCTGACCGTTTCGCTTTGCCTACTGGCATCACAGGCCCATGCCGACCCTTCGGTTCTGACCATCGCCCAGGATCGATATGAGGCTGGGTCTACGGTCCGCTTCGAGGGGCCGGGAGTGGCTGATCTTTTCCTTGCAGGCAACCGCGTCACGGTTGCCTCCGCCGTCGGCGGATCGGTACATCTTGCAGGGCGGCGTGTCGCGGTCGAGGCTCCTGTCGCAGGCGACCTCTTCGCGGTGGGGTATTCGGTGGACGTGACAGCAGCGGTCGGCGGCGATGCCTCGGTCACTGGTTTTGAACTGAGGCTGGGGTCCGTCACCGGCAACCTGCGCGCAGCGGGGTCCGAGGTGACCGTCGCAGATGTGGGTGGCTATGCGCTGGTCACCGGGCAGGACATCACATTGCAGGGCATGATCACCGGCGACGCGGTACTGGTGGCTGATGACATCGTTTTCGGACCAGGGGCCAAGGTCGGCGGTGCGTTGACGATCTATGCCAAGGATCCCGCCAGCATCAAGGTGCCCGAAACGGTCGCACCGGCTGCGCAGGTGAAGATCGAGACGATGGAGCGTTTTGACGAAATGGACCGTCCCCGCGTGATGCCGATGCGGCCTTCGCTGTGGCAGGTCGTCGCCGGCTTTCTGGTGGGCGTCCTGATCTCGGGCCTGATCGCCGCGATGGTCATTGCGGTGGCGCCAAAGGCCGTGCAGAACTGGCGCGAGCTCGCTTTGGCGCATCCGGGCCGGGCGATCTGGTCGGGGTTTCTGGTGACTTCCGCGCTGGCGGGATCGGGCTTTGTGCTGATGCTGACGATCATCAGGGTGTTCCTGTTGCCCGGCATGCTGATGCTGACGATGGTCGCAGTCTTTGCCGGGTACGCGCTGGGGTCTTATGTGCTGGGTGTTGGGCTTTGGCTGGCCATGGGGCGGATCATGCCCGAGGCGTTGCCGGGCAAGTTCGCGCTGGCCTGCCTTGGGGCCTTTGTCGCGGGGCTGGCCTGGCTCGTGCCGGTGGCGGGGTGGTTCTTCGTCCTTGGCCTCACAATGCTGGGCATCGGCACGCTGGCAGCCTTCGCGCTGCCGGGCGGGTGGTTGTTGCGGCGCGACGCGGTGGCCGTGTGATGGTGGGGCGCCGGGGGCTCTTAATTGGTGGGGCGGCTTTCGCGGGGCTTGGCGGGGCAGGATGGGTCGGCTGGCGGTCGATGGGGTCGGCGGACGCGGCTGCCGCCATGGCCGCAGACCTGCGCCAGAGTTTGCCCGCCGTCGCGCAGGCCGAGGACCTTATCCGCTATGCGACACTGGCCGCCAATTCGCACAACACCCAAGGCTGGAGGTTCAGGCCCCATGATCAGGGCATCGACATCCTGCCAGACTTTTCACGCCGGACCCCGGCGGTCGACCCTGACGATCATCACCTGTTCATCAGTCTGGGCTGCGCCGCCGAGAACCTTTCCCTTGCCATGGCAGCGCGCGCACAGGGCGGCCACATCAGTTTTGAACCGATCGGCGAGGGCAAGGTGACGGTCAGCTTCGGGGCGGCCACCGCAACCGACACGACACTTTTCGATGCCATCGCCCATCGCCAGTCAACGCGGTCGGACTATGATGCAAGCGCCGTCGGTACCGCCGATCTGCAGGCGCTGCAATTGGCGGCAGCGGTTCCGGATGTGGACTTTGTCCTGATCACCGAACGGGCGCAGTTCACTCGGCTGAGCGACCTCGTCACCGCCGCCAATACAGCGCAAATCGCCGATCCGGCCTTCACGGTCGAGTTGAAGCACTGGCTGCGGTTCAGTCCGAACGCCGCCATGGCCGCGCGCGACGGGCTTTACAGCGCCACCAGCGCCAACCCGGTCTTGCCCGAATGGCTGGGCCCGCTTCTGTTCGACATGGTGTTCAGCGCGAAATCCGAGAATGCGAAGATTGCGCGCCAGATCGCCTCTTCCGCCGGGATCGCGGTCTTTTCAGGTGCCAAGGCGGACCCCGCACATTGGGTTCAGGTCGGACGGGCCTGCCAGCGCTTTGCATTGCAAGCCACTGCGCTGGGCCTGAAGCACGCCTTCCTCAACCAGCCGGTCGAGGTGCCCGCCTTCCGCGCTGACCTTGCGGCGCTTGCCGGTCTGCCAGGGCGCAGACCTGATATCGTGATGCGGTTTGGCCGGGGGACCGCCATGCCCTATTCCCTCCGTAGGCCGGTCGAGGACGTGATGGCGTGAGTCCGCCCTTCACCATCGAGGCGTTTCTGGATGTCTTTGCGGCCTACAACGCCGCAATCTGGCCGCTCCAGATCGTGGCTTACGGTTTGGGAGCAGTGGCGGTTGCCGCGCTTTTCACACCCTCCAGGCGCGTCACGCAACTTGCTCTCGTGTCGATGGCAATCCTGTTGGCCTTCACCGGGATCGGCTATCACCTGCTGTCTTTCGCCCGGATCAATCCGATTGCGCCCGTGTTTGCCGGGGCTTTCGTGCTTCAGGCCGTTTTGTTCGTGACAAGTGCCTTGCGACCGGGCGACCTTCGCCTGCGCCTCGGCCGGGACCTGCGGTCAGGCACAGGCCTGCTGGCGATCCTCTATGCGGTGGCTATCTATCCCTTGGTGGGGATATGGGCTGGGCATGGGATGATGGCGGGCCCGATGTTCGGCGTGGCCCCCTGCCCGCTCACGATCTTCACGATCGGCATGTTGCTGATGGCGCAGGGGACATGGGTGATCTGGCAGTCGGTCATTCCGTTTCTGTGGTCGCTCATCGGATTGGCGGCGGCGATCCAGCTTGGGATTCCCGAGGATCTGATGATGCCTGCCGTGGGGATGATACTGGTCGGGACATTGGGCACGCAGGCCTGGCGCAGGCGCGGGTCACGGCGCGGCCCGGCCGCGGGTCATTCATGAGCCAAAGGGCCGCCAGAAGCCACCGGGTCCTTGTTGCAACCGGACTTGCCATCGGGATCATCGCCACGCCGATCTGGTGGCGCTTTTCTGTCGATATCGCGGCCGCGCAGGCCCGCAGCAGCCTTGGCAGCACCGTGATCGACACCTCCTGCGGCCAGATCGAATATCAGGAGGCCGGAGCCGGGTTTCCGCTTTTGGCCGTCCATGGCAGCGGCGGCGGGTTTGATCAGGGCATGGCCTTTGCCGGCCCACTGGTCGAAAAAGGCATCCGTGTCATCGCCATGTCACGCTTTGGCTATTTGCGCACACCGATGCCGCCCGATCCTTCGGCCGAGACGCAGGCCGATGCCTTTGTCTGCCTGATGGACGCTCTGAAGCTGCCGACTGCCGCCGTTATGGGCGGCTCAGCCGGGGCGCTTTCCGCCTTGCAGATGGCCATCCGGCATCCCGACCGGGTTTCGGCGCTGATCCTGCTGGTGCCCTTGGGCTACAAGCCGCCAGACGCGGTCAATTCCGCCGAACCGATGGCCCCTTGGGTCGAGGCTGCGATGATGCGGGTGATCGGGTCCGATTTCCTGTTCTGGGCGGGCCTGCACATCGCCCGCGACAAGATGATTGCCACCGTCGTGGCTACTCCGCCCGATCTGGTTGCCGCCTCCAGCCGTGCCGAACAGGCCCGGATCAATGCCATGCTCGACACCATCCTGCCCGTCACGGCCCGCGCCGCTGGTTTGCGCGCAGACACCGCCGCCAGCAAGTCCATGACCCCCGCCGATCTGAGCCGCGTAAAGGCCCCAACCCTGATCATCAGCGCGCGCGATGACGGATACGGCACCTATGCAAGCGCCGAATACATGGCCGCGCACATCAAGGGCGCAAGGTTTCTTGGGTTCGAGACCGGGGGCCATGCCTGGGTCGGCCATAATGACGACGTGATGACTGCGATTGCCGATCTTGTCGCCGCGCATCGGACGCCATGAAACGGCGCAAGACTGCCCGAGGTTAGTGCGGCAACGCCGCAGATCGGGTCCCATGCAGTGCCGGAGGAAGAAATGCAAATTGGCGCACGCCTGTTGCTTTCCTAAGGCCGCCGGAACTCGCGGGCAAATCCGCTTAACGACACACAAGGAGATGACGATGCTGCAAGATGGCAAGACGTTGAAGATGCCTGTTCCCGCCGACCTTGACGGCCTGATGGCGCAGTTGCAGGCCCTGCGGGAGGATGTCACCAAGCTCACCCATTCCGCCGCGAGTGTTGCCGAAGGCCGGGGCCGCAAGATGGCGTCGGACATATCGGAAGGGGTCAATCAGGCCGTGCACTATGTCGAGCGCAGGGGCGCGAATGCCGAGGCCGAACTGGAAAAGTCGGTGGCGACACACCCCTTGATGGCGCTGGGTCTGGCTGCCGGCATTGGCATCCTGATCGGGGCCATGACGCGGCGGTGATGACCGGCCTTTTCCAGCCCGTCGAAATACTTGCGCGCGAGGCGGGTAATGCCGCGCGCGCGGCCTTTCTGCGCGTGGCGCTGATCGGTGCAGCTGCAATGGTCGCGGTTCTGGGTGCGGGGTTCCTGATCTTCGCAGCCTATCTTGGCCTGTGCTATCTGCTCGCGCCAGGGCTGGCTGCCGTTGCTATGGGGAGCGCACTTCTGGCGGCGGCGGGGGGCGTATTTCTGATCGCCCGTGGCAAACTCCGAAGGGACAAGCCTATACCCCGTGCCGATCCCGATCAAAGGCGCGCGTCGGCCAGGCGGGCAGAACCCACCGACGCCACGACTATCGCGGTTTTCACGGCCGCCTTCCTCATTGGTCGCCATCTGGCCGACCGATGGGGCCAATCCCGCAATTCCTGACTTAACGGAGCATAACATGTCACTTGGCACAATCCTCGCTATCATCCTCATCATCTTTCTGCTGGGCGGCTTCAGCGGCCAGTTCGGCGGCTATGGCTATGGTTACGGCCACGGCGGCGTCGGCGTCATCGGCGTCGTTCTGATCGTCGTCCTTGTCCTGATTGTCACTGGCCGGTTGTGACCGGATGGGCACGACGGCCCTCTTCGTGCTGAAATGGGCGGGGCTTGCGCTGATGGTGGCAGCGCTCGCCTATGGCGGGCTGACAGCATTTGGAGCGTGGCGCTGGACCTCGGCAGTCCGGGCCCTGAACGCGCGTCTGGATGTCGGGCGAACCATCGCCACATCAGGCCGCTACACAGAGGCAGAGCTTTCCGGGCTTCCCGCACCGGTGCAACGCTTTTTCCGCATCGCGCTGACCGAAGGCCAGCGGATCGTGACCGGCGCAACTCTTGTGCAGTCGGGCCTCTTCAATCTTGGCACCACGGCTGCGCAGTGGAAGCCCTTCACCGCCCGCCAGCGTTTTACGACCGGGCGGCCCGGATTCGTCTGGGATGCGAAAATCATGATGTTCCGCGGCGTGCCAGTTCGTGTGGTCGATGCTTACGTTGCCGGAGAAGGTCTATTGCGCCCGACCATCCTGGGACTCTTTGGTATGGGCAGAGTTCAAGGCCGGGGAGAAATTGCGCGCGGGGAACTTCTGCGCCATTTCGCCGAGTGCGTGTGGTTTCCGACGGCACTCCTGCCAAGCCAGGGCATCGTATGGCAGGCGGTCGATGACACGTCGGCCACTGCCACAATGACCGATTGTCCCATTGCCGTGACCATGCTGTTCCGTTTTGGCGCAGACGGCTTGATCAGCGCTATTCATGTCGACGGGCGCGCAACGAAGGTCGGTGACGCCACTGTCTTGATGCCCTGGGAATGCCGGATGTCAAACTACCAGAGGCAGGACGGCATGCGCATCCCGATGACGGGCGAAGCTCTGTATCTGACGCCGCAGGGCGAGAAGCCCTATTTCAAGGGCACAATTGATACGCTTGTCTACAGCTTTGCCGGATAGCCCCCTGCCGGCTCGGCCCATTTGGCATGAAGCCATCAGACCACGGGATCGCCTTTCCCATCCGGTTCGGACTGCGCACTTGCCGGTCAGGGGCCAATTTGATCACCCCCGTCCGGCAACCCTGTCACACCGCCGGATCTACCTCCGCTTGTGCATCCGCATGCATGTCGACCCGCGACGCATTGCCCTCGGACAGAATGACTTTTGCGCGGGCCATTTCGGCATCGGACCCGCGCGCCATCACCAGATAGCTGTCAGCCGCAAGTGCCGTCTCGTAGTCGATCACGCTGTCTTTCGGGATGCCACTGCTATAAAGCGCCGCGCCGATTGCGCCGATCCCGCCCAGAACGACGGCACCCTCCAGCCCCGACAGTGCGGCCGTGGCGATGTATCCCAACACGATCATCGGCCCCATCATGGGAACGGTCAGGACCATGCCACCAAAGAACAACCCCCAAAGCGCGCCCCAGATCGCACCCCGGCTTCCCCAGAACTGGACCCGGTCGCCCATGTTGTAAAACCCGATCACCTTTTCATCGGTGTGATAGCCCTTGCCGACGATGCTCAGATCCTTGATCGCGAACCCTCCGCCCGCAAGCTTGCGGATCGCAGATTCCGCCGAGGCATGATCGGAAAAAACGCCAATGGTCGTGCTGTGGCTGCTCATGGCAGGTTCCTTTGATAAGAGGTATCGCCAAGGCATGCACCAGAACTGCCGTTGCCGCACTAACCTCAGGCAGGATGGGCCGGTTACCCCGTCACTACCCCATCCCCGACCACAATCTGCCGTCGGCACAGCGCCGCGATCTTCTCATCATGGGTGGAGATCAGGAAGGTCGTACCCTCCGCGCGGTTGATCTCGGCGATCAGGTCCATCACTTGGCTCGCCGAGGCGCGGTCGAGGTTGCCGGTGGGTTCGTCCGCCAGCACCAGTTCCGGGCGGTTCATCAGGGCGCGGGCTACAGCGACGCGCTGTTTCTGCCCGCCTGACAGGTTGGCAGTGGGAAAGTGGATACGCTCTGCCAGACCCATCCGCACCAGCAATTCCTGACCACGGGCGCGGGCCGTGGCTGTCTCGCGCCCCTCGCGCACGGCGGTTGGGAAGCACACATTCTCCAGCGCGGTGAAGTCGGGCAGCAGGTTGTGGAACTGAAAGACGAACCCGATGTGCAGGTTCCGAAACTCGGTCAGGGCGCGGTCTGATGCCCTGGTCAGATCCACCCCCAACATCGTGTGGCTGCCCGAGGTGGGGTGCATCAACGTACCGAGAATGGTCAGCAAAGTGCTTTTGCCCGACCCCGAAGGGCCCAGAAGAGCCGCCAGTTCCCCCGTGGTCATCACCAAGTTCAACCCGCGCAGCACCCGCGTCTCTGCCTCTCCCGTGCCGAAGGTCTTGACCAGATCGCGCACCTCCAGAAGTGCCGTCATTGGCCGATGGCCGTAACCGGGTCCAGCCGGGCGGCGGCGCGCGCGGGCAGGATCGCCGCCAGAAACGACACCAGCGAGGTCAGCAGGATCGCCAACCCGTACGCCCCTTGTTGGATATCCATCGGCAGGCCGCCCGGCGTGATCTCATCGCGGGACGGAAAGCCCAGCAGCGTCAGATATCCCAAGGCCGCCCCGGCCAGTGCGCCCAGTATCCCCACCAGAGCACCCTGGCTGACAAAGACGGATACCACGAAGAACCGGCTGGCCCCCATCGCCCGCATGATCCCGATCTCGGGGCGGCGGCGATAGGTCGACAAGAGCAGCGATGACGCCACACCGATCACGATGGTGATCATGGCAAAGGTTTTCAGGATCAACCCGGTCTGTGCCTGCGCCTGCAGTGCGTCCAGCAACTGCTGGCCTTCTTCGGTCCATGATTTGGCATCAAGGCCGGTCAGTGCCGAAATCCGCAGTGCCACTGCGTCAGAGGCATACAGATCGCGCAACTTGATCTCGACCCGCGTCACACCTTGCGGGATTTGCAGCAGCGTTCGTGCCGTGGCAAGGCTTACATAGGCCGTGGCACGGTCAAATCCGCCTTGCCCGATTTCGTAGATCCCGGCCACTGTCAGCACGGTATTGACCCCGGTCGAGGCATCGAGCCGAATGGTGTTGCCGACAGAAAGGCTCAGATCTTCGGCCAGTCTGTTCCCGATCACCACCAGCCCCGTGCCCAGATTGACCTTGCCCGAGATCAGATAGCCTTCCAGCCCGATGATCACTGATTCCTTGCCCGGCTCGATCCCGTTGATGGCAACCTGCGACACCAGCGAACCGCGCGTCATGAAGCCGGCCCCATTGATCTGCGGCGAAACGGCGACCACCTCGGGCAGCGCCTCGATCAGCGGGATGAACGCTTCGGCATCGCGCAGCACCGCCTGCCGTGCGTTCGCCTTTTCCACTGCCGCCAAAAGATACCCTTTGGCGGGGGCTGTCAGCAGAAGGGCCGGATCTTCAGCCTCGGCTTCAATCGTCACATGACTGATATCGCCGACCGTGTTGTCCAGAATGTATTCGGCCAACCCCCCGATCAGCGCCGACATGAAGATGAAGATGAACACGCCAAGCGCAACCCCGAACACCAAGAGCGCCGTCTGCGCCTTGCTGGACATCAGGTAGCGGGTCGCGATCTTGAGCGCGTAAAGCATCAGGGGGCCACCTTGACGGCCTGGCCATCAGAAAGGCCCGTGGCATCGGCGATCACCACATCTCCTGGGTCCAGTCCTTCGGTGACGATCAGCCGGGCGGCGGGCCAGTCGATCACCTGCACCGCTCGGCGCTGTACGTGGCCATCGGTCACCACCAGCACCGAATCTCCCGCCGCGTCGGAGACGATGGCCGCGCGGGGCACCGTGATGGCCGCCGCGCGGTCATCCAACGTGATGTTCGCCGTCACCGTCAGACCGATGGGCGCACTCAGCACCACATCAGGCGTCAGCTTCACCGCCAGCCCGCCAGTATCTGCATCGACCCGCTGGGATACGAAACTGACGTGCCCGGCGCGCACCGCCCCCTCGCCCGACAGTTGCAGCGCCGCTGTCTGGCCGGTGCGGACTTGCGTCGCATAGGATTCGTCCACGTCCGTCTCGACCACGAGTTGGCCAAGATCGGCAATGGACATCAGAACGGTCGTGGGATCAACGCTTTGGCCCGGATCGGCCTGCATCACCAGAACCGTGCCGGCCATCGGCGCGCGGAGGGTGAACCGCTCCAGCTGGATCTGCGCCTGCTCCAGCAGCGCGCCCATTCGCGACACCTCCTGTGCCGCCGTCTGCTCGGCGCGGGCCGCACTTTCCAGCACGACACGCGCGGCATTGGTTCCCAGCGCCTTGGTGCGGGCATGGGTTGCACTGGCATCCTGTTGCGCAACAAATGCGGCATCCAGCCCCGCCAAGGCTTGCTTGACGACCGCTTGCTGGGCTGAGGTATCCAGCCGCGTCAACGGCTGAGTGCGGGCAACGGTATCGCCTTCGGCCACCAATACCTCGACCAGCGTACCGCTGACCAGCGGGCGCACATCCACCGAACGCACCCCCGCGATGCGCCCGTTCACGGCCAGAACCCGCGTGACGGGGGCAAGCGCCACCGTCTCGACCGCCACGGCAGTTACTGGCGCTGACCAAGGCTGCAAGTACAGCAACCCGGCCAGACCTGCTGCGACTGCGCCACCTGCTGCCCATATCCACCAACATTTTTTGGAATCCGGCGCGCTGGCCGGGACGTCGGCCAATGGCGGCACGATCGTAGGAAGCGACGGTTGCCCCGTTTGAGCAGGCTGCGGTGACGCGGTATCCGTCTTGCCTTGGATGGTGGTGTCCTTTTCCGGTACGGGCATGGTGCTTCTTTGCTGGAGCGCGAATGGCCAGTGCGCAGCAATCCATGCCCCGCCCTTGCCTCGCGCACAGTCTAGGCCCTTGACCGTTGCAGGAACTTGATCTGCATCAGCAACCGACCCGCTTCGGCATGCGACAGAATGCGTAGCCCTGAACGGGTGCTTGGGCCATTGCTTTGCCCGGAGAGGACAAAGGTTGGACTGATGGCCGCCGATCCCTATGAAACCCTCGGACTGACCAGCACCGCGACCGCAGCCGAGATCAAGAAAGCCTACCGCAAGCTGGCGCGCAGCAACCACCCCGACCTGCACCTTGACGACGCCGGGGCCGAAGTGCGGTTCAAGGCAATAGGCGCCGCCCATGATCTGCTGAAAGACCCTGCCACCCGCGCCCGTTTCGACGCGGGCGAGATTGACGCCGCAGGCGCTGAACGCCCGCAGCGCCGACACTCCTGCGACTTTGTCGAAGCGTCGGGCAATGCCAACGGGCAGCCGCGCGGGTTTCACTCTTCGTTCGGGTCGGGCGTCGATCCGTCTGATATTTTTGCCGAAATCCTGCGCCGAAGGGGCGGCGGGGAAGGCTTCTCGGGTCAGGATTTTGCCGCAGCGGGAGGTGATCTGCGCTTTGCGCTCGAGGTCCCGTTTCTGGACGCGGCTCGCGGCGCAACACTGGACCTCATGCTTAGCGATAGCGGCACGATCGCGGTCAAGATCCCGCCGGGGTCTTCGGATGGCCAGACTTTGCGCTTGCGCAGCAAAGGCGGGCCTGGTTTTGGTGGCGGTCCGCCGGGGGATGCGCTGATCACCCTGACGATCCGCCCGCATCCGGTATTCCGGCGCGAGGGCGACGATATCCTGGTGACCCTGCCCATCACCATTGACGAGGCGATCCTGGGCGGCAACGTCACCGCCCCCACCATCGCCGGACCGGTAAGCCTGACCATTCCACCCGGCGCCAGCTCCGGCCGCACCCTGCGCCTTCGCGGGCGCGGAGTTGCCAAGGTGGGGGGCAAGGGCGTGGGAGATCAGCGCGTCGAACTTCGGATCGTAGCACCGCCCGTGGTCGATCCGGCATTGCGCGACTTTCTGACCAGTTGGCGCAAGGATCATCTGCACGACCCGCGTACGGGCCTCCTCGACGAGGCCGCATCATGACAGTTGTCCATTCGGAACACGCAAGGGTTGAAGCGCTCCCACGCTCTGACACAACGCTGGGGGTGATCCATGTCGAGCGGACGATGGTTATCCGGTAGTCCCCTGATTTCCGACAGGATGCAGTCAGCAAGCATGGCGACGAAGAAGGAGGACCTGTTCCCGAACGCCTTCGTCCTGGCGCTGGGCGGCAAAGCGCGCGACCGGATGCAGGCGGCCGGATTAAGTTGTAGTGCGGTAGGACAGCACCCAAGCGCGAGGAAGTCGGACGCCGACAAGATAGCTTCGTGGGAGACTGCTGCACGCCTGTTTCGCGGTGAGGCTTTGGAAGGGGAAGGCCTCTCGCAGTCGGCGCGACCACCGCGGAAAACATCATCAACGGCAAAGGCAGCTACCACAGCGCTGAGGCCAGAAGTTGCCACCGATCTGCAATGCGCAATCATGGGCCTTCCGCCGAGCATTGCCGACTTCTTCCAACGCGTGGTCCATCATCCGGACTTTGATTTCCAGGCCGGGCGCATGCAACTGATGGTGTCCTTCAGGGGGGCGAAGCTCGGCGGTCTGAACCGGCAGGCAGCCCACTGGGATTTCTCGAAAGTGTTTGTTCGAGATCATGCCGATCCGGAAACCATGACGACCCATGGCTTCAGGCACGTCGTCCACAACGAGAAGCACGAGTATTGGATGGCACAGTGGCTCGGGGCGCAGGCTAGTTTCGAGAAAGCAATGGTCGCGATGGCCGGGGTACGCCCGTGAGTCGAGCGTCATCCGCTGACACGGGCCGCCATCGTTTTGTTGACACAGTGTTGACGCGGGCGCGAACATGCGAAAGCCCCGCGGTAAGGCGGGGCGTAGGTCATTGCAATCATTCAATATTTTGGTTGCGGGGACAGGATTTGAACCTGTGACCTTCAGGTTATGAGCCCAATCTCACGGAAAATGACTTCTCCCTTAATTTCAATGGCTTGCACGATAACCTCTTGAACTGCCGACGTTTTTCAACCGCATCGCGCCGCATCCAACCGCACAGGACGGGATCAAACGGAGAACGAGGTAGTTACGCGGGTTGACCTATTGTTGACCCGCTAATTTCGCGTCTCGATAGTAATAACACCCGTCCCTGCAACTCTGCCAATGGCGTGATCGGCCCACAACGGCCATTCGTGCTCGCCGCAGCGTAGGTCGCCATCGTCGCCATCATGCGAAAGCTCCTTGAAACCGCAAACGCACTGGTCAAGGCTAACCGAATTTAGACCCCAAGAAGCCCTTGCGCATGACGGATACTCAGGGCTGGTCTTGAAGTACCGGAATGGGGAGCGTTTCGTCATGCCCGAAGGCCAGAGGAACGCCTCGCCCAACCACAAGCTAACTCCCTCTGACAGGACCATTGTATCCTCTCAGGATTGTTCAAGCGGCGCTGAAATCCGGTCGTCCGGCAGCTGAACCGGGAACCGGGCCGCGATGTAGACGCCCAGGATGATGCAAAAGCAGCCAAAACCGCGCGGCAGATCGAGGGTCTCGCCAAGTATGAAGGCAGCGATCAAAGCGCCAAAGACGGCTTCGGCACTAACGAGGATACCCGCGCTGGCGGCCGAGATATGCTGCTGCGCTATCGCCATCAGAACATAGGCCAGACCCTTCGATACAAGTCCTACGAACATAATCTCGGGCGAGGCGGCGATCAGGGCGCGGGTCGAGGGGAGGCCGTTCAAGCCCGCGCCCAGGCCCATGCAAAGCACGCCGCACAGCGCCAGTTGCACTGTAACCATCAAGACCGGGCGCCGATAGCGCATTACAAAGACGCCGACGGTCAGGGTCCAGACGGCAAAGCCAAGGGCCGCAAGCAGCGCCAGAAGATCACCAGCGGATAGCCCGGACAAGCTTGCGCCTGCCATCAGAAAGATGCCCAGCAGCGCCGCCAGACTGGCAGGCCAGATCGCCAGCCGCGGGCGCTGCGCCAGAAATGCCCAAGCCAGGATCGGCGTCAGCACCGCCGCGGTATTAACCAGAAACCCCGCGTTGGTGACCGTGGTCAGCCCATAGCCCAACTGCATGGCCGTGCTGGCAAAGGTGAAGAGCAACGACACCACCAGCAAAAGCGGGTACATTCCACTGGCTGCGGGCAGGCTGGCCCTGCTTTCCCGCAGCGCCAGCGGCAACAGCACCAATACGCCGACAAACGAGGTGAAGCCGTTGGCCGCATAGCCGTCAATATGCTCCAGGATAGTCTTCTGCGCGACGTTTCCGCAGCCCCAGGCCATGGCGCCCAACAAGGCAAGTGCTGTGGCACGGTTCCGGTTCATCCCGCCACCCGGTCGGTTGCAGCTTGCGCGGCTTTGCGGCCGGCGTCTTCGTCCGGGGTCAGGATCAGGCGGTGACGGGCCACCAGCGCATAATAGGCCATACCCAAGCCAAGCCAGACCACGACCCAGAACGATCCTTGCAGGAAAAGCGGGTCCTGCACCTGGCAGACCAGCGTAACAACGCAAATGGCAATCGTCAGCCAGCCGCCGAAGCGGCCCATTGGGCTGCTGAAAAGGCGTGGCAGGCGCGGGTAGGCGCGCCGCAATGTCAGAAACGCCGCAGCACGCGACAGGTAGGACAGCATCGCCCCGAACACCGCCATGTTCAGCAGGACCGACCCGATCAGCGTGCCAGCCCGCGCCTCGCCAAGGCTGACCGACAGGATCAGCATGATGCCAAGGCCCAACGCTGAGCCTGCCAGCATGGCCACAACCGGAGTCTGGCGCCCACCATGGATCAGCGACAACCCCGCTGGCAGATAGCCTGAACGGGAGAGGGCAAAGATCTGCCGGCCTTGCGCGAACAGGATGGCATGAAAGCTCGCAACCAGCCCGGAAAGCGCGATCAGCCCCAGAATGTCGGCACTCGCCCCACCGAACAGCGCGCGAAACCCGTCCAGCACCGGTTCCCCGGATTGCGACAGGGCGTGGGCGCCAATCCCTTCTATCGCCGGGTTGATGGCGACCATCAGGAAGGCTGTCAGGATCAGAGTAAGCAGCGCCAGCAGGATGCCTTTCGGCATGTCGCGGACCGGATCGATCGATTCCTCGGTCGCCAGCGGAGTTTCCTCGATGGCCAGATACAGCCAGACAGCAAAGGGCAGGGCGGCCAGAACCCCTGCCCAACCCATCGGCAAAAAGGCACCGTGCCCTCCGACTAATTCACTACCATCGGGCGCGATGTTCAGCGCCCACCGGGCGAAATCGACCTGCGGCAAGGCGACAGCGCAAAAGTACAGCAGAATGGCAAGCGAAGTCAGCGTGACCACCAAGGTGATGCGGAACGTGAGTGCCACGCCCAGCATGTTCAGTGCCAGAAAGACTGCATAGGTGCCGATCCACCAGACGGGTTCCGGCACCCCAGGCCCAAAGATCGCGCCCAGATAGGCGCCGATGAAATAGCAGATGACGGCGGGCGTCAGCACATATTCGATGTGCTCGCAGATCCCTGAGACAAAGCCCCAGAACGGCCCCAACGCAAAGCGGGCAAAGGGGTAGGATCCGCCATTCAAGGGAAGCGCCGTGCTCATCTCGGCTATGCAGAACGACAGCGCCGGGAACATCACCGCCATGATCGCGGCGGCGACCAGCATCCCCCCCCATCCGCCTGCGGCGAGGCCAAGATTCCACCCCGAGAAATGCCCGGAGATCACCGCGCCCACCCCTAGCGCCCAAAGCGACCAGACGCCGGCATGGCGACGAAGACCGCGCTTCTCGAAATAGCCTGGGGCGGTGGCAATGAAGGTTGCGGCAAGGGGCGCAGAACGCTCGGGGTCATGATTGGTCACAATACGTTTCCTGAAAAAGGGATCTGGTCAGTCCGTGAACCGGCCTTGCAAGCGGGTCGGCGGTTCACGGACCAGCCTGCGACCGATGCGTGATCGACGTGTGAATAGCGGGGACCCACTGCGCGTTGCTTTATGACGGGCGCATCACACAGACATCACGGCTTGGACCGAAAGCTGTGGGTGCTTCACGAATCGGCGCCAATGGGCCGGACCCGGGCGGCTTTTGCCTCAAAGGCGCAACCATCCAGTTCCGGAGTTTAAAGAAATGAAAACCCATATTGCCGCTTCGCTTTTTCTTTCCTTCATGGCTGCAGGCCCAGCCCTCGCCGAAGATACAACCGCTGCCTCCCTTGCAAACATCTGCAAACTGACCGGCCCGACTTCCGAAGCGTCCAAAGAATGCAAGGCCTTGCGTGTCGATTTTCGAGCCGAAGTAAACACTTGCATGGACCAGCTACGCGCAAAGGCAGATGCGAAAGCAGGAATGCCGACATCGAACAACGCCCACACTGCCCGGGCAAGGTTTCTCATCTGCGATGCGGAAAGCCACGCCAAGTTGGGCCTGGCTTTCCGCTGACCATCGAAGGGTGGGCTTCGGAGCGTGAAGCGTGGTTGTCGCTTGGAGATGCGGAATTGTCTAGCGACCTGATCGCACAGGCAGAATAGTAGGGATCACACTCTGATCACAGACGTCAGGTTAGTGTCGGGCGCAGTGGCGAGCAATGTTTTCTGAACCGGTGGCGGCTGGATGAAACCTGAAAAGCAAACTCCCGTCGACCTTGCGGCAATCTGGCAACGGTACGACTGGCGTGACAGCATTTTTGCGCCAGGCATTGCGATCATTCAGGCTCTGCTGCCAGACGGCAGCACCGCCAGCGGCGCGGGTCGCGTGCGCGAGACGGCGCTGGGTCGGTGCCTTGGCGAGACCGCGGAATGGCGTGCCCTATATTTGTCAGGCGAGGATTTCAACCTGACATTCTCGTCTTGGCGCGACGGGATTGCGGCCCATCCGGACAGTGGCATGGCACGAGAGGCAGCCTTGCTGGAGGCGTATGAGCGGTTTGCCGTCATCGGTTGGTGGCAGGGCCGGCTATCTGCAAGTCCGGTGGCGGCCAGTTGGTTGGCAGACTGCGGGATTTCCGCGCGACTTGCCGTCGCACGCACCGGGGCCGCGCAAAAGCGTCTCTCGGGCATGTGGCTGATCCCGTCGCAGGCGGCACCTTTTGTCATGGTCTGCCGCAGCACCAGTTTTGGCGGGCAACAGCCCGTCCTTGGATACGGCTGCGATACGTCCGCGTGCCGGGCGGCGGAAAAGGCGCTGCGCGAGATGCTGCTGATGGAAATGAACCTGATGGAGCTTCTGGCCGCAGGTTCCTGTGGCGTACCAGCCAGACTGGAGACTGTCCGGCACCGCATCGAAGGCTTTGCGCGTCGCTGCCCGTCGCTTTTGCCAGCAACACCGCCCATCGTGCCCGACCCTGAAGCAGTTTCCCTGTCGTCGACGGTCGCCGAAGAGTGGTTTGGCGCAAGGGTCGAATTGCGGGATATCACGCCACGTGGCGACCCCGTGGTTGTGTGGCTCTGTCGACCTGCGATCCCGGATCCCCTCTTGCCTGAAGCAATGGATTCGCCTTTTCTGTGAGAATCAACCTTTTCCCTGAAACCGAGGTGCCGATATGCCGCCAGATGAACCGAGTGATACTATGACCGGGCTGAGCTGTGGCATGGTCCCGCATGAGGGGAGCATTGCCATCGTCATGTCGCAACTCTCGCCCGAACTGAGCGATGCCGCACCCAAGAAGTCGGCGGACATCCTGACGCGTCCTAATCTGGCATGGCGGTGCGAATGCCTGAAAAAGGTCGGACACATCCCTTCAGGCTACACCTATCTTGCCCAATTGATGGGCCATGACATGGGACACAGTGTTCCGGCCGGCAGTGTGCCTCACGTCGAGCAAGCAAGCGCCGCGCCCGATGTCGCTGTCACCTCCGTGCATCCGGACAATCGCTATAATCTGATCCGGAATCCGCTGACGCTCGAGACCATCTACGGTGCCGGTCCGGCCTTGCTGTTGCATCTCTACGACCCGGAGACGCTGCTTTTCCGCCTTTCTCCCAGAGCAATTCAGGCGTCCGTGCACTGGGCAGGGCCTGCCGCCGACGGGTCTCCTGCAGCCCTTCCAGTGCGCGCTCTCTATGACGAACGCAATCGCGATACGTTGATGCTGCACGAACTCACAGTGGCCTGGATGCAGTACCACAATCTCTGCGCACTTCGGCTGCAACAAGTGGGCGCCCGCCCTCCGATGCAGGCCTATGCCGAGGCGCGCGCCCATGTTGTGCATGTCTGGCACGCGATTCTCCGGAATGATCTGCTGCCGCGTTTCGTGCACCCGCTGATCGCAGCCATGCAAATGGACGAGCTCTTATCGCTGTGGAAGCTGGACGAACCTTCCCTGCTGGTCGGGTTGTTCCGCGCCTTCCATGCGTTGCCGCTGGCAGCTTATCAGTTTTCAGGCTCCGGTCCGCACAACCTGGACGAACTGATGAAGACTGACTACCTGCCCAGTCGTGCCGAAAGAGCGTGGGAAGTCGGTTGGGACCAGTTCTTCGGGGCTATACCCGGTGGCCCGCACACCGGCATATCGGCCAGCGTTGCTGCCCAACTGAACACGGGCGCAAGGCTGGTCGCCCTGATGGATCTTGCTTCGGCGAAAGAGGCCGGTCCGCTGAAAGCCTATCAGACTACCGTCATGGCAATGATCGGCGCGCTGCCCTCCGGCTGGCCGCAACAGATTGCACCTGCACAACTTGCTGATCGCCTCAAGGCGGACCATCGGCAGGCATCCCCCCTCTTGCCAAAAGAGGATGCGCTCGCCACAGGGCCGCTCTATCAGTTCCTGATGATCGAGGCACAGTGTCACGGGAACAAAGGTGGCTTTGGACCTCTGGGCAGCGCGCTGCTGCGTACGTCTTTCGAAGGCTCCATTGCCCGCATAGAGTTCGCTGGCGACAGTTCGGTCCTCGCGCGCTTTGAAACACCGAAAACGATGCTGGAACTAATCAACCTTGTCAGGAGGACAACGGAATGGCCGCAGTAAAATACGTGATCGTCGGTGCCGAGGTCGACGAGACGACACGCTACTTGAAACCGGACCCGGAAGGCACGATCACTCCGACCGCTGGCCCGGGGCATGTTCCCCTGAACGTCGAATTTATCGGCGCGCTGATGGTGAAACTGTCCCAATTGGGCAAGGCGGCGGTACCGGCTGCCGATCTGGTGAAATATGAAGCGCAAGTAAAAAACGCGCTTTGTGTCAAGGCCCTCGGCGCTCCAGACAACCGACTGACCCCGCAAAAGAAACAGGAAATCCTTGACAACACCACAGTGTCGATCGAATTCGAAACCCGCAGCGCTCCCGTGGATGCGGCTGTACCAGATGTGAACAAGCGCATCCTTGTCGTTCCATCGGACGATACGCTAAAACTGAAAGAGGCGGGCTTGCGGGCAGAAAACGGCCGCCCGGGGTTCGATCCGCCTTTGTCCTATTCACTTGATCGCAAGCTGATGCTGGCGAGTCTTGAAAAGACAATCGTGGAGATTTTCAATGCCTTTGCGCCACAACCTGCGCTGACCCCGGAAGTCAAGGCAGCCTTCAAGGCGCATGTGGCGGCAGAAATCAAGCGTCGCAATACCGTTCTGGTCGGTGAAGGCGGCCTCGCGGACAGTGTGCTCAACGAAATCATGAACAGTCCAGTCCGGGCTTTCCACCGGTCGGTCGGCATCTACGCCACCAACATGTGCCGCTAGGCCCGCGCGCCGATCTCGGCGAGTGTCCCACGCAACTCGCTGCGGACGGCTTCCTGCCGCAGCGGGAAGATCGCGGTGAACCAGTCGACGATGTCGTCTTCGGTGGCAGGGCCCGGCCCGCGCCACTGGGCGCCGATCTGCCTCGTCCAGTCGCGATACTGGCTGATGGCACTGTCGGTCTGACCCGACTTCCACAGGGCCATGCTGTGCCAGCCGCCAACCGTGGTCATCAGCCCAGCCCCGAGCGCACATTGCCGGGCAGATCCCACGAAATCTCCGCACAGATAATCAGCTGCGGCAAGGTAGATTAGGTGGAACGGCTGCATCGAGATTGAATGCTGCCTTGTTTCGGCAGCCAGTTGCGCCGCCCGGTCAAGGTTGTGGGTGAAGGCGAACCCCAAGGCGCACGAGGCAAGCGTGAGGGGATTGAGCCGGTTCAATGCGAGCGCCTGATCGAAGTGGAACTCCGCCAGTTCGAACTCGGCCTTGTGGCAATAGCACCACGCCAGAACTCGGTGGGCGCGCGTGTCCAATGGATCGATCGACACGGCTTCGATGGCATAATGGAGGGCGCTTTCCTTGATGTCCTCGGTCTGTCGCGTCCCCGGCAGCAAGACATGGCGAACGTTCAGCGCGCCCGCCAGTTCGGCATGGGCCGGGCCGAAACGGGGGGCCTGCCGCGTGATGTCGCGCAGCATGTCCAATGCTTCACCCTCGGTGTCCGGCGACCAGGCATCCAGCAGCGCCTGCGACCGGAGCCAGCGGTCATAGACCGACGCCGACGAATCCGACAGCGACCGCTCTGCGACCACGATCGACAAAGCGTTCGCAATTCCGGTCAGAAGCACCCGCACCTTTGCTTCCCAATCACGACTGGGGTTCTCGACTACATCCGACCAGAGGACATGGCCATCCGCGCCCTGCTGCACCTCGACAAACAGGTAAAAGGCGTTGGGTGCCGAAACGGGGCGCAGGAGGACGTGCACCTGCGGCACCTCGTGTGCGCCCTCGTCCACCACGCGCCATTCGCGGAACCGGACCAGCCGCATCCGCAGATCGGCGAAAAGCACCCCCGCAAAGCTGGCAAGTTCGCGTCCGATTGAGGGGTGCGGTGTCAGAGCAACCGAAAGGCTGACCTGCGGGCGCCTTTCGTGCTGCGCCTGGCCGCCGCCTGCCGGATCAAGCTTGATGGCCGCTAGAAGTGCTACTGTATCCGGCTCAGGCTCCTGGTCGAAGGCGTCATCCAGATGCGCATAAAGGGTATTGTAGCGTTCGATCGCCCGCGTCGCGTGCCCCTCGCGCCAATCGCGCAGCATGAGAAAGCGCACTGCCGTTTCATTGGCGGGTTCCATCTCCAGCGCGAACTCCGCAGAAGCGCGAGCCGAGGCCGTGTTGCCCGGGGCGGAAACCTTTGCATCAAGCGCCTTGCGCACGGCGGACAATAGCATCGACCTCGCGATGGCAAGCCAACTGTCGAACGAACCACTGATACCCTGAAGGACCTCGGTCATGCTGACGATCTCGCGGATACGTCCGGTGGTGGCTTCGTCCCAGTCCGGTTCGGCGAGACTCGCAGTCAACCCATGCTGCAGGGTGAACTTCTGAGGCAGACGAAGCGCGATGCCGCCGTTGCCGGTTTCAAGCCGGATCTCCGGCATCGGGTCAAGGGCCACCCGAATGTGCCGCACCACCTGCCGAAAGGAAGTCGAGGCTTTTGTGCCGTCGGCCTCCTGCCACAACAGATCGAACATCTTTTCCGTCCGATGGCTTTGCGGAAATTCGACAACCAAGAACAGAAGAAGCGCGCGTGCCTTGCGCAGCTTCAGCAAGCGAAACGAGTCCAGAATAGATGTTACATAGTCCATGCACGGGCATCCGAAATGCACGCGCCCTGAGAACCGCGTCCTTGCCCGCACTGTGGATTAAAGCCGCCCGGGTTTCCAGATGGTTGGTCGTTTCCGTTCCGGAAAGAAGATCATGGCCCGCTCGCGTTGGCCACCTTTGTCTCGCCAATCGTACTCGGCACGCCTGCAGTCGCTTCGGCCGGCGCGGGCAAGGACATTGTCGCGGCACCGGAACCCGGACTTGCATCCTTCCATGCAATGGAGGCGGCCGTAAGTCCGGCAAACAGAGTTGGCGCTGAAGCAGCGATCCGGGCAAGGAGCGCGGGACGTATCGGCCGTTTCGGAAATGACCCTAGCCTAGGCAAGCAAGCAGAGCGCCACGAAGACATAGGCCCGTTGTGCTGCAGCGACGCCCAGGCTGACCCGCAGCCCCGCCTGTCGACCCGACAAGGCTGCACGGGTCGCGATCTAGACCATGCAGGGGCCTGGCATCGCCGAATTGATCGCCGTCGCCGCCATCAAGCAAAGCAACGCAGAGCTTTGCATGTCAGTTCCGAAGCATTGCAGCCGCACCGGACGCCGCGCGGCGCGTTTCCCACCAGCTGCGATAGTGCTCTTCGAATTTCGCGAGCTGTGCATCCCCGATGTTCGGCATGATCACGGCATGCGCCTCTCCCGCGCTGCATGCCAACTGATAAAGCTGCACGATCTCGTCCGATGGTTCTGGAAACACCACGGTCAAGGAATAGGGGTTGTGCAACACGGGAACGCCATCGCTGCGCAGGGTGGCGGCAAGCTGCTGTGCACGCGCGTAGCTGACCGAGGCGTCGCGACGATAGCCTTCGACACCGTGGCCAAGAAGCCTTGCCCAGATCGCCAGAACCGCGTGCCCGTTTCGAGACCCCATCAGTGTGGTGTCGTTCGAACGCAGGTAGGCAATGGCCGTAGCGACACGATCCAAGTGGGAACGCCGCGCAATCAGCACACCGCAGGGCATCGGCGTTCCGATCATCTTGTGCCCCGACGTGGAAAGGCTGTCGATCCCGTGGCGGAAGCTGGGCAGGATGCCGGGAGGTGGTCCCTCCAGAAACGGCAGCACCATGGCATTGAGTGCCCCGTCGACATGAACGAACCGACGGTCCGGCCCAAAGCCCCGGTCCTCAAGGAGATGAACAGCCGCGCCGATTTCGTCATGCGCGCCCTTGACGGTCGTGCCGCAGGTCAGCGCAACGATGATGCCATTGCTGCGGTCCCGCTCGGTCAGTGCGTTCTCCAACGCTTCCAGGTCGATTGCCCCATCGGCGCCTGCAGCAACGCAGACTGCTTCCATCCGAAGAATTCTGGCGGCTTTCGGGATCGAATAATGTGCCTCCGTGCTGTAGAGCAGGCGCGCCTGGGGCAGCGCCTCTCGTGCAAGGTAAAGCGCCCAAAGGTTCCCCTCGGTTCCGCTTGCCCCTATCGATCCCCAGTGTGCCTCCGAATCGTCGCAATCCCACAGATCCATCAGCCACCTGACGGCCTCACGCTCAAGTGCGCAGACCTCGGTGCCATAGTGCGATCCGACGTAGGGGTCGCCAAGGTTGTTGATCAGAAGATCATCGAACGAGGCCGGAACCGAAGCCTTTCCCACCAGGTTGTACGGATAGCCGAGATGCGTTGCATGGGCTGCGCGAAGACGCACTTCCGTATCCTGCAGCACTCTGGCCACGCGCGACAGATCGACCGCCGATGCTGGCGCTGTACCCGCGCTGCTGTGATGTACCGGCGCCGCCCCCGGATAACGGGTCGGCCCTCCCGGGCGGGCAAGCGCGCTTTCCACGAACTGCCCCCGATCCTTGTCGAACACCGTCTGATAGAGAACGCCCTTGCGTTCATGAACTGTCGGTCTGGGTCCCATGGCGGGCCTCCCTTTAATGTTTAAATTCAATTGATTGACAGTCGTCCTTGCTTTTGTGCCGATGATCTTCGCCACCTGCCCAGTGGTTCCTTTGCGCTTGGCTTTTCGGGTCGCATTGATCGACGCCCGGAAGTTGCTCTTGCCGGGTCACCGAGAGTCTTCGGAAAGTGCGGACAGGCTCATCGGTTCGATCTCGCGCACGAGTTTGCGGACAAGGCCGTCCTGAAATGTCTCGAACCCTTCAACCGCCATCACGAAGGCACCGGGCCCAGTGATGACGTTTTTCCGGTAGTATTCGGCAAGCTCAGGATCCTCGTTCAGGATGGCCAGTCCATTCACCGTGACGCCCGCTTCTGCTGCAAGCGCACGCGCGGCCCCGGGTGAAAGGTATGCGTTGGCACCCGTGCTGCGCGGGCCTGCCGGGCCGCGCGAACTGCATCCGTCCCCAGAGACGTTGATGACCTGCCGTACGGCGCAGTGCCCGGGTTCCGCCAATAGGCCGAGCGACAACTCGATGGCCGCGCCTATCCCGGTATTGCCCCAGGTGTGCCGTCCGACCCGACGAAGTTCATCGGCAAGCGTGTCAAGGGCGTCCGGGTGATCGACGTTCCGCAGCGGCAAGATGGTGCTTTCCATGGCGTCATCGCCCCAGAGCACCGCGCCAATCTCCACCCTCCCCGCTGTTGCGAGTGCGCGGCGGACTGCCGGAGAAGCGAGCGCCGCCCGATATCCGTCAATCTGGGTAGTGTATTCGGCCATATCGATGCTGCCCGAGCCATCGATTGCCAAGACGAGCGCGAGGTCCGCGCAGGCTCCAGCCTTGGCTTCCAGCCCACACAATTGTGCAAAGACCGCGAGCGAAATACCGAGAATGGCCCGACCCGTTGGGGCGATAGACGCGCAGCGTTTCAAAGCGCCGGATTGCCTTGCCGAAGCAGTACCGGGGCTAGGCATGTTCAAGACTCTCATTGCAACACTCCTTGCAATCACCGTTTTTGGTTGCGCTTGGGGGCTTCCATTCAATCAGGAGTTATCCGACATCGGACATACCCGGTTTTCTTCCTTGAAATCTGAAGAGGCAAACTAATAGATACAATCACATGTTGGGGCGTGTTCACGTCACCTCTTGGTCTGAAAGAACGGATAGATCAGGATGCGGCTCTCTCTCGTTCTTTTCGCAAGAATTTCCGCGACCTCATATTCGTCGATACAGGTATCCTCAAGCAGATGCGTCGGAATCTCACCAAGGCTCCGTTTCAGCAATTGGAGGGTACGCTCATTCGCACGCTTTTTCCGGTATGCGGATATTCTGGTCGCCAACCATGTTGCGCCGATCAGGACCTGATTTGCGTGGCTTGCGGTTTCGTCTGCTGTTCGATGCGTGGCATCGAGTATTTTAGCCTTCATGGAGCTTCTCTGTTTTTATGGGATAGAAATGCTTCACCAAAACTCCCTCAGCAGTTGTGCAAGTCTCTCAATTCGACCCTGTGCCAAGACCAATTGCTGCCGATGGTTCGACATCTTCTTTCCTGTCGCTGTCGTAAAGCATGGACGACCCCACCCTGTTTCGTGCCGGTCTCTCAATAGTGATTCCGTTGAAGCGATCTGGTACCCGGCAGAAAACATCGGTGTCGTGATTGGGCTGTGATTTCGCCCGATCAGAGAGTTCACTTCGGAGTGGTGGGGCGGGATCTCGAATGTTGCTGGTTCGAGTTAGCCGGTCGGAAGGTGCTGTCAGACGAATGCGAACTGGTCTCGGTTACCCCTAGCCTGCTTTGGCGTCAGGCCATGAGCTGGCCGCGCCGCTCGGCCAGAGCGGCGGCGCGGGTCACCCAAGCCTCGAAAGCGTCGAGCGCGGTCGCTTCGCCTCATTTGTCAGCCAGCCTCATCACCAACCCCAGCACATTCGAAACATGCTACGCACCTCCCCGCCTAGGCCTGATCCCAAGTGCCGTGAGTTCCGCTGCGATGGCACTCAGAGTGCTATGCCCCGCCACCCGGATGTCCTCAATAACCGGCGCAAGGTCCCGCGCGAATGCCGCCGCGTTTGCCGATACGACGGCCCGTAGAGCCACCTCACCTTTGCCTGCCCGCCGCAAGCTTTCTGCCCTGTTCGGATTGCCCAGCTTCACTCCGCGCGCCTTGGCGACGCCACCCTCGTTCGAAGCGGCCGTCTATGCGGACCGCAGCGAAGGTCCGCTTGCCGCCCTTACTGCCATCTGCAGACTTCTTGCGAGACACTTCGGAATCGTTATGTTCAAATCTCCGCCACCCGCAGCCGCGGCTTCAGCATCTCGCCCACGGCGTTTACCCCTGCCCGCAACGGCGAGTCGATCAGGTGGGCGTAGCGCTGGGTGGTGCCGATCTGGGTATGGCCGAGCAGCCGCCCGATCATTTCCAGCGATGCGCCGCCGGAAACAAGCAGGGAGGCGAAGGTATGGCGCAGGTCGTGGATGCGGACATCCGGG
>JANNPZ010000089.1:0-5365 GCA_031400505.1 Paracoccaceae bacterium | reverse complement strand
TGGTCGACACTTTCGCGGACATGGCTGTTAAAATCGCAATAGGGGCATTTGGAAAGGCAAAAAGGCCAGTGGATGTAAAGGGCCAGCGGCTCGCTCAAAACACCGCCTCAACCAGTTTTTTGAAGGCATCCGCGCGGTGGCTCATGGCATGTTTTTCGGCGGGGTCGAGCTCGGCGAAGGTCTGTGACCGGCCCGCTGGGACAAATACAGGGTCATAACCAAAGCCCAATGTACCACGCGGCGGCCAGGTCAGGCTGCCTTGAACGCGGCCTTCGAAGACCTCATGATGACCATCGGGCCACGCCAGTGCCAGCGTGCAGACAAAATACGCGCTGCGGTCGGCGTCGGGACCAAGCTCGGCAAGCTTGCCCTCAACCTTGCCCATAGCCATATACCAGTCGCGTTCCGGACCGCCTTCAAACGCCTGCTTTTCTGCCCAGTCGGCGGTGTAGACGCCGGGGGCGCCGCCCAACGCCGCCACGCAGAGGCCGCTATCGTCGGCAAGCGCCGGGAGGCCCGAGCCCTGCGCGGAGGCGTGGGCTTTCAAGAGCGCATTTTCAGCGAAAGTCGTTCCTGTTTCTTCAGGTTCAGGTAATCCGAGCTCGCCAGCCGATACCGGCTCGACGCCGAACGGCGCCAGCAAAGCGCGAATTTCCTTAACCTTGCCTGCATTGTGGCTGGCAATGACCAGTCTGCCGGGCAGTAGTTTGCGGTGGGTCATATCTTTAAATGCCAAGCGATGTCACCCGAAGCACCAAAGAAACGAAGATGTGAGTGTTTAACTTCTTCGATACTTAGGTGCTTCAGGTGAGCCAAATTATTTTACGGCATCTGCCTGCACGGCGAAAATGCGGTCGGTTCCCATCCGCGCTAGGCGGAGCAAACGAAGCAGTGCCTCCTCGTCATAGGCCGCGCCTTCAGCCGTCGCCTGCACTTCGGCAATCTTGCCCCCTTCGATCAGCACGAAATTGGCATCGGCGTCTGCCTTCGAATCTTCGTCATAGTCGAGGTCGAGGACCGGTGTGCCGTTGTAGATACCGCAACTGATCGCGGCGACCCGCCCGCTAATCGGGTTTTCCTTGACCGCGCCTGATGCCATCAGGCCATCGACTGCCAGCCGCAAGGCAACCCATGCACCGGAAATCGCCGCTGTCCGCGTGCCGCCATCGGCTTGTATTACATCGCAATCGTGCGTGATCTGATGTTCGCCCAGTTTTTTCAAATCGACCACGGCGCGTAAGCTACGTCCGATAAGCCGCTGAATTTCTTGGGTCCGTCCTGACTGCTTGCCCTTCGCGGCTTCGCGCTGGCTGCGGGTATGCGTCGCGCGGGGCAGCATCGAATATTCCGCCGTTACCCAGCCTTCGCCTTTGCCGCGTAGCCACGGCGGCAGGCGGTCTTCGACGCTGGCAGTAACCAGCACGCGGGTGTCGCCAAAGCCGATGAGGCAGCTGCCTTCGGCATGTTTGGTAAAGTGGGTTTCAATCGAAATGGCGCGCATTTCGTCTGGCGCACGGCCTGATGGACGCATGAGAATCTCCTGATAATGGGTGCCGCCGCGCTTATAGGCATAAGTATTGGCGCGCAATCATCCTCTGTCGTTATCCTGAAACAAGTTCAGGATGACGATGTATACATTAAATGCAATAACTTGCGACAATGTCCCACACGCCAATCAACGAACTGAACGACCGCACCCGTAATATTTTCCGGATGGTAGTCGAATGTTACCTCGACAGCGGTGCGCCTGTTGGGTCGCGGACGATATCGAAATTTCCGGGATTGAATTTGTCGCCAGCCTCGATCCGCAACGTAATGCAGGATCTGGAGGAGGCGGGCCTGCTTGCCGCGCCGCACACCAGCGCCGGGCGGATGCCGACCGAAAGCGGGCTGCGGTTATTTGTCGACGGCATGATGCAGGCGGCGGAGCCCTCCGCCGAGGAACGGCGCGCGATCGAATCCCAGATTACCGGAGAGGGACCGATTGAGGAAGCGCTGGCGGCGGCCACGTCGGTGCTGTCGGGGCTTTCGGCCTGTGCCGGCATCGTGCTGGTGCCAAAGCGTGATGCGGTGATGAAGGCGTTCAGCTTTGCCCGGCTGTCAGCCACCCAGGTTCTGGCAATTATGGTCGGAACGGACAATAGCGTCGAAAACCGCGTGGTTTGTATAGACGCTTCTGTTAGCGACAGCGCGCTGGTGGAGGCTTCCAATTATATTTCGGCTCGCTTGTCTGGCCTTACGCTTTCCGAAGCGCTGGCCCGGCTGGATATCGAAATCCGCGCGGAAAAGGCGGAGCTTGATAGCGCCAGCGAGAAACTTGTGCGCAGCGGCCTTGCCATATGGTCGCTGGACGCCAACGACCGGCCGGTCCTGATCGTGCGCGGGCAATCGAACCTGATCGACGAAGCCGCTGCTGCCGACCTCGACCGCGTGCGCCAATTACTCGATGAACTGGAAAGCAAAGAGGAAATCGCGCGGCTGGTCGATAGCGCGCGTGACGCGCAATCGACGCGGATATTTATTGGGTCGGAGAATAACCTGTTCTCGCTGTCCGGATCATCCGTGATCGCCGCACCATATCGCGAGGCAGGTGGCAAGGTCGTGGGCGTTGTCGGTGTTATTGGCCCGACGCGGCTTAATTATGCGCGCATCGTCCCGATGGTCGATTTTACCGCGCAGACGCTCAGCCGGCTAATAAAATGACGCGCCGCTTGATGAAATAAAATTGCTTTCTATATGCGCACAGCAAGATGCGGCGGAACCCGCTGCTGAATTTATGGGTTTAACAGGGCTATGACAGACAAAAAGAACGACATCGCCGACCTTGCGGTCGAACAGGAACTCGACGGCGTGCCGGAGCATCTGAAGGAAGATGCGGCTGACCCCGCCGACGCTAAAGTTGCCGAGCTTGAAGCAGCATTAGCGGCGGCCATGCAGGATGTGCTATATGCGAAAGCCGAAACGCAAAATGTCCGCCGCCGCATGGAAAAAGAGGCGCAGGATGCCAAGGCCTATGCCGCAACGGGGTTTGCCCGCGACGTGCTGTCGGTGTCGGATAATTTAACCCGCGCATTGGAAGCGATTCCGGCCGAAATGCGCGAGAGCGAGGCGATGAAGGGCCTTGTGGTCGGTCTGGAAGCTACGGGCCGCGAACTCGAAAGCGTGTTCGCCAAAAATGGCATCACCCGCATCGCCGCAATGGGAATGCCGCTTGACCCGAACCAACATCAGGCGATGGTGGAAATCCCAAACGCGGATGCCGAGCCTGGTACGATTGTGGCCGAAATGCAGGCGGGATATATGATCAAGGACCGCTTGCTGCGGCCTGCTATGGTTGGGGTAGCGAAAAAGGCGGAGTGACGCCACCGCTCTAGCCCCAACATTGTCATTCCCGCGAAGGCGGGAATCCATGGCCTACGATTTCAGTGTGGCGCGAAACTGGCTGAGCTGATTAGCGACACTCGCCATTTCTTTTTGAGCTGATTTCTGCTCCTCGTCTGACAGGGCCAACAATAGCCGTCCTTTTGCAAACCTTCCGTTGGCGTTTGCTAATGTAATCATCTGTTGATCATCGATCATCGCAATACCGATTTCAGAATGTGCGACGTTCGCCCGCAATTCGATTAGCGGCAAGACGGATTGGCAGAGTTTAGCTAGGCGCTTGTTTTGACCGTCAGTCAAAAAGGTCGCGGAGCAAAACGTTTCAGCCATCGTTTTGAACGCTGGCACTTTGGCTGCTGGATGGGTTTTAGCGTAAATCCAGCGCAATTCCGTCTCGCATTTGCTGGCCTGGTCGATGAATTTGCTACGCCAAATATGGGCTTTGTCCAAAGCCGTTTTTGGTGGCATTCCTAACGCTGGCAGCATCTCGCTCATTGTATAAGGCTTACGCGTATTTCCTTGCGATCGCATTAAAAATGAGACGTCAGGCCATGGATTCCCGCTTTCGCGGGATTGACAAAGAGGGGGTAGCAGTTGGTGCGGGGGTTCGCTATCCAGCCATCCCATGACCACAGCGGCAATCCCGATGGACCGCCAGTCCCCTTGGCGCGACGAGCTTCGCGCGACGGCGACGCTTGCCTGGCCGATGATATTGTCGAACCTGTCGATGATGCTGATCGGGGTTACCGACGTCATCCTTTTGGGCTGGCTTGGGCCGAGCGAGCTGGCGGCGGGCGCGATGGGGCATAATCTGGCGATGATCTTCGCGATTTTCAGCATGGGGTTGATCACGGCGACTGCGCCGATGATGGCGTCCGAAAAGGGCCGCATGGCGCATTCGGTGCGTGATATCCGGCGCACATTCCGGCAGGGCCTGTGGACCTGCGTTGCGGTCATCATCCCGGTCTGGTTGATCCTGTGGAATACCGAAAGCATCTTGTTATTGTCAGGACAGCAGCCCGGCATATCCGCCGACGCGGCGATTTTTGCGCGTTTCTATATGTGGTCGATCCTGCCGTTTATCGGATTTCTTGTATTGCGAAATTTTGTCGCGGCGCTTGAAAAACCGATTTGGGCAACGGTCGTTGCGATTGGTGCGGTGTTATTGAACGCCATCGTCAATTACGGCTTAATCCTTGGCAATTTCGGCTTGCCGCAACTTGGCCTGATGGGGGCTGGCATCGGCAGCACAATTACCAACTGCGTCGAGTTCGGCGTGATGGCGCTGGTGGTTAGCTTTCATCCGAAGTTTCGCCGTTACCATTTGTTCGGCCGGTTTTGGCGGCCCGACTGGGCACGTTTCCGCGAAATCTGGCGGTTGGGCCTGCCGATTGGTGTGACGATGGCGTTCGAAGGCGGCGTGTTCGCGGTGGCGATATTGCTGATGGGCCTCATCAACGAAGCGTCGGTTGCCGCGCACGCGATTGCGCTACAAATCGCTTCGCTGACGTTCATGGTGCCGATGGGGCTGGGGCAGGCGGCGACGGTGCGTGTGGGCCTTGCATATGGCCGCCGCGATACTGCCGGTATCACGCGGGCAGGCTGGACAGGCTTTGTATTGGGCACAAGCTTCATGGCGCTGATGGCGCTGTTCATTTATCTGTTCCCCGAAGCGTTGATTGGCATTTTCGTGACTCCGGTCGATGCCGCGACAACGCAGGTGTTCAATATTGCCGTCAGTTTCCTGATGGTCGCTGCGATATTCCAGATTGTCGACGGCGCGCAGGTCGTCGGCGCAGGAATGCTGCGCGGACTGCACGATACCAAGGTGCCAATGTTCTTTGCCGCATTCGGCTATTGGGTGGTCGGCATAGGCGTAGGTGCGTGGCTGGCGTTCCGGCAGGGGTGGGACGGGGTTGGCGTGTGGACCGGGCTTGCTACAGGGCTCGCCATCGTGTCGGTGCTGATGCTCGTCCGCTGGTCG
>JANNPZ010000087.1:0-129255 GCA_031400505.1 Paracoccaceae bacterium | reverse complement strand
GGGGGGGGGGGTGGTTCACCCCCCCCCCCCTCTTCCCGACAAAAGCCAGACCAACCCCGAGAGAACCCGATGCAAACCCCAGACAAACTCGCGATGTCCTTCATCCTTGCCACGGTCGCCCTCGATGCGATCGGGATCGGTCTGATCTTCCCGGTCATGCCGGACCTTATGACGCAAGTGACCGGCGGAACCCTTGGACAAGCAGCACTCTGGGGCGGCGTGCTGACCGCGTCCTTTGCCGTCATGCAGTTCCTCTTTGGCCCCATCGTCGGCAACCTGTCGGACCGATACGGCCGCCGCCCCGTCTTCCTCGTCTCGCTTGCAGTCATGGCCATCGACTACGTGGTGATGGCGCTCGCCCATACCGTCTGGCTTTTGCTGGCGGTGCGCTTGGTCGCGGGCATCGCGGCGGCCACCCACTCCACCGCCTTCGCCTATGTCGCCGATATCTCGGCCCCCGACGACCGCGCCAAACGTTTCGGCCTTGTCGGTGCGGCCTTCGGTCTGGGCTTTGTCGCAGGCCCGATGCTCGGCGGGTTCCTCGCGGTAATCGACATTCGCGCACCGTTCTGGGCCGCAGCCGCACTTGCCTTCGCCAACCTGATTTTCGGCTACTTCATCCTGCCCGAAAGCCTGAAGCCGTCGCTGCGCCGACCGTTCTCGCTCGCCCGCGCCAACCCGCTGGCGTCCTTTGCGGCGATCCGAAAACTGCCCGGCCTGCGCATCCTTCTCCTCGTCAGCTTCATCTACGCGGTCACGTTCAACGTCTGGCCCGCACTTTGGTCCTACTACGGCAAGGCCGCCTTCGGCTGGGATCCGTTGTGGATCGGCATCTCGCTCGCAATCTTCGGCACCTGCATGGCCGCAGCACAGGCAACCCTGGTTGGCCCGATGATCAAACGCTTTGGTGAGAGGCGCACGGCGACCTACGGCATGGTGGCCGAGGTCGGCACCTACACTTTCTTCGGCTTTGTCACCTCGGGCTTCTGGGCGCTGGTCGTAACGCCGGTCACAGCCCTTGGCGGGGTCACCGGCCCGGCCCTGCAGGCAATGTGCAGCCGCCTGACCCCCGAAACCCAACAGGGCGAATTGCAGGGCATCACCGCCTCGCTCAACGCGCTGGCGATGATCATCGCGCCCTTGGTCATGACCTGGATCTTTCAGGTGTTCACCGCCCCCACAGCCCCGATCTTTCTTCCCGGCGCGCCGTTCCTCTTGTCCGCCGTCCTGATGGTCGCTGTTGTGGTAATCTTTGTCGCGGCCCCACGCGCCGCAGACCCGAAGCCGCCCCTACCCTTGCCCGAAAGCGGAGGAACGCCATGAAGCTGCAAGACCTCGAGATTTTCGTCGTGGCCCCCCCGGCCCCCGGCTGGGGCGGGCGCTATTGGATCTTCACCAAGCTGACCACCGACAACGGGATCGTGGGCTATGGCGAGTGCTATGCCTCTACCGTCGGGCCGAAGGCGATGAAAGCCGTCATCGAGGACGTGTTCGAACGTCACATGCAGGGCACGAACCCCGAAAACATCGAGCTGATGTATCGCCGGGTCTACTCGTCTGGCTTCACCCAGCGCCCCGATCCCACTGTGATGGGGGCCTTTGCGGGGCTCGAGATTGCCTGCTGGGACATCCTCGGCAAGGCCCGCAACCGCCCCGTCTGGGCGCTGCTGGGCGGCAAGATGAACGACCGCATCCGCGCCTACACCTATCTTTACCCCGAACCGGAACAGAACGCTTCTGACTTCTGGGTTGATCCTGACATGACCGCCGAGGCTGCGGCCAAATGCGTAGCCCAAGGCTTCACGGCCGTCAAATTCGACCCCGCCGGCCCTTACACGATCCGGGGCGGCCACCAACCGGCGATGTCCGACATCAGCCGGTCCGTCGAGTTCTGCGCGAAAATCCGTGCGGCGGTCGGTGACAAGGCCGACCTGCTGTTTGGCACCCACGGCCAGTTCACTACCCCCGGCGCCATCCGCATGGGCCAGGCGTTAGAGCCCTACCTGCCACTCTGGTACGAAGAGCCGATCCCGCCCGACAATTTGCTGGAGTTTGCGGAAGTCGCCCGCCACGTCCGCATTCCCCTCGCCACCGGCGAGCGTCTGACCACCAAGGCCGAATTCGGCGCGCTTTTGCGCCACGGCGGCGTGCGCATCCTGCAACCCGCCCTAGGCCGCGTCGGCGGCATCTGGGAAGCCAAGAAGATCGCGGCCATCGCCGAGATCTACAATGCCGAAATGGCGCCGCACCTTTATGCGGGTCCGGTGGAATGGGCGGCCAACATCCACCTTGCCACCTCGATCCCCAACCTGTTGATCGCAGAAACCATCCAGACCGGTGGCACCTTCCACCTCGCCCTGATCAAGAACACGATCAGTTTTGAGGACGGCTATGTGATCCCGCCCACCGCCCCCGGACTTGGCATCGAGTTCGACGAGGACCTTGCCCGCGCGCATCCCTTTACCGGCACCGGTCTGCATCTGCAGATGCAGGAAGCGCCCTGCGACTATCGCCACGGCAACCGGTTCGAAGGTGGTGCGCCCAGCGCAACCTGACATGGGGTCGCGGCGGTTTCACCGGCGGGGGTGTTGATTTTCGGGGCAGACGCAGCGGTTTCGGGGTCGGAAATCCCATGCCGCAATGACCCGAACATTTCCCCGACCTGCGCCTCAGGCCTTGCAGCTGTGCAGGCGCGCCGTCAGGCCAAGGCCCCGTGGCGGCCGAGAAAGTCATCGCGGACGAAATCTCGCTCGGCGACGTCAAGGGCTGGCTGGAACGCGGTCCGCAAGTCTGAAACAGTCTCGGGGGCGTCATCGCCGAACGTTTGGGTGCTTTGCACCCCGATACGATGGCGATAAAGGATATGGCGCGCGGCGAGACAGGGATCGTACCGCCCTTCATCGACCGTTGTCCGTTGCAAGACCGGACGAACGGTGCAGCACTCCACCTTGCCGCCGCTGGCGACGCTCCGACCGAATGACTGCGCGATCGGGATGCCGCGATCCGGCCCCATGCCACAACGGGGTTCTTCAAAGCCAAGCAGCAGCTCCTGCGCATCCTTGACCATATTCAAGCGGCATGACTTGGACCGAGGCCCGCATCGTTCTGGCGGCGTTGCCCTTTGAGCCACTGGCTGGTTCTCGTTGTTGAAGACCAGCTTCGATGCAGGGGCCAAGGTGCAGTCGGGCGCGCCTGGATCGCAGCGCCTGATGGCGCGCATCGGGCCAGTGTTTGCGGACATGCCGACGGCGGGCCAATTCAGGCTGATCGCCCGTCGATCCGTGTTGCCCTTGCGCCAATGTTGTGGATCTTGCCGGGCTGGACATCGGACCAGCTGGTGCGGGCCATTTGCCATGCCGACAGGACCGGTTTGATTATCCAACATGTGGTGGGCGCGGTCTGGAACGGCGGTTTGGCGACCGTCGTGCGGTTTACAAGCAGAGCGGGGGTTTCACACCCCCGCACCCCCGTGGGATATTTCAGCCAAGATGAAAGCAGGCATTGCATCCATGCAGCGCATCCGTGCGGATCATCAAGGTGCCAGCCAGTGCCCCGTCTCGCCGAGTGCCCGATCATAGCGGGCGCGCCGGTGCTGTGGACCCAGATGCACCACGTCCATTCCCTGCACGGCACAGCGCAACACTGCAAATGCCCCGGCATCGGGTGGCTTTTGGTACTCCAGAGACGATGCAATCGGCGTTCCGGGCGCGGGCATGGTGCCATAGCTTTGGCGCGACGGATCGGGCACATCTGCCCAAATCGCAGCGACCTTTGCGCCCAAAAGGATCGTGACCAGAACGTCGATGCGCGTCTGCAAACGCGCGGTTGCATCCCAGACATGCAGTGTCGCCCGCGGATTGGCCCACAGGGCCGTCACTTTTGCCGAGCGTAGATCGGTATGGATGTCCAGAGTGCCAGCCACAGGGTCGGCAGCGCGCAGCACGACTGTCCGGGCCTCTGGCAAGCCCGCCGGCGAGACTGTGGCAAGGGTCGGGTGACGCGCCAGGGCTTGCGGGTCAGCCACCCCCCTGACCAGCCCTGCCCAGACCTGTGCCAACAGCGATGCGAGGTCGGCTGCCCAAGGATGTGGATCAGTTGTCATAGCCTGTCATCTCCAGATACCCCACGCCATGATGGCTGCCTGCAATGGTGACCGGCCCTTCCCAATAGGGCACCGAGGTGGCCATCCATGCGTCCGGGTTCAGTGCGGTGACCGTCACGTCGACCGCCCGGTCGGGCAGGCGCACGCGCCATGCCACAGGCACCTCGCGACCGGCGACCCGGTGGTGTACCAGCGGAACAGCCATGAACGCGCCATCCGGCAGTGCCGTCGCCCGGCCATCGGAGGCAATCCACGTGGCAGCGGCAAAATCGCGGTCCCCGCGCAGCACAAATCCCATCACCTTTTCGCCACTGTCAAATGACAGGGAAAACCAATCCCATCCGGTTTGATCGGCTGCAAGGGGCTGCGAAGACCATTCGCGGTCCAACCACGCCGTCCCTACAACGGACACCGCGCCCTCTGGCAGGGTCAGGGTGCCTGCCACCGCAAAGGACGGCTGCGAGTAGTAGTGGCTCGCCTGCCCGGCCGCCGATTTCACCGAAAATCCCCGGTCGCCATGCAGCACCAGGGGCCCCTGCGCCACAAGCCCGACATCATAGGCGAAATCGCTGCCGGAGGCCGTCAGCCGAAGGTGGTCAAAGTCCACGCCTTTCATCGACCAATCGTCGATCCATGCGGCAAAGGGCACCGCCGCGACGCCCGCCTGCCCGATCCCGCCTCGTGCCAGCCGTTCGGCCACAAAATGCTGCGTTGGCGTGGTCACCGCGGCATGACCCATCCACAGTTGCGGAGTGTCCCACCCCTGCCCGTCATGCGGGGCCAGGGCAGAGCGAAACAGGGTCCATTGCAACCCGTAAGGCGTGCCATCCTGCCCGGTCAGATTGGCCGTAAGGTACCACCATTCGATCCGGTACGCAGGATGTGCGCCGTGATCAGCCGGAAATTCGAGCAGCGTTTCTCGCGATGGGGTGGCGAAATCACCTGCTGTGGTGCCAAGCCCGGCAAAGCCCTGCGCCATCGTCTGCATCGGAAACAGGATCAGCAGCAGCAGTACCTTAGCGTTCATGGCGAAATACCCCCAAGAGCCTGACCGGCTGGAGCCGCGACAACTGCCATGCGGGCCAGGCCGCGGCGATGCCTGCCGCCAGCAGGGCAAAGACCGCAAGCCGCAGGTAGTCCAGCGGGAAGACATACATCGGCAGACGCCAGCCGAATGCCTCGACATTGACGACGGCCAGAAGCGCCCATGCCAACGCAAGCCCCAGCGGCAGCGCCAGCGCACCCGTCAGCGCCGCCAGCACCACCGCGCGTGCGAGGTCGAGCCCGGCAAGCCAACCCCGCGTCAGACCCAGCGCCCATACCGGGGCCAGTTGGGGCAGGCGCATCACGGCGAGCGTCAGCAGGCTCATCAGAATGGCAAACCCCGCCACCGCGAGCGTCAGCACGTTCAGCGCCGTCGTGATGGTAAAGGTCCGTTCGAACACCGCCAGCGACAGCGCCTTGATCGCCGCCTGATCGACCATCGCCGTGTCTGCCACCGTTGCGCCAAGCCGCAGAGCCGCCCGCAGCGCGGCCACGTCGGCGGGGTCGACCCGCAGCCCGAACCGCAGGGCGACCACGTCGGGAAAGGTGCGGGCGAACACCGCGGCGTTCACAACGACCTGCCCGACCGGATTGCCGTAGTCGCCATAGACCCCCAGCACCGGCAATGTCACGCCCTGTGCCACCGGCACCGCTGCCCCCAGATCCAGCCCCGCACGACGAAACAGCTGTTCGTTCACCAGCACGCCTTCGCCCCGTGCAAGCGCGTCCCATGCCCCCGGAACGCTGCGCAGGAACCGCCAGTTGTCGCGGTAGGTCGCATGGTCGCGCGCGCCGTAGATTTCGGCCGGCATGCCCGCCAATTCGTGGTCGACCGACAGAATCGGCAGCACGACTGCGCCTTGTGCCTCGGCTATGGTCCGGATCATGCGGGCCTGTGGTGCGTCGTCCGCGTTGACATAAAGCTCGGACGCCAGCCGCTGATCCAGAAACCCCGTGAAGGTCAGCCGGAACGACGACACCATGGTCGAGACCCCGACATTCGCCGCCATCGCCAGCAGCAATGCCATCAGCGCCAGCGACCGCCCCGGCAACTGTGCCTGCGTGTCGGCCCAAAACCACTGCGCCACCGGCCCGCGCGCGCGCGACCCGGCCCAACGCAGTACCACGGCCAACAGCCCCGGCAACGCCAGCGCCCCGCCGATCAGCAGCGCCCCGAGCATCGCAAACCCCGCAACCAACCCCTGCCCCCAGACTGCCAGCGCCCCCGCAAGCGCCAGCAAGCCCACAGACAGCCGCCCCAGGCCCACCCCGCGCCACGCCATTCCCAGTGCCCGCGTCTGCACCCCGGCCAACAAAGGCATCCGCGCCAGCGACCGCAGCGCACCGGCCGCTGCAACCGCCGTCCCTGCCAGCGCCATGCCCATTCCAGACAACCACCATTCCGCACGAAAGCCCAACTGCCCCGCCACATCCGCCCCGTAAAGCCCGCGCAACGTCGCCGCCACATCCGGCAGCAGCGCCGCCGCGACGCCGTATCCAAGTGCCACCCCAAACGCCCCCGCAACCAACGCCAGCACCAAAAGCTCTGTCGCCATCAGCACGATCAACCGCCCCAACGGCGCCCCGAGCGCGCGCAAAGTCCGCACAACCGGGCGGCGCTGTTCAAACGCCAGCCCGATTGCGCCATGCACGATGAACAACCCCACCGCAAAGGACAGCAAACCGAACGCCGTGAGGTTAAGGTGAAAGCTGTCGGTCAGCCGCGCCACGTCGTTGCCGGCCTGCGGCGGGGATTGCACAAGACCCGGGGCGACCTCGCCCAAGGGACGGCGGGTCAGGGACGGTTCCGGCCCCACCAG
This sequence comes from Paracoccaceae bacterium, assembly GCA_031400505.1. GTDB lineage: Bacteria > Pseudomonadota > Alphaproteobacteria > Rhodobacterales > Rhodobacteraceae > JAIYDJ01. Next base: position 122,289 of record JANNPZ010000087.1, on the reverse strand, counting down.
CAGCCTGTCAATCTGTCCTGCCCGACCCAGCAGGCGTTGCGCGACCCCGATATCGGTGATTGCGGTGTTTGGAGCCACGTCTGGGGCAACAATTCCCGGCACCCCGGTCTTTGGCAACCGCGCAAGGGTTTCCGCCTGCGCAAACACCTGGCCTGTGCCGAAAAAAGCCGTCAGATCAAATCCTTCACCCAACGGCACCGGCCCTATTCCCGCAGGCGCAGTCAGCGGATCGATCCCGACGATGCGCACCGGGCCCAGCCGCCCCTCGATCACGGGTGACACATCCCATCCTGCGCGGCGCAGGGCCACATAGTCCAACTTGGATATCGAACCCTGCCGTGCCGTGATCTGGGCATAGCGCCCGCTGCCCAGCGTTGCTGCCGCCGTATCATAGCTGGCGCGCGCCTCGGCATTGATCGCCTGAACCCCGGACCACAGTGCCGTGCCCAGCGCCAATCCGGCCAGCAGCGTGAACAGTTGCATCGGATTGCGCCACCAATGCGAAAACAGCGCCGAAAGCATCACGCGGTTCACGTCAATGCTCCGATCGGTTGATCCGTCAACTGGCCAGCGCGCAGGTGCAGCCGTCGTCCCATCCGGGATGCCAACCTTTCGGAATGGGTCACCAGAACCAACCCCGCCCCGGTTTCCGCCACCAACTCGCACAGCAATGCAAACACCGTGTCCGCCGTTGCCTCGTCAAGGTTTCCGGTCGGCTCGTCGGCCAGCACAAGCCTTGGATGAGGTGCAAGCGTCCGGGCGATGGCAACCCGCTGCTGCTGCCCGCCAGACAATTGTTCGGGGTATTTGTGCAAGTGATCCGTCAACCCCAGCCGCTGTGCCAACCGCTGCGCCCGCTCTGGATCATGCTGCAAGGCCAGCCGGGCCTGAAACGCGATATTGCCCTCGACCGTCAGCGAGGGGATCAGATTGAACTGCTGAAAGATGACGCCCACCCTGCCCCGGCGAAACGCGGCACGGCCGGCATCACCCAGCGGGGTTAGGTCGGTGCCGTCAACCGCCACCACCCCGTGGTCTGCGCTGTCCAATCCGCCCATCAGATGCAAAAGCGTGCTTTTGCCCGAACCGGATTCTCCTGTCAGCGCCAACATCTCGCCTGCGCCCATGTCGAATGACACCCCCCGCAGCACCGATGTTTCCGTGCCCGGATAGGTCTTTGTCACGTTTTGCACATGCAGCAGCATCGGCCTTCCCCTTTGCCCCTACATAAGCCAAAGCACGATCTTGCACAGGCCGTTTACGGCCGCACTTTTGCCGCAGGTTCTGCCGGCGCGATTGCTGGCAGGCGCGATCACCGATCTTCGGGAACGGCCAGCAGGCCAGGATTTGCACGCATCACGCCAACCCGAACAGGGGACGCAGCCGCAGTCCGATCCAACTGCCGACGACTGCAGCAGCAACCCAGGCCCAGGCCGACACACTGCCCGATGCCAAGGCCGAGAAATACGCCCCGATATTGCACCCCCCCGACAGCCGCGCACCATAGCCCATCAGAAATCCGCCAAGGCCAGCCCCCGCCCAGGCCATCGGCGGGATCCGATAGACCAGCAGGAAACGCCCGCTGATCACAGCCGCCAAAGTTGCCCCCAGAATGATCCCGAAATCCATGACCGACGTGATGTCACTGAAAACGCTTGCATCAAGAGGCGACGGATTGCCCCGCCAATAAGGCCAGGCCGCCACGTCAAACCCCGCCCACAACGCCCATTTCGACCCCCAAAGGGCGAATCCCGCCGTCTCGCCCCAGGGCCTGCCTGCCAACACCAATGTCGCACCGTTCAACACCGCCAACCCGACCGCCCCGACGGACAACGACCAGGGCCCGAACCAACTTCCGCCCCGCAGCGCCAACGACACCGAACGCCCCGGAGCGAACCTCCAGACAACACCGAAAATCGCCAGATGCAGCGCAAGCGCCAAAGGCCAGCCCAGCAGCGCCTGGGATGTCCATGCCGGAAAGCGCGGCAACCCCCACCACCAATGCAGCGTGGCCGCCCCGACAGCCGACCCGATGATGAAAAAGAACAGCGTCATCATCAGCCGCAAGTTGCCGCCACCCAACGCAAATAGCGTCCCCGATGCGCACCCACCGCCAATTTGCATGCCCAACCCGAACAGCACTGCACCAACGACAAAGGTTACGCCCACGCCCGCGTTGAACCCGCCAAGGTTCTGCCCAAAGACCTGCCCCAGTTCCAACAGCGGAAAGAAAATGACACTCGCGATCGCAAGTGCCACAGCCTGAGCCTTGAAGCCCGACGCATCGCCCCGCTCGATCACCGCGCGAAAAGATCCGGCAAATCCGAAGGTCGACTGAAACAAGACAAACCCCAGACCTACCCCGACCAATGCCAACAGCGGCACCCGAAAAGTAGCACCGTACACCGCAGAAAGCCCGACGAGCCCCGCAATCGCCACCAGGGGCAGCAGCAGACCGGGTCGCAGGGCAGGCAGTGCGGGGTAAGCCGTCATGAGGCGAAGCATTCTGTGGGATCATACCGGAACAAGCGTGGCACAGCGCAGGATCAGCGGTAAAGACACCGCGAGCCCCGATCCGGCTGCCAGCTGCGGAACTGGCGAACATGTGAACCGGTTCGCCGGACCTTTGGACAGAATTTTCGCGCACGGGCGCTGTTTTTGGCAGACCCTCTGGACCGAGCCGTGAACTCCGCCGAGGCCTACTCGGCCAACTCCCAACCGTCAGGATAGAACTCATACTTCAACGCAATACTGGTGGACTCGCGTTCCTGCTGCCAGATCGCTTCTGGCGTGACCGGCATCGGTCCGTAACTGGCAATCAGCGTTTCGTTGTCCGGCAGGCGCCGCGTCTTGAACCCCGCTGCCTGCATTGCCTTTTCCAGCGCGGCCCAGTTAGCATCCAGTTCTTCGATGAAGAAGATGAAATCGATCACCGCCTCTTTCGGCAGCTTGACGCCCTTGGACTGCGCAAAGGTCGCGTAAGTATCCTTGCGCTGGCTTTCAAAGTTATGTGTCATGCCCTATCCCCTTAATGCCCGCGCCAGCCGGTTTTGCCGCTCGACCACCTGCGGCAAGTCAATCGTCACCACCTGCCCGTCCGCCACCACCTGCCGCCCTTCGACAAACAGGTGCTTCACCCGCGCAGGCCCCGCCAGCAAGATCGCCACCGGGTCCCACGACCCGGCCGTCTCGACCCCGCTGACATCCCACACCGCGATATCCGCGCGCAAGCCTACCTCGATGGCACCGCAGTCGTCGCGCCCCAGCACGCGCGCGCCGCCCAGTGTGGCAATTTCCAACGCCTCGCGCGCAGACATGGCATCCGCACCTAACGAGACGCGCTGCAGCAACATCGCCATCCGGGCCTCGCCGACCAGCGACCCCGCATCGTTGCTGGCGGACCCATCCACCCCCAACCCCACCTTGACCCCCGCATCGCGCATCGCGCGCACCGGAGCAATTCCCGACCCCAGCCGACAGTTCGAGCATGGACAATGTGCCACCCCGGTCCCGGTCCGGGCAAACAGACCGATCTCGCCCGGGTTCAACTTGACGCAATGCGCATGCCACACATCCGGCCCGGTCCAGCCCAGTCCTTCGGCATATTCCCCCGGCAAACAGCCGAATTTCGCCAGCGAATAGGCCACATCCTCGTCATTCTCGGCCAGATGGGTGTGCAACATCACGCCCTTGTCACGCGCGAGCACCGCCGTTTCGCGCATCAGATCCCGGCTGACCGAAAACGGCGAGCACGGCGCCAACCCCACCCGCACCATCGCCCCCGCTGCGTCATCGTGAAACCGGTCCACCACCCGAATCATGTCCTTCAGGATGGCCGCCTCGGCTTCCACCAGACTGTCGGGTGGCAACCCGCCCGCTGACACCCCGATGCTCATCGCACCCCGTGTCGGATGAAACCTCAACCCCACCTCGCCCGCCGCGGCAATCGTATCGTCCAGCCGCGCACCCCCCGGAAAGAGATACAAGTGATCCGACGTCATTGAACAGCCGGTCAGCGCCAATTCCGACAATCCGATCTGGGTTGAAACGAACATCTCTTCCGGCCCGAACTGCGCCCAGATCGGGTAAAGCGCCTTCAGCCAGCCGAACAGCAAGGCGTCCTGCCCCCCCGGCACGGCCCGCGTCAAAGTCTGAAACAGATGATGATGCGTGTTCACCAACCCCGGCGTCACAACGCATCCTGCCGCCTCGACGATGCGCCCTGTCGTGGACAACCCAACTCCCACCGCGGCAATCACCCCGCCACGGATCAAGACATCCGCCCCCGCCATCTCTGCGCGCTCGGCGTTCATCGTGACCACCGCCACGGCACCCCGGATCAATACCTCTGCCATCATTCCCCCAAAGCCATCAGAATGCCGGCGTTTCCCGCCCGATACGGGACATCACGATCCTGCCCTGCGATATTCAGCCTGTTTTGCGCCCGAAACTCTGCTTTCATCTTGGCTCAAACATCCTCGGGGGGTGAGGCCCGCCGGGCCGAGGGGGGCAGACAGCCCCCCTGCCGTCACCCGTTCAACAGCGCCATCGCCTCGGCATGGATCGCCGTGTTCGCAGCCGCAAGCACGCGCCCCCCGTCAAGGCACTGCCCACCCTGCCAGTCGGTCACGATACCGCCCGCCGCCGTGATCACCGCAATCGGGGCCTGTACATCATAGGCCTGCAAACCCGCCTCGACGACCAGATCGATCTGCCCGGCCGCGATCAGCGCATAGGCATAGCAGTCCATCCCATAGCGCACCAACCGGGTCTCGCGGGCCAGCCGATGAAACGCCGCACCCTCTTGCGCCTCGCCGACTTCCGGGAAAGTCGTCATGATGATCGCGGCCGACAGGGGCCGCGCCGCGCGGCACCGCAGCGCCCGCGTGCCCATCGGTCCAACCACCTGCGCACGGCCAAATCCGCCCTCGAACCGCTCTCCGATATAGGGTTGGTCGATGATCCCGTAGAGTGGTCCGTCCGCATCACGGACCGAAATCAGGACACCCCAGGTCGGCGTGCCAGCCAGATAGCCGCGGGTGCCATCGATCGGGTCCAGCACCCAGGTCAGCCCCGATGTGCCAGCTACCGCGCCATATTCTTCGCCCAGAATACCGTCATCCGGCCGACGACGTGCCAGAATCTCGCGCATCCGCATCTCGGACAACCGATCAGCCACGGTCACCGGATCAAACCTGTGGCCGTCTTTTGTCTCAGCGCTCAGACCATCGCTTCGAAAATGCAAAAGCGTCGCTTGCCGCGCCGCTTCTGCCAATTCGGCAGCCGTTGCCATGATGTCGTCTGCATCCTGCCGCGCCACTGTTCACCGCCTTGCCTGCGCGGGGCGATTTGCCCCTTGTCCCTTCGGCGCTAAGCCTTTGGGGTCGACAGGTCAAGCGGGCCGTCCTTTCAGGCTGCGTCCGACAGCACCCGCGCCAAATCGAACAGCCGCCGCCGCTGCGCCTCTGGAATGGCATAATACGACCGCACCAGTTCCAGCGCCTCTTTGTCCGCCAGAATGTCGCCACCCGCCTGCAGCGTGCCGCCTGCTTCGTTCAAACCTTCGAAGAAAAAGCTGATGGTGACACCCAAAGCCTCTGCCACGTCCCACAAGCGGGATGCGCTGACCCGGTTCATGCCCGTCTCATACTTCTGGATCTGCTGGAACTTGATGCCCACCTTGTCAGCAAGCTGCTGCTGGGTCATCCCCACCATCCAGCGACGGTGCCGGATTCGTTTGCCGACATGCGCATCGACGGGGTGTTTCATCATCGCTCTCCAATCATAAATCCAGATCAACCTCACGACGACATTAAAGCAAGAAACGTGCCAACTCTCCATGCGCAACCGACCCAATGGCAATATCTTTCCAGTTCGGGAAAACCTATCTTTTTGGATATGTCCAATTATACAAGCGAACAAGAAAACTACCGTAGGTTGCTCAAATCGCTTATCGCGGTTTCCGGAAAACCGCAACTCGCCTCAATTGATATTTTTATTTTGCATTGCAAAATGCATCTAGCAAATCCGAACATTAGCAGTTTGCAACCATTTGGATATGGGCATTCCGTTGGGTCAACTGTAGGATTCGTTCTGGACATTCCTGATCGGCAGAGAACAGCGTGCAGAACTGGCAAGTCACGATCCTTGGCCGACCCCCGCAACTTGTGCCGATCGTGGCCCCGATCCCTGCTGCGGGGCAAGCTATTGTCAAGGTTGCGGCCTGTGGTCTGAATTTCGCTGATCTTCTGATGATCGACGGGCGGTACCAGGAACGTCGCACCCTGCCCTTTACTATGGGTCTTGAATGCGCGGGCATCGTTGCGGCACTTGGGCCAGACACGCCCGGCCCGGCCATAGGCACCCGGGTACTGGCCTTTGCCCCTGGCGCATTTACGGAAAGTCTGTGCGTGGCCACCAACCTTCTTGTACCGATCCCTGATCGGATGAGCTTTGAACAAGCCGCAGCATTTCCCGTAGCCTATGGCACCAGCCATCTGGCACTGGACCACCGCGCACGCCTGCAGGCCGGCGAAAGCTTGCTCGTTACCGGGGCCTCGGGTGGAGTTGGTCTGACGGCCGTAGAATTGGGGGCCCGGATGGGCGCCCGGGTGATCGCAATCGCGCGCGGACCTGACAAGCTTGCGGTGGCCAAAGCGGCCGGCGCGCACCACTTGATCGACAGCGAAACCCCCGATCTCAAGGCGGAACTGCGGGCGCTGGGTTGCTGCGATGTGGTTTATGATACGGTGGGCGGCGCGCTTTTTGATCCCGCTTTGCGGTGCCTTGCGCCAGAGGGGCGCTATCTGACCATAGGCTTTGCGAGTGGCGATGTTCCGCAAATCCCCGCCAACCTGTTGCTGGTCAAGAACCTGACGGTGATCGGACTTTACTGGGGTGGCTATCTGACGTTCCGGCCAAAGGTCCTGACTGACAGCCTTTCAACCCTTCTCGACGGGTTTGCCGATGGCCAACTGACCCCGCATATCAGTCACATCTTGCCTTTTGACGCCCTACCCCAGGGGTTGGACCTGCTGCGCGCCCGGGCGGCAAGCGGCAAGATCGTGCTTACGCTATCCCGCGCTGATCCGGCATGACATCAACCATTCCGCGCACCGCGCGCACCGCATAGGCCCTGCGAACCAAAGCCGCCAGCGCTTCGACGGCCGGGGAATGCACGGGATCGGCCACATACATGTTCACCTTGATGCGCCACAGATCAGGAAGCGCACCGTTATGGATGATCCTTTCCGTATGAGGCGGCTCTGATCCGGCAAGCACGGTATGAACCGCCAGATCGGCACTGACCGTGGCCTCGGCCGCGCGGGGGCTGTCGCTTTCCACGGCCATCTCCCAACGGATGCCCGCATCATCCAGCGTCGCCTGCACCGCCTGGCGAAAGATGCAGATGCTTTCATGTGCCAGACGTAATGGCCGCTGCCGCCAGGCCTGCCCGCCCGGCGCCCCGATCCAGACCAGCGGCACGACGGCCAACGTCTCGCCTCCGGTTTCGACGTCATCCTCGGTCGTCAGAATGATGTCGCATTCTCCGCGGGCAAACTGCGCCTTCAGCGTTCGGGTAAAGGCCGAAATCAACTGCACCCGCATCTTAGGAAAATCCTTGGAAAACCGCTGCATGATCTGCGGTATCGCCGGATAGACCAGATCATGCGGCACCCCCAGGACCACTTCACCCTGATGCGTGGCTTCGGTCAGCCGCGCGAACACTTCGTCATTCAATTCAAGCATCCGACGTGCATATCCCAGCAGCTTTTCACCTGACGCGGTCAGCGACACTTTGCGGCTCGTGCGATCCAGCAGATCAAGCTCCAACACCTCTTCCAGCCGTTTGATCTGCATTGACACCGCAGATTGCGTCAGGTTCAGGAACCCCGCCGCCCGCGTGACACCGCCTGCATCGGCAATCGCCACGAAAGAGCGCAAGGATGTCATGTCGAGATTTCGCGTCATATCACAAATCCTGATGCTGCACGTCAAAAGCATTCATTTCCAGAATGTCCCCGATTCTGGTACACAAATCAAGTGATCTGATGGAGTCGTCGACCCCGATCACAAATGTCGATGAAACCCGAAAGGAATATCCCATGTTCGCCTCGCTCCACACTTCTACGTTGACAGTTCGTCGCGTGCAGTCGCGCGGCATCTTTTTCGGCCTGTTCGCAACCCTGCGCCTGGCCATCCTCGCCCGCCGTCAGCGCCAGCAGCTTTCGCTGTTGGACGACCATGTGCTGTGCGACATCGGCCTGACCCGTGCCGAGGCCCATGCCGAAGCGAGCCGTCCGATCTGGGATGTGCCTGCCAATTGGCAATCGCGTTCGTCGCTTTGAGAAAGTAGCGATCGTCCTTCAGGTTTCCTGACGAAAATCCTTGAAAAGCGCAAAGATGCCCCCAATATCCCTGACACACGGCAGCGCGGGCCCCCGCGCTGACCTTTGGTCAAACTGGAGGCTCACATGGCTCAATATCAGAATATTCGCACCGCCGGGGTAGGCACACGGTCCGCCGCTATCGATGCCGGCCTGCGCGCACATATGAACAAGGTTTACGGCCTGATGTCGGTCGCCATGGTGCTGACGGGCGCCGTGGCTTGGGCCGTCGGGTCGAGCGATGCGTTGATCGCGATTTTCCGTGATCCGATCACGATGCGCCCGAACATGCTGGGTTGGGTGGTGATGTTCGCCCCCCTGATCATGGTCTTTGCCTTTGGCGCGATGATCAATCGCCTGTCGGCCGCCGCGGCGCAGCTGTTCTTCTACGCCTTTGCCGGCGTGATGGGCCTGTCGATCGCCTGGATCTTCCAGGTCTTCACCGGCGTCTCGATCGCGCAGACGTTCTTTGTGACCGCCATCGCCTTCGCGGGCTTGTCGCTTTACGGCTATACCACGAAGAAGGATCTGTCGGGCTGGGGCACTTTCCTGATGATGGGTGTGATCGGCCTGCTGGTGGCCTCGATCATCAACATCTTCCTGCAATCGCCTGCCCTGATGTTCGCGATCTCGGCCATCGGTGTGCTGGTCTTCGCTGCACTGACCGCATTCGACACGCAGAACATCAAGAACAGCTACATTGAACATGCACAGTCGATGGATGACGAATGGCTGGCCAAGTCGGCCATCATGGGCGCGCTGAACCTCTACATGAACTTCATCAACCTGTTCATGTTCCTGCTGCAATTCCTCGGCAACCGCGAGTAATCCCTGCCGCATCGGATCAAAGGGCCCGGGGAAACCCTGGCCCTTTTGCGTTACAGATCCCGCATCATCCGCACTGCGGGAAAGCCGATGCCAGGTCGCAGCGGCACTTCGACTTCGCCCAGTGCGACAAAGCCCAACGCGGCATAAAACGGCACCGCCGTCCGCGTCGAGAGACAATCCAGCCGCCGCACCCCCGCAGCCCCAGCCTGCGCCATGGCCCGCTCCATCAGCCCGCGCGCAATGCCGCGCCTCACCAGCCGGTCATCTGTGACCACGTGGCGCACATGACCCGCGCCCGCAACCCGGCCCCCATCCCCCGGCGCACCCGGCGTCCAGCCCCCTGCGCCAACCACCTCCGCCCCCCGCAAGGCAATCCAATAGCTGCCAGACACCACCAGCTCGGGCCGCGCCCGCGCGATGATCGGCAAAGCGGTGACCAGCACCGAGGCCGGATAATCCGGCTTCAACAGCCGCGGATAGGCACGGGCCAACAGGGCATCTACACCCGCCAGATCCCCGCGATGCGCGATGCGAAAGCTGATTTCTTCGGCCATCCCGCCCCCCGAAATGCAAAAGGCCGCGCAAACCGCGCGGCCTCGTCCTGACACAGTGCAGGCCGATCCTACTTGATCTTGCCTTCCTTGTATTCGACGTGCTGCCGCTTGACCGGGTCGTACTTGTTAACCGTCATCTTCTCGGTCATCGTGCGTGCGTTCTTCTTTGTTACATAGAAGTGCCCGGTGCCCGCCGTCGAGTTCAAACGGATCTTGATCGTCGCCGGTTTGGCCATGGTAAAGTCTCCTGCCGCCCGGCGACCACTGCCCCCGGTGAAATGTTGAAGCCCGCGTTTTACGCATGGACCCGCCAGAGTCAACAGCCAAACGCCACGCCATTTCATCTTGGCCCAAATATCCCCGCCGGAGGCACGGTCCGCGCGCGATGCGCGGACCCAGCCAGAGTCTTGCCGCCGCAAGGCGGCTCCGTTCGACAGGCGCAGGTTGCGCGGATGGCCTGTAAGCCGGATTCTGTCCCGGGGGTCGCCCCCCATGGATGACCATTCCTCTGCCGCGCCTGTCACCAGGGCGGTCAAGCTGCCAACCCGGGCCTTAGGGCTGAAGCGTCCCTGTGGCGGTATCCTATCGGACCAGTCCCACGCAAGGCCCCTATTCGGCATTGCTCCGGGTGGGGCTTGCCTTGCCGTCCCGGTTGCCCGGTCCGCGGTGGGCTCTTACCCCGCCGTTTCACCATCACCCCTGCGGACAGGGGCAGTCTCTTCTCTGTGGCGCTTTCCCTGGGGTTTCCCCCGCCGGGGATTACCCGGCACCCTTGCTTCATGGAGTCCGGACTTTCCTCGAAGGTTGCCCCCCGCGGTCATCCAGCCATCCGCGCAAGGGGCGACTTACGCGCGCACCGCCCCCCCGTCAAGCCATGCAGGCCCGCAGGCCTGCCGCCAATACCCGGTCAGCGTCATCCAGGGGTCCTGTTGCCCAAGGTCGAAACCGCAGCCGAAATGCAGCCAAAAGCACCGCAAGGTCCGTCTGCGGATATCCGAATGCCGCCAGATCGGCCGCGAAGTCGCCCGGCTCGGCAGGGGTTGGCCACACCGACAGTGATTGCAACGCCAGCCTGCGCCAGTCAAACCGCGCCCCTGGATCGACTTTTCGCCCCGGCGCCATGTCGGAATGCGCGATCACGCCCGAAGGATCGATCCCCCAACGCGCAAAGACCCCCCGCAACAGCACTTCCAGCGCCATCATCTGCGGCTCGGGAAACGGCTGCGTGCCGGTGTTGGCCAATTCGATCCCGATCGAGCGTGAATTGACATCGCCCTGCCCGCACCAGACCCCGGCCCCGGCATGCCAGGCGCGCCTGTCTTCGGGAACCAGTGCGTGCACCACACCCATCTCCGAAATCAGCCAATGGCACGACACTTCTGCCACCGGATCGCAGAGCCGCGCATAAGCCGCCTCGCAACTGATCATCCCGGTATAGTGAATTACGACCAGAGACGGCAGAACCCCGCCCCGCCGCGCGCCAAAGTTCGGCGATGGCCCCAAGGCTATTGCAACGCGGTGCGGAACGGGCGCGGGTCCCACGAACAGGCAAACCCGTCGCCGTCCGGGTCCAGGCCTTTGCGATCCCGATCCGGCCCGCCTGCCGCAAGAAACGCCTCCTGCGCGATATCTGGGGATCCATACTTCGCGCAAGCCGACCCGGAGTTGCCGCTGCCCAGCCTTGATCGTGAATAGAGCGCCACGCCGGGCGCATTGTTGGTAGCCAACGCATAGGCCACGATGTTGGGTCCGCTTTCGCCCGACCGTTCGGGCAATGCACCCGGCTGGATGACCACGTATTGCGACCGGTTGCGTTCAATGCGGGCTGCGTCGCTTTCGATTGTCTCGCGCGCCGACACCGCGTCAAAGTCCTGCTCGTCTGACACGGCACCAGCGACTTCGCCAGACTCAACTTGAATGCCAGTCGGGGCATTGCCCCGGGCACGCTCATCTTGGATCACGCCCGGCTGCGCGCTGGGCACGATCACTGCGGGTTGCGTCTGCACACCCACCTCGTCTGCGCGATCGATCGCCGCGGCGGCGTTATCGGCCGAAAACCCGGACAAAGGCTGTGCCGGCGGCAGGATCGTGGTTGGCTGTATAGCCGGAGCCGTTGCCTGAAACTCGCGATCACGCAGATAGCTGTTGTAGTCCTGAAACCCGACACCCGACTCCGGCACCGGAGGCGCACAGGCGGCAAGTCCCGCCAGACCCAAGAAAATCAAGCTTGCACGCATCTTGTTCCGCCCCAAAGCCAACCGGATGATCGGGTCCGCTACCACCATTTGGTAGCTTTTGCCACAAACCCGGCTGCAGCTTCCAGCACATAAGCGTGATTCAACAAATCCGCCTCACCCCAAGGCCGGCCGATCAATTGCAGCCCCATTGGCAATCCATGACTGTCAAGCCCCACAGTCACTGCAATTCCGGGCAACCCGGCTAGGTTGACGGTGACCGTGAAGATATCATTCAGATACATCTGGACCGGATCAGCATTTGCCATTTCGCCCAAGCCAAAGGCCGACGACGGGGTTGCAGGCGTCAGAATCGCGTCAATCCCGTCGGCAAAAACCACCTCGAAATCGCGCTTGATCAGCGCCCGCACCTTTCGCGCGCGGTTGTAATAGGCGTCGTAGAACCCCGCCGACAGCACATAGGTGCCGATCATGATGCGGCGCTGCACTTCCTTGCCGAACCCCTCGGCGCGGGTTTTCTCATACATCTCGGTGATACCGTCGCCGTGGCTCAGCTTGGCCCGGTGGCCATAGCGCACCCCGTCATACCGCGCGAGGTTGCTCGACGCCTCGGCAGGGGCGATGACGTAATAGGCGGGCAGCGCGTATTTCGTATGCGGCAGGCTGATATCGACAATCTCGGCCCCCGCGTCGCGCATCATCGCAATGCCGGTGGCCCACAGTGCCTCGATCTCGTCGGGCATGCCGTCCATCCGGTATTCGCGCGGGATGCCGATCCGTTTGCCGCGTATGTCGCCGGTCAGCGCCGCCTCGAAATCGGGCACCGGCAGATCGGCAGAGGTGCTGTCCTTGGGGTCATGCCCCGCCATCGCCCCCAGAAAGATCGCGGCATCCCGCACCGTCTTGGTCATCGGGCCTGCCTGATCAAGGCTTGACGCAAAAGCAACAATCCCCCACCGCGACACCCGCCCATAGGTCGGCTTAATCCCGACGATCCCGGAGAAGGCCGCAGGCTGCCGGATCGACCCGCCGGTATCGGTGCCGGTGGCGGCGAGGCACAGGTCCGCCGCCACTGCCGCAGCAGACCCGCCCGACGACCCGCCGGGGGTCAGCGCGGTGTCATCATTGCCGCGCCGCCACGGGTTGACGGCATTGCCATAGCAACTGGTCTCGTTCGACGACCCCATGGCAAACTCGTCCATGTTCAGCTTGCCCAGCATGACCGCACCGGCATCGAAGAGCTTGGCCGTGACCGTCGATTCATACTCCGGCTTGAAGCCGCGCAGGATGTTCGACCCGGCCTGCGACGGCACACCCTTGGTGCAGAACAGATCCTTGATCCCCAGCGGAATGCCGCACATCGGGGGCGCGTCCTTGCTCCTTGTCAGTCGCGCGTCCGCCGCGCGGGCCTGCTCCAACGCGATCTCGGGCGTCTTGTGCACAAAGGCGTTCAACCGATCGCCCGCATCCATCGCGGTCAGGCAGGCCATCGTCAGATCGACCGCACTCAGATCGCCCTTGCGCAAAGCATCCCGCGCGGCGGCAATGGTCAGTTGATTGGCGTTCATTCGACCACCTTCGGCACCGCAAAGAACCCCTCGCGCGCATCGGGCGCATTGGCCAGCACCCAGTCTGGATAGCCGCCATCGGTCACCAGATCCGCGCGCCGCGCCAGCCGCATCGGGGTTACCGACGTCATCGGATCAACGCCCGTCACATCGACTTCGTTCAACTGCTCCATGAACCCGAGGATCCCCGACAGTTCACCGGCCAGTGCCGGCAGATCGGCTTCTTCAACCCGGATCCGGGCCAGTTTTGCCACCTTGCGGGCGGTATCTGTATCAATCGACATCGGCGACCTCGTGCAAACTGCCCCCGTTTAGCCGCGCGCCCCCCCCGCTGCAAGACTGTGACGTCGAAAGACCTCGATCATCCGGCCCGGCATCGCCACATTCAGCATGGGCTGGATGAAATGCACCCAAAAGGGCACAACCGCGCACAGCGGCTGATCCGGCGTGCGGACGGTCAGGATGCCGGCAGCCAGGCACCGAACCCGCGCCTGCCCCACCGATGGGAAGGCAGCCATACCGACGCGTGATCAGGTTGTTTCAATCGGAGGTTTTGCAGCAATTGTGGCCGAAAAAAGGCAAAAATGCCTGATAAAAGCCGGAATGAAACTGACCGACTCTCGCGGCCGTGATAGACATTTTCTGGAAGAACCCCCAACGTTTGCGACTTTTTTGTTTGGAGCATGCAATGAAGAATTCGATCGCTGGACTGGCCTTTTCCGCCGCCCTGATTGCCGGGGCCGCCGAGGGCGCAACGATAACCTACACGACAACTTCTACTGGCGAAGATTTTGAGTTCAGCGCGTTCGATGCCAATCTCGGTACGCTAACGGATGTCGTTTTTGAGATCGAAGGGACAGTGAACTACTTGGAAGCGGATCTCGTATGGTCGGATGTTCCAGAAGAATTAAACCCTACTACTACTAGGGCGACAGCATTTGCAAGTCTGGAAGTGAGCTTGATCGGCCACACTTTTATTGCAGAAGCCACCGATAGCACCTGGTGCACGTACCCGCATCACTGGATGGATTGCTACGATTTGGATGCAGTCGCAGATTTGTCCGTTTCAGTCTCCAAGCCATCACTTATTCCCATGGTAACGGCATGGTCACCCTGGACGCTTCCCGTAGATGTGACGTTCGTCGGCGAGGGTGCTGTGACAGTGTCTATCACCTATACCTACGACGAAAAGGCATTGACACCCGACGACAACGGATCTGTCGACCAGATCGCACCGGTTCCGCTGCCGGCGGCGGGCGGAATGCTGCTGGCCGGTCTGGGGGGACTGTCGCTGTTGCGCCGCCGCCGCGCGGCCTGACGGGAAATCCGTCAGGGTCGACACCTCGCCCCTCGTGCTGCAAAGGCCCCGGCATCGGGGCCTTTTTCTTAACCGAGTTCCAACTGGCCGCGCCCTTCCCCTGCGTGCGCCGCCCTGTGACGGCGATATACCTCGATCATCCAGCCCAGCATCACGCCGTTCAGGATATGCCACATGAAATGCGTGCCAACCGGCACTGCCCCGCACAGCGGCGCGTCCAGAGTGCGAAACGTCAGACTGACGATCAAGACGCCCGCCCCGATGGCCAGCCCCCGCGCTGCGTCAGGCCTGCCGCGCATCAGCCAGGCGTACAGCAGGATCAACACCGGCACCGGCGCATAGCCCGCCGACGAACCCAACCCCGGCACCAAGCCCCACAGTGGCACTGTCGCTGCGGCATAGGGAAAGAACGCCACCACGCACAGCCCCGCTTGCCAGCCCTTCAGACCCAGCATGTCGCGGCTGGCTGCAAAAACATAGAACAGGATAAACGCCAGGATCGGCAGCACATCCATCAAACCGGTCAACCGGTTGGCATGGGTGTGAAACAAAAAGCTGCCCACACCGATCAACCCAAGAATACCGCACATACCGCGCGCCAACCCCAGGCCCGCCACCCGCCGCCACATCCAGAACGCCGCTATGCCAAAAGCTGCATTGGTCAATGCGTTGGCCGGCTCTGCCCAATAGCCGGGCCCCAACCGCTCGCAATAGCCATCCACCGCTGCCAACCACTCCATCTGTGCCCTGCCCCCCCTATTTCGCCAGATAGCAGAAGTAGCGCGAACCAAAGGACTTGCCCTGCGGATCACCAGGCATTGCAATCAGGCGGCAACCGTCACTGGCAAGAAACAAAGGCGGCCTGAAGAAAGGCCGAATGGTCGATCTGAACCCTGCGGCGACCAGAACGGTCAACGCCAGACGCCTGCCATTTGCGGCAAGGCCGAAAGGCCACCCATGCGCCGTGCCCGAACCTCGATCGAGGCTCGCCGGTGATGGGCACGGCGTCTGCGCATCCGGCCAATCCGACACCAACGATGGTATGGGCCGGATCGGCCAGCACCCCCAATACGACATCTTCAACCCATGTGCGGGCGGCTTTGATAGGGAGCCTGCCAAACGTGCGGCAATGGCTGCGTGCGCCCTATTGCGTGGCAAACCATCATCCCTTGCCAGCCTTGCGTCCCGAAAACCCGCCAAACGGCACCACCGCATCTACCGGCGTTCCGCAAAGAACTGTTTCAGCAGCGCCTCTGATTCAACAGCACCGATCCCGTCATACACCTCGGGCACATGATGGCACTGGGCATGTGCAAACACCCGCGCCCCCACCGCCACCCCACCAGATTTCATATCCGCCGCCCCGTAGTACAGCCGCCCAACACGTGCGGCCGAAATTGCCGCCGCGCACATCGGGCATGGCTCGAGCGTCACATAGAGGTCCGCCCCCGCCAGCCGCTCGGATCCCGCCGAAAGGCAAGCCCCGCGGATCACCAGCATTTCTGCATGCGCCGTAGGGTCGTTCAATTCGCGCACCCGGTTGCCCGCGCGCGCCACCACCAGCCCGCCCTGAACGACAACTGCCCCCACCGGAACTTCACCCCGCACGCCTGCCGCCGCAGCTTCCAGCAATGCCTGCCCCATGAAGGATCGGAACCCGCTCACCCCAGATTGCCCTTTCATCTTGGTTCAAATATCCTCCGGGTGTGCCATCGGTTACGCCACCGGTTCAAGTGACCGATGGTATGGGGGCTGGAAAACCTCCGGCGGTCGCCACCCGGCGCTCCGCCCCAGTTTATGCGCGAGGGAATGCCATTGACCACCACAACTTCGCCCAAAAAGCCCGCCAAACCCGCCCCGGCAGGCGAGCGGATCGCCAAAGTGCTTTCGCGTGCCGGTATCGCGTCGCGCCGCGAAGCCGAACGGATGATCGAACTCGGCGAGGTTGCCGTGAACGGAAAGACCATCGACAGCCCTGCGCTGAATGTCACCCCCGCCGACCGCATCACCGTGCGCGGCGAGGCGCTGTCCGAGGCGGAACCCGCCCGGCTCTGGCTTTACTACAAACCCGATGGTCTCGTGACCACGGCGTCAGACGAAAAGGGCCGCTCGACCGTTTTCGACAACTTACCCCCCGAACTCCCCCGGGTGATGTCGGTGGGCAGGCTCGATCTCAACTCCGAAGGTCTGTTGTTGTTGACCAATGACGGCGAACTCAAGCGCCGTCTGGAGTTGCCCTCAACAGGTTGGCTGCGCAAATACCGGGTGCGGATCAAGGGCAACCCGACCGATCCGGACCTTGAACCCCTGCGCCGCGGCATCACCGTGGACGGCGAGCGGTTTCAGCCGATGGCCGTCACGCTGGACCGCCATCAAGGTGCCAATGCCTGGCTGACGGTCGGGTTGCGCGAAGGCAAGAACCGCGAAATCCGCCGCGCCCTGACGGCCATCAATCTGACGGTGAACCGGCTGATCCGGGTCAGCTACGGCCCCTTCCGGCTGGGCGATCTGGAACCGGGCCAAGTCGAAGAGGTCAAGGCCAAGACCCTGCGCGAACAACTGGGCGAACAACCCGCCGAGAAACCCGTGGGCACGGCCGCCAAACGCACCCGCGCGCCGCGCCCCGGCACGCCGTCCGACGCGCACCGCGCCGCCAAGGGCGCGCCCGCCAGCCGCAACGCCGATGTGGCAAAACCCGACGCGCAGCGCAGGGTGGCCAAATCCGCCGCTTCCAAATCCGCCCTGCCCAAATTCGCCCCCGGCACACGGCGCAGCAGCGCCAAGACCGCCACAACTCCGGCCTTGCAACAGCTGTCTGACAACTGGACCAAGGCCACCACCCCGCGCAAGACATCCCTCGGCCCAAAGCCGGAATCCGATGGCCCACCCCGCGCAAATTTGCGCAAACCAAAGCCAAAAGGCTGATCTGCAACGGGTGGGGGGGAAGAAACCCATGATATTCCCCCTTCGCCTACTGGCACCACCAAGTGCCATAGCCTATAGTTCCACGCGACAGCGCGTGAACATCGGCGAGGATAGGCAATGTCTGGCAAGACACTTCGAAACCTCAGCTTTCTTGGCCTGTTGGCCCTCACCCTCTATGCTGCCATCGGCGGGAGCGTGTGATGGCACAGAAGTACGGTGGCAAATACAGCCCGAACGCAACGGTGACCCCTGGCAAACCCGCTGCCCCGCCGCGTCTTTCGGATGAACCCAGACAGCGCGCGGGCGCAGGGTCTGCCGTGCTTTTTGTCACCCCGTTCCTGTTCCTTATCCCGGCTTTTCTCAGCGACACTGCCAATCTGTTCATGGGACTTGCCGCCGGGGTCGTCCTGTTGCTTTCGGCCTGGCTGACACGTGACGGCATCCTGGCGCAGGCGGCCTACGCCAACCGCCGTGTCGCCCGCCGCCCGGCCTTTCCGCGCAAGATCGCTGGTGCCGTTCTGACCGGCGCAGGCCTTGCCATCGGCACCATGATCTGGGCGCCCGGCCTTGTGTATCCCATCTTGTTCGCCCTGACAGGCGCGGCACTGCACCTTGGCGCCTTCGGCCCTGATCCCCTGACCGACAAAGGGATGGAAGGGGTCGATCAATTCCAGACCGACCGCGTCGCCCGCGCAATCGACGAGGCCGAAGCACATGTCAAAGCCATGAAGGACGCGATCCTGCGCGCCGCTGATCGTCAGATCGAAGCGCGGGTCGACCAGTTTGCCAACACTGCACGCACCCTGTTTCGCACCGTCGAAAACGACCCTCGCGACCTGACCGCGGCGCGCAAGTACCTGTCGGTCTATCTGATGGGGGCCCGCGATGCGACGGTCAAGTTCGCCGATATCTACGCGCGCAACCGCGACCCCAAAGCCCGCAGCGATTTCGAGGCGCTTCTGACCGACCTTGAAACGAATTTTGCCAGCCGGACCCGGGCTTTGTTGACGGAAAATCACGCCGATCTCGATGTTGAAATCGCTGTGTTACGTGACCGATTGAAGTTGGAAGGGTAGCCTGCCCCCAACCCCACGCAACGTCCCCAAGCGGGGCCCGTAAAAGTGAGACATTCATGACCAATTCCATCCGCGCCCAAGCTGCCTCTGCCCTTGCCGATGTCGAGGCCGTCACAGCGACGATCCTTCCCGAACCGGGCACCGCGATTGTGGCACTTGATGCGGCCCCCGCCCCGGTGGCCGACGACATCCGCAAACGGATGTCCGAACTGGATATGGGCAACACCCAGTCGATCATCTCGTTCGGGTCGGCGGCGCAGGCTGAATTGCAGGTCATCAGCCAGGAAATGTTGAATGATGTCAAAAACAAGGATGTGGGCCCTGCGGGCGACAGCCTGCGCCAGATCGTCACCACGATCCGCGGCTTTTCGATCTCTGAACTTGACGTGCGCCGCCAGCGCAGCTGGTGGGAAAAGCTGATCGGCCGCGCGGCCCCTTTTGCCAATTTTGTGGCGCGGTTCGAAACCGTGCAAGGACAGATCGACAAGGTCACCGAGAACCTCTTGACGCATGAACACACCCTGTTGAAAGACATCAAGTCTCTGGACCTGCTCTATGAGAAAACCCTGCGGTTCTACGACGAACTTGCCCTCTACATCTCGGCGGGCGAGGCCAAGCTGAAGGAAGTCGACACCGTCGACATCCCGCGCAAAGAGGCAGAGGTGGCAGCCGCCCCCGAGAGCGAACAAGTCAAGATCGCCCAGCAGCTGCGCGATCTGCGTGCCTCACGCGACGATCTGGAACGCCGGATCCACGACCTGAAACTGACCCGTCAGGTCACGATGCAATCGCTGCCTTCGATCCGCCTTGTCCAGGAAAACGACAAGTCGTTGGTGACGAAAATCAATTCGACCCTCGTGAACACCGTGCCGTTGTGGGAAACCCAACTTGCACAGGCCGTAACGATCCAGCGTTCGCGCGAGGCTGCCGAAGCGGTGCGTTCGGCGAACGATCTGACCAACGAATTGCTGACCGCCAACGCCGACAACCTGCAACAGGCCAACCGGATCGTGCGTACCGAAATGGAACGCGGTGTGTTCGACATCGAAGCCGTGCGCAAGGCCAACGCCACCCTGATCGCCACGATCAACGAAAGCCTGTCGATTGCCGATGAAGGCAAGGCGCGCCGGGCTGCTGCAGAAACCGAGTTGAAGAAGATGGAGCACGAACTGCGCGACACGCTTGCTTCGGCCTCGGCCCGCAAGACAGGCCTTGGCGCGGCGACGGGCGAAGCGCTGCAAGGCTGATGCAACCCCGGGCAGCCCTATGGCGCTGGCAGACCGCCGCGACCTTGATGGTTGCGGCGCTTGGGGTGATGGGCTGCGATTTGTCCGTGATCGACACGAACGACCCGCAGCCTCTGCCGCCTGCCCAGGCGGCTGCTCCTGTCGTAGCCCCGCAGTCGGCGGCAAGCGCCGCAGCGCAGGCCTATTATGCGCAGGTACAACAAGCCTTGCTGTCGCAAGGCCTGTTGCGCACCGATGGCGGCGGCGAGGACACGCCGTTTACCGACCGCATGCTGGTCGAAAACTTTGTGCGGATTGCCCTTTACGATGAATACGACCGGTCATCGAACGGGGCGTCTGTGCAGCGCCAGACTGTCAGCCAACTGCGCCGCTGGGCAGCGCCCGTGCGCGTCGGTCTGCGGTTCGGTGCATCCGTGCCGCCAGACCGCAAGACCACAGACCGCGCCCGCGTCAGCTCGTACCTTGCACGGTTGGCCGAATTGACGGGCCACCCGATACGGCTAGATGACGCAAATCCGAACTTTGCCATCTACATCGTGAACGAAGAAGAACGCGCCGCACTTGGGCCCGCGTTGCGCGCTGCGCTGCCTGGAATTGCCGAACCCGACGTTGCAGGCATGACCGACATGCCGCGATCGACCTACTGCCTGGTCTATGCGCAATCCAGCGGGACAAGCGCCATCTATACCGGGGCTTTCGCGGTGATCCGCGCGGAACATCCCGACCTGTTGCGCCTGTCGTGCCTGCACGAAGAAATCGCCCAAGGCCTGGGCCTGCCCAACGACAGCCCTACGGCCCGCCCTTCGATTTTCAACGATGACGAGGAATTCGCCCTGCTGACCCGACAGGACGAGGCGATGCTACGCCTGCTTTACAATCCCGCCCTGCGCCCTGGCATGTCCGAGGCAGAAGCCCGCCCGATCATCACAACCCTTGCCAGCCGGCTGACGGCTGGCGAAAGTTAGGCCCGAACGCGCGGCCAAAGGAGTGCAAAATGGTATTCGATTTCCTGAAAGGCGAATTCGTCGATGTCATCACCTGGCTTGATGACACCCGCGACACGATGGTCTGGCGCTTTGAACGGCGCGGAAATGCAATCAAGATGGGGGCCAAACTGACCGTGCGCGAAGGACAGGCAGCAGTCTTCGTGCATGAAGGTGTCATGGCCGATGTGTTCGGTCCCGGCATGTACATGCTGGAAACCAACAACATGCCGATCATGACAACCCTGCAGCACTGGGATCATGGTTTCGACAGCCCGTTCAAATCGGAAGTATACTTCATCAACACCACCCGTTTCAACGACCTGAAATGGGGCACCAAGAACCCGATCATGTGCCGCGACCCCGAATTCGGCCCGGTGCGCATCCGGTCGTTCGGAACCTATTCGATGCGCGTGGCCGACCCCGCCCGCTTCATGCAGGAAATCGTTGGCACTGACGGCGAATTCACCGCCGATGAAATCAGCCTTCAAATCCGCAACATCATCGTGCAGGAATTCTCGGTCACCATCGCCAAATCCGGCATCCCGGTGCTCGACATGGCGGCGAACACGGCCGATCTGGGGAAACTGATCGCAGCCGCCATCGCGCCCAAGATCGCAGACTACGGGTTGTCGATCCCGGAATTCTACATCGAAAACATTAGCCTGCCCGAAGAGGTCGAAAAGGTCCTCGACAAGCGTACTTCGGTGGGCATCGCGGGTGATCTGAACAAATACATGCAGTTCAACGCAGCCGAGGCGATGGCGAACCCCGCGTCGGGGGCCGGGGGGGCGATGACGGCCGGTCTGGGGGCCGCCATGGGGATGAACATGGCCAACCAGATGGCGCAACCGGGCCCCTGGGGCGGGGCAGCCGCCGCAGCGCCACCTCCGCCCCCACCACCGCCCCGCCCCGCCGCCCGCGCCTGGCACGTCGCCGACAACGGCGCCACCAAAGGCCCGTTTTCGGAAGGCGATCTTGCCGCAATGGTCGCGTCCGGCGCCCTGACCCGTGCCTCGCAGGTCTGGGCCGCAGGGCAGGACAACTGGATGCCCGCCAGTGAGACAGAGCTGTCGCGCCTCTTTGCCATGGTCCCGCCACCGCCGCCGCTGTCGCCCGGTTACTGACCCATGGCGGTCGCGCAAGAATACCGCTGGCCCTGCGCGCAATGCGGGGCCGACCTGCGATATGCGCCCGGTCAGACCGAACTGACCTGTGATCATTGCGGCCATGCCCAGGCCATCACGCCCGATGCCCCTCGCTCGATCGCGCGTGCCCTGGGCGAGCTGGACCTTGAACGCGGCTTGCGCGATGATCTGCCCGCGGCGGCCACCGCAGAAGTTCGCTCGACCTCCTGCCCGTCCTGCGGCGCGGTGGTCGAGTTTCAAGGTGCCAACCACGCCACCGAATGCCCGTTCTGCGCCAGCCCGGTCGCCATCGATACCGGCGCGCATCGCGTGATCAAGCCGCAGGCGCTGGTCCCCTTTGCCCTGACCGAAACCGAGGCCCGCGCCCAATTGGTCAAATGGCTGGGCCGGCTGTGGTTCGCGCCTTCCAAACTGGTCGAATACACCCGCAAGGGCCGGGCGATGACCGGCATCTACGTGCCCTACTGGACCTTCGATGCCGACACCCGGTCACGCTATCGCGGCAAGCGCGGCGAGCATTACTACGAATCCCGCACCGTCACGGTAATGGTGGACGGCAAACGGCAACAACGGCAAGAGCAGGTCCAGAAAACCCGCTGGTATCCGGCTGCAGGGACCGTGGCGCGGGACTTCGATGATGTCGTGGTCATTGCCTCGACCGCCCTGCCGCCACGACTTGCATCCGGGCTCGACCCTTGGGATCTGGGCCAACTCGCCGCCTATTCGCCCGACTATCTCGCAGGCTTTCAGGCCGAAGGTTACACTGTCTCACTGGCCGACGGCCATGGATCCGCCCGCAACCGGATGACACAAGTCATCGAAACTGACGTGCGCCGCGACATCGGAGGCGATGTCCAGCAGATCGAAACCATCGACAGCGATTTCCTCGATGAAACCTTCAAGCACATCCTGCTACCGGTCTGGATGGCGGCCTACAAATACGGCGGCAAATCCTATCGCTTCCTCGTCAACGGCCAGACCGGCGAAGTCCAGGGCGAGCGCCCGTATTCCGGCTGGAAAATCGCTTTTGCCGTGCTGCTCTCAGTGATCGTCATTCTCGGCGCTGTCTATCTTAGTGACCCCGAAGCGCTGGGCCTGCCGCGCCCGGACTGGCTCGACACACCTTGACGCAAGCTGCTTTCACCTTGGCACAAGTATCCCACGGGGGTCCGGGGGTGTGAAACCCCCGGTGCGCCGGATCAGCCAGGCCGCCGCCGCCCTTCGATCAGCCAGGCCGCCACCGCAAACCCGGCCGCCAGCACCATATACAACCACCCCGGCATCAGCGCCGCCACCCGGATGTCTTGCGTCAAATAGGCCCCGCGCGGGGTGACCCCGATCCACCCGCGCCCATAGGCCTGCCGCCCCTCGCGCACGCCGCGCACATCCGGCTCGCCCGCCTCAAGGCGCAGGATGCCGCCATTGGTCGGGGTGACCAGCGGCTCCAGCTTGTCCCCGCTTGCGATGGTTTCCTCGAACTCCTTGGGGCTGCGCGGCCCGACCGCCACCACCCGCGTCAGATCGTCCTGCTGCAAACGGTACAGCCCGACTCCGGGGGCCTGCCAATCGGCCTGATGCTTGCCCGGGCTCACCTCTGGCAGCGCGAGCGTCACCTGGGCCCCGTCCGGTCCGGTCACCAGCAAGTCGCCCGGCGGCGACTCTGCAACAGATCGCCGCGTGATGGTCAAAAGCGCCCCCTTGGCCACCGCCGTCAAGCTTTCCTCCTCCAGCTCCGGCTCCTTCAGCATCCAATGCGCCAGCCTGCGCAGCAATTCCAGTTGCGGCCCACCGCCCTCATACCCGCGCCCCCAAAGCCACATCTGATCTGACGCAAGCACCGCAATCCGCCCCTCGCCCACCCGGTCCAGCACCAGCAACGGTCGATCCCCCGGCCCCGACATCACGATCTGCCCGCGCAAGGGATTGACCTCGACCAGCCGGTGCCAGCGCCCCCAGCCCCCCTCGGGCGCCAGCGCCTCAAGCCCTTCCGTCACCGGATGCCGTCGCCCCAGATCGGTGAGCGCGGGCGAAAACCCTTCCTCCACCACCCGTGCCGTCGGTTCGGCCGGCAAAATTTCGGCCAGCGGAGAGCGCCACAAACTGTCCACCGCCCCGTATTCCGGCCCCGCCGCCACCAGAACCGTGCCGCCGTCCTTCACATACTGCACTACGTTGTCGATATAGCTCATCGGCAGGATGCCCCGCATCCGGTAGCGGTCAAAGATGATCAGGTCGAACTCGCTGATCTTTTCCACGAACAACTCGCGCGTGGGGAAAGCAATCAGGCTCAGCTCGGTCACCGGAACTCCGTCCTGCTTTTCCGGCGGACGCAGGATGGTAAAATGCACCAGATCGACCGAGGCATCCGATTTCAACAGGTTGCGCCACACCCGCTCGCCTGCATGCGGCTCGCCCGACACCAAAAGAACGCGAAGCCGGTCGCGTACCCCGTTGATCTGTACCACAGCTGCGTTGTTGCGCTCGGTCAGTTCACCCTCCGCCGTCGCTACCGAAAACTGCAGCACGTTCATCCCGCCATGCGGCAGCGTCACCGGCAGTTCCAGATCCTCGCCAACCGGCACATCGAAACTGACCGGTTCATCGGCATCCACCGCGATTGTCAGTTGTACAAACCCCGGCATGTCGGCCGGAACCGCACCCTGGTCCTCGATGCGCAGTTTCAAGACCACTTCTTCGCCCAGAATGGCAAAGGCTGGCGCATCAAGCACGACCAACCGTCTGTCCCAGTCCGCCTCCCGCCCCGTCAGCAGCACCTGCAACGGCGCGGGCATCGCCGGCACCAGCCCCAGATCATGCACCTGCCCATCCGTGATTAGGATCGCCCCCGCCACCCGGGCGCGGGGTTCCTCGGCCAATGCTTCGGCCAGCGCGGTCATGGCCAGCGATCCGGCATCCTCGGCCCCATCGGCAAAGGTCACGATGCGCAATTCGGTGTTGGGAAGTGCGGCCACCTCGGCCTGCACCGATTCAACTGCCCGCTCCACTTGGTCCGACCGATCGCCCAACCCCTGTGACGCACTTTCATCGACCACCAGCAGCACAATATCGGTCAGCGGCTTGCGGTCTTCCTGCTGCAACGACGGCCCGGTCAGCGCCAGCACCAGCACCCCCAGTGCAAGGCCGCGCAACACCCACCCCGCCAGCCCACGCCACACCGCAAGGGCCAGCAACAGCCCGGCAAAACCCGCCAAACCCCAGATCACCGGCCAGGGCAGCAATGGCGCAAAGATCACCGCACTCATTGCCCCAACCTTTCCAGCAAGGCCGGCACATGCACCTGATCGGACTTATAGTTCCCGGTCAGCACATGCATGATAACGTTGATGCCGAACCGGTAGGCCAACTCGCGCTGCTGCTCTCCGGCCGCCCCGCGCCCGACGGGATAGATCGGCACCATATCCAGATCGGTGGCCCAGGCCCGCGCCCAATCGTTGCCGCCAAAGATTACCGGCGTCACACCGTCGTTCAGGTTGCGAAACGGCATCCCCTCGATCTGCTCGGCATCCGGTGGGGCGGCTTCGACCCACAGCGTCCGGCCCATATAGCGGCCCGGAAAATCCTGCAGCAGATAAAAAGTCCGAGACAGCACGTGATCCACCGGCATCGGTTCCAGCGGCGGAATGTCCAGCCCCGAGGCCAGCCGCTGCAAGGCCTGCGCCTCTGGCGTCGTCCCGCCCCCGGCGATATCGCCGTCCCGCGTGTCGAAAAGGATCATCCCGCCTGTCCGCAAGTACTTGTTCAACCGCGCATAGGCCGCGGCCGATGGCAGGGGTTGGCTGGTAGTGACCGGCCAATACAGGAACGGATAGAATGCAAGCTCGTCTACTTCGATATCGACACCCAGTGGCAAGTCGGGTTCGACGGACGTGCGCAACCACAACTGGTCGCCCAATCCGCGCAAACCAGCCTCGGCATCGGCATCGACCCGCAGATCCCCGGTCAGCACATGCGCCAGCACAACGGCCTGCGTCGCAAGGTTGGCCCGCGCGTCGTCCGCACGCGCCTCGCCGGAAAACCCTGCGCCCAGCACGGCCACGGCCAGCAGGACCACGGCCGCCCGCATGACACCGGCCAGCTTGCCCGACAGCCACAGCGCCGCAAGAATATCGACCGTCAACAACACCAAAGCCCCAGCCAGAAACGCACCCTTCAGTGCTTGCTCGCGCGCACCCTCCAGCCCCTCGACGACCGTGCCCAAGGGCCAGCTTGCAGCCGCCAGGGCCGCATCTGCTCCAACCGCATTCAAGGCAACCTGTCGTTCCGCCCCCGCATAGAGCCCCGGCGGTACGGAAGATCCCGGGCCCGCCACCATCGCTGCTGCCAGATCCTCGCCGGAAATCCCGCCAACCTCGCCCGCGTCACGCTCTACTCCGAACCCGTCGAGCAGAACTTCGGGCACCCAGACCTGCCCCGCCAGATCACTGCCATCCACAGCGCCGACGCGGGTCGACACCGCCAACCGTTCCAGCATCTGCACGAACAGACCCGACAGCGGCAGAGTTGACCATTCGGCATTGGCGGTGACATGCACCAGCACGACCTGACCCTGCCCGACCTCTTTGCGTGTCACCAAGGGCGTACCATCGGCCAGCGCGGCAATGGTGCGCGCCGAAAGGTCTGGGCCAGGCTGCGCCAGCACCTGGGCCGATACGGTGACATCCGCCGGGATCGTCAACCCATGAAACGGGCTGCTTTCCGCGAAATCGGCCAGCGCCTTTGGCTCGCCCCAACTCATCGCGCCACCCACAGCCCGCCCGCCTTCGCGCAGGCGCACCGGCATCAACGGGTCTTCGTCGATCCGGCTGACATCACTCGCCGCAAGTTTCGGCCCGGCAAAGCGCAACAGCAGCCCGCCCTGATCCAGCCAATCCAGCAGCCCCTCCACCTCGGTCTGGCTCAACCGCGCCACATCGGCCAGCACGATCACATCCGGATTGGCCGGCAGCACATCCGAAAGGCCGCCATCGATCAACTCTGCCACGGGTTCCAAGGCTTGTCGCAGGAAATGGGTCGGAGACAGCAGTTGCAGCCCCTCGCGGTCGGCCCCGCCGCCGATCAGCGCAATCTTGCGGCGCTTCAGGCTGTCATCGGTCAAACTGACCGCGCCCGCGCTGCGTTGACCAAGGATTTCGAACCGCTTGATACGGTTGCGCAATTCGGGGGGAAGGCTCATCGCGGCTCGCGCCGTCTCTTCGCCCGCCGCAAAGTTAATCGGTGTGCGTGCCAATTCGCGCTCGATCCCCGAAGGATCGGGCCCGCGCGCCACGACCTCGACCAGCACCGGTGCGCCAGCCGGCACACGGGTCAGTTGCACCTGCACCGCACCATCGGCAAACCCCGGCGGGGCCAGCGCCAGAACGGGGCGAGGCGAGGTAACAACGGTCAGCCGCCCGCGATCCTTCAAGGCTGCCACCAGACCGTCCTGCCCCTGATGGGCCAACCCGTCCGACAGCCAGACGGTATCGAACCCGCCCTCGGGCAAGGCCCCGACCCATCCCGATTGCGGCAACCACGGCGCGGGCAGCAACGCAGCCACCCGCCCTGCCCAGGCCTCTGCCGCCTGAAACACCGGAACTTGCGGTGGGTCCGTCAGCATCACCACGGCGACAGTACGCCCGTCGCGCCCGGCTTCGTCCACCAGTGCCACTGCCCGATCCACGCGGCGCGGCCAATCCCGCGCGTCGGCCCAGCCGCCATCCAGCACCACCAAAAGCGGCCCGGTGCCCGACACATCTTCACGCGGGTTCAGGATTGGCCCGGCAAAGGCCACGATTGCCGCTGCCACAGCCGCCATGCGAAGCAGCAACAGCCACCAGGGCGTCTTGTCCGCCTCGCGGTCTTCGTCCAGCAGCCCAAGCAGCAACGCGACGCCCGGAAACCGCCGCCGGATCGGCGCTGGCGGCACGGCGCGCAGCAGCAGCCACAACACCGGCAGGGCCAGCAACCCCAACAGCAACCACGGCGCGGTAAAGCCGAGCGCGATCATCGCCCGCCCTCCAGGGCGCGGTAGGCCCACAGCAGTGCCGGTTGTGCCCCAGCCCCAGTGTGAAAGCACGAAAACTGCCAGCCGACAGCGCGGGCCAGCCCCGCCAGACGGTCTTTGCGTTCGCCGAGCCGCGCCAGATACCGTGCACGCAGATCGCCTGCGCGTTGCGTTTCATGCCGTAGTCCGCCGCCCATGGATTCAAAAATCGTGCGCCCGTCAAAGGGAAAATCTTCTTCCGCCGGGTCCAGAACCTGCAGCAGGACACCGCGCACCCCGCGATCCGCCCCATAGGCCAAAGCGGCCTCAAGCGGCGCGATATCGCCCAGGAAATCCGACAGAAATACCGCCCGGCCGTTTGAGACAAAGCCACCCACCTCGGGTGCGCCATAATCCGCCGTGGTATCCGCCAGATCCTGCGCCAGCCGCATCAGTTGCGACCGACCGGCGCGCGGTGTCTCGGCCATCCCCACCCGCTCGCCACCGCGCAGCAGCAAAACCGCCAGCGCCAGCGCCAAAAGCCGCGCGCGTTCCGACTTCGGCCCTCGCGCCCGATCGCCGGTAAAACCCATCGACTTTGCGCCATCGACCCACAGCGTCACCGACTGCGCCGCCTGCCATTCGCGTTCCCGCACGAAATGGCTGTCCGACCGGGCAGAGCGGCGCCAATCCACCATCCGCGCCGGGTCCCCCGCATGGGCCGGGCGGTACTGCCAGAACTCATCCCCCAGCCCCGCCCTGCGTCGTCCATGTTCGCCCAGCATCACCGTTGCCGCCAGATGCTCAGCCTGAGCCAACAGCGCCGGCAGCGAATGCCCCAGCGCCTCGGCCTCTGACCGCAGATCGGCGGAAACTTTCACGCGGCGACCCCAAGCCGCAGTGTGCGCTGCACGACCTGGTCGATCAGCCCGCCCAAAGTTTCACCCCGTGCCCGTGCGGCAAAGGACAGCGACATCCGGTGCGACAGCACAGGCCGCGCCAGTGCCGCTACATCCGGCAGCCCCGGCACCAATCGCCCATCCAGCAGCGCGCGCGCCCGGCAGCACAGCATCAACGCCTGCGCGGCGCGCGGCCCCGGCCCCCAGGACAGTGACCCCGCCAGATCGCGTCCCTCGGGCTCTCCGGGGCGGCAGGCGCGCACAAGGTCAAGGATCGCCTCGACCACCGCATCCCCCACCGGCATCCGCCGGATGATCGCCTGTGCCGCAATAAGCTCGTCGGCGGTAAAGACCGCCTCGACCCGGCCTTCGACGGCCCCGGTCGTGGCCATCAGGATATCCCGCTCCGTCGCGCGCGTCGGGTATTCGACATCGACCTGCACCAGAAAGCGGTCCAACTGTGCCTCTGGCAGGGGATAGGTGCCCTCTTGCTCGATCGGGTTCTGCGTCGCCAGCACATGGAACGGGCGGCCCAGCGGGCGATGCACACCCGCCACTGTCACCTCTTTTTCCTGCATCGCCTGAAGCAGCGCCGATTGCGTGCGGGGTGACGCGCGGTTGATCTCATCCGCCATCAACAGCTGACAGAACACCGGTCCTTCAATGAACCGGAACGCGCGGGCACCATCCGCCCCGCTTTCCAGCACTTCGGAGCCCAGGATATCCGCCGGCATCAGGTCGGGTGTGAACTGGATGCGGCTTCCCTTCAACCCCATCACCCGCGACAGTGTGTCAACCAGCAGCGTCTTGCCCAGACCCGGCAGACCGACCAGCAGCGCATGCCCGCCGCACAGCATCGCCGCCAGCACCAGATCCACCACCTTGTCCTGCCCGATAAAACGCTGGTTCACCTCGCGCTTGGCCACAGCCAGCCGCCCGGCCAAAGCTTCGATTTCGGCGACAAGGCTGGCAGGATCGGTCATGACATTGCTCCGGCAAAGGTTATATGCGCATTAGACCGAAGTAAGACGGCAGGCACAAATGGCAAAAAGCGAAACGGGACAAATGATCGTGAAACTTTCGGCCGACGGGCTGGCGGCGTCGGTTCAGGCGGCAACCCGCAAAGGCCCGCCGCCCGTGCATCTGTGGAACCCGCCGTTCTGCGGAGAGTTGGACATTCGCATCGGGCGGGACGGGACCTGGTATTACCTTGGCTCGCCGATCGGGCGCGCGCCGCTGGTGCGGCTCTTTTCATCGATCCTGCGGGCGGAAGACGGGCGCTATGTTCTGGTCACCCCGGTCGAAAAGGTGGGCATCAAGGTCGATGACCTGCCATTGCATGCAACCGATTTCACGGTGGCGGGCACGGGCCGCGACCAGACCCTGACCTTTCACACCAAGACCGAAGATGACGCCATCGCAAGCCCAGAGCATCCGCTTGTGGTCCTTCGCGAACCCGAAACCGGCACACCTGCCCCACAGATACTGATCCGCGCAGGCCTGCCCGCCCGCATTGACCGCAAAAGCTTTTACCGTCTGGTGGACCTTGGGGTTCACGAACCGCTTGACGGACAAAGCTGGTTCGGCGTCTGGTCATCCGGCGTCTTCTTTCCGATGATCCCTTCGAACGAATTGCCCTGAATGCCCCGCTTTGCCGCAAATCTGACCATGCTGTTCACCGAAGTGGCGGCGCTCGACCGACCCGACCTTGCCGCACAGGCGGGGTTTGATGGCGTCGAAATGCTGTTCCCTTACGACCACGCGGCAAAGGACTGGATCATTGCCCTTGCGGGCGCACCGGTGGCCCTGATCAACACGCCGCCCGGCAACTGGATGACCGGCGACCGGGGCCATGCCGCCGTGCCGGGGGATGAAACCGCGTTTCGCGACAGCTTCCTGCGCGGGGCGGACATGGCAACCCGTCTTGGCGCGCAACGGCTGCATGTGATGGCCGGGGTGGCGCGCGGGCCGCTGGCGGAACAGACCTACCTCGAAAACCTGACCTGGGCTGCGGCACAGGCCCCCGATCAGCGGCTGTGCGTTGAACCCCTGAACGCCGACGACATGCCGGGATATTTCCTGAACGATTTCGATCAGGCGGGGCGTATCCTTGATGACCTTGGCTTGCCGCAGATCGGTTTGCAGTTCGACCTGTGGCATGCGGCACGCATTCACGGCGATGCGGATGCGGTTTGGCAGCGTCATATGGACCGCGTCAGCCATATCCAGATCGCTGGCTTTCCGACGCGGGCCGAACCCGGCGGTGGCGGGTTTGACCTGACGAGACTGTGCGGCGACCTGGACGAGGCAAGCTATGATGGCTGGGTTGCCGCAGAATACCGCCCGGCGCGCGCGACGGTGCACGGCTTGGCCTGGCTGGGCGCGCTCAAGGCACGCAGCCGGCTGATCGGAGTATAGGCGCAAGCGATTCGCGCAAGCAGCGACCAAGCGCTGTCCGGTTTTGGCGCGGGCACAAACTGCATCCAGCAGACGCGCGGCCGGTTTTCCAAATTTTTGATTTGATTTCATAGGATTAAGGATTTTTCCCGCCAATTTCGCTTGCTGCGGCCAACGCAATCACTAAACTGCCGCGAACCGACAGAACAGGATCGCCCCATGACCCGCGCCGCCCCCGAAACGCAGATCGTCACCCATTGGAAAATCGCTTGTGACGGTGGCGAAGGCGCGCTTGGCCACCCCCGCGTCTGGCTGACAATTCCGGACACAACGGGATTTGTCGAATGCGGGTACTGCGACAAGCGGTTCGAGATTGATCGGGCCCATGCCCACGACGACCATTAGCGTCGCAGGATCAGCCCAAGGACTGCACCAAGTATCGCCCCCAAGGGTACCCAGAAGAACGCCACCTGCATTGCAAAAGCCCCTTCGGCTTGGGAGATTGGCAACACCTCTGGCAAGCTGAACCCGATCACCGCGGTAATCAGCCCTCCGGCCAGAAATCCGCCGCACCCCCAAAGCACAGCTTTCATAGCCCCTCCTGCCCGCTGGAACCACGCCCTCTTTCATGGCAATACTACCCCAGCAACGAAAGGGCGCAACATGACGTTTGGCAAGGGCCACCACCTGCACCTGATCGACGGCTCGGCCTATATCTTTCGCGCCTATCACGCGCTGCCGCCCCTGACACGCAAGTCAGACGGGCTACCGGTCGGGGCTGTTGCGGGGTTCTGCAACCTGATCTGGGGCGAGTTGAACACCACCCGCCGAGCCGAGGCCCCGACCCACATCGCCGTCGTCTTCGACCATTCTGCCAAGACCTTCCGCAACGACCTTTACCCCGCCTACAAGGCCAACCGCCCCCCCCTGCCCGAAGATTTGCGCCCGCAGTTCCCCCTGACCCGCGACGCGACGCGCGCCTTCAACATCGCCTGTATCGAGATGCCGGGGTATGAGGCCGACGACATCATGGCCACCCTCGCCACCATGGCCCGCGCGGCAGGCGGGACCGCCACCATCATCTCGTCTGACAAGGACCTGATGCAATTGGTGGGCGACGGGGTGAACATGTTCGACCCGATGAAGGCGCGCGCCATTGGTCCCGATGAAGTGGTCGAGAAATTCGGCGTCGGCCCCGACAAAGTCATTGATGTTCAATCCCTTGCCGGGGATTCGGTTGACAACGTGCCGGGCGCACCCGGCATCGGGCTGAAGACGGCGGCGCTTTTGATCAACGAATACGGCGACCTTGATACGCTCTTGGCCCGCGCCGGCGAGATCAAGCAACCGGCCCGCCGTGCGGCGCTGGTGGACCATGCCGACCAGATCCGCCTGTCGCGCGACCTCGTGCGGCTCAAGCTCGACACGCCGGTGACCGTGGCCTTGGATGACCTCGCCGTCACCCCACCCGATCCCGCCGCGCTGATGGCCTTCTTGACCGCGATGGAGTTTCGCACCCTGACCAAACGGGTGGCCGAAAAGCTGAGCATCGCCGTCCCCGAGATGGAGGCAGCGAAGGGTTTCGAAGTCGCGGGCGCCCATGACGCCGCCCCCACGCCCGACCGGCTGCCCTTTGATCACGCGGCCTATGTGCGGATCAGCGACGCAGGCACGCTGGCCCAATGGATCGCCCGCATCATCGAGCGTGGCTATGTCGCCGTTGATACCGAAACCACTTCGCTTGACGAAATGCGCGCCGAACTGGTGGGGATATCGCTGTGCGTGGACGCAGGCCGCGCGGCCTATCTCCCGCTTGGCCATCGGCAGGGCGGCGGCGATCTGTTCGGCTCGCAGGCCCTGACCGAAGGGCAGATGCCCGCGTCCGAGGCTCTGACGCTGCTGAAACCGGTGTTGGAAGACCCGGCGATCCTGAAAATTGGCCAGAACATGAAATATGACGCCAAGATCTTTGCGCGTCAGGGCGTCAACGTCGCCCCGATCGACGATACCATGCTGATGTCTTACGCAATGCAGGCGGGCCTGAACGGCCATGGCATGGATGCTTTGTCAGAGAAATACCTCAATCATTCTCCCATTCCGATCAAGCAGTTGATCGGTTCCGGCAAGTCGCAGGTCACCTTTGACCGCGTGGCCATCGACGATGCCGTGAAATATGCCGCCGAAGACGCCGACATCACCCTGCGCCTGTGGCACCTCTTCAAGCCGCAACTGCACCGCGCACGCGTCACGACCGTCTACGAAACCCTCGAACGCCCACTTGTTCCCGTGCTGGCGCAGATGGAGATGACGGGCATTCAGGTCGATCGCCACACCCTGTCGCGCATGTCATCTGCGTTCGCGCAGAAGATGGCGGGGCTCGAGGCCGAGATCCACGAACTGGCGGGTGTGACCTTCAACGTAGGCTCGCCCAAGCAACTGGGCGAGATCTTGTTCGACAAGATGGGCCTGCCGGGCGGCGAAAAGGGCAAGACCGGGGCCTATGCCACCGGGGCCGACATTCTGGAAGACCTCGCCACCGAACACGAACTGCCGGGCCGCGTTCTGGACTGGCGGCAGTTGTCCAAACTGAAATCGACCTACACCGACGCGCTGCAAGACCACATCAACCCGGAAACCGGGCGGGTGCACACGTCGTATTCGCTGACCGGGGCGGTGACGGGGCGGCTGTCGTCAACCGACCCGAACCTTCAGAACATCCCGATCCGCACCGAAGAGGGTCGCCGCATCCGCGAGGCGTTCGTGGCACCAGCGGGCAAGCTTCTGGTATCGCTTGACTATTCGCAGATCGAGTTGCGTATCCTTGCCCATGTCGCCGCCATCCCGTCGCTGCGGCAGGCCTTTGCGGACGGCATCGACATTCATGCGATGACCGCGTCCGAGATGTTCAACGTGCCCTTGGCGGAAATGACCCCCGACATCCGCCGCCGCGCCAAGGCGATCAACTTTGGCGTGATCTATGGCATCTCTGGCTTTGGCCTTGCGCGCAATCTGCGCATCCCGCGCGCCGAGGCACAGGGCTTCATCGACCGCTATTTCGAACGCTATCCGGGTATCAAGGAATACATGACAGATACGGTTTCCTTTGCGCAATCAAAGGGCTACGTGCAAACCCTGTTCGGCCGAAAAATCCACACGCCCGAGATCAATGCACGCGGCCCGGCGGCCGGTTTTGCCAAACGCGCCGCGATCAACGCCCCGATTCAGGGCACCGCGGCCGACGTGATCCGCCGCGCGATGATCCGGATGCCCCGTGCAATCGCCCGCCTGCCCGCGAAAATGCTGCTGCAAGTCCATGACGAACTGCTGTTCGAAGTGGACGAGGACGCCGCCGAAACCTTGATCCCCATCGCCAAACACATCATGGAAACCGCCGCCCAACCCGCCGTCGCGCTTGACGTCCACCTTGTGGTAGAGGCGGGCAAAGGCCAGAACTGGGCCGAGGCGCATTGATTGTCCGGGCGATCACCTCGCCTGCCGAGGCAAGTCAGGTCTGCGCAAGACTGATCGCGCTTCTGCCCGACTGGTTCGGCATCCCAGAGTCGAATTCAGCATATGTCGCAGGTGTGGCCGACTGCATCTGCCACGGGGCCTACGACGCATCCGGCACCTGCGTTGGCCTGATCGCTTTGCGACAACACTTCACGACCACGCTGGAGGTCTGGTGGATGGCCGTTGACCCGGGCCGACACCGGCAGGGTATCGGCACCAAACTGATGGCGGCGGCGCACAACGAGGCTTTTCGTTTTGGCTGCGACGACATGGTGCTGATGACGCTCGGCGCGGAAAGCGACGATCCCGGTTATGAAAGAACCCGCCGCTTCTATCTGCACCACGGCTTTCGCCCCTTGGTCAAAGACCACATGGGCGATCCGGAAACCCCGCTGATCTGGATGATCCATCACATCAACCGCAACAAGGCTGCGGGTTAGCCCCCCCCGCACGGCCCCCAAAGTTGGAGAACATACGGTGCTGATCCCCGACTGGCCTACCCTGAAAACTTTTGCGCTGTCCCTGAACCTGCCGCAGGTCACCCTCGACCATCCATGGGGCAACGAGGCGCTGAAAGCCCATGGAAAGATGTGGTGCTGGTGGTCGCCTTATGTCGATGCTGCCGTGTTCAAATGCACCAAGGACGAGCGCGAGATGCTGATCGCCGTCGACCCCGACACATTTTTCCTGCACCCCCACTACGCCGCGCATAACCTGGTCCTAGTGCGCGCGGGTCGGATCGACCCCGATTGGGCGCGCGCACGTCTGCTGCGGGACTGGCGGGATGCTGCACCCAAACGGTGGCTGAAGGCCTGGGACGCGGCGCAGTCCTAGGCCCGGTCGATCCGCAGTGCATAGCAGTTGTTGCGCGCCGAGCGCACATGCACATAAGCCACCCGAGGATCGGCGAGCCGCGTGGCAGCCTCTGCCGGGATGTCGGGCGTCGCAACCACAGCACCCGTGCCATAGACGATACGGTTGTCCGGCCCATAGCCCCGCACGATGTAGTTGGGCGAATTCAGCACCTCGGGCGGCGCGGAGCCTTCGCCCGCCGTGCAAGGCTCGGCGCACAGAAAGATCGGGCCAACCTCGGCATAGGGCTGCGGAGTTGGAAACGGCCGATGCGCCAGCACCAGCATCGCGGCCCCTTTCGGGATCAACCGCAGGCAATGCCGACAATCATTGCCGCCGCCGTCCGACACATGCTGTTCAGGCACCTGGCCATTGGCGTCGGGCTGGCCCGCCTGATAGGCGCGGACGATGTCGGTGGGGATCGGGGTGAAACGGATAGGCATTGCGGGCTCCTTGTTTTGTCCGGTGATGCCCTTTGTGGCGATCAAACGCGACCCGATCCTTGCGGTTTCACGCCGGATCGATCAGCCGACCCAGAATCCGCCCGCCAAGGATATGCAGGTGATAGTGTGGCACCTCTTGCATCCCGTGCACCCCGGCGTTGGTGATGCCGCGATAGCCCGCTTCGCCCGCCATCGCGCAGATTTGTGCACAAGCCCGGTGAAAATCCACTAGTTCCTCGGCGCTCGCCTCGCCTGCGAAATGGTCGAAAGTCACGTAAGCGCCCTTCGGGATCACCAGCACATGAAACGGCGCCAGAGGGCGAATGTCGTGAAAGGCCAGCGCATGCGGCGTGTCGAGCACGGTCTTGTTGGGAATTTCTGCGCGCAGGATGCGGGCAAAGATGTTGGTCGGATCATAGATATGGGGCATGGCGGTTCCAGGTTGGGGTCAATCCACAAACAGGTATTCGGTGGCGGCAATCTCGCGGGCCTTTGCCAGCGGGATATCAAGAAATTCGGCAAGGGGCGCTGTGTTCTCATCGATCGACGCGGCTTGACGCACCCGCGACATATCCTTGAAACCGGCATCCCTGATCCTGTCGGATTCGAATTTCACATCATAGCGGATCGTCGGCAGCAGGCGGTCGATCGTTTCTTGCGGGGTACGCTCTCCGGCCAGGCCAACGCGACGCGCGTGACCGATCAGATAGTCGTCACTGAACTGGCACTCGATCTCCAAGAGCCGCACCCGCGCCTTGTCGTTGAAGAAATCCTGCATCAGGTCGACATTTGCAGGGTCAATGCAGATGATCAGCTTGTCGGTCTGCCAATAATCGAACAACATCCGCATCAGGGCCCGCCGGTGCCGGGTGCGTTTTTCCAGCGTGGTCTGAATACCGCCAAGGTCCGGCAAGGGCGTTGACGATTCGTTGAACAGATAGTCAATAGCCGGCAGATTGGTCACCTGCCGCACCCGTTCGACCAATCGCTTGGCGACATGCCATTTCTTGCAAGTGACCATCAGCAAGGTACGCTCGCGCCCCAAGGAGCTTTCGGTTTCCCAGAATCGCGGAGCAAAGCGCCGCCCGATCCGGCCACGTCCTGTCAGGAACTTGAACAGACTTCGGCCCTCGTTCGACACGCCAAAGCCGATCCCTGCGGTCGCGTAAAGTTTGCCCAGACGATCCTTCAGGTCCTTGGCATCGGGGCTTATCTTGCGGGCGAACAGGAAATCCTGGCTGAGCAGCAGATCATAGTGGTCATTGTAGAAATTCACCGGCATGCCATAATCGGTGAACAGCAGAAACGTCAGAGTTCGCGACCGTATTTCGTGTCCGGGCACGAGGTGACGCACCAGCGTTTGAAAGAACGTCTCGTCCGGAATCCATGTGGTCCGGAAAAACCGCACCACATCGCTGCGCTTTCGGATGAATTCCAACAAAGCTTCTATCGTGCGGCGACGCAGACACCACCATTGGCTTCCGATCTGCATCTGGATGTCTGCAGGGACCTTGCGTGCAAGACCCAAGTGGCGTTGCGCGTTCAGCGACGCGTAGAACAGCCATTTGTTCGCACGTTCGTTGAAGTAGTGGCGATAGATCAGCCGTTCTTCCTTGATGCCGGTCTTGATCCAGTCAGTGTTGAAGAAGTCAACGCTTTCGATGTAGTCGACTTCTTCGCGGTCAAGATGTCTGTGGGCATATTCCGCCGTCTTGATCGGCATGCAGTCGCCAGAAAGCATGTAGAAATGAGTGGCGCGCGGGAACGCGTCGACAGCGGCCTTTACTGCCTGAAGTGTCGCGTTCACCAGGCTCCACGCCCCCCAGCCGCATTTCAACCGCAAGGCCGAGAAAACGACCGAGGGGTTTGCGCCAAGAGCTGCCTTCAGCTTGTCGAAATCCGCTTTTGCTGACCGCGCATCGAAATGTATGGCGATGAAATCGCCCGCCGCCGTCAGGCGCTGCGCCTGGGCGATGATGCCGTCGGGGTCTTTGTGACAAAGCAGGATATAGGCTATTCTTGCCATACTCGAAACACTTGCAGCCAGATGCTAACCATTGTTTCCCTGAATACCTTTATCACGGATTGAAAAGACAGCATTTATTTGCTTTTTTGCGCTGAATGATCCTGATCTTCGATCGGGGCAGGCAGAGGGGCACAGCAGATGGGATTTCCGGGCACCTGGATGACGGAAAGCGAAAGCATGGTCTATCGCGTGGTGCCAAAATGCGCCTGCTCGACGATCGGGCAGATCATGTTTTACGCCGATCATGGCAGGTTCTTTGATGGCGATATTCATGACAGCAGCGCCGGATTGCACAAATGGGCGCAAGAATCGAGCCAGTCGCTGATCGAGAGCAATGTGAAAACACACAAATCCTTTGCGTTCACCTGTGTGCGAAACCCCTACACCCGGATCCTGTCATCCTATTTCGACAAGATTTGCGGGATTCAGCGGAACGGCAAACGCTATCGCGGCAATTTGGTGCCACTGTTGACCCAGAAATATGGCGTCGATGTCGGAGGGCCGGACGGCAACGGTGATTTCGACCAGATCGCCAGCTTTCGCCGGTTTCTTTTGTTTGCGCGCGACACGATTCGTTGGAAAAAGCCGATGGAGCCGGACATTCACTGGTCCGCCATGGCGGGGCACGTCTCAACCTATGTGGTGAATGGTGGGCGGTATGACCATATCTTTTTCACCGAGAAGTTCGATGAAGGCATGAGTGTCGTTCTAAAGAAAACCAAACAAAACCATAAGGTTGATTTGAAAAAAATCCCACGCTTCAACGAAAGCGAAGGCCACGGGCCCAAACGGGCCCACCCCGTCGAGGCCTATTTCGACGATCTGTCGATGCATCTGGTCTGGGAAATCTACAAGCGCGATTTTCAGGTGTTCAAGTACGATTTCGAAAACCCGGCCAACAAAATGCCCATTGCCGAGATCGATCTGGCCGAAGTGCATGCCAAGCTGGGCGACTAGGGCGGTTTCCACGAAGAACGGGGGGTTTCACACCCCCCGCGCCCCCCGTGGGATATTTTCACCAAGATGAAAGCGGTTGCATGCGCTGATCGGGACGGGTTTCAGATCAGCCCTTCTGTCCGGAACAGCGCCTTGAGGTCTGCCTCGGGGCGCGCGCCGAAATGGCTGATCACCTCGGTGGCGGCCAA
The DNA here is from genome assembly GCA_031400505.1 of Paracoccaceae bacterium. Taxonomy (GTDB): domain Bacteria; phylum Pseudomonadota; class Alphaproteobacteria; order Rhodobacterales; family Rhodobacteraceae; genus JAIYDJ01. The sequence continues at coordinate 82,805 of JANNPZ010000087.1, read as the reverse complement.
ACAGCCCATGCGCCCGCAGACCGCCAGCGACTGACCGGTTGCTACGCCATAAAGAAAACCGGCTGCGAACTGATCGCCTGCACCCGTTGCATCGACCGGCACGATGCGGCGTACCGGGACCACGGCCCGTTCATCGCCGCGCACCACGATCACATCATGTCCCGACCGGGTGCACACCACCAGCCCCGCGTCTGCAGCCGCCTGTTCCAGCGCCGCCGACAGGTCGGTCTGATAAAGCGAGCACCATTCATGCTCGTTGCCGATCACATAATCGAGATCCCTGACCAGGCGCCTGAAATCAGACCGGTGCCGATCGACGCAAAATGGGTCCGAAAGGGCAATGCCTGCCTTGCCACCCTGTGCATGGCACAGCGCCACGGCCCGTTCGAAGGCCTGTTTGCCTTTGGGCTTGTCATAAAGATAGCCTTCGAGGAACAGGATTGCCGCCTGACCTGCGACATCATCCGATACATCCGGCTGACCGAGTTCGGATGAAATCCCGAGATAGGTGTTCATCGACCGCTCGCCGTCTGGCGCGACAAAGATCATCGAGCGCGAGGTCGGCAGTTCGCCGCCCGGCACCGGCGGATTGACAAAATCGGTGCCGTTTTCCGACATGCTGCGCGCGTAGAACCGCCCCAGAGCATCGTCATGCACCCGGCCGATGAACGCGGTCTTCAGGCCCAGGTTGCCCAAACCCGCCAGCGTATTGGCCACCGACCCTCCGGGTGCCTGAACCCGGTTCGTCATCGCGGCATAAAGCATCTCGCCACGCTCGCGCTCGACGAGTTGCATGATCCCTTTCTGGATGCCCATCATGTCGAGAAAACTGTCATCCGCGCTGGAAAACACATCGACGATGGCGTTGCCGATGCCGACGACCTGATAGGGTTTCATGTGGTTTTTTCCTCGAACTGGCACCACTGCGCGATCAAGCAGGCGGCACATTTGGGCTTTCGCGCGACGCAGACATATCGCCCATGCAGGATCAGCCAGTGGTGCGAATGGTGCTGGTATTCGACGGGAACATGGTCTTCCAAGGCGCGCTCCACCGCCACCTCGTCGCGGCCGCATGCAATGCCGGTGCGGTTGCCGACACGGAACACATGGGTGTCCACCGCATGGGCGGGATGGCCAAACCACATCTGCAACACCACATTCGCTGTCTTGCGACCCACACCGGGCAACGATTGCAAGGCAGCCCGACTTGAGGGCACGCACCCGCCATAAGCCTCGATCAACCGTTGCGACAGTTTGATCACGTTGCGGGCCTTGTTGCGATACAAACCGATGGTCTTGATATGGCCGATCAGTGCTTCTTCACCCAGTGCGAGCATTTTTTCCGGCGTGTCGACGAGGTCGAACAGTCCCTTGGTCGCCCGGTTCACGCTGATGTCGGTTGCCTGTGCCGATAGCGCCACGGCAACCAGCAGTGTATAAGCGTTCAGATGGTCCAACTCGCCCTTGGGTTCCGGCTCAGACGCCTGAAACCGGGCAAAGATCGCCTGCATCGCAGGGTATTCCAATTGGCGTGTCATGCGCATCCTATGCCAGCGCATGATACGCACGACAAGCGAAAGGCGCAGAAATCGGGTCGCAAGTTTGCCTGCATGGTCTTAGGTTCTGGCTTACAAGGAGGCCCCGATGACTGATCAATCCACCCCCTACCACTATGCCGTGATTGCCCGCGCGCTGCGCATGATCGATGAGGCGGGCCCAGCCCTGACCCTTGACGATCTGGCCGGAAAAATGGCGATGAGCCCTGCACATTTTCAAAGAGTGTTTTCGCAATGGGTCGGCGTGTCGCCCAAGCGCTATCAGCAGTATTTGACGTTGGACCACGCGCGGCATCTGCTGGCGGACCGCTTTACCGTGCTGGACACGGCCATGTCAGCGGGTCTTTCGGGGGGCGGCCGTCTGCATGACCTGTTTCTGACCTGGGAGGCGATGAGCCCCGGCGACTATGCCAAAGGCGGCGAGGGTCTGACGATTGACTGGGGCTGGTTTGACAGCCCGTTCGGCCCGGCTCTGGTCATGGGCACTGCAAGAGGTATCTGTGGCATCGGCTTTGCAGCCGAAACCGGTGCGGACGAAACCCGGCAAGATCTGGTGTCGCGATGGCCGCGCGCCACTTTTCGCGAAAACCCGGCGCACCTGAACGCTTGGGTGCAGACCGCCTTTGGCATGTCGACGGCCACCGCAGATACCCCGATCGTCCTGATCGGAGCTCCGTTTCAGATCAAGGTCTGGGAGGCATTGCTGCGCATCCCGTTCGGCCATGTCACCACCTATAGCGAGATTGCCGGGGCAATCGGCCACCCTGCGGCTGTCCGCGCAGTGGGCACCGCAGTGGGGCGCAACCCGATCAGCTTTGTGATCCCTTGCCACCGGGCCTTGCGCAAATCGGGCGGGCTTGGTGGGTATCATTGGGGTCTGCCGGTGAAACGCGCGATGCTGGCCTATGAATCGGCGCGACGCGACGCATAAGCCGGGCCAATTGGCGATGGGCGGAAATCTGCCTTGTACTGGTGTTGGCTGTCCCCGCGCGTGACGGTTTGCTATAATCGTCGCACAGGGCGCAAGGCGACCCAAAACAAACGAGGCAGCAGAATGATGATCAAAACCCCCCTAGTTCTTGGTGTTTGCGGCGCTTTGGCGCTGTCGGCCTGCACAGTTGACCCGAATGCCTATCCGAACGACCCCAACGCGCGGGCGCGCAATGGCGCGTTGATCGGGGCATTGAGCGGGGCGGTTCTTGGTGCAGCAACGGCAGACGACAACAAGGGACAAGGCGCGTTGATCGGTGCGGGCATCGGCGTTCTGGCCGGGGCCGCCATTGGCAACGAACTTGACAAACAGGCCAAAGAACTGCGCGGCTCATTGAATTCCAACATCGGCGTCACGAATTTCGGTGACTATCTGGTGGTGAACATGCCGCAAGATGTGCTGTTCGCCGTTGACAGCGCCAACCTGCGCCCCGATCTGGCCCGTGACATCCAGACGGTAGCCAGCAGCCTGATCCGCTATCCAAACAGCCGGATCGAAGTGGTGGGACATACCGACAACACAGGGTCTGCCGCCTATAACCAGGACCTGTCACAGCGCCGCGCGGCCTCGGTCGCCGACGTGCTTCGCCAGAACGGCGTGCCAGGCGCCCGCATTTCGGCCTATGGCAGAGGAGAAGACGCTCCGATTGCGACCAACTTGACCCCAGAAGGACAAGCGCAGAACCGCCGGGTCGAAATCATCATTCGCCCCACGAAGTGAAACCGTTTTGCCGAGGGCCACTGGGCCCTCGGTTTTCCCATTGGCAGCACCGCCGTCTGGTCATATGTTCCGACCAATCCGGAGGGTTCGATGCCGTTCCAAAAAATCCAGTCTGAAAAACTGTCGCAGTCCGTCGTCCGCCAGATCGAACTTTTGATCCTGCGCGGTATCTTGCGTCCTGGCGAACGCTTGCCTGCCGAACGCGAGTTGTCTGAACGGATGGGCGTTTCTCGTCCCTCATTGCGCGATGCGCTGGCCGATCTTCAGGACCGCGGCCTGTTGGTCAGCCGTCCAGGCGCCGGCGTGTTTGTCGCCGATGTGCTGGGATCGGCCTTTGCGCCCGCATTGATCGAGTTGTTCGCGTCGCATGACGAGGCGGTTTTCGACTATATCGCCTTTCGCCGCGACCTCGAGGCATTGGCGGCAGAACGCGCGGCCAAGCTGGGCAGCGAAACCGACCTCAAGGTCATAGCCACGATCTTTGCCAAGATGGAGGCGGCGCACCAAAAGCGCGACCCTGCGGACGAGGCGCAGCTGGACGCCGAATTTCACATGGCAATCATAGAGGCGAGCCACAACGTGGTCATGCTGCACATGATGCGGTCGATGTTCGACCTGCTGCGCCAAGGTGTGTTCTACAATCGGCAGATGATGTTCAAGAACCGGGTAACCCGCGAAAACCTGCTGGATCAGCACCGCGCGATCCATATGGCGATCCAGAACAGGGACGAAACAGCGGCACGGGCGGCGGTTTCAATGCATCTGGACTATGTCGAACAATCGCTCAGCGAATTGATCCGCGCCAGCCGCCACGAAGATGTGGCGCGGCAACGCCTTGAACATGAACAGGAAAGATGAAAAGGCCGGGCGATGCCCGGCCGGTCAAGCACCGCTGCCGATGATCAGTGAAATTTGGCGTCAACCTGTGCGATGGACAGATCGATCGATGCCGCAGCCCGGTCAGAAGTCATCTGTCTGGCAAGAACGTCGCCTGCAGCCGCTACAGCCAAGGACACCGCTTTTTCCCGCACGGCCCGCAACGACTGCGCCTCGGCCGACGCAATCTGCTCTTGCGCTGCAATCAGGCGGCGCGCGATCGAGTCCTTGATCTCGGCCTTGGCCAACCGAGCCGCAGCTTCAGCCTCGGCCTTTGCATGCGCCACGATCCGCTCGGACTGCTCTTGCACATCCTTCTGCTTCTTCTCGTAAGACGACAGCAACGCCCGCGCCTCTTCGCGCAGCGCCCTCGCCTCTTCGAGGTCTGCCTTGATCCCAGCCGCGCGCGCATCGAGCATACCGGTGATTTTCCCCGGAACACCCATGTAGACGAGCAGTGCGACAAACGCGACAAAGGCGATCAGTACGACGAAGTTGGTATTGCCAAGCGAAAAGAACGGCCCGGTTGCGGCATAGGCCGGCGAGGCGGTCAGCAGGACAGCGATCAGCTTTTTCATCGTCTTATCCTTTCAAGCGTGCCGACAATGCCAGCGCGATCGCGTCAGCATCCGCGTGACCTCCCAGCGCCGCCACAATTTCACCAGTGGTGTCGCGCGCGACCTGCGCGATTGCTTCAACAGCGCCCGCCTCGATTTCCGCGATCCGCTTTTCCGATTCGGCAGTCTTTGCCGCGATCTCGGCGTCAGCTTTGGCAATCGCGGCGTTCAGATCCTTTTGAATCTCTGCCTTTGCCTCTGCCACGATACGGCCCGCTTCGATCCGCGCGCGGGTCAAGGCGTCATTGTATGCTTTTTCGGCAGCAACGGCCTTTTCGCGCAGTTCTTCTGCGGCCGAAAGATCGTTGGTAATGGTTCCAGCCCGTTCGGCAAGAACTTCGCTGATGCGCGGCAAAGCAACACGCGTCAGGATCATGTAAATCACGACAAGAGTGACCAGCAACCAGAAGATCTGATTGGGGTAGGTCGAAAAGTCGAGCTGAGGCATTCCGGCTTTCTCAGCGGTATGGCCTGCTGCTGCAACTGCTTCGGTCGCCATGTCGCGGTCCTTTCGTCAGTCCTGAAACCGCGGCCAAAGAGACTCTCCCTTTGGCCGATCGTCACAATGTCGCGAAATCAGACTGCGAACATCAACAGCAGGGCGATCAGGAACGAGAAGATGCCCAATGCTTCGGCAAACGCGATGCCGACGAACAGGTTGGCCATCTGGCCGGGGGCAGCAGACGGGTTGCGCAGGGCGCCCGCCAGGAAGTTGCCGGCAATGTGGCCCACGCCGATGCCGGCGCCGCCCAGACCCATCGTTGCCAGACCGGCACCGATGAATTTGCCCATTTCTGCGATATCGCCTTCCATTTGGTAGCTCCTTTTTGGAATTGACTGAAGTTTAGCGGCCTAGTGGTGCGCTTCGCCAACGGCATCGCGCAGATACACACAGGTCAGAATGGTGAAGACTTAGGCCTGCACGGCTGCAACCAGCAGCTCGAGGCCGTAGATTGCAGCGATCGCAGCGATAGGTACGACCGAAGCCACCCCCATGACGCCCGCGAACCCCGCGAAAACCTTGATCACGGCGTGACCGGCCATCAGGTTACCGCCAAGACGGATGGAGTGCGACAGGGGCCGCACGAAATACGAGATCACCTCGATCAGCGCCAGCACCGGCCGCAGCGGCAATGGGGCGGCAGATACCCAGAACATCGCCAGAAATGCCGGACCCTTACGGATGAAGCCGACGATTGTGACGGTCAGAAACACCAGAAGTGCCAGCGTTGCCGTCACCGCGATATGCGACGTGGTGGTAAAGCTCATCGGGATCAGGCCAAGAATGTTCGACAGAAAAACGAACATGAACAGCGTCATCACATAGGGAAAGAATTTTGACCCTTCATGACCCGTGACTTCTTCGACCATGTTGTGAATGAAGCCGTAGAACAACTCGGCAATCGATTGGCTGCGCGACGGGATAATCGCACGACGGCTGGTTCCCAGCACCAGCAGGACGGTCATGGCAACAACTGCCACCGCCATCCACAGCGTCACATTGGTCGGGGTATACCACGCAATGGTGTCGCCGCCGAACAGCGGCTTGACGATGAACTGATCCATCGGATGAATCTGCAGACCGCCGCTTGCGTGCTCTTCGGTTGCCATGACTTCAGTCCTTGTCTTTCGTTTCGCCCATCGCTCGCGCCGTACCCAGCATCGTCTTCACCCCGGCGGCGAACCCGATGCCGCAGAAGATGATCAAGAAGATCGGCAGCGTGCCCAACAGCACATCAACCCCGTAACCGATCGCCATGCCCAGGATCAAACCGGTACAAAGCTCGATTATCATCCTCCAGGCCACCTCGCCCTGCGAGAAACCCTTGCCCGTCTGTGATCTGACCGCCTGCGGCTTTGCCTTGATCTTCGCCAGCTTTGCCTCAAGTGCACGGAGCCGGTTCGGATCGGGTTCGTCCGCCATGGATCATTCCCTTTCGGTTGCGTGGTAGATACGGGAAAGCGCGGTTCGGTGTCAAGCAAGGATGCCAGCGCAGAAAAGACAGTCAATTCATTGATTTACATAAACAATATTTCGAAACGTCCACACGGGTTCCGGGCGGCCATATTCAACCATTCGGTTGACGATGCCCGCGTCTGACGCGATAACCGCCGGATGACAGCAGGTCTGGACATGGTTTTCGCTGCACTTGCCGACCCGACGCGGCGGGCGATCCTTGGCATGCTGCTTGAAGACGACATGGCGGTCACCGATGTGGCAGAACCCTTTCAGATGTCGTTGGCGGCGATTTCAAAGCATCTGAGCGTTCTTGCAGAGGCAGGTCTGGTCAGCCGCGAACGGCGCGGGCGCGTGATCTGGTGCAAGCTGGAGCCGGATGCCTTGCGCAACGCATCGGTCTGGATGCAGGGGTTCGGGCAATTCGAGCCGGTCGATCTGGACGCGTTCGAGCGGTTCCTGGAGGGCGAGTTGACCCTGCCTGTCGTGTCGGATGCGCCTTGACCGGGCGCGCAATGGCTGCGCAACCTTGGACTGTTTGAACCGGGCAAGGTTGCAGGCTGTCTGCCCAAGTACAACGTCCGGGTCCGACCGGGGCGGTGCCGGACATAGTGAACCGCATTTAGCCGCCGCAAGATTGAGCGGCGGGTCGGGCAGAAGCCGGGCAGAAGGATCATCCGCCCCCCTGACAACAGCGCGATGATGGTGGTCACTAACAGGCCATGGGTGTGTAGGATCGGAAAGGCTTGCTGGGGCTTTGCTATCTGAAACGCAAGCCTGTCGCCTTTTGACAAACCCGGCCCTTGCGTTGCCTCGTCGTCCCTGAGGATCGTCGCCGGGGTGTCGCACAGCGGGTTGGGTGCGCGTTGGGGGCAGGTTGCGCCCTTTGTTGCGGACGGAAACGGGGGGTTTCACACCCCCCGACCCCCGTGGGATATTTGTGCCAATGTGAAGACCAAAATTTGCCAGGAACCAGCGCCACTTGCCGTGAGCCGGAAACAGATTGTTTCCATTTTTGTGGCACCTTGCGGCAATTAACCCCAACTGGGCCGCGTTTTTGCCCTGCTTTGCAGGCAGTTTGACGTCACGCAACGCCGATGGAGGCTGATATGAAACTTGGAAGAAACATTTTGGTCCGATTTGGATTGATTTCCGAAAAAGTCGAAGAACCGGATCTGTTCGATGTGCGACTGGTGCGGATCGGCGTGCGGGAACGCCGGTGCACGGCACGGGCGGGTGTTTTCAAAACGTGGTCGCAACGCCCGGCAGCCTAAGCTCTCGCATCAGGTCGCGGACCTCCTGGCGAGCGGCGATGTTGGACAGGTTCAACTGATCCACTCCGGTGTCCTTCAAATCCAGTACTGTCAGGCCACGCGGGAACAGTTCCCGGAAAATCACGCGTTCGGAAAAACCGGGCGAGACGCGGAAGCCAATGCGTTTTGACAGATCCTCGAGCGCATCACCCACCTTCTTCTTGTTGTGCATCTGCTGTGCGCCAAGCCGGTTTCGCAGCACGATCCAGTCGATGGGTTTAAGTCCTGCATGTGCGCGCAGCTGGCGGGCGCTCCAAACCATTTCCGAGTAGATCGAGGGGCCTTTGACACGGCCGGTTTCCGGGTCGACGCGCGCGAGCAGATCAAAATCCACAAAACTGTCGTTGAGCGGGGTTATCAGCGTATCGGCCAGCGAATGGGCGATCTGCGACAGGCGGGTATGGCTGCCGGGGCAATCGATCAGGATGAAATCGCTGTGTGGCTCGATCGAGGCGACGGCAGCGGCAAGGCGCGCATCATAGGGGTTTTCGCCCGTAGCGGTCGGGCTGTCGGGAAGGTCGGTATAGGCGGGTGTCGGCAGGGTCAGGCCAGAGCGGGCCAGAAAGGCAAGACGGTTCTCAACGTATCGGCCAAAGCTGCGTTGCCGCAGATCCAGATCAAGTGCGCCCACCCGGTGGCCCATCCGCACAAGCGCCGTTGCCACATGCATGCAGGTGGTGGATTTCCCCGAGCCGCCCTTTTCATTTCCGACAACGATGATATGCGCCATAAACCTCACCTCTTATTGTTCTGTTGTTGCAAGAACCGGACGAGAACGAAAGAGGTAACCCGCGTAAGGGTCGGCAATTGCGGGCTTTGCTGTCGGAATGTTCTTTGGATTGGTTTGCCCGGTCGGGAGTTTTCGTCGCGCATCCAGAGCGGGCAAGCGTGTCTGCCGCTGCACCATTGATCCGAATTCTTTGCGAGGGCCGTACCGAATGGTCAAGGCGCGAAGACGGCTTTGCTGCATTGGTGCAAGGTTGCAGCCATGCAGCCACTGCCGGCGGCGCGTGTGCCGATGTGGGGGGCTTGCAAATCGACGCGAAGGTGACGTGATTTGCCAAAGCGCCTGACCTGTCGGAGCAGCGCAAGGGCGGGACGGCGATGCAACCCGATGGGTGGGTCAGGAGTGCGGTTTTGCGCGCCGCTTTGGGAACGAGCGCTGCAAACGCGGCGCACCCCGATTTTGCGGTTGATCCCGGCGCGCGGCATGCGGCGAATTCAGATCCGCCTGTCTTGGCGTCGAACGCAATCGCAGCCGGGCGGTTTCGCGAGATCTGGGCCTGATCACTGGGCCTTATCACTGGGAAGTGGACCTGACTGTAGCTCAGTTTAGGGCGGTCTGCCTGCAGCTGATGTTTGGTCTGATTAAGACGGGTTTGAGGGCCGGAGACGCTGTGCCGACCCGAGCCAAGACGGACAAAAAGAAATGCCCCGGGCGCGACCCGGGGCATTTCAACCAATCCGCAACAACCGGTCCTAGAAGCCAAGGCCGGCGTATTTGTTCTTGAACTTGGTCACGCGACCGCCAGTGTCCATCAGCTTGGCGTTGCCGCCGGTCCATGCCGGATGTGCCAAGGGGTCAATGTCAAGCGCCATCTGGTCGCCCGCTTTGCCCCAGGTGGTTTTTGTCTGGAAGATCGAACCATCGGTCATCTTGACGTTGATGACGTGATATTCTGGGTGAATGCCGCTTTTCATCACGCCTCTCCTTATGCCGACAGGGGTTTGTAATTGGTGTTCTCGATGATCCGGGCCGATTTGCCGCGACGCGAGCGCAGGTAGTACAGCTTGGCGCGGCGCACCCGGCCACGACGGACGACCTCGATGCTGTCGATGTTGGTCGAATAGAGCGGGAATACCCGTTCTACGCCTTCACCAAAGCTGATCTTGCGTACGGTGAAGCTGGCCGAGATGGTCGCCCCGCCCTTGCGGCCGATGCAGACGCCTTCATAGGCCTGCACGCGGCTGCGCGTGCCTTCGGTCACCTTGTAGCCGACGCGGATGGTGTCGCCCGCGCGGAAGTCGGGAATCGTCTTGCCGAGGGCAGCGATCTGTTCCGCCTCGATGATTGCGATCAGGTTCATGCCTGGTCCTTTATGTTCAACGGGGTTTTCCCCGGATGTGATGCCGCCCCAGAGCTTCCGGTTCTGATCGGGTCCCTGCCTTGAAAAGGCAAGCCCGCCGGGAGGTTGGGCAACCGATGTTGTGGTCCGACGTCTTGGTCTAACCTTTCGATCAGGCAAAACGGTCAAATCCGATGGGTCGGCTGACCCCGGATCACCGGCGTATAGGGGGTGGCGGTATCATGGTCAAGAGGTGGCCCCCTGTCGTGCGGGACTTTTCTTTAGTCCGCACAATCATAGGGTTAAGAATTGGGGATATCGAAAATTCCGCCCCTGACGACCACGCCGCGAAGGTCAGGCGCCGCAAAGAGGGTCGCCATGAACGCGAAACGGGGCCAGAGGAGGCCTGCGTTTCTCGAAGGGCCGACTCGAATGCAGCTGATTTCGCAAGGTCGCTTTCATCAAGACTGAACGAATTCCCGTTCTGATTGCACCAGACTGTGAGAACCCGAATCGGAACCTTCGCGATGGCCCTCAAGACTTTTTCGATGATTTATCTTGGCAATTCAGCGGACCTGGATCCGACTGAAGGCAACAATGCCGTCGAAAACAGCGGCGGTCTGATCGGAACCTATTACGGGTCTGCCGACCCAGCCTTCCGGCACATCACCACAGTCACGGCGAACAACGTCAATAACAATAGCGTGACCGAAGGCAACGGGTTTGGCGGGGGTGAGACCCTGACCTATGACCTCGGCTCGGGTCCGGTGACCACGGTCCTTGATTTCGCGGCGACAGTAAACATGACGGTTGTCTTTGACCCCGCCTCGGGCCAGGCGAACTATGTCGGGCTTGGAGGGATCATTCAGACGGCTGCGGGCGACCTCTTTCTCGTGATGATCGACGATGATGCGGGGCTAGGGGCGAACGCACTGAACGATGTGCCGCTCCAGTCGATTCAGGTCACCTCGGTTTCTGCTGCCGGTCAGAACCAGAACGCCGCCGCCAGTGATGGTCAGCAGTTCGTGACCTGCTTTGTGCGCGGGACAGAAATCCTGACAGCGCGCGGCAAGATCCCGGTCGAGCAGCTTCGGGCCGGGGACCTTGTGCAGACAATGCGTCATGGCTTTCAGACGATCCTCCAGATCGCGTTCACGGCAATTCCGGCAGATCGGTTCGCGCGCAACCCCAAGCTGTGGCCGGTGCGGATCTCGGCGGGTGCCCTGGGGAACAACCTGCCGTGCCGCGATCTGCTGGTGTCGCGCCAGCACCGGATGCTGGCGACCTGTGGCATGGTGCGCAAGATGTTCGGATGCAGCGCAGTCTTCATTTCCGCCATAAAGCTCACGGCGGTTCCGGGTATCGAGGTGGACGGCACGATACCGTCGGTCGACTATTACCACATCCTGCTGGCAAAGCATGACGTGATCTTTGCCGAAAATGCGCCGACCGAAAGCCTCCACACCGGCGCAATGGCGCTCCGCGCGCTGAAGGCAGGGACGCTTGCAGAACCGATCAGCCACGCTCCGCACTTCGGCGAGCCGACGTCGAAGCAGCGAACGGCGATGTTCACGCCAGACAATCGCCTGCAGAAAGAATTCGTTGCCCAGTGTCAGAGACATCAGATGTCGGTGCTTGCGCCTGCTCCGACGGTCCGCGCAGAGCCGAACCTGCGCCGTTTTCTGGGTCAGCAGCCACCCGCGGATCAATCGGGGTCCATTGTGCCGCCCATGGCCAGACGCAACGATTGCCACAGGTCGGGCCGTCGCTCCTGAGTAATCCGTTCCGCCTCGGCCCGCCGCCACTTAGCGACTTCGGCGTGGTTGCCAGAGAGCAGCACGTCAGGGATCGCCTGGTCTTTCCAGAGGGCGGGTTTGGTGTACTGGGGGTGTTCCAGAAGGCCGTGGGAAAAGCTTTCCTCCTCGGTCGAGGCAGCGTTGCCGAGGACTCCGGGAATCAGGCGCACCGTGGCGTCAAGCATCGCCTGCGCCGCAATCTCGCCCCCGGTCAGGACGAAATCGCCAAGCGAGACTTCCTCGATGGCGTGGTGGTCCAGCACGCGCTGATCGACGCCTTCGAAACGGCCACAGAGCAGGGTGATGCCGGCGCCTGCCGCCCAAGCTTGGGCACGGGATTGGGTGAATGGCGTGCCCCGAGGTGACAGATAGACCACGGGCCACTGGCTGCGGTCGGTGGGCGTGCCTATGGCGGCCATTTGCAGTGCGCGATCAAGGATGTCCGCTCGGAGGACCAACCCGGCGCCACCCCCGGCGGGGGTATCGTCGACATTGCGGTGTTTGCCCGCGCCAAAGCTGCGAAGGTCGATGGGATCGAGTGCCCAAAGGCCAAGGTCCAACGCCTTGCCGGTCAGCGACAGGCCCAGCGTGCCGGGAAACGCGTCGGGAAACAGGGTAATCACGCGTGCCGTCCACGCGCCCTTGATGCGCAAGGGTTCGGCCATCAAATCGCGCGGTCGCGCGCCGATTGAGACGGACAGGCGGCGGTGGCTTTTGCCGGGGGCTTCGGGATCTGGATCGGTCATGCGCGCGGTGTAGCGCAGTTGCAGGGCACAGGGAAAGGTCGCGCTGCGCGGTTGACCCTATTGCAGCGCTGCGCCGGATGTCTGGCGTCTTGAGCCTTGGAGTTCACGCGCCAGGCTGACCGGACCCATCCGCGTCTTTTTGCGGGCTCAGGGATGCTGTCAGATCGGCAAGCGCGAGAAGGGCTGCCGCTGCGTCAGGCCCGGCTGTGGCGGCCCTGGCGCGCAGAGCGGTCGGGGTGGCGCAGTCCGGCCAGACGGCGGCGTCATCGCGCAGTTGCGCCAGGCTGCGCAGGGCGAACATCAGGATCATATCAGGATCCGCCGCAATCAGGGGCAATATCCGTGCCTGCACTCCAAGCCCCGCAAGGGGAACGCTGTGCCGCAGGTCAGTTGCGTGCAGAATCAAGGCGCGCATTCCGATCGAACCGGCGGTACCGGACTGCGCGGACGACAGCAGCACATGTGCCACATCCGACGGATCGACATGCGCGGCCATGGCACGCAGATGGCGCGCAATCTCGGCGTCATCGGTGGCGTCGGGCAAGGCTTGCAATGGCGCAAGCAACTGAGCGGTCAGTGCACGCGCATCCGAACGTTGGGGCGGTACACCCGTGGCGGTCGCCGAAATCTCGGCAATTGCCGTGTCCAGAAAACGGTCGGTCGCCTCGGCTTTGTTCGGGTCCCACATCAGGCGGCACAGCGGAATGGCAAGAAACGAGATCGCAATCGGCAGCAGCACCGGAAACGGCGGCAGGGTCGCCATGACGCCGCCAAGGCCCCGCCCGATCCCAAAACAGATGCTGACCAACAGCACCTGCATCGTGGACTGCGTCAGCAATCTGGTAAGCGCTGCGGGGTTTTGCCAATCGGCACGGGTCTTGGGCCAAGTTGACGGGCGCAGGATCAGCGTCCACAGAAGAAAGATCGCGACAAAGGCCGGAACAGTTTGCCAACCAAAACCGCCCAGTCCCGCCAGCAGGGGGCCAAGATACAAAAGAGCCGTCGCCCCCATCATCAAACGCAACCGGTTGTGCACTGGAATCCTCGTGTCGCAATTGGTATCAAGATGCCCTGAGCCGAGCACATAGTACAGTCTTTCGCACAAATCGAACCGGGCCATTTGAGGCTCGTCTGATCTTGCGCCCCTACTCCAGCCCCTCGGGCAGATCGACGATCACCCGGCGGGCCGCGAGATCGACAGTCGGCACGACGGCCATTGTAAAGGGAACCACCAGCGATTGCTTCAGCCCCGGCCCTGCGAGTTCCAGCAGATCCCCTGCGCCATGGTTGTGGATCGCCTGAACCGTGCCGATCAGCGCGCCGCCCGGGTCGTGGGCGGCCATGCCGATAAGGTCGGCGTGGTAGAACTCGTCATCAGGCAGTTTGGGCAGTCGCGCGCGGTCCACAAACAGTCCGGTTCCCTTCAGCGCATCGGCCTCTTCCTTGGTCATGATCCCGGACAGACGTGCGCCAACCCCGCCCGTCACCGGGCGGGTCAGCTTGATTGCAAAGCTGCGGTTGCCATCCTCGGTGTAAAGCGGGCCGTAGGCCGCGATAGACTCGGGGTCAGTGCAGAAGCTTTTCAGCCGCACTTCACCCGAAACACCGAAAGAGCCTGCGATGGCGCCGATGCAGATGCGGTCTGTGGTCACATAGCCTCCTTGGCGCAAGGGGACAGGGGTTGCCTGCTGCCCCGGATTGTCAGTCTATTCGGCAACCGGTTCGGCAGCGCGGGCGGCCTTTTTCGTGGCGAGTTCCGCCATCCGCTTGCCCGGCACGGCGGATTTCGGGTTGCTACGGACTTTCTTGGGCATCACGCCCGCAGCTTCCAGCATCCGCGCGATGCGGTCGGTCGGCTGCGCGCCTTGCGAAATCCAGTGCTGAATGCGCTCGATGTTCATCTTGATGCGGTTTTCGTCGTCTTTTGCCAGCAGCGGGTTGTAGGTGCCGAGCTTTTCAAGAAAGCGGCCATCGCGCGGCATGCGGCTGTCGGTGGCCACGATGCTGTAATGCGGGCGCTTGTTGGAACCACCACGGGCAAGGCGGATTTTCATGGACATTTGGTCGTCTCCTTCAGGGTACAAGATGGGTGCGCGGCTTCGCGCCCCGTTGGATGGGTCATTTCTGCAGTTTTTCGTGGTGCCTGATGACTTCCGAAATGATGAAGGTCAGGAATTTCTTGGCAAACTCGGGGTCAAGACGCGCCTCGTCTGCCAGCCGTTCCAGCCGGGCAATCTGGGTCGCCTCGCGGGTCGGATCGGACGGCGGCAGGTCATGTTCGGCCTTCAGACGACCAACCTGCTGGGTGTGCTTAAACCGCTCGGCGAGGGTGTAGACAAGGATCGCATCCAGCCGGTCGATGCTGTCGCGGTGTTCGGCCAGCAGGATCGCTGCGCGGGTGACGGCGTTGACAGGGCTGGGGGTCATGCGGCGGCTCCTGTGCCGGAGTGGCGGTAGACATGCAGGTCAGGTTCGGTCAGACGTGCCTCGGCTGCAGCGTCGCGGGTTGCGCCGAGGGCGATGGCCAACCGGGCCGACCGGTGGTTTTCGGCATTGATGTAGCTGACAAAGCCCTGGGGGCGGTAAAGCCGCACCGCATGGGGCAGCACGGTGCGGGCGGCTTCGGATGCATAACCGTAGCCTTCGGCGGCTTCGGTCAGCACCCAGCCGAGTTCGGGTTCGGCATCGCCCTGTTCCTGCCAAAGATAGACCCAGCCCAAGGGGGTGTCATGGTCGCGCAAAGTCAGCGTCCACATCCCCGCCCCGCGCAGCATCCAGCCCGCGATGCCCTGACAGAAATCGCCGAATGCGTCGTCTTCACTGAACGGCCCCCCCATGTATCGGGACCGGTCACTGACAAAGACCGCCCTGTAAGCGGGGAAATCGGCGATCCGGGGCGCACGCAGGATCAGGCGGGAAGTGAGGAGTTCGGGCACCATCGCGGTGCAACGCGCGGCGATGTCGGCAGCAGGGCCGGTGGGGGGTGTCAGCCAGCTGGGCGTCATGACAGGGCCTCCGGTCGCGAATGACGGAAGATCAGGTCGGTATCGCCCGCCATGCGCGGGGCGTCGGGGTCAAGCACTGCGCCGAGCCGGGTGGCCAGCGCTATCGAGCGTACATTGGCCGGATCAATATAGCTGACCGCCGTCGGCCAGTGCAGCACGTCAAAGGCATAGGCGCGGGCTGCCGTGGCGGCCTCATAGGCATAACCTTTGCCTTCGGCATGAGGGTGCCAGACGTTCCAGCCGATCTCACGCTCCGGCCAGTCGGCCGGATGCCATGGACCGCACAGGCCCAACGGAAGATCCGATCCGGTCTCGTGGAACACGAAACTGCCATAGCCGCGCAGCACCCACATGCCGATGGCATGGCCAAACGACCGCCAGGCCTTGCCCTCGTCCAGCGGCCCGCCGATGTATCGGGCGCGCGTGGTAGTGGCAAAGGCGCACCAGTGCGGCCAGTCCGACGCTCGCGGCGCGCGCAGGGTCAGGCGGGCTGTGGTCAGAGTGGGGGTGTTGGCGAGCGTGATCATGCGGGCCTCGCCGGATGTCGCCAGATTTCGCAGATGTGGGCGTCGATGGTGCCCATCCGTTTAAACGTCGCGCCAAGACGCGCAGCAAGCGCCTTGGACCGGACGTTTTCCGGGTCGATCATCGAAATCAGCGGGCCAAGCCCCAGATTTGCGCAAGCGTGGGCACGCGCGGCTTTTGCGGCCTCATAGGCGTAGCCCTGCCCCTCGAACCCGTCGTAGATGTGCCAGCCAAGTTCCGGTTCTGGATAGCCGATATGAAAGCTGACCCCGGTGCGCCCGGCAGCCTGCCCGGTTGCCTTGTGCTCGATCGTCCACCAGCCATAGCCGCGCAGCGCCCAATGACCGATCATCCCCAGAAAGCCGCGCCAGACTTGCGGCGGCTCATACGGACCACCGACAAAGCGCGACCTGTCGGATGCCGAAAAGGCCATCACGGCCGGCAGGTCTGCCTCGGACGGAGCACGCAGGATCAAACGGTCGGTTTCCAGACGTGGGATATCGAAGGGCAAGGTCATGCAGGCCTCGGATGGCGATAAACAAGGTCGGCCTCGTCCCCCGGCTGGCGGGGCGCATCAGGGTCCAGAACCGCCCCCAACCGTTCGGCCACGGCAGCCGAGGCGCGGTTCGGCGGGTCGATATAGCTGACAAGCGTGGGCAGGCTCGCCACGCCAAAACCCCAGTCGCGCAAGGCGCGGGCGGCTTCGGTGGCATAGCCCTTGCCTTCGTGACCATCATACAGAAACCAGCCGAGTTCGGGTTCCGGAAACAGCGGGCCATGGCTGATGACGACGTTCCCCACCGTTTCGCCGCTGGCCGTGACGTCGATCATCAGCCCGCCATGGCCAAACAGCGCCCATTGCCCGGCATCGTGGCAAAAGAGGCCCCAGGTAGCGCGCCAGTCGTAGGGGCCGCCCATATGGACCGACCGGGGCGAGGCCATGAAAGCCGCAAAGGCCGGGTAGTCTGCCATGGTCAGCGGGCGCAGCGTCAGCCGCTCGGTGTGCAAGGTGGGGGCGATCATGGCGTACACTCCGGATGACGATAGATGTGGAAGTCATGGCCCTCGAACCGCGCATCGCATTCATGGACCGCGCCCAGCCGCAAGGCCAGTGCGTGCGACCGGGTGTTGGCCGGGTCGATGAAACTGAACAGCGGCGGCAGGCCAAGCGCGCCATTTGCATGGGCGCGGGCGGCAAGGGCGGCCTCGCAGGCGTATCCCTTGCCTTCATGGCCGTCGAACAGGAACCAGGCGAGTTCGGGTTCCGGCCAGCCGTCATGATCCAGTAGGCCCACGCGCCCGATGGGTTCGTCGGTGTCGCCCAGCGCCGCGATCCACGACCCCCAGCCGCGGTTGGCCCAGATGGTGCGCTGATGGTCCAGCCAGTCGGGTGCCTCGTCTGCCGGATAGGGGCCGCCGATCCATGTGGCGCGGGGGCTGGACAGGAAGGCAGCCAGGGCGGTGCCGTCACTGTCTTTCGGGCCGCGCAGGGTCAGGCGTTCGGTGGCGATGGTGGGGATGGTCATGCGGCCCCCCCGGCGAAATAGCGGTACGTCAAGGTCGGCTCGTCGCCATAGGGATGCGGTGCGGCGGGGTCGACGACGCCGCCCAGCCGTTCGCACAGCCGGTGCGAGCGGGAGTTGTCAGGGTCGGTATGGCTGACGGCGGTGGTTCGGCCGCTGGTGGCAAAGAACCAGTCGCGGGCCGCACGTGCCGCCTCGAAGGCCAGACCCTGCCCCTCGTCGCGGGGGTCCCACAGGCTCCACCCCAGTTCGGGTTCGGGGTGGGTGTCGGGAAAGAACGGGCCGATGCCGCCGATGCCGTCATCCGCCCCTGCCCGCGTCACCGTGAACAGGCTGAAGCCGTGTTTGCCCCACTGGTCCAGCAGACCTTGGGTTTCCATCTGCAACTGCGCCAACGTCCACGGCCCCCCCATGATGGCCGACCGGGGCGAGGACCAGAAGACATGGCTGGCGTCAACATCCGACATCCGGGGCAGGCGCAAGCGCAGGCGTTCGGTCACAAGGACCGGCGCGCCGTTCGCGTCCTGATCAATCCGGCAGGTCATTTCTTCTTCATCAACCCCGACAGACCCGAGGGCAAAGACAACCCGCGCGGCATCCCGCCAAAACCGCCGGGGCTGCCGCCCATGCCGGGCATGCCCATGCCCTGCTGCATGCCGCGCGCCGCCTCTTCCAGTTGGGCGGGCGACATTTTCGACGGATCAGGCATCCCACCCTTGCCCATCATCTGGGCCATCGCGGCCTTCATGGCACCACCCTTGCCCATTTTCTTCATCATCTCGGCCATCTGCTTGTGCTGTTTCAGCAGGCGGTTGAGGTCGGACACATCCATCCCCGCCCCTGCCGCAACCCGCTTCTTGCGAGAGGCCGCCAGCAGATCGGGGTTCGCGCGTTCCTTTTTCGTCATCGACTGGATCAGGGCGATCTGGCGTTTCAGCATCTTGTCGTCCAAGCCTGCCGCCTCGGCCTGTTTGGCCATCTTGCCCATGCCAGGCAACATGCCCATCAGACCCTGCAACCCGCCCATTTTTTGCATCTGTTCAAGCTGGCTGCGCAGGTCGTTCATGTTGAACAACCCCTTCTGGAACCGGCGCATCATGCGTTCGGCCTGCTCGGCCTCGAACGTCTCGCGCGCCTTTTCCACCAGGGCAACGATATCGCCCATGCCAAGGATACGGCCCGCCACACGGTCGGCCTCGAACGTCTCGAGCGCGTCCATCTTTTCGCCCAAGCCGACAAAGCGGATCGGCTTGCCGGTGACGGCGCGCATGGAAAGGGCCGCACCGCCGCGCCCGTCGCCGTCCATCCGGGTCAGAACGACACCCGAGATGCCGACCTTGCCGTCGAACTCGGTGGCGACATTGACCGCGTCCTGCCCCGTCAGACCATCGACCACCAGCAGCGTCTCGCGCGGCTGGGCGATGTCGCGGACGGCCTGGATTTCATCCATCAGGGTTTCGTCGATGTGCAGTCGGCCTGCGGTGTCGAAGAAAACCACGTCATAGCCGCCTAGGGCCGCTTGCGTCTTGGCGCGGCGGGCGATCTGCACGGCCGTCTCGCCCTTTACGATGGGCAGGCTGTCCACCCCGATCTGGGCGCCAAGGATCGCCAACTGCTCCATCGCCGCAGGGCGGTTGGTGTCAAGCGAGGCGAGAAGAACGCGCTTGCCGTTGCGTTCCTTCAGCCGTTTCGCGAGTTTGGCCGTCGTCGTGGTCTTGCCCGACCCTTGCAGGCCCACCATCAGGATGGCCGAGGGCGGGTTGTCGATCTTCAGCGCGCCTGCGTCATCGTCGCCCGCCAGCACACGGATCAACTCGTCATGCACGATCTTGACGACCTGCTGACCCGGCGTGATCGACCGAGTGACAGCCTGACCGATGGCGCGGGTCTTGACCGCCTTGATGAAATTGCGGGCCACGTCGAGCGATACGTCCGCCTCCAAGAGCGCCGTGCGCACCTCGCGCAGCGCGGTGTCCACATCCGTTTCCGTCAGCGCGCCCTGTTTGGTCAGGCGGTCGAAGACGGAACCAAGGCGTTCCGAGAGGCTTTCGAACATGGGCACGCTCCACTTGTTTTGCCGGATATGGGGACCGGCGGCGAAAACCCAATGCGTTGCGACACCCGTGGGCGCAACGCGCTGACGGATGGCGATCCCGCACTGGGGCGGGACCGGAAGCCTTTGCCTCCGGAGGATGGGCCGGGTTAGGGCCGCATGGGGCCGGAGTCAAGGGGGATATGTGCAGGCTGCGCCAAAGGAAGCGGCACTTGGACAAGATCGCAATGGCAACTAGAGCATCGGGGGGTCGGCACGTTTGGCGGCGGTGGGGTGGCCTGCACAATTTCAGGGCTTGCGCGCGGCGGTCGGGTTGCGGTGAATGGCAGGGCAAAACAGGGGTGTCATGATGGAGAACTGGGACGAAATCCGCACGGCTTTCCAGGTGGCCCGGCTCGGCACGGTATCTGGTGCCGCCGAAGTGCTTGGCGTCCACCATGCGACCGTGATCCGTCATATCGATGCGCTGGAAAAGCGGATGGGGACCCGGCTTTTTCAACGCCATGCGCGCGGCTATACCCCGACCGAAGCCGGGCGCGACCTGTTGTCGGTCGCGCAAACCACCGAAGAGCAGTTCGGCCAGTTGGCAAGCCGGATCAGAGGCCATGGCGAGATGGTGGCCGGAGAGTTGGTGGTGACATCGCTTGCCGGGATGACTGGGCTGTTGACCCCGGTACTTGCGGCGTTTCAAGCCGAACATCCGGCGGTCGTGGTGCGCTATCTGACCGACATGCGTGTGTTCCGGCTGGACTACGGCGAGGCGCATGTGGCCATTCGGGCCGGGGTGGCACCGCAGGAACCCGACAATGTCGTGCAACCCCTGGTCCGCATGCGATCGGGCCTTTACGCATCGCGGGTCTATGTTGCGCACCATGGCGTGCCCGGCAGCATTGCAGACTTCGCTGCACACAGGTTCATCGCCAGCGATGCCGCCGACAGCCGCGCGCCGTACTATGTCTGGCTGCGCGACACCGTGCCGTCCGAGTGTATTCGCTACCGCGTCACCGATACCGCCGCCGCAGAAGCAGCACTTAGGGCAGGGGTCGGGATCGGGTTTCATCCGGCCTATCTGGCCGAAGGAGATCCAAATCTGGTCGAGGTCCTGCCGCCCAAACCTGAGTGGGATGCGCCGCTTTGGATGGTCAGCCATGTCGATCTGCATCGAACGCTGAAAGTGCAAAGCTTTCTTGCCGCGCTGAAACTGGCGGCATCAGGATGGGTCGGGATCTGAAGCTGCGGGACAGCGCACGCACGCTTGTACAGTCGGACGTTGTGGCGGGAAACGGCCGTTCCTTGGTGAAAGACGCGGCAGCAGAGTTGCGCCGGGTGCGACTTGGCAGGGTACCAAACACGGGCGCACTCGCGGGCGCTGTCCAGCAGAGGCGAACCGGAAGCGGCGGCCTTGCCCGTACGCGGCCCGCCCCGCCACCGCTATACAAGTCCTTCCGGGTCGATCAGACTGACGGGCATTGAACAGGCAAAGGACGGCAGGGGGGCCGGGGTGACGCGACAGCACAGCATAACGGTGGGGGCGCTTGCGCTGGTGGCCGCAGGGTTGCTGGCCTGGACCTTGGCGGGGCTGATGCTGGCATCCTACTTGCGCGCGGATCAGAAGCGGGCCGAGGCCACGCTGCAATTGACGCTGCAAGCATTGGACGGTCAATTGCGCAGGTATCAGGTAATCCCCGACCTTTTGGCCGATGACGAGGAAATTCGCGCCCTGGTCAGCGGTCCGGCACAACCTGCTAGGATCGCGACCATCAACCGCTGGCTGGGGGAACGCAATGCACTGCTCGATTCGTCGGCGATCTACGTGATGGCCGCCGACGGGGTCACGATTGCGTCAAGCAACCATGATCGGCAGGACAGTTTCATTGGGCAGAATTTCTCGTTTCGCCCCTATTTTTTCGAAGCAATCCTCGGCGGGCGAGGAAGGTTCTTTGCACTGGGGACCACGTCGGGGGTCAGGGGGTACTACTTTGCCTCTGCGATACGCGATTTGCGCGGGAACGTGGCAGGCGTGATTGCGGTCAAAGTCGATCTGGAGGCGACCGAAGCGGATTGGAGGCGACAGCCCGAAGCGATCATTGTGACCGATGCCGAAGGAATTGTGTTTCTGTCAAGCGAGCCTGAATGGTTGTTCAGGGGAACTTTACCGCTGACCCCCGACAGGGTGGCGCGAACGGCTGTCGTGCGCCGCTATGCCGAGGTGACGGTGGTGCCACTCGTGCATGACCGGACGGATGTGCAGGGGTTGGCCGTTCTGACCCTTGCGACATCCGACGGGCGGCGCAGCTATCTTGAGGCCAAGGCCTTGATGCCGCTGGCGGATTGGACGGTACATGTCTTGCTTGACACCGCAGGCGCGCGGTTGCAGGCGCGGCTGGCCTCGGTTGCGTTGCTGCTGGGGTTGGGGATACTGGTGGTGCTGGCGTGGATGTGGGCGCAGCGGCGGATAAGGCTGGCCACACGCATCGCAGCCCAGGAAAGCGCCAAGGCAGAACTGGAGCGGCGGGTCGCGGAACGCACTGCGGACCTCGCGCGGGTCAACGTGCAGATGCAGGGCGAAGTGGCGGAGAGACGCGCGACGGAAAACCAGCTGCG
The DNA here is from genome assembly GCA_031400505.1 of Paracoccaceae bacterium. Classification (GTDB taxonomy): domain Bacteria; phylum Pseudomonadota; class Alphaproteobacteria; order Rhodobacterales; family Rhodobacteraceae; genus JAIYDJ01. The sequence continues at coordinate 60,457 of JANNPZ010000087.1, read as the reverse complement.
CCGCACGCAGGCCGATCTGGTGCAGGCGGGCAAGCTTGCCGCATTGGGCCAGATGTCGGCGGCGCTGAGCCACGAGATCAACCAGCCACTGGCCGCGGCCCGCAACTATGCCGACAGTGCGGCGATCCTGATCGACCGGGGCGACACGGCGCGCGCCCGGCAAAATGTCGGGCAAATCGTGTCGCTGATCGACAGGATGGCTGCGATCGCCCAGCATCTGCGCAACGTCGCGCGCAAACCTGACACGCCGATGAAGGTGGTCGACCTCAGCGCAGCGGTGGCAGAAGCCCTGGCACTGGCATCGTCGCGTCTTTCGGGCATTGCGGTCAGTGTCGATCTTGCCCCTGACCTGCCTGCGGTTCTGGGCGGGCCCGTGCGTTTGCAACAGGTGTTGGGCAATGTGCTGTCGAATGCGGCGGATGCGCTGCAAGACCGGACGGATCGACGGATCGAAATCACGGCCCGTATCGAAGAGCCCTGGGTGATGCTGGATATCCGCGATCATGGGCCGGGGGTAGCGGGCGCGATTGCTGACCGGATATTCGATCCGTTCTTCACCACCAAGGGCGTCGGGGCCGGTCTGGGGCTGGGCCTGTCGATTTCCTACAATATCCTCAGAGACTTTGGCGGGGACCTGCGGCTGACCAATCATCCGCAGGGTGGCGCGGTCTTCACCCTAGTCCTGCAAAGTGCCCCGGCCCGCAAGGTCGCCGCGGAATGACGGCCGGGCGCGTCTTGTTGATAGACGATGACGCGGCGATGCGTCATTCGACCGAACAGGCGCTTGATCTTTCCGGGTTTTCCGTCACCGCCTTTTCCAGTGCCGATGATGCATTGGCCCATGCCGGACCGGGGTACAACGGCGTTGTCATCTCGGACATCAGAATGCCGGGAATGGACGGCATGACCCTGTTGCAGCGCCTGCGCGAGATTGACGCGGAACTGCCGGTGATCCTGATCACCGGTCATGCCGATGTGCAACTCGCCGTAGAGGCGATGCGACGCGGGGCCTATGATTTCATTGCCAAACCTTTCGCGATGCAGGGGCTGGTCACTGTGTTGCGCCGGGCTGCGGATCACCGTGCGCTGGTGATGGACAACCGCCGATTGCGTGCGGCGGCAGGGCAGCAGGACGATCTGGAAGTCCGGCTGCCGGGCCGCAGTTCCGCAATGATCGACCTGCGACGCCTGATGCGGACCATTGGGGCAAGCGAGACCGATGTGCTGATCACCGGACCCACCGGGGTCGGCAAAGAAGTGGTGGCGCGGGCGCTGCATGACCTGTCTGCGCGGGCAGCGCGGCCGTTCATCGCGATCAACTGTGCCGCATTGCCTGCGACGCTGATTGAAAGCGAGTTGTTTGGCCACGAAGCCGGGGCTTTTGCCGGGGCGTTGCGGGCGCGGTTCGGGCGGTTCGAGCATGCACGAGGGGGGACGGTGCTGCTGGACGACATCGACACCATGCCCCTGAATGTGCAGGCAAAGTTGCTGCGGGTGTTGCAAGAGCGTGTGATCACTCGGCTGGGGTCGAACGATCCGGTCCCCTTGGATGTCCGGTTCATCGCCACCAGTCGGGTCGCTCTGGATGCCGAGGTTGCCAAAGCACAGTTTCGCGAAGATCTGTACTGGCAACTGGCGGTAACCACGCTGCGGGTCCCGGCGCTGGCGGCCCGTCGCGAAGATATCTCGTTGTTGTTTCTGCAACTCTTGCGCGAAGCCGCCGCACGACACGGCGCAGAGGATCGCAGCCCGACGCCGGAAATCCTGGCCGATCTGACGGCGCGCGACTGGCCCGGCAATGTGCGTGAGTTGCGAAATGCGGCGGATCGGCATGTTTTGGGTCTGGACTGGATGGAAGGGGCGGTGGGAACCCCCTTGCCCCGGCTGGCCGACCGGGTCGCGGGCTTTGAACGCAGCGTCATTGGGGCGGCGATCGCAGCGCATGGCGGGCATTTGCGCCGGGTGTACGAATCGCTCGGGATTTCGCGCAAGACGCTGTACGAAAAGATGCAAAAGCATGGGCTGGACCGCCGATTGATCCTTGATGCCGACGGAACGGAAGAGTGACGCAGGCAAAATGGGGGGAAATCCACCCATCGCATGTGGCCGACTGTAACGGTATCCACCCATCTGCCCTGGTTTTTCGCAAGATTGTTGCGCAAGGGACTTTGCGGAATTTGCCGTTCGTCAAAGTCGCCGTCAGTCTGGCACGGACAAAGCCAGTGCAATGGCTTTCGTCTCATTTGCCGTGTTCAGGGAGGAACAAATGGCTTTCACACTCAAAATCGCCGGCGCGCTCGTCGGTTCCGTCGCGCTTGTGGCTGGCTTGGCTTCCGGCGCTATGGCCCAAGGCTATCCGGAACGCGCGATCACCATGGTGGTGCCTTTCACTGCCGGGGGTCCGACCGACACCGTTGCGCGACTGGTGGCGGAAAAGATGTCGACCGATCTGGGTCAGCAGGTCATCGTCGAAAACGTCGGCGGCGCGGGCGGCACCCTTGGCGCGGGTCAGGTGGCCACGGCCGAAGCGGACGGCTACACCGTTCTGCTGCATCACATCGGGATGGCCACCTCGGCCACCCTTTATCGCAACTTGGCATACAAGCCCTTGGAAGCGTTCGAATATGTGGGCCTGGTGACCGAAGTGCCGATGACCATCGTGGCGCGCAAGGATTTCGAGCCTGCCGACATGGCAGCGCTGGTGACCTATGTGAAGGCCAATGCCGACACGCTGACCATGGCCAATGCGGGCATCGGTGCGGCCAGCCATCTGTGCGGGATGCTTTTCATGCAAGCACTTGAGGCCCCGATCGTGACCGTCCCCTACAAAGGCACCGGGCCTGCGATGACCGACCTTCTGGGCGGGCAGGTGGACCTGATGTGCGACCAGACCACCAACACGACCGAGCAGATCAAGGGCGGCACGATCAAAGGCTATGCGGTGACCTCGCCCGCGCGTCTGGACATCTTCCCCGATCTGCCGACGGTGGGCGAGGCTGGTCTTGGCAGCGTGGAAATCGGCGTCTGGCATGGCGTCTATGCGCCCAAAGGCACCCCTGCCGATGCCGTGGAACGTCTGACTGCCTCTTTGCAAGTGGCGCTGGCCGATCCGGCAATTGCCACCGCGATGGCAGAACTGGGCACGACCCCCGTGGGTGCCGATGCCGCAACCCCGGCCGCCTTGCAGGCCAAGCTGGAAGGCGAGATTGCCCGCTGGAAGCCGATCATCGAGGCGGCAGGCGTCTACGCCGACTGATCGTTTGGTCACGCGGCCCCGAGGTGAAAACCCCGGGGCCCTGTCAATTCTGGGGGGGGGTATCATGAAGCGCGTCAACACGGCGGATGCCAGCGCGGGCATTCTGTTCATTCTGGTCGGGCTGGTGTTCGCCATCCAGTCCCTGGGGATGGAAATCGGCACCAGTCTGCGGATGGGGCCGGGGTATTTCCCGCTTGTGCTGGCGGCGTTGCTGGTGCTGCTCGGCGGGATCATCGTGATCAGCGCGTTCAAATCGGTGGCCGAAGAGATGTCTGCCCACGCCTGGCGCGGGATGCTGTTCATCCTGCCGGCACCGATCTTTTTCGGCCTGACGGTGCGGGGACTTGGTTTTGTGCCGTCGATCTTCATCACCACCCTGATCGCGGCGCTGGCCTCGCTCAAGATGAAGGCCGGACCTGCCCTGCTGCTCGCGGCGGCAGTCACGGTATTCTGCACACTGGTGTTCAGCTATGCCCTCGGCCTGCCGTTCCGGCGTTTTGGCCCCTGGCTGTCGTTCTAGGTGGAAATCATGGATCTCTTTTCCAACCTCGCGCTGGGATTTGCGACCGCCGGCACGCCTGCGAACCTGCTGTTCTGCCTGATCGGGGTGGTTCTGGGCACGCTGATCGGGGTGTTGCCGGGCATCGGGGCCACGGCGACGATTGCCATGCTGCTGCCGATCACCTTTCAGCTGGAACCGGTGTCGTCGCTGATCATGCTGGCCGGCATCTACTATGGCGCGCAGTATGGCGGATCGACCACCGCGATCCTGATCAACATGCCGGGAGAGTCGTCTTCGGCGGTTACAGCCATCGACGGCTATCAGATGGCGCGCAAGGGTAAGGCGGGCACGGCGCTGGCGGTGGCGGCCCTGGGGTCGTTCTTTGCCGGGTCGGTTGCCACCCTTCTGGTGGCGATCTTTGCGCCGCCCCTGACCATCGTCGCGCTGAAATTCGGCGCGGCAGAGTACTTCAGCCTGATGCTGCTGGGGTTGGTGTCGGCGATTGCGCTGGCGCACGGGTCGATCCTGAAGGCGCTGGCGATGGTGGTCCTTGGGCTGTTGCTGGGCATGGTCGGCACCGACATCTACACCGGCACGCCGCGCTTTACCTTCGGGATCACCGCCTATGCCGACGGGTTGAACTTTGTTGCACTCGCGGTGGGGGTGTTCGGGATCGCCGAAATCCTCAAGAACCTGGAAGGCGATCAGGACCGCACGGTCTTGACCACCAAACTCGGCAATCTTTGGCCATCGCGCGAAGATCTGCGGCGGATGGTCGCCCCGATGCTGCGCGGCACGGCCTTGGGGTCCGCACTTGGCATCCTGCCGGGGGGTGGGGCGATCCTCGCCTCCTTCGCATCCTACACAGTCGAAAAGCGGTTGTCGAAGGCGCCCGAAGAGTTTGGCAAGGGCGCCATCGAAGGTGTCGCAGGCCCTGAATCCGCCAACAACGCGGGCGCGCAGACCAGCTTCATCCCGCTCTTGACCCTTGGCATCCCGGCCAATCCTGTCATGGCGCTGATGGTCGGGGCGATGATCATTCAAGGCGTGGTACCCGGCCCAAATGTGGCAGTCGAGCAGCCGGCGCTCTTCTGGGGCATCATCGCCAGCATGTGGATCGGCAACCTGATGCTGATCGTGCTGAACCTGCCCCTGATCGGGCTGTGGGTAAAGCTGCTGAAGGTGCCCTACCACATCCTGTTTCCGGTGATCATGGCCTTCTGTTCGATCGGGGTCTATTCGGTGAACTCGAACGTCTTCGACCTTTATGCGGTCGCGGGGTTCGGCTTGATGGGCTATGTCCTGATGAAGTTGCGCTGCGAGCCTGCGCCGCTGCTGCTGGGCTTCGTCCTTGGGCCGATGCTCGAGGAAAACCTGCGCCGCGCGATGATCCTCGGCCGCGGCGATCCGACCACCTTCCTGACCCGCCCGATCAGCGCCACACTGCTGGTTCTGACGGTGATCGTGCTGGTGGTGGTGCTGCTGCCCCAGGTCAGCAAGAAACGCGCCGAGGTCTTTACCGAAAGCGAATGATCGCAGGGCGTTCGCAGCCTGTGAGGGAAATGGTGGACCGCGGTCGATAGTGATGAACACTACGTTTTCGCCATAGCACTATGAGCCGCAATGCCGTTGCGAAAAGAAGCCGTGGTCCCTCCCATGAACATAATTCTGTCCGCTGTCGCTGCCTTACGCACGGTTTTGCTACCAAGTCGCCGATGCCACAGCGCGCAATACGGCCTCCAGACTGCGCTTGCAAGATTGCCAAAAGATCAGGATAGCCCGGGCAGATGACGACGTGAAAGCGAGAACTCAACTTTCCCGTGACCTACCTTCTTCAAGAGCATTCTTGCGTATTTGCCCAGAAATTTCTGAGCTACTCCCCGAAAATCGGACACTGACGGAAGCTACGATTTGATATCTGCTGGTCTCCAACTAAACGGAGAGCAGACATGCTGAAACGCAGGAACCACGATGCGGCTTTCAAGGCGCGGGTAGCGCTGGAGGCCTTGAAGCGGGAGCGGACGGTGTCGGAACTTGCGGCGCCTTATCGCGTCCATCCGACGATGATCCATCAGTGCAAGAAGTCGCTGCTAGAGGGTGCCGCAGGCATCTTCGAGCGGGGTGGCAAGGCTGCCTCATCCGAAATCGACGAGGACACGGTTCGCGACCTGCATGCCAAGATCGGAGAGCTGGCGGTCGCCAACGATTTTTTGGCCAGAAAGCTCAAGCCATGGATCGGGAAGTGAGGCGTCGGATGATTGAACCTGACCATCCTCATCTATCGATTGGCAAGCAGTGCCGCTTGCTGTCGATCTCCAGATCGTCGTTCTACTACAGCCCCTTGGGTGAAACAGACACCAACCTTACGCAGATGCGGGTGATCGACAAGCAGTTCCTCGACACGCCCTTCTACGGCGTATGGCAGATGACCTGGCATTTGCGCAACGGCGGGCACCCCGTGAACGAGAAGCGCATCCGGCGGCTGATGCGCCTCATGGGGTTGATGCCGATCTATCAGACGCCCAACGCCAGCAAGCCCGCGAAGGGACACAAGACCTATCCCTATCTGATGGGCGGTTTGCGGGTGGATCGGCCGGGTCAAGTCTGGTGCGCCGACATCACCTACATCCCGATGCAGCGCGGGTTCCTCTACCTGGTCGCCATCATGGATTGGTTCACCCGGAAAGTACTGGCCTGGCGCATCTCGAACACCCAGGAGGCCGACTTTTGCGCCGAAGCGCTGAACGAGGCCATCCACCAATTCGGTGAGCCAGACATAATGAATACCGACCAGGGCAGCCAGTTCACGTCCTTCGCCTGGACTGACCGGCTGAAACGGGCGGGCAGCCGCATCTCGATGGACGGCAAAGGCCGCTGCATCGACAACGTCTTCATCGAGCGCCTCTGGCGATCGTTGAAATACGAGTGCGTCTCCCTAAACGCCTGGGAGACCGGATCACAGGCAAAGGCTGACATCGCCCGCTGGATCACCTTCTACAACCACCACTGTCCGCACTCCGCCCTTGGCGGTACCCCGCCCGCCGTGTTCTATCGACGGGCAATCGACGAAACCCAACCCGACCGGCAGGTGCAAAAAAAAGAGCTTAACATACCCCGGAAACCGTCCAAGAGACGGGGAGTAGCTCAGCTCTGGCAAGCCGTCGGACAGGTCTGCAACCTCTTCGAGGACGAAGAGTGCTACAACTTCTTCAAAGCCGCGGGATTTGAAACCGATTGAACGCAACCCGCTCTAGCGGGCCTGCAGCACCAAAGCGCCAATTTCTGATACTGGCGGGGATCGACGATCTATCCGCGAGCCAACAGGTTTTGGCGCTGGATCGATTCGGGAAAGCCACCGGTTTCCGCCGAAAGGCAGCACTTCGCCCCCCGCTGATACTTCACATAGTCGTATTGTATCAGGATTGGCGCAGTATGAGGCCGCTGGCCGAAGCCATCGCCTGTAACTGCTTGATCTGTCTATGAATTTTGGTGGACCCAGAGCGATTCGAACGCCCGACCCTCAGATTCGTAGTCTGATGCATGTCATTGATAATGCGTATATTTTTTGCAAACCAAGTGTTTTCAGGGGTCAATCAGAACAATGGGTTACAGACAGGCTGCAAACCAAGTATCACAGCGATTGTTGTCGTCACGTCTCCCGGCTTGCCATCTCGCCGTCGCCATAAATTGACCATGACAGGCATTGCGCATGGGTAACGCTTGAGGGGATCTTGGGATCGCTCTCTCAGCGGATCACCCGGATGAACTCGATCCAATCCTGCTCGTTCAGGGTCATCTGGTCACACGGTCGCGCCGGACCCGTCGGAAGGATAAACACACCACCTCCATCACCATCACCATCACCATCACCATCACCAGGATAACCAACAGCACCTGCAACATCACAATTATCGCCCCGAAAACTGCCGTCACGAAAATCTCCCTCTAGGCAGCAAGTGTTCGGCCAGCCAATCTCGGATCGGAATTGTCACGCACTTCGGCCAGCTTGACTGCAGACGTCCGATGCCAACACCCTACTACAGATTGCCATCGTGGTGACGCGCAGAGTCGGCGGCGAAGTTGCGGGGGATGACTTCAGCGCATAGGCTGAAGCTGAACCAAAAGGTCACCTCAATGGACGCCATTGCAAAGCCAAAGATTAATTTTCACGTCGAGGGCGCCATCGGCACCTACGCGAAAATGCAGAAACCCGGTTACGCCCTCATGATCGAGGGGCGATGGGGTGCCGGTAAGACGTATTTCGTTCGCAAGGTTCTTACAGATATCAGGCATGAATATCGATATGTAACCCTCAATGGGGTCGCTGATCCGGCTATGTTCCGGAGCGCCGTTCTCCGGGAGAGCCTTGGCGCTGACGCGGCCAACCGCGCCGCAGCTGTGGCAAACGGCATATCCAAGGTCTTCAAGCTGGGCGACATTGGAACTTTAGCGAAGGATGTGTTTGAGGAAGGGTTGCTGCGATCCCTGCCGGATACATTGGTCTTTGACGACATCGAGCGTGCGCCGATCGATCACCAAGTGCTTCTGGGACTGCTCAATCAATTCATTGAGCACGAGGGGAAGCGATTGATCATGATCGTCCATTCGGACGAGCGAGAAAAGCTGGGTGAATTCTTCAGACATGTGGAGAAGCTGGTTGGGAAAAGACTTGAGGTGGAAGCGGATCTGGAGGGCGCGTTCCCAAGCTTTATCGCATCGATGCCTGACGGCGCGGGGCGGACATACCTGGCGGGCAGTCTGACCATAGTCGATGAGGCCTTCCGTTCTGCCGATTACAGAAATCTTCGAGTTCTCAGGAATGCGATGCGCGAACTTTGCATGGTTATCGACAGAGTAGAGCCGAAGTATCTCGAGGTTCGACATGCGATGGACAGGTTCACCAGAAGCTACCTCGCGCTCTCGATGGCTGTTGGTTACGGAGAGATTTCAAGGGCTGACATCGATAGAAGAACCCTCAAAGACTGGGGAAAACCCGAGAACGCAGATGCCAAGGAGCGCTTCCTGAAAATTCAGCGCAAGCACTCTCGAGCAGAAATCTTCGCCGGGGATGGAGGAGTATTAGGGGCTGAACTGGGTCGGCTGCTGCTTCACGACGGCCACGCGGAAACGGCACGCCTGAATCAGCTCCTCGGTGAGAGCGGGCAATTCAACCAGAGGGATCCAAATCCGCTCTGGCTGCAACTTGCCCATTGGGGAGATCGCAGTTGGGCGGAGCTGAAAGTGCTGGTGGAGAGCGGTGAGCAATTCCTATTCAACAACGCCCTTTTAGAGCCGGGCCCGTTTCTGCACGTTGCCGACAGCCTCCTGAGAATTGAAGAATATGGCGAGCGGCACGAGGCGGAGGAAGCTCTCCTCAAGAGGATACTCGATCGAATTGATGAACTGGCCTCTTGCGGTGGTGTGCCACCCGCAGAATATGGAAAGTTGCTCGGCTGGGAGTGCCAAAGTAATCGCTTCTCATTCGGCGGATATGGTTGTGAGCCGGACAAGGAATTCTTTAAGGTTATGGGTGCAATGCGAGATGCGCAGATGGCCGCACACTATGCCAGCCAACCGGAACAGATCGAAACCTTACAGAAGGCGTTCGGTATGGATCTCGACCGGTTCCTCGCAGAGATCGAGTATCGGCCCGATGGTCGCTCCTTGCACGAAACCCAATTCGTGCATCTTTTCGACATGAGCAGCTTTGTCGAGCAGTGTCTTCTCCATCTCCGCGAGGGCCGGACCGAACAATTGGGGCGGGTGCTCGAAAAGCTGGCGGAAAGGCAGGGCGCAACGGACCAATTCGCTAAGGAGATTGCATGGCTCAAGGAGTTCAGGCCGTTGCTGACGGATGCGGCAATAAAGCACTCCGCACTGGCAGCATCGCATCTTGGATCTTTCTTGCGATTTCACTGGAAGTTCAAATGAATCGCTCGATCGACCACACTTTCTTCAGCGAACTAGGTAGGACATATCTGCCTCGAAGATGACTGGTTAATGGCCCAAGAGCAGGTGAAGCCTCAATTCAGTTTTCTCCGGCGCGGACCCAGTTTGCTAGTGGCGCCGGGGATAGCCCGGAGAGGAGTATCCCGCTGAACGGCCGTTACCTCCAAATTTTGCGGCCATGCTGCATCGTTACAACTTAGATTCCTCCTGTTCCGCATTATCCAGCCGACATCTGATTGTGGCTATCTTTGCCCATGGTAACCCCGTCGATTACGCGCCAGTGTCGCGCTTCATGGTGCGCACCCCCAGTTTGGTTTGTGTCTGCAACTACGTGAGTCATGGCCCTCTTCAGTTTGCAATTGCATCCCCCGGTTCCCCATCAGCCCGTCGCTATAAATCGAGTATGACACGCAGCACGCATGTCATCGAACTCGGAGATGATGATGGCGAAGAAGCCCTATGAGAATACACGGCTGGCGAAGTTCCTCGATGCGCGTTTGCTGGAACTGAAGCACAAGAAGACCCAGGCCGAGATCGCCGAGGAAGCCGGGTTCGTGCATCAGAACATGATCACCATGATCAAGCAGGGCGCGACCAAGCTGCCGATCGATCGCGTTCCGGCCCTCGCGAAAGCGCTGGAGTCGGATCCGGCACTCTTGCTGCGTCTGGCCCTTGAACAGAGCGAAGGCAGCACCGCGGCAGCCGCAATCTACGAAATCATCGGACAGCCAATCAGCAAAAACGAGATGGCCTGGATCGTTGAGATCCGCGAAGCCTCCGGTGACACCGATCCCCGGCTGACATCGCGCGCGGGTGCCGCCATCCGGGGGATTTTCGGGAAATGAAGGAGCACGACCGACGTGTAGTCGAGGGTTTCAAGTTGCCCTCGACAGCTCCGTTCAGCCAGAACGAGCGGGATTGGATTGATATGTTGCGCCAGGTTGCCGGCGATTCCGATCCACCACTGACAATGGCCGGGGTTCAGGCGCTGCGGGCGGCAGTCTCGCAGCCGCGAGGTGAAGCTTCCGCATACACGATCACCGATAAAACGGCAAAAGATCGGTGCTGAATGATGTTTTTGCATGATCGTTGAAATTTCTGGAAAACTGATGCATCATCTCAGAAATATCAGCGAGCGCGGAAAAATGTCTGGACCTCTGATCTCCATCGACGATCCCTCATCCCTCGGTCGCGCGATCCGGGCGCGCAGGCGGGCCCTGAAGCTGCGTCAGGAAGAAGTCTCGGCGCAGAGTGGCGTTTCCACCGGGACGGTCAGCGCCATCGAGAATGGCAAGCCGACCGCCCAGATCGGTCTGGTGCTGCAGATCTGCCGTGATCTTGGTCTGCGCCTGACGGTGAGCAGCTGATGGTGCTGCTGTTGGATGTGCACCTCGAGGGCATCACTACACCGATAGGGCAGCTCTCGCGTGGTGATGATGGTGCTGTTCAGTTCCGGTATGTGACCGACGCATTGCCGCATCCGCTGTCACTGTCCTTGCCGCTGCGCGAACAAGCCTTCGGCGATGCCGACACCCGCGGCTTCTTTGCGAACCTGCTGTTCGAGAATGCGATGCGCGATCAGGTGATGGAACGCTACGGGCTCGACTTCAACAACATCGTTGGTCTGCTCCATCATCTCGGCCGTGACTGTCCAGGGGCAATTTCCTGCGTGCCACAGGGCGAAGGACCGGCCAAGCAACCCGGCAACCTGAGGACGGACTACGACCCGCTGGACGCACGGACTCTCGCCGAGATCATGACCTCGCTGCGGGATCGGCGGCGCCTGCCCGACACCACGCGCGACCCGTCGCCGCTCGCCGGCGTTCAGGGCAAGATCGCGCTGACGCGGTTGCCGGATGGAAGCTTTGCCTTACCCAAACCCGATCGAAACGTGCCGACCACGCATATCCTGAAGGTGCCACGGCTGCGAGATATGGGGGATGTCGAGGCCGAACATCTTGCCACGACGCTGATGGCTGACATGCTGACCCACCCCGTCTCGCAAACCGAAATCCTCGGGGAAGGCGATCTGCAGGGTTTGCTGATCACCAGGTTCGACAGGGTCATCGACGGTGACAATGTCAGCCGCTTGCATCAGGAAGATTTTGCGCAGGCCCTCGGTCTCGGTCCGTCGTTGAAGTATCAGCGCAACGGCACGCCCGACCGCTGTTTTTCTGCGAAAGCGATTGGCCAAATCCTGCAGCAGACCGAAAATCCGGGTCTCGCACGGATGGCGTTTCTGGATGTCACGCTGGCGAACCTGCTGTTGGGCAATACCGACAACCACGCCAAGAACCACGCCCTCGTCTACACCGGCCCCCGCCCCCAGCTGGCGCCAGCCTATGACATCTTCCCGACCCTGATCGATCCGGACGTCCTGCACCAACTGTCGTTCCACATCGGGTCGGCAACGATGACCGACGACATCACGCCGGCTGACATCGAGGCCCTAGTTCTAGCCCTCGGCTTCCCTCGCTACACACCCGCGCTGCGGCGTCGTGTGCACACGCTGATCCGTGCGGCGGTCGAGCGGATCGACGGTCTGCAGGGCCTGAAGCGAAAACAGGTCGGTGATGCGATCGCGGAGCAGGCCCGCAACCTGGCAACGGCGGCAGGGCTACAGATCACGATCCCCGAGAGGGATGCGCTGATCGTAAACCGGCCATGAGGATCAGATAGCGCACCCAAAAGTTGCCGCGGCCTTGGATCTGTCAACTAGGCGTCAACTTAGTCGCCGAAAACATCGACCGAACGATAACATCAGGGGTGCGCGAAGCTGACGGGGTCGGGAAGATTTTCTCCGTCGTGCAGCCAAAGTGATTGGCCAAGGGCACGATCCAGAGTCCAGCAGAACAATCAGACCGGCAAATGCCCCTCACGTTACCCTAAGTTTGCCTTCGGTTTCCATCTGCGAGCCGCTCGGAGCAATTTTGCACTCCTGTAAGGAACGCATCCCACGCCACCCCGGTGCTCGGGACTGAATTTCAGCCCATCAACGGCACGCGATGGTCGATGTGGTGGTGCGACGCGCGCGCTCCATCCTGACGGTGAGTGCTGGTGAATGGGTCGTGCAGTGAGCCAGAGCCTTTGTCTCGATTGCTTCGTGGGCCAACATGCAAATAGGTGCCATGCCCCCAATCGTCATAGGACTCGTCAGAGCCGCGCCAGAGGGCGACGTCACATCTGCGCACCCCAGGGACTCGCAACAGCCTCGCCCCCACGTGCCGCCTCTCCTCGAGTCTGTGCAGCCGGGTCAACGCCGCCGCTCACGCTCGCCGATCAATCGTCCACCAGAAAGGCATCAGCGGGCACGACGGTCGAGCGATGAACTACACCCGGACATCGGATGCACGGCGACGAGCACCGTTCCTGTTCACGACAAGCGCAGATGCACACCATTGCGCGCGGGGTAAGACCTGTCTGGATGACCCGGCGCAGAACCTCAGCCTCGGGTCAGTTCCGATCACGAAGCCGCGGAAACCGAGGAATGGCCGCGTCCCGATCGGGGAACGGTCGGCTGGTCCCTGCCCATGGGTCGAAGTCCTAGGTTTTGGCGATCAACATGATGGGGATCGATTGGGGGTTCGGCACGTTTCCCCGCCCTAACCTCCTCAACCCGGATCTCGCCCAGACGGTGAGCTCTGCATCTTTACATCTATGGATGTCGGACCGATCCAGCCGGATGGGCCGGATAATCGGCACCAGCATTTGAGCGGCCGGTGCGGGCTTGGGTGATCCACGGAGACAGGTGTCTGCAACCTTAAGGCGTTCCGAGATTGTGTATCACGGGTCGCTGACGTAACGCACGACGGACGGGGTGTCCTTGTCCGCTAGCGGACCGATACCCCGATAGGAGGCGAAGACACAGATGGCAGAAGCAGAATCCTTCTTCGGATTGTCCTCCACCCACGTACTGATGGCGGCTGTTGTGAGCTACCCCCCGAAAATCGGACAGTGACGGAAGCTACGATCTGAGGTCTGCTGATCCCTAAGACGAGGAGATCAGGATATGTCGAAACGCAGGAACCACGATGCAGCATTCAAGGCGCGTGTGGCGCTGGAGGCCGTGAAGGGGGAGAGCACGGTGTCGGAACTGGCCGCCGAATATGGCGTGCATCCGACGATGATCCATCAATGGAAACGGTCGCTGCTTGAGGGTGCGGCAGGCATCTTTGAACGCGGCGGCAGGGCTGCGGCTGCGACCGAGGTTGCAGAAGAAACGGTCCGTGACCTGCACGCCAAGATCGGAGAGCTGGCGGTCGCCAACGATTTTTTGTCACGAAAGCTCAAGCCCTGGATCGGCAAGTGAGGCGCGGGATGATCGAACGCGACCATCCCAAGCTGTCGGTCGGGGCGCAATGCCGTCTGCTGTCGATCTCACGGTCGTCGTTTTACTACGCGCCGCAGGGTGAGACGGCGATGAACCTTGACCTGATGCTGAAGGTCGACAAGCAGTTCCTAGACACCCCGTTTTACGGCGTCCGGCAAATGACCTGGCATCTGCAGAATGAAGGCCATGCCGTGAACCAGAAACGCATCAGGCGCCTGATGCGGCTCATGCGCCTGATGCCGATCTACCAGAAGCCCGACACCAGCAAGCCCGCGAAACGGCACAAGACCTACCCCTATCTGCTGGGCGGGCTGCGGGTGGATCGGCCAAACCAGGTCTGGTGCGCCGACATCACCTACATCCCGATGCGCAAAGGCTTTCTCTATCTGGTGGCTGTCATGGACTGGTTCACCCGCAAGGTGCTGGCTTGGCGCATCTCGAATACGCTGGAAGCCGACTTCTGCGTCGAGGCGCTGAACGAGGCGATCCACAAGTTCGGCCCGCCCGAGATCATGAACACGGATCAGGGCAGCCAGTTCACGTCCTTCGCCTTGACCGACCGGCTGAAACGGGTCGGCACCCGGATCTCGATGGACGGCAAGGGGCGCTGCTTGGACAACATCTTCATCGAGCGTCTCTGGCGGTCCCTGAAATACGAATGCGTCTACCTGCACGCTTGGGAAACCGGATCGCAGGCAAGAACTGGCATCGGGCGATGGATCACTTTCTACAACAACCATCGACCTCACACTGCCCATGGCGGTCAACCGCCCGCCGTGGTCTACTTCAACGCAACCCAAACCGATCAGCAGGTGCAGGCAGTAGCTTAAGTCAGCCAGAAATCTGTCCGATAGTTGGGGAGTAGCTCAAAGTTCTATTCGGACTGTCCTTCGCGGAGCTTCCCCCGCCGGTCCTAAGGTAGGGGGCGAAGTTCAGAAGTGCCCCGATCATCGAACGTGACTAATGGTGAACTCTGTGGCAACGTTAGTTGCGAAGAAGGAGAAGAACATGGGTGGGTGGGTCTACGCTGGTGTTTTGGATGACTCGCATCAACGATACGATTCGCTAGCAAAATCGCAAGGATCGTCCTTTTTTTCCAATCAGCTGCTGCGGCAAGTCTTCTTTGGCGAGAGAATTCTTCTTAACGACGGATATCTATTCTCAGATGGAGGACTTGATCACGTATTAAACACAAACAGCCTCTTGAGAAGTCTCGTATCAGTCGGGTTTGTGAAAGTAATAACCCGAACTTCAGAGCTTGATGTCGAGTCTTTTTGCTCCATCCCAGAAGCTCAAGCGAAGGCAGGGCAAGAGACGGCTAAAAGGCTAGTAGCGCGCGCTGATTTTGCAGACATCAAAAATCATATCAGGACCTTTGCCCAGCTAGCAAATCAAGCAGGAATTGAACGGTTTCCAAATAAAAGAATGAATGAAGGCTTTCATAAGCTTATGTTAAGATTATCAAGCAAGAGCGTCGCAGACGTTGGTGTGTTTGGTATGTCTACAGATATGTGGCAAGAGTTTTTAGCTGATACGAAACAAGTGGAAAGATATTATTCGTTTCCAAGAGACACTGTCGAAAAGCGGCTTCTGGCTTTGTATTCAGAAAAAAAGTTCTCCAAGCCTACGGTCGACAGCGTTATGGCAATCGCCAATCAGGCCTATCATTACAATTTTTCGCTTTGCCTTTCGCATGAAAAGAAAGAGGTGGTGGCCGCTGACACAACAATTGGTTTGGCATTTGAGGATCTCCTGAGCTTTGATCAAAGCTACCAATTTGACCCAAACGATTGGCAAGACGCCCCAAGAATTGTTATCCCGGAAAACTTTCCTCTAGAGAGATTTGAATTGATTCGGGACATTGTAACGCCCGGCATGGATATCTATCAGCACAAAGTCGACTTCCTTAGAATCGTTAAAATGATCGTTTCCAACGATGAGGACAGTAAGTCGAAAAGAAGCTCACTAGAGCATGTCTTTCAAACATATCGCAAACAACTGACGGAACATTTGGCTAAAAAGGGTTATCAGTCAAGATCAGCAGTTGCAGCCACGGCAGGGTCGCTCTCTGCTGTCGCGCTCGCTATTGATGCGACAAGCGATTCTCTCGGAATTGTGCACACTTTGGCGCCAACAGCCGCTGCTCTTGTTGCGCTGTTAAGCGTAAAGTCAAATGTGCAATCCATGCCCTTCCTTGGGAAGTTGATGGCTCACGCAAAGAGCATTTCAAGAGAAACGAATCGAAAGTTAGTTGAAAGATCAATGCGAGACAAAGAGAGCAACTCTAGCTCATTGAACTCGATTGCGGTGTATTCTGGAGTTGCTTTCAACGAAATAGCATCTTCGTCCCACGCGGAAAGCATCCCTAAACATTACTAGAGGTTGGGTTTTGGTGGGCAATAAAGAAGACGCCAATTGCCGCCCATGCAAATTATAGACCTGATGTGCAGTAACTTGATAAAGTGGACAAAGTGCATTCCTCCTATGATAGCGCAGACAGTCCTCGTCTCTCTTGCATTTGCTTATGTTGATTGTGGCACAATACGCACAAAGCTTGCCAGTTTTGGGGGTCCCAAAACAGCACCATTTCGCCTCGGTGGGGAGTGATGGGATCCACCACCGTAGCCGGTGCCCTAGACATCGCACAGCACGGGTGCCGGCTCAGGAACTCGCCACGGGCTTTGCGCCACTCACCGTCATAGCCGCGCTGCGCAGCTGAAGGACGCGTGGCGTCGTGTGTGGTGTTCCGGGCGCGGGTGCTGGTGATCTGGCACTGGCACCGCTTCCCGTGTGAGACAACGCGCCCACAGGCGCAGGCATAAGGTGGACGCGGCATCAGGTCATCGCCTTCAGGGCCATCAGACCAGCCCGATCGAACTTAGGATCGTAGCCTGTGACCTGCCCCCCGGGTGTCCCTCGTTCATAACGAGAGTCCTTGGGGTTGATAGTCGTGCATTTCGTGTTGGGCAAGCGCGCCGGGCGCGGAGCCTTCAGATTGCTCAAGCGCCCGGCGCGCTTCTGCCGGGGCTTTGTTGCCCAGCGAGGAATGTGGCCTTACGTTGTTGTAGTCGTAGCGCCAGAGGGCCAGCGTTCGGCGGGCATCGGCCAAGCTGTCGAATATCTCTTCGTTGAGGCATTCGTCGCGAAGGCTTCCGTTGAAGGACTCAATGTAGCCGTTCTGCTGCGGCTTGCCGGGGTCGATGTAATGCCACTCGACCTTGTTGTCGTTCGCCCACTTCAGGATGGCCTTGCTGGTGAACTCGGTCCCGTTGTCAGAAACTATACAGGTGTTTTCCGTAGACCCTGACGAGCGCATCCAGTTCCCGCGCCACCCTGGCCCCGGAGATGCTGGTGTCGGCAGTCAGGCAGAGGTTTTCACGGCAACAATCGTCGTTCACGGCAAGGATGCGGAACTTCCGGCAGGCCCCGAATGTGTCTGACAGGAAGTCCAGGGACCAACGCTGGTTCGGACGCAGCGGGACAGGCATCGGTGTCCGGCTGCCGCGCGCCCGCTTGCGACCGCGACGGCGGCGGACGGACAGACCTTCTTCGCGGTAAATCCGGTAGAGCTTCTTTTCGTTCATCACCATGCCCTTACGCTCCAACATGACACCGATGCGCCGATACCCGAACCGGCGCCGCTTCTCCGCGATCTTGTTCATTTCTTCACGGATTTCCGGGTTATCGGGCGGCCTATCGCGCCGCACGGTTTTCGGATCGACACCGATCAGGACGCAGGCCCGGCGTTGAGAGATCGGATGACCCCGCATCGCCCGCAGCACTGCGTCCCGCCGCTCTTCCAGTGTCGTCAGGGCTTTCCCAGCAAATCCTTCAGAACAACATTGTCCAGCATGACATCAGCAACCAGCCGCTTCAGCTTCGCGTTCTCGTCCTCAAGCTGCTTCAGGCGTTTGGCATCGGATAGATCCATCCCGCCATACTTGGCCTTCAGCTTGTAAAACGTCGCTGGGCTCAGACCATGCTTCCGGCACAGTTCAGCCGTCGGCAATCCCGCCTCCTGCTCTTTGATCATCCCGATAATTTGCGCTTCGGTGAAACGGCTTTTCCTCATGTCGTCTGCTCCTTCTCAGGTTGGCAGACTCTACATCATCGTGAGGGAACTTCCGGGGGGCAGGTCAGTCGTTGTCGTAGAGCACCGACGCAGCCACCTTGCCAAAAAACCCAAAGGCGTGGACGTGGCCATCGACCCACGCTTCCGCTGTCGCCGCCGGATAGGCCCGCACATAGCAGGCATCACTGTGCGGCAGATCCATGACGAAGAAATGCGCCTTCTGCTCGCCGCCGCCGATGACGACCACCGCCTCGCCGAAGTCGGCTTGGGCATGACCGGGTGGATGCGCCAGCGGCACGAACATCTCGCGGCCGCGCCGCTCGCGTTCGCGCATACAACCCTTCACGATCGTGTAGCCGCCGGTGAAGCCATGCTCGGCTCGCAGCCGTTCGAACACCCGCTTCGCCGTGTGGCGCTGCTTGTGGTGGACCTCGCGATCACCCTCCAGCCAGCCGTCGATGATCCCGGTGAAGGCATCCAGCTTCGGCCGCTTCACGGCCACCTGCCGCCGGTAACCCGGCGGAACCGAGAACGCCATCATCTTGCGGACGCTGTCGCGCGAGATGTTGAAATGCCGCGCCGCCTCGCGCTGACTCATGCCCTCCGCACAGGCCAGACGAACCTTCCGATACATGTCCACGGTGAAAATCCTCCCGCCCTCCCTGCAGCACGCAGAAAGGACATAGGTGGACGACTATTGCGTCGCCCGCAGCGGGATCATCCCGCCGCTACCGCGGACGACTTTCTCACTGACGTTCTCACTAGACCAGTATCCCTAAATGGCCGTTAGTGCGAAGCCACGATTCAGAAAGAAACTGTGCACAGTTTTGCCGCAATTGCCGACTGGCAGTGAACGTCCGGTAGGGATTCAAGAGGCTGCGTTGCGGCAGCGCCGCGAAAACAGGGGATTTGGCTGGCCGACGAAAGTCTGTTTTAAAAACAGGAGCCTGGCTGGCACGCTGCCACAGAGCATTGCAGCCTTCCGCCCAATTCATTGATGAAGCAAAACCTAAGGTGTCAAATTTATGTAGGTCAATACGCTATGATCCCACGACCGCGTGCGATGCCCAATACTTGGGATGATGAAACTCTGACGCGTCAGGATCCGCAAGCAACGAACGCAACACCGCCTGAAATGCCCTGGCGTTGCTTTCCTGCGGCGATTCCCTCATCTCGGTTGCAAGTCGCTTTGAAAGCTCTGTCGCCGCATAGGTGTCGACTGCCCAGTGCGTCACGATCAGTCCCTTTGCCCCGGCATAGGTGAACGCCTGAGCCAGATTCGACAGGCCCTGGTTGCCATCTGTAACAGCACCTGTATCGCAGGCCGACAGGATAACAAGGTCGGCGGCAAGTTTCAGCCCGTAGATTTCACTGACACTCAGGACGCCATCTTGAGCGGGCTCGCCCGGCGCAGGTTCGGACAGCAGCAGCCCCGCTTCCTGCAACTTGCCCTGATTTCCGACAAAGCCGTGGGTGGCAAAGGCAATGACTCGGTAACTCGACAGTGAGCCCTGCTCGGACAGCCTGGTGATCGCAGTCTCGCTTGCATCGGGACCCAGCAGAACGTCCTTGGCAATGTCAGCCCCCAGAAGGCCCCCCATGAACATGAGCTCAGTCTTGGTTTCGCGCAGCTCCGATGGGACGAATCCAAGTCGTTCCTGTGCGCCTGCCAAGCTGAAGCTGGCATTGCCGATCCCCAGAAACGGTCGGTCCGTTGGTTTGTTAGCGGCATCGCCACGCACCGCCAGCAGGGCTAGCGACGGAGTGATCGACAGCGCGGCTTCGGCCCCGAGATAGCTTTGCACATTGCCCAGACGGATTGGCAAAGCGCCGAAGGGCAGCGACACGAAGGGGCCGTCGACGACGAAACCGATGGCATCCGGCAGCACGCCCTTGTCCAGCAAACCCGACAAAACGGCCGAGGCGAGCAGAGCGCCCTCTGGGGTGGCAACATCCTCTTCACGCAGGATCGTCGCGCGGAACGCGGCGATGGTCTCGACGACCTGATGGCGCGGCAAGGCCAACGCCTTCGATACCGCGCCGGTTTCCGTCACGGTCGAGACCAGCAGATGCCCGGGCAGGCTGGTCAAGATGACGATCGCCCGCCCAGTCGCGCGCGCCTGCAGAGAGGAGAGTGGGGCAATGGAGAGCGCCGCGTTTGCACCAAAGCCGGGGTCCAGCTTGGCGATCTGTTCGCGCAGCGTGTCGACCTGCGCCCGCTTCTCGCCGACCGCCGTCGCATCGCCGCCCGTTGTCGCCGCCATCATCGCCCCGCGCAGGTCGCGCAGAGCGTCCTGATAGTCGCGCACCAGAACCGGGTCCACCGCCGAAAGCCGCGCCGCGAGGCGACCGCTGGTGGTCGAAGCATTGGCCGCTGCCAAGAGTTGCTGCGCGGCCACGATGTTTTCGGGCGGTTCGGCGGCCATCAGGGCAGGGTCGGCAGCAAGGGCCGACAGGTATAGCTCGGCAAAGCCACGCAGCCGCCGGGCCCATGGGCCTAGATCTTCGACCGACCCAGCCTCGCCCCGCCCCGCGCGGTAAAGATACGCCGTCACCACCGGCGCAACCATCGCCAGCGCGGTTGCGTTATCGCCGAATTTCAGCGCGAGGCGCCCACGCAAAAGATAGAACCGCGCGGTTTCGGCATCGGCGAGCAGAAGGTCCGCCTGCTCTGCATCCGGCGCACGTTCCAGGTCGGGTTCGGCGGATTCGAGGAAAAACAGCGCGACGCCGTCGAGATCGAGGGCGGAGTAGCCGGCAGCGGAGTCGAGAGACAGGGCCCGGATCGTGGCCATCTCGCCCGGACTGGCGGACGCCCCGGCATAGGACAGAAAGAACCCGCCCAACGCCTCTTGTCGAAGCGTGACCGCTTCGGGATCGTCAAGCTGCGTCATGGCCTCCATCGAGGGAAAGTCCACATCGTAAGGGCCCGAGCGATTCAGCCCGGACCAGCCAAGCACCCATCGGGCATAGTCCGGGTTCAAAAGCCCCAACCGCAGCAACACCACCGCGTCAGCCGTGCTGTTGGTGTCAATCTGCGCCACGAACTGCGCAAGCAGGTCGGTGCGTCCAGCCTCTGCCACACCCATGGGACAATCCATTACGTGTTCAGTCAGCACGACACTGGTGCTGCGAGTATCTAAATCCTCGATCTTCAGCAACCAAGCCTGTAGAGCAATAGTCAATTGCGAAAGGTTCTCTTCCTTGGCCCAAAAATAACAGCCGAGCCGGATCAGCTGTTCGGTGCGTGTCGGGTAGGGCTCGGTTTTACAGGTCGCAATCCGATCTGACAGCTTTAGAACGGCGGCTGCGGGAAGGAAGGACGGATCGTCGTAGACGGTTGCTCTATCCTCCATCGCGGGTGTTTCCGGGTAGGGCGCATCGGGGCGGCACAAGGCATCGAGAAAGACCGAAAACTGTTCAGCATAGGTGATGCCCGGACTTTGGCCCTCTTCCGAGGCCAGATTGAGCCGCGCTTGCCAAGCGGCCACCCGCGGGTCTTTGGCACCTTGCCGGGCGATTTCGACGAACCCGCCGATCCTGTCTTCGGCTTCGCTGAAGCGGCCCAAGGCGAGAAGGGCCTCAAGCTGAAAATCTCGAAAGGTTTCAATCGCTTCATTATCTTTGGCGGCTGTCGCCCGATCAATCAGCATGCCAAGTGGCAAAAGTGCGTCATCGAATTCGGCGCGGTCAATCATTAGACTGATTGCACCGGCATAGAACCCAAAGACATCGCCGTTCTTCCGCCAACTGTTGTTTGTTTCCAGATACACTCGGTCGGCAATTTCAAATCCGTAGCCAATTTCGAGCAACGTGATCGGCAACCTCATGGCTTGTTGGACGGTAGCAGTAACCATGATGTCCACGCCTCGCATCGCATCGATTTGTGTCATGATGTAAGGCAACGCGACGTCCCGAAGACCTAGATCCCTGAGCGGTGTGCGCTCGATCAGGTCTTGTCGCTGAACTTCGGTCCCAATCGCAAACAGTTGGTCAAACTGAGATCTCGCAACGTCCAGATTGGCGCGGCTGAAGGCGTCGTGCATCCGCTCGATGCCTATAGTGAACGCCAGTTCACTTTCACTCGCCGCCTGTGCTACCGCGATACGCCAAGTCAACATACGGTCTGCAGTTTGCTTATCGGCGCAAGGTGCCAGCGCTTTGGCCGCGCCCCTCAGTTCCGGTGCCCCGGGCCGAAGTTTTTCGTAACGGGCCATCACGTCCATCGACAGCGCGACCCACTGTGCATCAATCCGGCGTTCGTCATGACAGTTGCTTCGGCCCAGCGCACGCAGCAGGGTCGCCATGATCTTTTCGGTCAACCCTTGATTCAGATCGGGCCCAAGCTGGGGTTCTGGATAGCTGTCCATCAACAAACGCAGGCGCGGAAAAACACTGCGGGTCATGTCGTCCCGCGTGGCGACTCCGTCCGGGATGTCCAAATCCAGATCGATCTCGATCAATGTCTTGCCCAGCAGGCCACCGACAGGATCGGCCGCGTCTATCCGGCGGATGTCGTCTTCCAGCCAAAGTCGCGCTCGTGCACGCGCGCCTTCGGCCCAGCCCTTGTAGGGGTCGAAAGCGTGGGCACTTTTGTAGGGTTGGAAACGGTCCTGCATTTCCATCGCCAACGCGTGGCGGCTGCTGGCGAAAAGTTGACGGAGCGGATCAAGCGTAGCTGGCTCGGGGGAGACGGGCTGCACCCATTCGCTCCATCCACTCGTGTCCGCCCAGACCAGTCCGGGCGGATCCGTAAGCATCTTGGCGCGGGTCAAAAGCTCGGTTGCCTCGGCAAAGCGCAGCCCCATCACGTCTTCCATGCCGAAGTCGAACCGATACTGGGCCAAGGTCTGGCTTGTGTCGTCGCGCCAGATCCCGTCGACCGACACGACCGGATAGCCGAGGGTCTGCAATGCCACCTGGATGCGCTGGACATCGGCAGGCTGAAAGGCGTCGGCCTGCGCGAATTGCGGGACCAGCCAGATCAGCAGGGCCAGCCAGCGCAGGATCACGGCGTCGGTTCCGGTTCGACCTGACGGATGAAGTCATCGAGCGCCCTGCCGTAGGTCGGAAGGGCCCCGGCGCGCAGGATCTTGAACAACGGGTCAAGTTCGGTGCGGATGGACCGGGCCTCGACGAGGAAATAGGCCCTGGCAACCTCGGGGTCACACAACTCGGCAGCTATGCAGATTTCGGCCTGTGCAAAGAATCGCAACAGCTGATCGATGTCCTTTCTGATCGCCTCGGTCGCAGGGCTCGGCGGTTCAGCGAGAAACAGGAACGTGTTGAGATCGGCGTTTTTCCTGGCAAGCTCCTGCATTTCCTTATCGCGCAGAACTTCGATTTCGAGTCTTGCCGACCGGAAGCTGGCCGCGAAGTAGTCGTTGACGTTGGCGAGCCGGTCAGCATGGCCGCCTTCGATCCATTGATCGACGAGCTGCAGCGACCGCTCGCGCTTCTTGTCAAGGCCGGCGTTGTAGTATTGCAGAAACGCCAGGGCCAGGACGGCCACGGTGGCAATCTTGGAAAAGACTTCGACCCAAGGCTGCAGACGATCGATGAAGGGCTGGGGGGGCAGAGCATGGTCTGGAATTTGGCGTGGCTGGGTGCCAGGCGCCCGATCGGACAGCGCTTCGCCAAGCTCGGCCAAAGCAATCGCCGGATCATTTGGCGCTGGGGCTGCTAGGCTCATCGTCCACACATTTCAGCAGGACGAAACGCCCAGGATGCATTTTTGATCGTCAAGTTCTTCCGGACGAGACCGTCGAGGCAAATCAACGAGGCGCGGTCCACGATGAAGGTGATCGTCGGCTCTTTCGTTGCTTCAGCAGGGACATCCAGCCAAGTCTCGATCTGCCGTGAACTGTCTGCTGTGCCGTCGGCACCACGGTGCGTGGCTATGATGCCTGCACATGTTGCGAGGTTCACCATTTGGAAAGGGAGATGCTTGCTTTGCATCTCTGCGAGGGCTGATGCTGCCTGCTTTAGAAAACAATCCACGAGTTCGGGCGCAAGGACAACCTCGGCATCACAAACGACGCAGTCTTCGGCCGAAACAGGCAAGGATCCGGCTAAAAGAAGACCCATAGCGGCTGAACAAAAGAATCGCATGAGTCAACCTCACAAAGCCCACTACGAAACATCCGACGGATCGCCCTTTTCGGCAAGCAATTTCGCGGCATACGATTGCCGTAAATGCCGCTGGCGGAGACAGGATCGCCAGTCGGACACTGTGAGCAAGCTTACCTGCGGGGGTTCGCCAAATGACTATTTTGGCAAGGTTCTCTTTGGGCATGCTACGCGCTAATGATGACCGCTTTTTGTCCAGGTTGATAGCATTCGTAGACCCTAGCGAAGATCACCACCGTCTTGCTTCGCTCATCGTTGTAAGCATCGATAGTCTGAGTTGTGGCGTCACGCCCATTTCGTCCGCGACGCTCGGCCATCTCTCGATCGCTGTCGTCATCTGGGTGATTGCTGTGCGTGCCATTCGGGCGGGCCACCTCCACTTTGGTTCCCGAGGCCGTCAAACCTTGGCGTCGTCAGATCGATCTCAGCATCGCCATCGGCGTGGCCTTTGTCGGTTGCGTCGACCGAGATCCAGCGCCGTCGAAGGTGTCGTGAAAGAGCGTCCTAGCCGAGCGCAACGACTTTGACGTTCCGGGCCAAAACAGCATCAAGACGAGCAGATCGCACCGCGCGCTAGATCCCGGAACGAACACGATGCCACGGAATCCGAGGAATGGCCGCATCCCCAGTCAGGAACGGGTTGATAGATCCCAGCCCATGGGTCGAAGTCCTAGGTTCTGGCGATAATCACGATGGGGATCGAGTTTGAGTCCGGCGATTTTCCCCGCCCTATGCTCCTCAGCAAGTGCCTGACCGAGGAGCGAACTCGACCAGAGGCATGTCCTGTCTCCCCATTACCTACCGGATACCCAAGAGGTCGAAACGCGAGTGACATGCGATCAAATCGCCTTCGTGGCACCCTTCTCGGCGATCGGACCTATCCGGCACATAGAACTCCACACAGGCAACGCGTCGACGAGGACTTCTAAAGGGGGTCGGATTGGTTTCCTCATGGCCAAACGTTCATTTTCCTATAAGGCTATCCACCTCTTCAGCTACGTAACGAACCGTATGGTGGCAAAGGGTTAAGAACGAGAAGCCAGCATGAAGTCGACGTCCGTGCGGAACAAGAAGCTACTTGAGCTTGGTCAACGAGCGGTCGGATACATCCGGGTCTCGACGCAGGGTCAGGGAGATCACGGCATAGGTCTTAAAGCTCAGGATGCCGCTATCCGTGCGTTCGCAGATTCGATGAAATACACCGTCATAGATGTATGCAAGGATGTAGCTACAGCCATGGGTGAAAGCAGTATTGAAGACCGCAAAGGTCTTCGGAGTGCACTTCATCTTGCGGCCGAAAAAGATGCCTGGTTGATTGTTTACGACTGGAGCCGCCTGACTAGGCATGCGGCTTCTGCTGCGGAAATCACCAAAATTCTTCCGGATCCTCGTCGAATTCTAGACGCCAAAACCGGAACCAACCTTTCTGAGGCTGTGAAAGCTGGAGAGATCGCGCGACATGAAGCTGTCGGAAAAGAGATCAGCAGGCGCACTAAAGCAGGAATGAACAAGTTGCGCGATCAAGGTGCAATCTTCGGAAATCCGGATATCAAAGCAGTTCAAAAGAAAGGTGCTGCCGGTGTCAGCGACAAGGCTGCACGGCTCGATGCGAAGATAGCAGATGCACTTCGCACATCCGGGCCTGAGCAAGATAAGCTGACACACGCACAAGTCGTTGACCTGCTAAATGGCCTAGGTATGCTCACCGGCTCGGGCAAAGTATGGGATATGAGCCGGATTCGTCTGCCTCTTTCACGTGCGCGAAAAATCCTCGATGAAGCAGAAGATCGCAGGATGGAGTCGCTGCCAACCTTCGGCATGTTCTAGGGCGGATCGAGTTCTCGGTCTGGCTTTCTTGGACTACCAATACCTGTTGCGCCGGCTTCTTGAGCGAGGCACCAGCGTGCATGGCCTCTGAAGTTAAGCACTGTGACAAAAAAGCTGCAATGAGCCCTTTCCGGACCACATGGACGCTCTGTGAATATGTGAAGCCGCTTTATATGCTGCGGTGACTGTCGGCACTGATGAACAGGGCCTTTACTCAGCCGTTGCCGTGAAAATCCTGCTCGTCCCTCCAGACCGCCTCGATCTCTCCGGCGAACTCCTGAATCGTAAGACCAAGCCCGTGGCTAAGCGCGGCGATGATTGTCAGGCTGGGCTGACGGCGTCTCGTCTCAAAGTGCGAGATGTGCCTGGTCGAAATGTCTGATCGCGCCGCCAGATCTTCCTGCGAAAGACCCGCATCAAGCCTTTTCCGGCGTAGAACGTCGGCGAAAGCCGCAAGCAGCTGGGGGTTGGTGCGTTCCATGCGGTGAGGAGTTCAGCGCAGGTTGACTTCGCACCACGAACAACTGTTCTAGTTACGCTCCTGCGCCTGCGGATTTCTTGACCGATCCGGCAGAGCTTCGCCTTCAGCATCCAGAGCAAAGATCCCATGACATACGCGACCTGCACGATCGGTGCTGCCCTTGACGGCCTGAACCGCACCTACTTCCTGCCGGCCATCCAACGGCCGTTTGTCTGGAAGCAGAACCAGGTGCTGGCGTTGTTCGATTCGCTACTGAAGGGCTATCCGATTTCGGCCTTCATGTTCTGGGCGCTCAATGACGACACCAAACACGAAGTCCGCATCTACAAGTTCATCGAAAACTACCGGGCGGCCCAGTTGATGAACGAGCCCGCACAAGTGGGCGGCCGGGACGTGGTGCTGGTTCTGGACGGTCAGCAGCGGATGACGTCGCTGCTGATCGGCCTGCGCGGCACCTTCAGCGTGAAGGAGAAGCACGGCCGCAAGAACAATCCCGAAGCGTGGATCAAGCACACGCTCTATCTGGATTTGCTCAAAGATCCGGCGTTGCTGCCAGAAGCGGACGATGAGCTCGATGTCGGCATCAGCTACGGGTTCAGGTTCGCCGCGACACCGCCGCGCAATGACCATCATCAACATTGGATCAAGGTCGGGACGATCCTTGATTGTGAAATCCCCGAGAAGCTGGAAGCTCTGATCGCGAAAACCATGCACGACCTGCACCCCCGTGCCACAGATTTCGACCGGGAGATCGCCGTGTCGAACCTGCGCCGATTGCACCAGGTCATCTGGACCGAGGACACGATCAACTACTACACCGAAAGAAACCAGTCGCCCGACCGGGTTCTCGACATCTTCGTGCGTGCCAACGATGGCGGCACCAAGCTGGACAAGCCGGATCTGCTGATGTCGATGATCACCTCGAAGTGGTCGACCGGAGCTGCACGCGAAGAGATGTTCAGCTTTGTCGAGCACATCAGGTCTGGTTTGTCGGTCCCGAACAAGTTCAGCCGCGACGTCCTGCTGAAAGGCTGCCTCACGCTGCTGGATCTCGACGTGCAATACCACGTTGGCAACTTCACCACTGCGGCGATCTTCTCGATCGAGCGGGAGTGGGGCCGGATCAAGACGACTATGGAAAACACGTTCCGGGTGATCAACAGCTTTGGCGTGAATGGCGAAAATCTGACCTCGCTGAACGCCGTATTGCCCGTCGCATACTTCCTGTTCCACAATCCCGATTTCACGTTTCGCGGCTCCAGCGATTTCGAGCGCCG
This sequence comes from Paracoccaceae bacterium, assembly GCA_031400505.1. Lineage (GTDB taxonomy): Bacteria > Pseudomonadota > Alphaproteobacteria > Rhodobacterales > Rhodobacteraceae > JAIYDJ01. Next base: position 32,634 of record JANNPZ010000087.1, on the reverse strand, counting down.
CAATGCCCGGTTGATCCAGACCTGGCTGTTGCAAAGCCTGCTGGTCGGCGTTTTTGCCGGCACCTCGGACCGAACGATCACACAGGCCCGCGCGGCAATCCGCGAAAACGCGAAACACGACCGCAACTTCCCGACCGAAAAGCTGTTCGATGCCCTTGCACGAGGCGGACGTCAGTCTCGATTGGATGACCGCGGGATGGAGGAAGTCCTCCAACTGGAATACAAGTCTTCCAAAACGTTCTTCGCCTTGTCGCTGCTTTACGAAACTCTCGACTGGGGCGGCACGCTTTACGAGGTCGATCACATCATTCCGAAATCCCACGCGGAACGGCGCACGTTGATGGGGATGAATGTGCCCGAACACCGGATCAAGGAGATCATCGGCAGCGTCAACCGGATCGGAAACCTCCAGCTCATCCCTGCCAATGAAAACCGCGAGAAAAGCGATCTGCCCTTCGATACCTGGATGCAGACCCGTGATAGCCGTTATCGCGAGCGGCATTTCATCCCGGAACGCCTCGAGAACTGGCACGTGCTCATGTTGCCGGAGTTCGTGGCTCATCGGGATAAACAGATTCTTCAGGCGATGCAGCGCCTGCAACTTCCAGCACGCGCCTGAGCCAAGCGCCGACAACCCCAAGATCACGATGAAGGGTTCGCCATGACGACGATTGTGCGTGACGTGTTGAAGGCTACGATCCTCAACCGCCTTGCTGATGTGGCAACTGAACATCCCGCCGACCACCAGGGAAAGCTTGCGGCCCGCTTCATCCTGCGTTCGCAAACCCGGGAGGGCATCGAGCTGATGTTCGAAAAGGGCCCCACTTCTGCGCCGAACCTCTGGATGCACCGAAGATACGCTGAGCCGATGCTCGAAAGCGGTATCGATCACCGGGAGTCACTGGCGCGCAACCTTTATGCCCTAGCCAACGAGAAGGGCAAAAAGATCTACGGCCGCCACACCGGTCTGCTGCCGATGCGGCAGCTGGCCGATGCCGATCTCGTCTGCTTCAAGCTGAAGGCCCTCTCCGAACTCGAAATGATTATTCGAAGCCTGCAAGCACTTTGAGGACCGCTTTCGTCTCAGGGCGCTGGACTCGATAGGCGGCCCGCCAGCGGGCCTTATCGTCTCGGGCGACCCCAAGTGACCAAAATGCAACAACAGCCCTCTGGTGACTCACTGCAGGCGTGTGCGCTAGTGTCACGCTTCCCACAACGAGTTCGTCTATCGGCTTGCCCAGAAGCAGACCGAATTCAAGATGGGTCGTCACAACGAATCCCGAGTAGACCCTTCTGAAGGATTGCTCGCGCTGACCGTCATATCTATGGTTGCTCCGATCAGAGGGCTCGGAGATTTCATGATTTTTTCGCTCGACGGCCTGCTCGAAACCTATCGGGCATCTGCATTGACCGAGCGCGAGAAAGGCACTTATTACGAGCGGCTGTGCGCCGCATTTCTTACCCACGACCCGGTTCAAGCCGAACAGTATGTGCAAGTCTGGACTTGGTCGGCATGGGCTACAGAGAACGGATGGAACGGAAAGGACGTTGGTATCGACCTGGTCGCGAAGCTGCGTGACCACGACGGCTTCGCCGCGGTTCAGTGCAAGTTCTATGCGGCGAAGCATAAGATCGCCAAAGCTGACATCGACTCGTTTCTGTCCGCCTCGTCAAAGGCACCGTTCACGCGCCGGGTCGTCATGGATTCGACCGAAGTCGAATGGTCCGAGAATGCCGAGGCCATGCTGTTCGGCCAGCACATCCCGGTCTTGCGTATCGGCCTGGTGGACATGCGCGCGTCGACGATCCAGTGGGATGTGTTCGCCGCGAAGCAGGAAGTGGTGCTCGATGCCAAGAAGGAACTGCGTCCGCACCAGAGCGACGCGCTGGATGCGGTGCGTGCCGGCTTGGCGGTTCATTCGCGTGGCAAGATCATCATGGCTTGCGGAACAGGCAAGACTTTCACCGCGCTGAAGATCGCCGAAGATCTTGTCGGTGCTGACGGGCTGGTCCTGTTCCTGGTGCCGTCGCTCGCGCTGATGGCACAGACGGTGCGCGAATGGACCACCGACACCAAGACGCCGTTGCGGTCCTTCGCCGTCTGCTCTGACACGCAGGTGGGCAAGCGCAGGATCTCCAAGGACGATGTTGCCGAGATCAGCACGCTGGACCTGGCCTTTCCAGCGACAACCAATGCGTCGGTGCTAGCAACAGGGGTCTTGGACGCTGCGCCCGGAAAGATGACGGTCGTCTTCGCGACCTATCAGTCGATCCAGACCGTCTCCGACGCCCAGCTCAAGTTCGGCATGGGCCGGTTCTACCTCATCATCTGCGACGAGGCGCATCGAACGACAGGCGCTACGCTCGACGGGCAGGAAGAAAGCAACTTCGTCCGTGTTCACCGTGATGATGTCGTGGGTGGCGACAAGCGTCTCTACATGACGGCGACCCCGCGCATCTACGGTGATGGTGCGAAGTCGAAGGCGGTCGATGTGGGCGTCACCCTCGCGACGATGGACGACGAGACTCTGTTCGGTCCGACACTGTTCTACCGTGGTTTTGGCTGGGCCGTGCAGGAAGGGTTGCTGACCGACTACAAGGTGATCGTGCTGGCGATGGACGAGGGCCTCGTGGCGCGGTCGCTCCAGAACCGCATCAACGATCCGACCAGCGGGTTGATCCTCGACGATGCCACGCGCATTCTCGGCTGCTACAAGGCGCTGACGAAGATGGACATCCAGTCCGACCTCGGCGCTGACACGCAGCCCATGCGTCGCGCGTTGGCGTTCTGTCGTGACATTGCGTCGTCGAAGCTGGTTCGAGATGAATTCGCCTCTGTGGTGGCGGAATATTTGGGCTCTGCCGACGTGCAGGAACGCGACAGCGACCTCGCAAGCCACCACCTGCGCTGCGAGATCAACCACGTCGACGGCACCTACAACGCCAAGACGCGTGGGGAGTTGCTGGACTGGCTGAAAGCTGAAACCGAGGATCAGACCTGCCGTATCCTGTCGAACGCGCGCTGCCTTTCCGAAGGCGTCGATGTGCCGGCGCTTGACGCGATCATGTTCCTGCACCCGCGCAAGTCGCAGATCGACGTGGTGCAGTCGGTCGGTCGGGTGATGCGACGCGCGCCGGGCAAGCGCATGGGCTATGTGATCCTTCCGGTCGGCGTTCCAGCTGACAAGACGCCGGAAGAGGCGCTGAACGACAACGAGAAATACCGCATCGTCTGGCAGCTCCTGAACGCACTGCGCGCCCATGACGATCGGTTCGACGCGACGATCAACCAGATGTCGCTCGGTCAGGACGTCTCCGATCGCATCCAGATCATCGGCTATGACAGCAAGGAACTGCAATCAGTCACCGCCACGGTAGATATTCTACCGAGCAAGACCGCAGCCAAGCGTTCCGGCATCACTGGCACGGGTCACGACAACGATGACGGTGATTTCGTCATCGACGACACCAGAGAGCCCGAGCTGCCCAACCTGGTGCTCGACGACTTCAGCCGCGCCATCATGGCGAAGATCGTCAAGAAATGCGGTGACCGCGAATACTGGGATCGCTGGGCAGCCAGCCTGCGTGACATCGCCCTCGCTCACATCACCCGGCTGCAGGCGATCCTGTCGGTGCAGGACAGCGCCGCGCGACTGGCCTTCGACGCCTTCCTCGCCGAGATCCGGGATGACCTGAACAGCGGCATCACCGAAGCCGAAGCGGTAGAGATGCTGGCGCAGCACATCATCACCCGCCCGGTGTTCGACGCGCTGTTCGAGGGGCACGTCTTCACACAGGAGAATCCGGTCTCCCGCGCCATCCGGGGCGTGCTGGAAGCGCTCGAAAGCGCGCATCTGGAGAAGGAGAGCCGAGACCTCGACGACTTCTACGCCAGCGTGCGCACCAAGGCGCAGGGCATCACCAACCCAGCCGCCAAGCAGGAGCTGGTCCGCCAACTCTACGACAACTTCTTTGGCGTCGCGTTCAAGGGCACCCGCGACAAGCTGGGCATCGTTTACACCCCGATCGAGATCGTCGACTTCATCATCCACTCGGTCAACGACGTGCTGGAGGATGAGTTCGGCCAGACCATCGGTTCACCCGGCGTCCACATCATCGACCCGTTCACCGGCACGGGCACGTTCATCACGCGCCTGCTGCAATCCGGTCTGATCCACCCCGACGAGCTGGAACACAAGTTCCGCCATGAACTGCACGCGAACGAGATCGTTCTGCTAGCCTACTACATCGCGGCGATCAACATCGAGTCGGTCTACCACGGCCTCAACGGCGGTTCCTACGTGCCCTTCAACGGCATTCTGCTGACCGACACATTCGCGATGAGCGAGGGGCATGACGAGCTGGCACTGGTGATGCCAGACAACTCGGAACGTCGTCGCAAGCAGCAAGACCTCGACATCCGGGTGATCATGGGCAACCCGCCCTATGCGGTATCGCAGCACATCAACTACCCTCACCTCGACGACCGGATCGGCAGCACTTACGCCGCCCGGTCATCTGCAACGAACAAGAACGCGCTCTACGACAGCTACATCCGAGAAATCCGCTGGGGTGCAGACCGGGTCGGTGACAGCGGGGTGCTGGCATACGTGACGAACGGCGGCTGGGTTGACGCCAACACCGCCGACGGTATGCGCAAGTCGATGGTCGATGAGTTTTCGTCGATCTACGTATTCCACTTGCGTGGCAACGCCCGCACTTCCGGCGAGCAAAGGCGCAAGGAAAGTGGAAACGTCTTCCAGGAGGGGAGTCGCGCACCGGTTGCAATCACGCTGTTTGTCAAGAACCCTCGAGCCCGACAGCAAGGTCAAGTCTTCTACCACGACATCGGCGATTATCTGTCGCGTGAAGACAAACTGAAGATCATCAAGAAATTCCGCAGCATGCGCGGTATCGCTGCGAAAGATGGCTGGCAGACGGTCATTCCAGACGACCACGGCGACTGGCTGAAACAGCGCGACGACAGCACATCAAAATACATCAGCATCGGTGACAACAAGGTGCCTGGTTCTGCTTTGTTTGAGAAATATTGTGGCGGGCTGAAAACCAAACGTGATGTTTGGTGTTTCAATTCATCGCCTAGCCGCTTGGACAGGTCGATAAGGACGACAATCGACTTTTACAATTCAAAGCTCAGTGATTGGGCGTTCGCGAAAACTCTGGCGACCGAAACGCCTGCAACCAATTACATGGCGGAGGTTCCGACGAAGATATCGTGGAGCCGTGAACTTTGTAACGATTTTGAGCGTCAGAAGCCACTAAAGTTAGATGACGGCAGTTTCGTTCTATCAGTGTATCGGCCCTACTTTCGCCAGTGGCTTTACTTCAGCAAGATGCTGAACAACGTTGTAGGACCCATGCAGCGAGTATTCCCCGAGGTCTCCAGCAAAAACAGAGTTATAACGCTTTCTGCAACAGGAGGCCGATCGGGACTTTCTGTGATTATGCTTGATTCTGTGCCAAGTTTGCATGTCGCAGCGATGGACGGTTCCCAGTGTTTTCCGCAGACGCTTTACGACCGTGCCGATGACGCGACCGACGGTGATCTGTTTTCTTTGGTCGAGGAAGATACCCGCAGTTACCAAGTTCGCCACGGCATCACCGACGCGGGCCTCGCTCACTTCACAACGGCCTATCCAGGTCAGACGATCACCAAGGACGACATCTTCTACTACACCTACGGGCTGCTGCACTCCGAAGATTACCGCCGACGCTTCGCCGACAACCTGACCAAGGAACTGCCGCGCATCCCATGCGTGAAAAAGGCCGCCGACTTCTGGGCGTTCGTCGATGCGGGTCGTCGTCTGGGCGATCTGCACGTCGGCTACGAAAGCGTCGAACCCTACCCGGTGACGATCAAGCAGGGTGACCTGGCGCTGGCGACGATCGAAGACCCGGTGAAGTTCTTCCGCGTCGAGAAGATGACGTTCGGCAAGGGCAAGGACCGCTCGATCATCCACTACAACCCGAACATCACGCTCACCGATATCCCGCTGGCCGCATACGACTACGTGGTGAACGGCAAACCCGCGATCGACTGGGTGATGGAGCGACAGGCCGTCAAGGTGGACAAGGACAGCGGCATCGAGAACGACGCCAACGACTACGCCACCGAAACCGTCGGCGACCCCCGCTACCCCTTCGACCTGCTGCGCCGCGTGATCACCGTCAGCCTCGAGACGATGAAGATCGTCCGGGCGCTGCCACCGCTGGACATCTGAATGTGGACCGACCGTTACATCGGATGTAACCGGCATGGTCGAGTTACCGAAAAGTCGTTTTGTGAACATGATCGTCACGTCATGTTAAGAAAACCGGATTCTTCGAACACGACAGGAAGATCATGTTAACGCCGACCTATAAAATTCCCCCACTCCCGCCGCTGGTGAACCTGGAAACTGTGCCGGTGCTAAGAGCGTTGACACGTGCATCGCGAGCGCTGGCAGACCTCAAAGGGCAGGCAAGAAATATACCCAACCAGGGTATCCTGATCGACACGCTAGCTCTCCAGGAGGCGAAGGCGTCGTCCGAGATCGAGAACATTGTCACGACCCAGGACGAGCTGTTTCAGGCGGACGTCTTCCCGGATGACCCGAAGTCGCCGGCCGCCAAGGAAGTCGCGCGATACCGCAGCGCGCTGCTTCTCGGTCACCGCAAGTTGGTCGAGACCGGCGGTCTGATCCCGAACTCCATGCTGATCGAGATGTTCCGGCCGCTGAAAGATCGGGATGACGGCTTCCGCGTCACGCCCGGCACAGCCCTGAAGAACGAGCGCAACGGTGAAGTCGTTTTCGTTCCACCGCAAGACGCCAACGAGATCGTCGCGCACATGACCGCGCTGGAAAGGTTCGTGAACGACGACGAGTTTTCAGACCTCGACCCGCTCATCAAGATGGCGTTGATCCACCATCAGTTCGAAAGCATCCACCCGTTCCCCGATGGAAACGGGCGCATCGGCCGTATCCTGAACGTCCTTTATCTGACTCGCACCGGTCTGCTAGACATCCCGATTCTGTATCTCTCGCGCCACATCACGCGGAACAAGGGCGAATACTATCGGCTGCTGCAGGCGGTGCGCGACGACGGCGCATGGGAGGCTTGGGTCATCTACATGCTGAAGAGCGTTGAGGAGACGGCCGCTACAACGCTTCACCTCGTCAAAGGCATCGGCGATCAGATGCGCACAGCCAAGCACAGGATGCGGTCTGAACTGTCGAAGATCTACAGCCAGGAACTGCTGAACAACCTGTTTCGACATCCTTACACCAGGATCGAGTATCTCCAAGATGACCTCGGCGTCACGCGACAGACCGCAGCTCGGTATCTCGACACACTGGCCGACAGCGGCTTTGTCGAGAAGCACCGTGCCGGAAAGAACAACTACTACATCAACCTGCCACTGGTGCGGTTGCTGATGACGGTGTCAGGCGGCGCGTAAGCGTGACAGCATTTCGGCACCGCTGAAAGTCTGGTGCAGATGCGCTGATCGGATGAGCGTTCGAGGTCACCTACCGTCTTAGCGACGCAGAGACTCGAGGATAGCCGCTTTGGATCGCGGTCAGCGTGATCTGGGCTTGGAGCAGGGCCCAGGACATCATCCCCTCAGCGACGCGCTCCGGGCCGGTGCTGACGTCACCCAAAAATCGCACTCAGGCGACCTGCCGCCATGAAAAAGCGGGCCACGGCCCGACTTATCAACGAAGTCGATAGACCCGAGTGCGACAACTTGGTGATGCAGCGGAACGTCGCGATACTGACCCGTCTTGACAGAACCGGCCTCAGGGGTGATCCGACGTTTCCGGCGCCCGTTTTCCCCGCGAACGTCCTCGTTGTGAAGTTGGGTAACCTCGGTGACCCGGGCACCAGTGATATCACGGAACATATCAGTTCTTTTTGTCAACTCGCCAAACGCAACGCTGAAGAATAAGCGAAATGTGAAACAGCAGAAATGCAAAAGACATTTCGGTTTTTTCCGGAACCATTCCCAGCCGAACCTTTCAATATCCAAAACATAACGATTGCACCAAAACGCTTACAGGCTGAAGTGTTGCCGGGAAAGCACATGTATTATGAAGGTCCCATCTGACCACTGCTATAAGTGAGACAGCGATCGAAAAGGACCCCTCATGGCGCGCCCAAAATCAACTCTTAACTCGGTGGATCTAACACGCGCCATCAAGGCGCTTAAGGCAGGCGGGCTGACCATTATCTGCACAAAAATCGAACCTGACGGAACAGTCACTTTAGTGCATTTACCAGAGTTGCCGAATTCTCCTCCGCTATCCGCAGATGATGCATTGCTGAAATGGCAGGAAACACGCCCATCAACTCGCCTCGCAAGAAGTCAATAATGATCAAGCGAGGAAATCCGATGAAGTCTAAGACGCTCCGTGGAGTTTTCTCAACCCAAAAGCGGCTGAGCGATGGGTCGATCAGAACGTATTGGTATCACAGGTCATCAGGAAATCGGCTACCTGGTGAATACGGAAGTCCTGAGTTTCTGGGTGCCTATCTTGATGCGAGCAAGCTGGCTTCCAGACCATCAGAAACTTTCGATCTGTTTATTCGGGAGTATCTGCTTAGCCCGAAGTTCAATAATCTCGCACTGCGCACCAAAGCCGAATATCGGCGGATGCTGACCCATATCGAAGGTGAATTTGGAAGCTTGCCTGTCAAGGCACTTGAGAGCCCGATGGTTCGAGGCACATTCATCAGCTACCAAGAGCGCATTGCTGCAGCGACGCCGAGGGAAGCCGACAATCGAATGTCTGTGATTTCGGCAGTGCTCTCTTACGCGCATGACAAGGGCAAGGTCAGTCAAAATCCGGTTTCGAAATTTTCTCGACTGCACAAGTCGAATCGGGCTGACATCATATGGACAGATCGCGACGTCGCGCGCTTCATGAAGGACGCGCCGACCGAGTTGCAGCGGGTCATGATCCTCGCACTGCACACCGGCCAACGATACGGCGACCTCATCCATCTGCGCTGGTCGGATTTTGACGGCGAGCGGCTTCAGCTTGCTCAGTCAAAGAGAGGGGCCCTCGTCCAGATCCACTGCACGACAGCCCTGCTCAAGATGCTTGCATCGGCCCCCAAAGCCTGTCCATTCATCCTCTCGAGGGCTGACGGTCGCCCTTGGTTCACGGCCGCAAACGACAAGGCGCTGGACAAGGCATGGCGCGCACATATGGAAGCTGCTGGCTTCTATCCGAAACCCTTCGCGGAGCTCACAGCATCAGAGAAACGATCGCATCTGCATTTCAACGACATTCGCGGCACCGCCATCACACTCCTCGCTGAAGCAGGGGCAACCGTTCCCCAGATCGTCTCGATCACAGGGCACACAATGCAGTCAGCAACCCGAATTCTTGAGCGTTACTTGTCCATGACTCCTGCGCTGTCAAAAGCAGCGATGACCGCGTTCGAGAACGCCTCCGGAACAGCTTTTGCAAACCAATTGCAAACCAGAGAGTGATCCCTGTCGGCCATGCAGCAAATCGAACTGATCTTGTTGGGAAAATTGGTGGACCCAGAGCGATTCGAACGCCCGACCCTCAGATTCGTAGTCTGATGCTCTATCCAGCTGAGCTATGGATCCACTCGGGGGCGGGGATAGCCCTCCGCGTCCGGCATTGCAAGCGCGAAAAGCGCATCAGGCAGGTTCAGACGGTTCGGCCTGTTTGGGCAAATGAACCATGAACTCGGTCCCCGAGGCGTCGCTGCGAACAAGGTTCAGACGCCCACCATGGCCACGCACCAGTTCAGAGGCGATAGCCAGACCCAACCCCGAACCACCCTTGCGCGCGCCGCCCTGAAAGGCCGCAAACAAATGCTCGCGAGCACGCGGAGGCAAACCGGGGCCGGTATCGCCGACCCGGATCCACCACGCGCTGTCCGTCTCGCCGCCGGACACTTCGATCGTGCCTGCACTACCCTGCGCCTCGATCGCCTGGCGCGCGTTGCGCACCAGATTGCCCAGAACCCGGTACAATTGTTCGCCATCCGCCCGGATCGCAAGGCTGGGCGGCACATCGATCAACACGGCAATCGCGGTTTCAGCGCCCAGACTTTCACCGGCCATCACCTCTTCGACCAAAGGTCGCAGCAACAGCCGGTTCAGCCGGGGCGGCGGTTCTTCTGCCTTGCCAAAGGTCAGCGTTGATTCGCACAAACTGACAGCGCGCGCGATCGAGCCTACAAGCTTGGGCGCCGCCCGTGCCACAACCGGATCGACGGATCCTTCGATCCGGTCGGCAAACAACTGCGCCGTGGTCAGGATGTTGCGCAGGTCGTGGCTGATCTTGGCGACGGCTGCACCCAATTGTGCCAGCCGTTCTTTTTGCCGCAACGCACTGATCATCTGCGTTTGCAGGGATTGCAATGCTTCTTCCGCCAACCGCAACTCCTCGACCTTGGCCGTCGGCGCGATCACCCTGCGGGCGTCCTCAGGGGCCTCGGCATAGGCTTGCATGTGCCGCACCACCCGGCTGATCGGCATCACCAGCAAGCGGCGCACCGCCAGAAACAGCGAGAACGCCGTCACAACCGAAATCAGCGCCGACAGGATCAGAATGCGCAGCCCATACTCGACCATCGCCTTTTGCAATGGCCTGTCGCGCAAGGTGATCTCGATCAGCGTACCGGCCTCCTGAACCGGCTCGCCGATCACCCGAATCATCCGGTCGCGCGGCTCAACCAGGGCTGACAGCGCATCACCGATCAATTGCAGCGGATTGGACTCGCGCAAATCATAGGTCGCGGAAATCGGCTCGGGGATCGGCGATGACAACACAAGCTGCCGCACCTCGTTGCGCAGCAGCACGACATTGTACACCCCGGCATTTGCCAGCAGTTCCGCCTCAAGTTCCGGCGTCAGCATGTCTTGCGCCGCCAATTGCGAAAGACTGGCGATCTGCGCCTTCTCCAGACGCAACATCAACCAATCCGCCCGGAACCGCGCGATCGAGGGGACAAAGATCATCACCTCTGCCAGCATCACGAAGGCCACAGTCAGCATGAGGAACCGACCCGACAGCGTGTTCAAGAACCGCCCAAGCCTTTGCAACGCCGCGCCCCCTTTCATCTTGGCCCAAATATCCCACAGGGGGTCCGGGGGGTGTGAACCCCCCCGGTCCGTCCCCGGAACACCCCCTTACGGCAAATGGCGCTGCACCAGTCGCACCACCCGCTTCAGCACAGGGTTATCAAACAGTTTCGGCGAAAAATAGGCCGATGCTGCGCGTTTGGATATCTCGCCAAGTGTCGGATAGGGGGCGACCATCCCTGCAACCGCCGACATTTTCAGTCCCTTCGACAGCACCAGCGCCCAAAGTGCAATCAACTCGCCCGCCTGTGGCCCGACCAGCGTCACCCCGACCGCCCGGCCCCTGACGATCATCACCTTGATGAAGCCTTGCGTCTTTCCCTCGGCCTGCGCCCGGTCGTTGTGGTGCAGATCGGCGCGCGCCACGGTCAATGACCCGCCGTGCGCCTTTCGTGCCATGGCTTCGGTCAGCCCGATCTGCGCCAGTTCCGGGTCGGTATATGTGACCCAAGGGATGTGGACGGTGCGCGCTTTCGCAGGCAGACCCAGCACCGCCTGACGCACGACGATACCCGCGTGATACCCTGCAACATGGGTGAATTGCAGGCTGCCAGCCGCATCGCCCACCACAAAGACCCGACGGTTCGTGCTGCGCAGGCGGGCATCAACCGTCACCCCCCTGGCCGTAAAGGCTATTCCCGCAGCCGGCAGGTTCAACCCGTCAAGCGCCACTTTTCGCCCGACGGCCAGCAGCAGATGCGAGCCGTCGATCACGCGGTCGTCGGTCAACATCACGCGGATCGCCCCCGCCTGGCCAGAGACCGCACGGACCGACGCCTGTTCCAGCACCGCAATGCCCTCCCCCCGCAAGCGGTCAAGCACGATTTTCGCAGCTTCCGGGTCATCGCGACCCAGCACCTGCGCCGCCTCGATGACCGTGACGTCACAGCCCAGACGCCGATGCGCCTGCGCCATCTCCATGCCAATCGGTCCCCCGCCGATGATGATCAGATGCGCGGGTCGCTCTCGCAAAGCAAAAATCGTCTCATTGGTCAGAAAGGGCACGCTGTCCAATCCGTCAAGGTCTGGCACAAAGGGAACCGAGCCGGTCGCGATCACGAACCGTCGCGCCGTGATCTGGACGCCACCCGCCTCAACGGTATTGGCCGAAGTGAAGGCACCCCAGGCCCGGATCACCCGAACGCCCAACCCCTCGAACCGCTCTTGGCTGTCGAGGGGCGCGATCGTGGCGATGGTTCGCGCGACATGGTCCTTGACGGCGGCAAAGTCGATCTGCGGATCGACCGGGGTGATGCCGAACGCGGCCCCGTCGCGCATCGCCTGCGCCATCTTCGCGGCTCCCAGCAGGGCCTTGGATGGCACACAGCCTGAATTCAGGCAATCTCCCCCCATTGCGCCGCCCTCGATCAGAACGACGCGGGCACCCATTTGTGCAGCCCCTGCCGCCACCGACAACCCGCCGGATCCCGCCCCAATAATGCAAAGATCGGTGGATATCTTTTCCATGTCATGCTTTCTTGCCCAGAAGTTTCAGAATGATCGGCAGCGCCGACAGGGCCGCAAGCCCCAGAATCGGACCCATCACAACCGGAGAAAAGAAGACGCTCAGATCCGGCGTGTTGCCTTGGGCAAAGACTTCGCCCAGACCCGAACCGACAGAGGTAAACACCAGCGCGCCCGGGATGATCCCCAGAAATGTCGTGATCGCAAACCGATCCAGCCGCACGCCGACAAAGGCCGGAATGAGGTTCGCCAGAAAGAACGGCACTGCAGGGACCAACCGCATCAGGAACAGAACCGACCATTCATTCTGTTGCAAGGCTGCCTGCAACCGCGCCGCAGGCCCGCCACCGGTTGCGATCCGTTCCGCGGTTTCCCGCCCGGCCCCGGCCCTGACCGCCACAAACACCGCCACCGCGCCCGCCGTGGCCCCAAGCACATTGTAAAACACGCCCGGAAACAGTCCAAACAGGAACCCGCCCGTAAGCGTGGCAAGCGTCGCCCCGGGTAGTGAACACGCGACCAGCACGGCATAACCCACCACAAAGGCCACGAGCGTCCCGAAATAGTGCGCGTCGCGATAGGCCACCAGCATGTCCTTGTGTTCGGCCAGCATCGCAAAGCTTATCTTGTCGCGCAGCCAGAACGCCCCGCCTGCTGCCACAGCAATCAGAAGGACCATCGGCAAACGGCGCAGCAAGGCAGATTTGGGCAGGACTGTGGCTGGCATTGCGATCTCCTTGTGCTGACCCGATCATGGGGCGGAACGATGCGCTCGCGAAAGGGGCTTCACGAGGCCTTGATCAGGAGCGGGCAGGAGTGGAGCCAAACGACCTGCCTTGTTACATCCCGGTCGGCAAAGTGACAGATTTGTTGCACAAGCCCTTGCCGCGGAATTGACTTGGGTGAAATGCGGCTGTAACGAGCATGCTTCAAGTCTGAGGCCCTCCGAGTCCGGTGGTCGCCCTGCTGTTGGTTTGCTGGAGTGTTCACCATGAAACGCACGTTTCAACCGTCCAACCTTGTCCGTGCGCGTCGCCACGGGTTCCGCGCCCGCATGGCCACGAAAGGCGGCCGTCTGGTTCTTGCCGCCCGTCGCGCCAAGGGCCGCAAAAAGCTTTCGGCCTGATCCCCGGGCCTTGCGGGGCTCAGAAAAGGACAGACGCCATGACACCGTCGCCCGACCCCGACCATGGCATTGCAGCCAACGGCGCGGGGGACCGCGTGGTTCAGGGCCCACTTGTTCTGGAAACATTGCGCAACCGTCCGGATTTCCTGCGTGCCGCCAGCGCGCGGCGTCAGGCTACGGGCGGTTTCATGCTGCAGGCGCGGGCGCGCGGCGATGACACCGCGATGGTGCGGATCGGCTTTACGGCATCCAAAAAGATCGGCAATGCGGTGTTACGCAACCGCGCCAAGCGGCGGTTGCGGGCTTTGGTGCGCGAGGTGATGCCAGCTTTGGTGCGCCCTGGCTGGGACTATGTGCTGGTGGCCAAACCCGGGGCAACTGTAGAGCGTGATTTCGCCGATCTGCGCTGCGATCTGGAAGGTGCCCTGCAATCGGTGCACCGCGAGCGCGGCAAATGACCCCCCTTGCCCATATTCTAGCGGCTCCGGTGCGCGCCTACCGGTTGCTGCTGTCGCCGATGGTCGGGCACGGTTGCCGATTTCAACCGACCTGCAGTGTCTATGCATTGGACGCGCTTGAACGACATGGCGCGGTCAAGGGCGGGTTTTTGATGGTACATCGGATCTGTCGTTGTCACCCATGGGGCGGGTCAGGGTATGATCCGGTACCGGGCGCAGACCCTGAAAAGGATCACGGGGCCGCGCCGTCATTGAAAGACTGAACCCGGCTGATCTGCCACGCCTGTGCCCCGCCGGTGCGGTCGGCGATCTCTTCCAATGTGATCTGCTCATAGACCAAGGCGCGTTCCAGCAGCGTATCGGGAGCAATTGGCTCGGCGCGGAATCGCAGGGGATCAAACGTGCCTTCTGCCGCTGCACCCTTGATTTCCGCCAGAGGATCGACCCCGAACATCACTGCCCCGTCGAAATCGGTCGATTTCAGCACTGCCCCGGTCCAGACAGGCGCAATCAGAACCGTGTTCCGAAACGTGGCAAGTGCCGGGGCGGCATTTGTAAAATCCACCCCGACCAGAACCGCCCCGTCGAAATTCGCCGCAAGCAGGTTGGCACCCGCAAAATTGGTGTCGACCACAAATGCCCCGCCGAAGTCGACGCCCGACGCATGTGTGGTCAATGTGGCGTCGGTTCCGGCAACATAGGGCGGCAGCAGCCTGTGGGGTTCCACCGTGGCAAAGCTGCTGCGCTTGATCACACATCCCCGGAAACGCGCGTTTTCCAGCCAGGTCCCGCCCAGATCGGTTTCCACCAGATAGCTGCCGGTGAAGTCCGCGCTGTCCAGAAGCCCCCCTTGTGCCGTCAGCAGGGTCAGCGTCGCGTTTGGCAGATGCGCGTGGCTCAGATCCAGGCCTGCAAGGTTCAGCGATTCAAGATTGCGAATACCGGCGCCCATCAAAGCCGACAACAACTGCCCGCGCTCGGGGCTGGCAGGGCGATCGATCAACGCGACCGAAGGGTCTGGGTTGACCCAGCCAAAGTACTTTTCCATCCTGGCATAGGTGTTGGGCAATTCGTCGCGACGCCGCTGCACGGCAATGCGTTGCTTGTCCTTTTGGGTTTGCGCGCGCACCCCCAGATCCAGAAAGCGATAGGGTTTGGTTGCACGCGAGATCGACGTGATCCGCAGCACCAGTTCCCGCCCGATCTCGTCGGTTGTCATGACGTTGAAAACCGACGCCGTCTGCCCGGTCGACGCCTCCATCGCGGCGGTGACTTGCGCACTGATCTTGCCAAGTTCTGCCGAGATATCCGTAATTTCCACGGCAAGTGCGGCATTCCGCGATGCCTCGGCGAGTTGGACGTCCTGCGACAAAAGCGTGGTTTGTTCAGTGATCCGGGCGTTTTGTTCGATCAGCAAATTCGATTGCACTGCCAATAACTGGTTTTGCTGAAACAGCAGGGCCGTGCCCGCCAAGGCCGCCATTGCCGCAATCAAGGCTGTCAGCGAGGCGATGATCCAGCGCCGGGTGGTGACCCATGAATACCGTGCCAGCGCAAGTGCGACCAGATCGCGCGCGGCCATCGTGGCCCCGGCCGGATCTCCCGCAATCGCGCGTTCGGCAACAGAGGCCAGAGGGTTGGCCAACTGCTCGATCTGCACTTCGGCAAAGCCGAACAGCCGCGACCAGATCATCTTGCGCGCGGCGTAAAGAATGACGCCAAGCAGCAACACCACCAACAGCGCTGCCATGAAAACCGTGGCAATCAGAACGCCGCTGTCTTGCAGAAAGCCGAAGCCTGAAAACGCCATCAGAATGCCGGCAGCGAGACCAAAGCCGAAGAACAAAATGGCATTGATCCCCAAACCGGACGATCTTTCTGGCTTTTGTTGCATGGGCCCCCCCGCGCCACGATGGCAAAGCCGAATGCGGTTGGCAATGAAAAGTCAGGATGGCGTCTTGTGGGTTACTGACCGGTTTCGAAACTGCGGAAGATTTTCTGCAACTGGGGGATGTGCATTAACTCCCGCCTCAGCTTGCTTAACTAGTCTGCGTCTATGGGGCAGCTTGCGCCCCGTATGGAACAGGGGAAAAGGCATGCGGTTTGGCACGCTCACGTTCGGCAGAAACGCATGGCGCTGGGGCATGGGGCAGCTGCGCAAGCCCGAATGGATGGTTTTTCTGCCCGCCGTGACTTTGGCCGCGTTCTGGATCGGCGGGGAACGCGTTCTGATCCTCGTGGCACTTGGCACGCCGTTGCTTTTTGCGATCGCTGGTGCGTTCCGGTTCGATGGCCCGGCTCCGGCGGTTACGGGCGGCGGGGCGGACGATCTTGCATTGCGGCCGCAAGTCATCTCTTTGCTGAACGGGTTGCTGCGCGATGCCCCGCTGACCGGGCGCACGACGGCATGCCTTGTTCTGCAATTCGACGATTCCGCCTTGACGCTGGACCGACACGGGCGCGCGGCACAGACCGAGGTTCTGGCCCGATCCGCCGAACGTTTGTGTTCGGCCTTGCGGGAAGATGACAAGGTGGTGCGGCTGGAAGGCGGGGGGTTCGCGGTCGTGCTGGCCCCAGTGCGCCGGCTGGACCTTGAAACGGTGATTCAACTGTCGGCCCGGTTGCAGTCTGCACTTTCTGCGCCGATTTCGGTCAATGCGGCGCGGCTCTATGTGACCTGTTCAGTCGGATTCTGTCTTGCCGTCCGCGCGCCAGAACCTTCAGGGCGCGCGATGCTTGATGCCGCACAGATTGCAGCCGACGAGGCCGTGCGCAACGGCCCCGGCGCCATCCGTGCCTTTGCTCCTGACATGGCCCGCACGCGCGCCGACCGCGAGGCGCAGCGAGAAGATCTGGAACTCGCGCTCGACGAAGGCCACATCCGCGCGCATTTTCAACCGCAAATCTCGACGGATACCGGCGCAATCACCGGATTTGAGGCGCTTGCGCGCTGGTATCATCCGGAACGCGGTCTGATCGCACCGGGTGAATTCCTGCCTCTCATCGAAGAAGCGGGGCTAAGCGAGCGACTGTGCGAGGTCATGGTTTACAACGCCCTGTCGGCGCTGGCACGCTGGGACAAGGCCGGCGTCAACGTCCCGACCGTTGCCGTCAACTTTTCCAAGGGTGAACTGCGCAACCCCCGTCTCGCCGAAAAACTGAAATGGGAACTGGACCGTTTCGATCTGTCGCCAGCGCGCCTGACCGTAGAAATACTTGAAACCGTGGTCGCAGAGACCGACAACGATGTGGTGGTGAACAATATCTCGGCCTTGTCGCGAATGGGTTGCGGGATCGACCTTGACGATTTCGGCACCGGCTCTGCTTCGATCACCTCGATCCGCCGCTTTGCTTTGCGGCGCATCAAGATCGACCGGTCATTCGTCACGCGAGTGGACGAAGACCGCGATCAGCAAAAGATCGTCTCGGCGATCCTTTCAATGGCGGAACAGATGGGATTGCTGACGCTGGCAGAGGGGGTGGAAACACCGGGTGAACATGCAATGCTCGCGCAACTGGGGTGCGGTGATGTGCAGGGGTTCGGGATTGCCCGTCCAATGCCAGTCGAAGATACGCTGGACTGGATCACTCGACACCGCGCGCGCCAAGGGGCCGCGCCGCGCATCGGGTCCCGCGCCGGATAGAAAAGCCTCGCAGGTTTGCTAGGTCAGTTCCCTCGACAAGCGATCGGTCGCGACAGCTTGACGCCGATTTGTGTTTGGGGCGACGTTCGACGGCTGGCACAGGGGGGGATTCTGCTTGACCTTTCCCCCCCCCTGTCGTTGAAGCACTGCCAAAGCCCAAACAGGAATGGCGGTGGTCCGGATGGACGATCAGAACAAGAACCTTATCCTCGCGACCGCACTCAGCTTTATGGTCATTCTGGCGTGGTACGTCGGGGGGCCCATTCTGTTCCCCGATTGGTTCCCTGCCCCAGAGGTGACGCAACCCGAAAGCGTCGCTACCCCCGAGGCTGCAACGCCACCGGTTGCGGACACTGCCGCGGTTGCCGCCGGTGCGGCCCCGGCCGAGGCCGCCCCCCAGACGCCGCGCCTGAAGATCGAGACCGATGAACTATCCGGGTCGATTTCGCTGTTGGGCGGCCGGATCGACGATCTGAGCCTGAAAACCTACACGGAAACCGTGAAACCCGGGGCGCCAATCGTGCAGTTGTTGTCGCCCGTCGGGCAAGCCTCGCCGCACTACGCGTTGTTTGGTTGGCAGCCAGCCGGTGATCTTGCGTTCGACGATGTCCCTGGCGCCAACACCGAATGGCGGGTGACCGCGGGGGCGACTTTGTCTGCTGCGTCACCTGTGACCCTAAGCTGGGACAATTCCAAGGGGTTGTCGTTTACCCGCATCATCGCAGTCGACGACAAGTTCATGTTTTCGATCACGGATACCGTCACGAATTCCGGAAACACAGAGGCGCGGCTTGCCCCCTACGGTGTGATCGCGCGGCATGGTTTGCCGAAGACGCTGCAAAACATCTGGGTGGTGCACGAAGGCTTGATTTCCCGCGTCGATGGCGAGTTTTCAGAGACGGATTACGACGATGTGGCCGGCCTGCCGGTGGTTGACCGCGAGGCGGCCCATGCCGAACTGCTGGACGCCGCGACCGATGGCTGGATCGGCTTTACCGACCATTACTGGATGACGGTGCTGGTGCCGGAACAGGGCAAACCCTTTACCGCCGTCAGCAAATACACCCCCGGCAGCGACATCTACCAGACCGAAACCCGCAAACCCGTACTGGCCGTCGCACCGGGGGCGAGTGCAACCAGCACCACCAGGCTTTTTGCCGGCGCCAAGGAATGGGAAGCGATCCGCACCTATCAGGCAGATGGGGCTGCCGGTTTCATAGACAGCATCGACTGGGGCTGGTTCTACTTCTTGACCAAACCGATCTTCGCCGTGCTGCACTGGTTGAACCTGATGATCGGCAACATGGGGTTGGCGATCATAGCACTGACCTTCGTTCTAAAGCTGCTGGTTCTGCCCCTAGCGTACAAATCCTACGTGTCGATGGCGCGCATGAAGGAGCTGCAGCCCGAGATGGAGGCGCTGAAGGAACGCGCGGGCGACGACAAGCAAAGGCTGCAAAAAGAAATGATGCAGCTCTACAAGGAAAAGAAGGTCAATCCGGCTGCGGGCTGTTTGCCCATCTTCATTCAGATTCCGATTTTCTTCAGCCTTTACAAAGTGATCTTCGTCACAATCGAACTGCGTCACGCGCCATTCTTTGGGTGGCTGAACGATCTGTCCGGGCCTGACACCTCGACGCTTTACAACCTGTTCGGCCTGTTTCCGTGGGATGGCCCGGCGGCAGGGTCGGTGCTGCATCTGATCTTCATCGGGATCCTGCCGATCCTTTTGGGCATCACGATGTGGCTGCAACAGAAACTGAACCCCGCGCCCCCTGATCCGGTACAGCAGCAGATTTTCGCCTGGATGCCGTGGATCTTCATGTTCATGCTGGGCAGCTTTGCGTCGGGGCTCGTGGTCTACTGGATCACCAACAACATCATCACCTTTGTGCAGCAGTATGTGATCATGCGCAGCCATGGGCACAAACCGGACATTTTCGGCAACATCACCTCGGGGTTCAAGAAGGCCCCGGCGGGTGCGACACTCGCGCCGAACGGCAAGGCTCCGGCAAATTCACCGGGCAAACCGGCAGTCAAGCCAACTGGCAAGGACAAGAAGTGACAGGGACACTGGCGCAGATTTTTCGCCACCCGATCAAGGGACACGGACGCGAGGCTCTCGCGTCCGTTGACCTTTCGGTATGGGAATGTCTGCCGATGGACCGGCATTGGGCGGTCGCGCATGACGCTGCACGCCTGGTTCCGGGCTGGAACAGTCGTCGGAACTTCGCACACGGAGCCAAGGCTCCGGCCTTGATGGCCATCACGAGTGTTTTGCACGATGACATGATCACCTTGCGGCATCCGGAGCGCGGCGAGATCACTTTCCGCCCGGATGACCCGACCGACTTGCCGCGCTTTCTCGACTGGGTGATGCCGCTGAACCCGCCCGACCGCGCGCTGCCCACCCGAATCGTGACAGGCGGACAGGGGATGACGGACTCCGACGTTGCCTCGGCCTCGATACTGTCTTTGTCATCGCTCGCCGATCTTTCGGCGCGAATGGGGGCGGACCTGTCGGTCCATCGCTGGCGCGGCAACCTGTGGCTCGACGGGGCGGCGCCAATGGCCGAATTTGGCTGGATCGGCAAGCATTTGTCCATCGGCGGGGCCGTTTTGCGGATCGAGGAACGCATTATTCGCTGCTTGGCTACGATGGCCAACCCGGACACCGGCATCCGCGATGTCGATACCCTCGCCGGGTTGCAAGCCGCCTATGGCCATCAGGATTTCGGCGTTTCCGGTGTGGTCGTCCAAAGCGGCCCCATCGCCATCGGCGACGCCTGGAGCATCGCATGACCCTGAAATTCACCCTCGCCCCAGAGCCCGAGTTCGAGGCGCGCGAGGCGGGGCGGCTCTTGTTCGCAGGCCAGGTCGATTTCGTCAAGGGCGTGGTGGCGATGCCCGGCCTGCCCCCGGCAGATCGGCTGGAGGTGTGCTTTGCCGGCCGGTCCAACGTCGGAAAATCCAGCCTGATCAATGCGCTGACCGGACGCAAATCCCTCGCGCGCGCCTCGAACACCCCGGGTCGCACGCAAGAGATCAACTACTTTGCGCTTGGCGAGGAACGCTATCTGGTCGATCTGCCCGGCTATGGCTATGCCGAGGCGCCGGTGGCCATCGTGGCCAAGTGGCAGGCGCTGTTGCGGTCTTACCTCGCGGGGCGGCAGACACTGCGCCGCGCCTTCGTGCTGATCGACACCCGGCACGGGGTCAAGGCGGTGGATGAAGAGATTCTGACCCTGCTTGATCGGTCCGCAGTGGCGTTTCAGGTTGTGATGACCAAGGCCGACAAGGTTTCCACAGCCGAGCGTGACGCCAACATCGCGCAGGTGCAGGGCGCATTGGCCAAACACGTCGCCGCCTACCCCGAGGTCATCGTGACCAGTTCGGAAAAAGGCGACGGCATCGAAACCCTGCGGGCAGTCATCGCCACGCTGGAGTAACGACGATTGCCGGATTTTCTGTACCAGAGGCTCCGTTAGATCATCGAAAACTGCGGTCGGCGCGACTCCGGAAGTTTCCTCATCCACCAAAGTCCGTTTTTGGCCTCTGTTGACCGGAGCGGTGCAAATGTTGCCTTGAAGCCGCCAAGGTTGAATTCGTAAAGCGTGTTGATGTCGGAGTTATAGAGCAGAACGTGCCCCTCACTGAACAAGATGTACTGACCAAGCGGAATGTCGTCGTCGTCAAAGTGCTGTTTGAGGGTCTTCGGCGAGACTTGCTCTAGGTTGCAGATCATCGCACCAAGCGCTTCGCCGAGTTGCTTGCCGTATCCCGGCGGTGGCAGTGAAACGCTATACAGAGCCAACGGAAAAGTGGTGCAATCGAACCCTCGCATCGCGTTGCTGGTTTCGAGCTTTCCGGCATGGGTGAAGTAGCGCTTGCCGTTCATCACGCCCGACAGGACGCGACCTGTCCCGATGCCCGGATAGGTCAACGCGGGCGTGTCGCGAGAGAAACCACCGATCGTCAGCGGTCCGGAATACGGCTTTACATGTGACGTATAGGGAACCTTGCCGGTTTCAGCGACACGCGCACCGGCCTTTTCGGCTGTCATCCAAAGCTTTACGGTTTGGCCCCATTTTTCCGTTGCGTCGATCGCCGCCAAAACGGCATCGCGTCGCGTAAGCCGCGTCGTTCCGGTGATGAGAACCCGGTTCGCGTCGGTTTCGACATGCAGATAGACCTGCGCCGTGTTGTCGTTAATGTGGAAACTCAGATCGAAGCCCGTTTTGAGCCCCATATCGGTCATGCCGGTGAAAGTGAGTATTGGCTGCTTTGCAATTGGTGCTGGCATATTGAACCTCACAAAAATGTGGGAAGGTCATTCAAATCCTGAAATGCACTTCAGTTTTGATCAGACGCCCGATTCCCGCAAGGACTTTTCCCTGCTGTCCAGGATTCCCGCTCAGACGTGCTGCCCGCCATTCACCTGCAACTCTGACCCGGTCATGTAACTCGACTGATCCGAGCACAGGAACCAGATCGCGTCGGCCACTTCGCGCGGCTGCCCCAATCGCTGCATCGGCAGGCCCGCGACGATCTTGTCGGTCCCCGGCGACAGGATCGAGGTTTCCACCTCGCCCGGCGCAATCGCGTTGACGCGCACGCCCAGCGACCCGAAATCCTGCGCCATTTCCCGCGTCAGCGCCGCCAGCGCCGCCTTTGACGTCGCATAGGCCGCCCCGGCAAAGGGATGCACCCGGCTTCCGGCAATCGAGGTGACATTGACGACCGCGCCCTTGGCCGCCACCAACTCGTCCATCAACCCGCGCGCCAGAATGACACTCGCAAAGAAGTTGACGTGAAACACATGCCCCCAGGTGCGCAGATCGGTGGTCAGCGTGTTCAACCGCGCCCCGCCCGGCCCTTTCGGCGAGATCCCGGCGTTGTTCACCAGCGCATCCAGCCGCCCGTCCAGCTTTGCCTTGATCACCTCGATCGCCTCGATGGTCTTTTTCGGATCGGCCAAATCGATCTGGATGTGGTTGTCTTCGCCCCCCGGCCACGGGCAACGCGCATCAAACGGCTGGCGCGAACAGGTCAGCACCCGCCAGCCTTCGGCCGAGAACCGCTTGACGGTGGCGTGCCCGATGCCACGGCTGGCCCCGGTCAGGACGATGGTTTTCTGATCTGTCATGGTCGGCTCCAATTTCGGAATACCTTACTATAATACTCGGATTTTACAACCCCATCCTTCGCTTGGCACAGACCGCGCAGGCCGCTATCAAATCGCAACCGATGGAGGCCGCAATGAGAAAGCAAACCATGACCCAATCCGATGCCGCCGCCACCGCCCGCGTGCTGTCAGACGCGCTGCCCTATATTCAGCGTTATTCCGGGTCGGTTGTCGTGGTCAAATTCGGCGGCAATGCGATGGGCGACGATGCGGCGATGGCGGAATTTGCCCGCGATATCGTGCTGATGCGACAGGTCGGGGTGAACCCGGTTGTGGTGCATGGCGGCGGGCCGATGATCAACGAAATGCTGGAAAAGCTGGGGATCAAAAGCCACTTCGTGCGCGGGAAAAGGGTGACGGACAAAGCGACCGTGCAGGTGGTCGAGATGATTCTGTCAGGTTTGGTGAACAAACGCATCGTGCAGGCGATCATGGACGCGGGCGGGCGCGCCGTGGGGATTTCCGGCAAGGACGACGATCTGATGGTCTGCGAGGCGGATGATCCCGAGTTGGGCTATGTCGGGCGGCCCATCGAGATGAACGTGCAGGTGCTGCGCGACCTTTATGCCGCCGGGATCATCCCGGTGGTGGCCCCAGTGGCCACGGGCATGGCGGATAACGAGACGTTCAATGTCAACGGCGACACGGCGGCGGGGGCGATTGCAGGGGCCTTGCAGGCCGACCGGCTGTTGCTGTTGACCGATGTGGCCGGGGTCAAGAACGCGGCGGGCGAGGTGATGACCCAGATCACCCCCGAAGAGGCGCGCCAGATGATCGCCGACGGTGTGATCGCGGGCGGGATGATCCCGAAAACCGAAACCGCGCTGATGGCGCTGGACGAAGGTGTGCGCGCCGTGACGATCCTTGACGGGCGTACGCCGAACGCCTGCCTGCTGGAGTTGTTCACCGATCTTGGTACCGGCAGCCAGATCCGGTCAACCGAACCGCGCGTCAAGCCGCGCATCAAGCGATGACCCGGATCGCGCAAAGAGGCAAGCCGCGCCATGTCCTTTGAACTGATCCTGCGACTGTCGGTGTTTCTTGGCCTGCTCGCGCTGTTCGCGGCGCTGGAGGCGTTGCTGCCCCGTCGGGGGCGGGTTCAGCCACGCAGGGGCCGTTGGATTACCAATCTGGGAATGGTGGCAATCGACACGCTTGTGCTGCGGGGTTTGGCGCTGCTGATGCCGGCGCTGGCCATCGGGGCCGCGCTTGATGCCTGGCAGAACGGCTGGGGGTTGTTCAATCAGGTCCGCTGGCCCTTGTGGCTGGAGGTGCTTCTGGCCATCGTTCTGCTGGACCTTGCGATGTGGGTGCAGCATCTGGTGACGCACAAGGTCCCGCTGTTCTGGCGGTTTCACCGGGTTCACCATTCCGACCGCGACATGGATGTCACCACCGGCCTTCGGTTTCACCCGGTCGAGATTCTGGCGTCGATGGGGCTGAAGATCGGTCTGGTCTATCTTTTGGGGCCGCAGGCGTTCGCGGTGCTGCTGTTCGAGGTGCTGCTGAACGGCAATGCCCTGTTCACGCATGCAAATATCCGCCTGCCGCCGTGGCTCGACCGGATCCTGCGGCTGGTTCTGGTGACGCCTGACATGCATCGGATCCATCATTCGGTGATCCGGGCCGAGCATGACAGCAATTTCGGCTTTGCTTTGTCGATCTGGGACCGCATGTTTGCCACCTATCGCGCGCAACCCGCGGATGGGCAAGACGCGATGCAAGTGGGTCTGGAATGGCAAGATCAGAAACCGGCACGGCTGGGATGGGCGCTGTGGCTGCCGTTCCAACGCTAGCGGGGATCGCAGAACAAGCGGCTCAGCACAAGCTGGCGATCCTGGGGGGCTTTTCTTGTGACGGCGATCCCGATCTGCCCTCAGGCACACGCACGGTGCTTTTCCTCGGCCCGCTGGAGCCCGGCTTCTGGCCGCATGTTTTGGCGCAACCCGAATGGGGCGGGCCTGACCCGGTGGATCGCTGGTCACGTCGGGTCGTCGGTGGGATGGCATGTGATCTGGGGGCCAAAGCGCTGTTTCCGTTTGGCGGCCCCCCTTACCATCCGTTCATCCGCTGGGCGCTGCAGACGGGGCGGGTTTGGGAAAGCCCGGTACGCCTGCTGGTTCAGGCGGAACAGGGGTTGCTGGTCAGCTTTCGTGGGGCGCTCGCGTTGAAACAGCACATCGACCCGCCCCCCGCCCTGCCCCGGCCCTGCGACACCTGCCACCAGCCGTGCCTGACGGCTTGCCCGGCGGGCGCGCTGACGCCGCAGTCCTATGATCTGTCCAGTTGCCACGCCTATCTGGACACTGCCCCGGGTGCTAGTTGTATGGGCAGCGGCTGTGCCGTGCGCAGGGCTTGCCCCCTGTCGGCGGCTTATGCAAGACTGCCCGAGCAGTCAGCCTATCACATGAGGCAGTTCCATAAATGAAGCGTCTAATTCTGACTCGTCACGCGAAATCCAGTTGGGATGACCCGACCACTCCCGACCATGACCGCCCGCTGAACGATCGTGGTCGCGCAGCAGCGTCAGACCTTGGCCAGTGGCTGGCATCGCGTGGCTACATCCCATCGCAGGTCCTGTGTTCGGACGCCGTGCGTACGCGCGAAACCTGGACGGGAATTGGCCCTGCGCTGCCAGGTGCCCAGGTCGAGTTGAAATCGGCGCTGTACCATGCGGGCCCGGACGTGATGCTGGCCGTGCTGCGTCACGCGACGGCAGACACCGTGATGATCCTTGGCCACAATCCCGGCATCGCAGAGTTTGCAGAGCGGCTGGCCGCGCAACTGCCCTTGCATTCCGAGTTTTCCCGCTATCCAACTGGTGCGACACTGGTGGTCGATTTTGATATCGACAGCTGGGCCGAGGTCGGTTTCGGGCAAGGCATCGTCGCCGACTTCACCATCCCGCGCGAGATTGTCGCCTGACAGAAGCCTTTGCTTGTGGCGCAGAGGTTTTTCGTCCATTGGGCTGGCCGAACCCAAAGATGGAAGGAACTGCAATGGACTACGGCAAATCCGGCAATCCAAAGATGAGCAAGGACCACAACCGCCAACAAGACCCCAGCGCCAAGCCGGGCAAGGAGTTGCGCGTCAAGAAAAGCACAAAGCAGCCAAACCTGCGCCCCAGCAAAGAGGAATTGCTGGAACGCCTGAAGGCTGCGAAACCAACGACAGAATAGGCCTAGTGCCCCAGGATCTGGCTGAGAAACAGCTTGGTCCGGTCGGATCTTGGATTGTTGAAGAACTCTTTCGGTTCGTTCTGCTCCACGATCTGGCCTTGGTCCATGAAAATCACCCGGTTCGCCACAGCCTGGGCAAAGCCCATCTCGTGGGTCACGCAAATCATCGTCATGCCTTCTTCGGCCAGGCTGATCATCGTATCCAGCACTTCCTTGATCATCTCGGGGTCAAGGGCGCTGGTGGGTTCGTCAAACAGCATGATCCGCGGTTTCATGCACAAGGACCGCGCGATGGCGACGCGCTGTTGCTGACCGCCCGAAAGTTGCCCGGGGAACTTGGCCGCCTGTTCGGGGATCTTCACCTTGTGCAGAAAATACATCGCGGTTTCCTCGGCCTCTTTCTTGGGCACCTTGCGGACCCAGATCGGGGCCAGCGTCAGGTTTTCCAGAATTGTCAGATGCGGAAACAGGTTGAAGTGCTGAAACACCATGCCGACTTCGGACCGAACGATGTCGATGTTCTTCAGGTCGGACGTCAGTTCGGTGCCATCCACCACGATGCGACCCTGCTGGTGTTCCTCCAGCCGGTTGATGCATCGGATCAGGGTCGATTTGCCCGACCCGGACGGGCCGCAAACGACGATGCGTTCGCCTTTCATGACCGTCATGTTGATGTCGCGCAGCACGTGAAAGGTGCCGTACCATTTGTTCATGCTGGTGATCTGGATTGCGACCTCGTCGGTCACCTGCATCCGGCTGCGGTCTATTGCGTGTTCGGCCATGGTGCCCCCTTAGCGGTGATCGGTTTTCAGCTTGTTTTCCAGATACATGGAGTATCTCGACATGCTGAAGCAGAAGATGAAGAACAAAAGGCCGACGAAGATGAACAGTTCCCAGTAGATACCGTTCCATTCGGTGTTGGCGCGGATCGACGAGACGATCTGCATCGGGTCGGACAGGCTTATGAACGACACCAGCGTGGTGTCCTTGAACAGGCCGATGAAGTTGCCGACGATGCCGGGGATCGACACTTTCAGCGCCTGCGGCATGATGATCAGCCGCTGCGCCTTCCAGTAATCCAGCCCCAGTGCATCTGCCGCCTCGTATTGCCCGCGCGGCAGGGCGGCGAGGCCCCCCCGGATCACCTCGGCCATGTAGGCTGCCGAAAAGATCGTGACCATAATGATCACCCGCAGGATCACGTCGAATGTGGTGCCCGGCGGCAGGAAGTAGTTCAGCAGCAAGGACGCCGTGAACAGTAGCGTGATCAGCGGCACGCCACGAAAGCCTTCGATGAAGGCAACGCAGAAGGTTTTCACGATCAGCAGGTCGGATTGGCGGCCCAGCGCCAGAAGAATGCCAATCGGCAGGGAAAAGGCGATGCCGGATATGCCGATGACTGTGGACAACAGGAAGCCGCCGAACTTGTCCGACGTCATCATGGTCAACCCTATCGGCAGGATGTCCTGAAAGGCCTGCGCAGCGGGGTTGCAGAAGTATATCCACCACAGCACCGGAACCAAAGCCGCTGCAATGGCCCCGGCAAGGCTGTTGACGACCGAAACCGCACGGAAGGCCGCATAGCCCAGCGCAAATCCGACAAGGATCATCACCGGCAGCCAGACCGAGCCGCCCCACAACAGCCAGAACGCCACGGCGGGGAATGTCAGCGACACCCACAGAAACTGGCGCGGCACCCAGGAAAACAGGATCGGACCCAAGGCCACCAGCATCAGGGCCAATGTCAGTGTCGGGCGCCAGTACAGCTCTTTTGGATAAAAACCGAAGATGATCTGCTGCCAGCGTTCCGCGATCACGGCAAAGCAGGCTCCGCGTTTGCCGGGCCCCCAGGTCGCCTCGATGATTTCGCGACATTCCTGCAAGGATCCCGCGTTCCAGACCGACCGGACCAACCAGGGGCCGATAGACGAAACGATGACGTAAAGGATGAACATCGACAGCAGGGTCAGCAGGCAATTGCCCCAGGATGACAGCAGGTTGGACCGAACCCAATGCACCACCCCGACTTCGGATGCGGGGGGTTTTTGGGCCGAAAGCATCGCCGTGCGAACGTAAGAGGTATCGGCCATCCTAACGCTCCTTCAGCTTGAGGCTGGAATTATAGACGTTCATCAAAGCCGAGATGATGATGCTGATCGTCAGATAGGTGCCCATCAGCAGCAGCATGCATTCCAGCTCGCGCCCGGTCTGGTTCATCGTGATGCCGCCAAGGGTCGAGCGCAGGTCCATATAGCCCACAGCCAGCGCCAGCGAGGTGTTCTTGGTGATCGACAGGTATTGCGAGATCAGCGGCGGAACCACGACGCGCATCGCCTGCGGCAGCACCACAAGGCGTGTGGCAAGACCAGGTTGCAAGCCCAGCGCCAGCGCCGCCTCGGTCTGCCCGCGCGAGATTGCGAGGATACCGCCGCGCACGCTTTCAGCGATGTAGGTGGCAGAATAGATCGACACGGCCAGCCACATCGCCACCAGCGAGTTACGGGCATGCACGCCGCCGACAAAGTTGAAGCCTTTCAGTTCTGGATATCCAAGATGGAAGCCCGTCGCGACCAGCAAGGCGGCCAGCGGCAGGACAATGATCGCAAGACCGGTCCACAGCGTCTTGGGCCGGATGCCGGTGGCGTTCTGCACTGCCGTCGCTTTGGACTGCAGACGGCGGTAGCCCCAGATCGAAGCCAAAACCACCGCAATGATTGCCAGCAGGTCGTTCGAAATCAGAAACACGCCGATGTCGGTGTTGCCCAGACTGCGCGAAAACAGCGGCTCGGGCACATAGACGCCGCGGTTGGTGATGGCAACCGAGTCAAAAAGGATCATCGAAGCAGAAGAGTTCTCGCCACGGAATTCCTTGGGTTCAGGCATGCTTACGGCCATGATCGCATTGACAAGCACGATCCACAGCACGACGGGAACGTTGCGGAACGCCTCGACGTAGATCGCCATCAGCCGCGAGATCAATACGTTCTTCGACAGTCGCAACACGCCGGCCAAAACGCCGATCACAGTCGACAGGATGCAGCACATAAACGACAGGAACAGCGTGTTCAGCAGACCGACCAGCAGGGCACGGCCATGCGTGCTGTCGCTGGAGTATTGGACCAGCATCTGGTTGATGTCGTAGCCCGAGCGTGTCCACAGAAAGCCGAAAGAGAAATCCTTGCCTGCGGCGCGCAGATTGGTCGTCACATTCTCGAACAACCAGAAGAAAAACACGACGATCAGCACCATGAAGACCACCTGAATGGTGATCGACCGATACCGCGTATCGTAAAGCAGCATGCCAGGACGGAAACCGGCCCGAGGCGGGTCCATTACAGTCATTGATAACCCCCTGAATTCCCCGAGCTCTGCCATTATTGTTCTCGCCAGAATTTCTCTGGTCGGATGGCCCGGGTTGCACGTGTCGCAAAGAAGCGGGGCGCGCCCATCGGACGCGCCCCAGTTCAGTTTACCGGAACGGCGGCGAGTACTGCAGCCCGCCTTGGGTCCAAAGCGCGTTCAGACCGCGCGACAGACCGATCGGAGTTGACGCGCCGATATGCTCTTCGAAGATCTCGCCATAGTTGCCACCGGCGGCAATCGCGCGCACGGCCCAATCCTTGTCCAGCCCCATCATCGCGCCCAGCTCGCCTTCGCTGCCCAACAGACGGTTGATTTCCGGGTTGGTGCCCGCGGTCGCCGCCATGTCACTGACATTGGCCGAGGTGATGCCGAATTCTTCGGCTGTCAGCAAGGCGTTGAACGTCCATTTCACGATATCGGCCCACTCGCTGTCACCATGGCGCACGGTCAGCGACAGCGGCTCTTTCGAGATGATTTCCGGCAGGATCACGTGTTCGGATGCATCGGCGAAAGTCGCGCGTGTGGCGGCCAGACCCGAGGCGTCGGTGGTGTAGACGTCGCAAGACCCGGCAGAATACTGCTGTTCGGCTTCGGCGTTGTCTTTCAGCGGCACGGGTTCATAGGTCAAACCGTTGGCCTTGAAGAAGTCTGCAAGGTTCAATTCTGTCGTGGTGCCGGTCTGGATGCAGACGGTGGCGCCATCAAGCTCCTTGGCCGACGACACGCCGAGGGATTTCTTCACCATGAAGCCCTGACCGTCGTAATAGCTGACGCCGACGAAATCGAGTTTCAGGTCGGTGTCGCGCGAATAGGTCCAGGTGGTGGTGCGCGACAGCAGGTCGACTTCGCCGGCCGACAGCGCGGTGAACCGGATTTCAGACGACAGCGGCACAACTTTTACCTTCGTAGGATCGCCGAGCACCGCTGCGGCCACTGCGCGGCACATCGCAACGTCAAAACCTTGATAGACGCCATTCGCGTCGGGTGCCGAGAAACCAGCGAGCCCGGCCTGGGACCCGCACAGCAGTTCGCCACGGGCCTTGACGTCTTCCAGCGTAGTTGCCGAGGCAATACCGCCAAGCAGTGCAACTGCCGACAGTGTGCCAAGGAATATGGATTCTTTCATAGCTACCTCTTCCTGAGTTTCCGCCCATTTTGGGTCGGTTTCTTGTTGGACAACATCGGACCCCTTGCGGAAGCCGATGCGGACGGCGAGGGCGGCGAACCACCAGCGTAGGCTACATTCGGCCAAAGCGGTTTGTCAGGTCAAGTGAAACCACGGGCCAAATGCGCAATGTCCCGAAATTGATCGATTTCCGTGATGCGACAGATAATTTCCCGGAACGTGGCGTTTTCGCAGGAAAATTCATCACGCACACAGCGCGAAAAAGCGCGCCGCATCGTCAAATGCCGTTTTCTTCAGCGCGTCCAGCATCGCCGCTTCGTCATCAACGCCCCAAAGCTCGGACTGCCAGCGTTCATCGATTCGGCTCAGGCCAAAGGCATTGCCTGCGGTCAGGCGGCCTTGCGTCACCGCCAAGGCCAGCACCAGAGAGCCAGAGATCGCCACCAGATCGTGAAAGCCGGCCACCTGAAACGCCGATTGCGCCGCAACTGCCGCGTGCAAACGGGCCAGCGCGCCAAGGTCTTGCTGGATGAACATCACCCCCGGCACCGCCCGCAGTCGCGCATTGAACTGCATCGCAACCCAGTCCAAAAGCGGGTCCCATGCCGCATTTTGCCGATCGATTAACGCTTGCGGATCGGTCGCACGATAGCACAGCAAATCCGTACCGCCGTACTGCGCCAACATTTCAACCACAGCGTCGAACTGCGGGGTGACCTTGTCCAGCGCCGAATTCGCAGTTCGGGTGAACGGCATCGTCTCGGGCTTCACCAAACCGGTCTGCGCATCCCATTCAGCCGCGATCGCCTGCGCAAGCGCTGCGGTCGGTACCACCAGCGGCGTTCTGGCCGGGGTCTTTAACGGACGGGCATCCAGGGTGACCGCGAACCCGTCGCCCGATGGAACCACAACCGCTTCTTTCCAGAACCGCTTGGCGGTCCAGCCACTCATGCTGTCCGCCTCATTCCTGACCTGCGAACGGGTCTGCGGGCACATCGTTTTCGCCCCAGTCCAACGTCTTCCACGTCCGCGCCATATGTTCGGGCAAGGGCGCCGTGAACGTCATCATCGTTTTGGAAACCGGATGTTCAACCGACAGGCTGCGCGCGTGCAGATGCAGCTTGCGGCTGATGTCACCGCCCACCGTCGCCCCCCAGCCGTCGCCAAGGTTTTCTTGCCCACCGCCGCCATATTTGCCATCGCCGACAATCGGATGCCCCATCTCGGCCATATGCGCGCGCAACTGGTGCGTGCGGCCCGTCACCGGCTCCAGTGCCAACCAGCTGATACGGTTTCCCAGAAACCACAGGGTGAAATAGTCGGTGTGCGCGCGTTTGGCATCGGGGTAATCCGCCATCTTGGCGGGATGGACGCAAACCATCTTTTCATCGCCGCGCCCCCCACCCGGGGCCTTCATCAGCCCGTATTTGATCGACCCCTTGCGCGGATGCGGCACGCCTGCCACCGCCGCCCAGTAGATTTTTCGCGTGTTGCGGTGCCGCAAGCTTTCCGACAGCGCCCGTGCCACCCGGTCGGTTCGTGCCAGCATCAACAGGCCCGATGTGTCCTTGTCGAGCCGGTGCACCAGTTTGGGGCGTTCCTTGAAACCGAATTTCAGCGCTTCTGTCAGCCCATCCACATGCCGGTCGCCCATGCCGGACCCACCTTGGGACGCAAGGCCGGGCGGCTTGTTCAGGATGATCATGTGTTCATCCTTCCACAGCACCGCGTTCTGGATCATCCGTTCATCCGCCGCCGACACGCCGCCATCGCGCGGGCGGCTGGGGGCTTCGCTGTCGGGCAGCGGCGGAATGCGGATGGTCTGGCCGGGGGTGACGTGATCGGACGCCTTGACCCGCGCCGAATCCACCCGGATCTGCCCGGTGCGGCACATCTTTTCGACCGCCCCTTGGGTGATCTGCGGAAAGCGCCGTTTGAACCAGCGGTCCAGCCGCTGGTCG
>JANNPZ010000075.1:0-34480 GCA_031400505.1 Paracoccaceae bacterium | reverse complement strand
CGCTTCGCCCATTGGCTATCGCGTCGGCTATCTGTTCGCGGGTTGCATCGTCCATAGCCTATATTTGGCTACCACAGACGCTCCAACGATTCCCGCGTCGGACGAGGCTTACTCAACTCCACCGGCACCGGCAGGGTCTTCTTATTGAAACCAGGAAGGACGATACCCTCCTTCACAGCCCCCACGGACGCATAGCAACTCGCGTCCAGATAGTGAACCATATTCGACGCCTTCCACACCAACCGCTTCACACCCTTATACATCTCCTCAATCTGCTTCTCATTCACGATGTGCTTCGCATAACTCTGATGTGCCCGCTCCTGAGGCGACAAACGCACCGCGTTGGGGTCGATAACCCTCTCGCCATACAACCACAGCCCACCAGGGTCAGGAGCCACCCACCGACTATGCTCATACAACACGAACCGCTCTTTGTCGCACTTCGCCTCCCAGCAAACGCCAGGAATGCGTCGATCACCATTCAGGCCTCGGGCGGTCTGTCGGATGAAGACATCGAACAGATGGTGAAGGACGCCGAAGCCAATGCCGAGGCCGACAAGGAACGCCGCGAACTGGTGGAGACCAAGAACCAGGCCGAAAGCCTGATTCATTCGACCAAAAAGTCGCTGTCGGAACATGCCGACAAGGTCGACCCATCTACCGTCGAGGTGATCGAACTGGCGATGGGCGCGCTGGAAGAAACCCTCGCGTCCGAAAACGTGGGCAAGATCAAGGGCGGCATCCAGAACCTGACCGAAGCCGCGATGAAGTTGGGCGAGGCGATCTACAAAGCCAGTCAATCCGAAAGCGATGGTGATCAGGATGAACAGCGCGGTGTGGACGAAGACATCGTCGATGCCGACTTCGAAGACCTGGGCAACAACAAGCGCAAGTAACAGCGCTGGAACTGGCAAGGGGCGGATCGGGAACGATCCGCCCTTTGGGGTTCCACAAAGGGAGTGTTCCCGTGGCAAAACGTGACTACTACGACATACTCGGGGCCGCAAAGGGCGCTTCGGCAGAAGAGTTGAAGAAAGCCTATCGCACCAAGGCCAAGGAACTGCACCCCGACCGCAACTCTGACAACCCCAACGCCGAGGCCCAGTTCAAGGAAGTGAACGAGGCCTATGACGTTCTGAAGGATGAAACCAAGAAGGCCGCCTACGACCGCTATGGTCATGCGGCGTTCGAGGGCGGGCATGGCGGCAACGGTGGTCAGCGCGGGTATGGCCAGCAGGGTGATTTCTCAAGCGCGTTCTCTGACGTATTCGAAGATCTTTTCGGAGATTTCATGGGGGGCCGGGGCGGCGCGGGTGGCGGGCGCAGCCGGGCGCAGCGTGGGTCGGACCTGCGGTATAACCTGCGGGTAAGCCTGGAAGAGGCGCATCAGGGCGTTCACAAGACGATCAACGTGCCGACATCGGTGGCTTGCGAGACATGTCGCGGCAGCGGGGCTGAGGGCGGCGCAGAACCTGTCGCCTGCCCAACCTGTTCGGGCATGGGCAAGGTGCGGGCACAGCAGGGCTTCTTCACGGTCGAGCGCACCTGCCCGACTTGTTCGGGCGCGGGGCAGATCGTCAAGAATCCCTGCAAGTCCTGCAGCGGGGCCGGGCGGATCGAGAAGGAACGCAGCCTGTCGGTCAATATCCCGGCCGGGGTCGAAACCGGCACGCGCATCCGGCTGGCTGCCGAAGGCGAGGCCGGGATGCGCGGTGGGCCGTCGGGCGATCTTTACATCTTCATCGAGGTGAAAGAGCATCCGCTGTTTCAGCGCGACGGCCAGCATCTGTTCTGCCGGGTGCCGATCTCGTTTTCGACGGCGGCATTGGGCGGCGAGGTTGAAGTGCCGACGATCGACGGCGGCAAAAGCCGGGTCAAGGTGCCTGCGGGCGCACAGACCGGCAAGCAGATGCGGCTGCGGTCGAAGGGGATGCCGGCACTGCGCGGCGGCGGTATGGGCGACATGCTGATCGAACTTGCGGTCGAAACCCCGGTCAACTTGACGGCGCGGCAGAGGGACCTGCTGCGCGAGTTCGAAAAGCTGTCCGAGGACAACAATCCCGAAGGCAACTCGTTCTTCTCGAAGGTCAGAGGGTTCTGGGACGGCCGAAAAGGCTGACCCGCAAGGACCGGTCTGGCACAGCCATGAAGAAACCCCGCCAAACGGCGGGGTTTCTTTTTGGTATTCGAGCAGCTTAGCTGTGCTTCTTGCCCTTGATCCCGGCCCAAAGCTGCTTATTCGTCAGATACAGCAGCGATGCCAGCACGGTCAGCAGGACCACGGCGGTAAAGCCGGCCTCCTTGCGCGCCATCATCTTGGGTTCTGCCGACCACATCAGGAAAGATGCGACGTCCATCGCCATCTGGTCCACCGTCGCCGGGGTGCCATCTGCGTAGGTCACAAGGTCGTCCGACAGGGGCGCGCCCATGGCGATCCAGCTGCCCTCGATGGTGGAGTGACCATGTTCATCCTTGCAGGACTCCGGGATGCCACCGTTCGGAAAGGCCTTGTTGTAGTACCCGTCCTCGTCGCCCGTTGCACAGGCCGGCGGTTCGTCCGGATAGCTGACCATCAGCGCACGGATGTATTCAGCGCCGCCTGTGCCCTTGAACAGCTGCGCGATGCCGGTGCCGTAGGGGCCATGGAAGGCAGCGCGGCCTTTCGCCATCAGGCTAAGGTCCGGTGCCGCGAGCGAATTGTTGGCCGGGAACTTGTCTGCCGGAGTCAAGGGGCGGAACTCGCCCTTTTCGGCATCGAAGTACTGTGGGTTGGACGGCTCGTCATTGATCGGGAAGGCCGCCGCATAGGCGCGGATCTGATCTTCGGGAAGCGCAGGGCCGCCGGCATCAGACAGCGTGCGGATCGGCACATGCTTTAGCCCGTGACAGGCCGAGCATACCTCGGTGTAGACCTGCAGGCCGCGCTGCAGTTGCATCTGGTCGAATTTGCCAAACGGGCCTTCATGAGCAAAGGCCACGTCTTCGATGTGAACCTCGCCTTCGGCAAATACCGCCCCGGACGACAGTGCAAGCAGGACGGCGGCGGCGCGGGTGATGTTGCGGATCATCGGTCTATCCCTCTCATTCAGCCGGTTGTGCCGCTGGGGCATAATGGGCCTTGAAGTCTTCTTCGATGGTCGCCGGCTGTTTCAGCGGCTTCTCGATCACGCCA
Organism: Paracoccaceae bacterium; assembly: GCA_031400505.1. Lineage (GTDB taxonomy): Bacteria > Pseudomonadota > Alphaproteobacteria > Rhodobacterales > Rhodobacteraceae > JAIYDJ01. The sequence continues at coordinate 31,308 of JANNPZ010000075.1, read as the reverse complement.
AGCAAGGGCAAGATCACGAGGAAGTAGGCAAACCAGTAGGCCGAGGCGATCAGCGAGATGGTGGCATAGGGCTCTTCTGCCGGGCGTGCGCCGACCCAAGCCAGCACCACGAAATCGACGCACAGCAGCGCAAACCACCACTTGAACATCGGGCGATAGCGACCCGACCGCACGGACGAGGTGTCAAGCCATGGTGCCAGAGCCATCACGACAATCGCGCCAAACATCGCCAGGACGCCAAAGAACTTGGCATCGACAATTCCGAAGGTCACGAATTGAACCAGCTGCACGACCCAGACATCCGCCGTGAAGGCACGCAGGATCGCGTAGAATGGCAGGAAGTACCATTCCGGCACGATGTGCGCGGGCGTCGAAAGCGGGTTCGCCTCGAGGTAGTTGTCGGGGTGACCGAGGTAGTTCGGCATGAAACCCACGATGGCAAAGAACACGGCAAGGATGACCGCAAGCGCGAACAGGTCCTTGATCACGAAGTACGGCCAGAACGGCACGGTGTCCTTTTCTGCCTCCGCCTTCGAGGTGCGGCGCACTTCGACCCCGGTCGGGTTGTTGTTGCCGGTGGTGTGGAAGGCCCAGATGTGCGTCGCAACGAGGGCGGCAATGATGAAGGGCAACAGGTAGTGCAGACTGAAGAAACGGTTCAGCGTGGCATTGTCCACTGCAGGCCCGCCCAGCAACCATTCCTGCAGGGTCGGCCCGACCAGCGGGATCGCGCCAAAAAGGCCAGTGATCACGGTCGCGCCCCAGAACGACATCTGACCCCAGGGCAGCACATAGCCCATGAAGGCGGTCGCCATCATCGCCAGATAGATCAGCATGCCGATGATCCAGGTCACTTCGCGCGGGGCTTTGTAAGACCCGTAGTAGAGACCGCGGAAGATGTGCAGATAGACCGCCACAAAGAACAGCGACGCGCCGTTCGCATGCAGATACCGCAGCATGTAGCCGCCGTTCACGTTGCGCATGATATGCTCGACCGACGCAAAGGCCATATCGACCTGCGGCGTGTAATGCATGGCCAGCACGATGCCGGTCACGATCTGCAAGGCCAGACAGAAGGTCAGAACGATGCCCCAGATCCACATCCAGTTCAGGTTCTTGGGCGTCGGCAGCATCAGGGTGTCATACATCAACCCGACGATTGGCAAGCGGCTGTTCAGCCACTTTTCGCCACCCGACTTCGGTTCGTAATGATCGTGCGGAATTCCGGCCATGATCTGTTCCTATCCCAGTTTGATGGTAGTTGCGTCTTCAAAGGACGCCACAGGAATATCGAGGTTGCGCGGCGCGGGGCCTTTGCGGATCCGACCGGCACTGTCGTAGTGCGAGCCGTGGCAGGGGCAGTACCAGCCGCCGAAGTCCCCCGACTTGTCACCGATCGGCACGCAGCCCAGATGGGTGCAAACGCCGATCATCACCAGCCACTCGCCCGCTTCGTCCATCGCGCGGTTCGCATCGCTTGCGTCGGCGTCGGGCTTGTTGCGGTTCTCGGCGTTGGTGTCGGGCAGGTCGGTCAGGGCGACGGCACGCGCATCGGCGATCTCTTCCTCGGTGCGGCGGCGGATGAACACCGGCTTTCCGAGGAATTTCACCGTCAGCTGCGTACCGACTTCAACGCCCGACACATCGACGAAGATCGAGGCCAGCGCCTGCACATCGGCCGAAGGGTTCATCTGGTTGACAAGCGGCCAGACAGCAGCGCCTCCGGCGACAGCAGCCACGCCGCCAGTGGCGTAGTAGAGAAAATCCCGGCGTGAGCCAGAGGGTTCTTCAGCGTGGGACACGAGACTACTCCCTTTCGGAACCGGCCAACCGCTCGGCTCAAACAACCGTTGGGCCGCCCTAGTCGGCAGCCATTCAAGGTGGTAATTAGCCCAGCCGTCCCGCCCCGTCCAGCGGGCAATGGCGCGCATCTTGACGCAGTTTTGAAGCCTTCCAAGGTTTGCGCGATTTTAGGTCTCGATTGGCCGCAGGCAGGATGGTGGCGGGGTTTCCTGCTGATGGCCCCGCACTCAGGCGCGCGTCTGCGGCTGATACCTAAGCCGCAGGGGGTTGCGTTGCGACCATTGCCGGGCGCGCGGCGAACTCTGCCTCCCATGCCGACAGATGTGGTCGCCCCGCGCGCCATTCGCGGGCAGGATGGCGAAAGTCGAGATAGGCCAGCGCGCAGGCCAATCCCATCTGCCCGACATCAACCGGCCCGCTCAAATGCGTCACCCACCGGGTTTCTGCGGCGTCCAATGCGCGGGCGATCTTGGCCCACTGACCCTCGACCCAAGGGGCAAAGCGCCGATCCTCGGGGCGCAGACGCGATTCGTAGACCATCAGAACGGCTGCATCCAGCATGCCGTCTGCCGTTGCCTCCAGCACCAGCGTATCCCACAGCGCGGGCCCGGCGGGATAGAGCTTGCCGCCCGACACGTCATCCAGATATCTGCAGATCACCCGGCTGTCATACAGAGCTGCTCCATCGTCGCGCAGCAGGGCCGGGATCTTGCCCAGCGGGTTGCGGTCCAGCGGCAGGGTGCCGGGGTCAAGGGGTGTGCCACTTACGCCATGTATCTCAACCAGGCCTGCAAGACCCGCTTCGATCACGGCGACATGCACCTTGCGCCCGAACGGCGTGGTCGGAGACGTGAAGAGCTGCATCCTACAGCCTTCTGATACGGAACCGGGCCAAGAACCCCGCGTCAATTTCGACCCCGCCCTTGCCCCATCGGATTGTCCGGCGCAACCGGGCCGCCGCGTTGGTCTGGCCCTCGCCGTCGGTCGTGCGATCTGCGGGGCGATGAAGGGCAAGCCCGTCCTGCAGATCGTCAAGCGCATCCTCGGCCCGTTGATCGGTGCGTCCCGCTTTGACGCGCGCGGTCACGGCGCGGCTCAGGGCATAACCCGCACCGGTAACGGCGCCGATGCGCAGCACGATGGGAACAAGGGGGGCAAGCGGCAGAGCCATGGCGACCTCCGATCTGGGTGCCATGACCCTAGGGCCTTGCGTGGCGGCTGTAAATTGCAAGCAGCGCCGTCGGCGTCAATCCGGCAGATCACGCATCAATGCTGCGATCTGGGCTGCCACGGGATCACCCAGCGCCACGAGTGCCGCCGCCGCCCCGGTGCGGGCCTCGGGTGTCTTGTTCTGGTTCAGCTTCCACGTGCCATCGACCGCGGCCACCTCGATTCGGAAGGGCACAATCATCCGCATCATCCGCTCCATCACGCCGTCGGTCATCTTGGCGGTGCGCCAGGGCAGCTTGGGGTGAAGGCGGTCTTCGAAATGGGCCGAGACGGCATCGAGATGTGGCAGCAGCGCCTCGGGTGGTTGGGGGAAAAGAAGCCCGCGCAGATGCACGGCCACGTAGTTCCAGGTCGGAACCTGATCCGCGATCCCGTACCAGTCGGGCGAGATATAGGCATCGGGACCCGAGACGATCAGAACCGCCGGTGCAGGCAGGGCGGCCCTCGCAATCGGGTTCGAACGGGCAAGGTGCAGACGGATCTCGGAGCCATCATCCGACAGTTCGAACGGGATATGCGCACAGAGCGGGCCTTCTTCCCCATTGACCGACAGCACACCAAAACCGCGCGCACGGGCAAAGGCGATGTTGCGGTCCTTCGGCGTGCCGCGAAAGGCGGGATTGGGGTGCATCGCAGGGCTTTCCTTGTTCCCGTTTGTGGTCCTGTGCCGCCAGCAAATGAAAAAGCCGCCAGAGGTTGCCCCCAGCGGCCTATTCGCCGGTGAAGAAGCGGCTCAACCCTGACGGGCCTTGTAACGCTTTTGCGTCTTGTTGATCACATAGACGCGGCCTTTGCGGCGCACGACCTGGCAATCGCGATGACGCGTCTTCAGCGAGCGGAGCGAGTTTGCGACCTTCATGGGTCTTCTCCTGTTCGCGGCGCGTCTGCGCCGAATGAAAACAACGTGCCCCCTTGCGGGTGCGGTGAATGGTGGGCGGTACTGGGATCGAACCAGTGGCCACTACGATGTCAACGTAGTGCTCTACCGCTGAGCTAACCGCCCGCCGTACCGAAAAAGCCCCGCCCAAACAAAAAGGACGCGGGCGGGACCGCGTCGATGGGCTGCGTATAAATAGAGTCGCAGACCTGTTCAAGGGGTTTTGGTGCGCCAGCTTTTATCGCTATACCGGAATGTGACAGGAGTGTGCATGCAACATGACGCCTACCGTCTGATCCGCCCGGTTCTGCAGGACAGTGCGGTTGTGTTTTCGTCGCCCCATTCGGGCCGCGACTACCCAAGCGCATTTCTTGCGGCATCTGCGCTGGATGCGCTGGCAATCCGATCGTCCGAGGATGCGTTTGTCGACAGGCTGTTCGATATGGCGCCGCAACATGGCGCACCTCTGCTTGCGGCGCGGATGCCGCGCGCGTTTCTTGACCTGAACCGAGCACATGACGAGTTGGACCCCGGCGTGATCGACGGCATTTTGCGACCTGCGCACAGCCCCCGCATTTCCTCTGGGCTGGGTGTCATTCCGCGTGTGGTGGCAGGGGGGCGGCTGATCTATCGGGGCAAAGTGCCGCTGGATGAGGCCGAGGCGCGGATTGCACGTTACTGGCACCCTTACCATACAGCGCTGCGCGAAGTGGTCCTCGCCACAAGAGCGCAGTTTGGCGAAGTCATTCTGATCGATTGCCACTCGATGCCGCACGAGGCGATCGAGGCCCATGCCCGTCCGGGCCAACCCCGACCCGAGGTGGTTCTGGGCGATCGTTTCGGCGCGGCCGCCGCACCCCATGTGATGGCGCGCATCGAGGCGGCTTTCCTGCGCTCCGGCCTGCGGGTGGCGCGCAATGCGCCCTTTGCCGGGGCGTATATTGCGCAGGCCTATGGTCGTCCCTCGGTGATGCAGCATGTGGTGCAAGTCGAAATCGACCGAAGCTTGTACATGGACGAGGCGCGGGTCGAATTGCTGCCGGGCTTTGCCGACTTTCGCGCAATGATGGCGGGGGTGGTGGCTGAGATCGCGCAGATCGGGCGGCGCGCCGTGCCTTTGGCGGCGGAGTAACTTCTTGGGAAACACATCTTGGCGCGATGGTTGGATCAACACTGTGACGGCTGCCCTATTCACCCTGATAGCCCCGGCTGCCTCGGCTGAGGATGATTTTGCGTTTCTGAAGGTTGACGCAATCCGTTCAGCCTATGAAAGTGCACGGGCAGGTTGGACATATGCGCCTGATCTGGTTGAAAAGGCTTTTGTGGCGGCAGAGGACAAGAATTTTTTCGATCGCCCCACAAGTCGATCCACCCTGACAGCAAGTCTGGCTTTCTGGTATCCGGAACAGGGTGGAAAAAGCCGTGTCGCCTTGACAGTTGCCATCGGTCAGGCGCTTGACCGCGAGGAAGTCCTGGATTGGTTAGTGCACGCGATCTTCCTTGGCCAAGGCTGTTTCGGTGTCGACCAAGCCGCTGATGCTTACTTTGGCAAAGGAATGAATGCGCTTGCCCTGCATGAGGCTGCATTTCTCGCGGCATTGGCGAAAGCACCGGCGTCTTACCACCCGCTTCGCGCCCCTGACCGCGCCTTGGCTGCACGGAACCATGTCATCACGACGATGGCTGAAGCAGGGTTTGTAACCGTGGCTCAGGCCGAGAACAGTATCGCGAAACCGCTTGGAGTTCGTGATCCGTTGGGCACGTGCGCAGCAGCCTCACCCTGAACGTCTTATCGCAACGTTCGCCCCTTGATGATCGCCTGCGCGCCAAAGCGGGCGCGGATGGCGTCGGTGGCGCGTTCGGCGGCGGCGCGTTTAGGGGCGTCGGGGTCGAGCAGGTTGCGGGAAAGGTCGGCCTGCTCCTCGGGGGCAAGATCGCTGATGCCGACGCCGATCAGGCGGAACGGACCGCGCGGCGCATGGGCGAACAGGTGGGCCGCGGCGCGATAGATGCGGTCGGTCAGTTGGGTGGCGTCTTGCAGCGCATGCCGACGGGTGATGATCTGGAAGTCATCCCGTTTCAGTTTCAGCGTCACGGTTCGGCCCGCCAGTGCCTTGGCCTTGGCGCGGTCCGCCACCTGTTCGGCCAAACGCCAGATATGGCCGTCAAGAATGTCTGGGTCGGCCGTGTCTTCGTTTAATGTGGTTTCCTTGCTGATCGACTTCAGCTTTTCGTCCCGGTTGACCCGCCGCGTATCCAGCCCCCGCGCCAGATGCCACAGCCGGTCACCGCCAGACCCGAACCGTGCGATCAGATCGGGGCGGTCCCAGCGTTTGAGGTCGGCAATCGTGCGGATGCCCGCCGCCTCCAGCGCTGATTGGGTTGCAACGCCCACGCCCCAGATGATGCGAACCGGTTTCGCACATAGAAAGCCATCGGTTTCTGCCCGTCCGATCACAGAGAACCCGCGCGGTTTATCAAGATCCGATGCGATCTTGGCCAGAAACTTGTTGTGTGACAGACCGACCGACCCGGTCAGGCCGAGTTCGGTTTCCATATCGCGCGTCAGCCGGGCCAGCAGGGTGGCAGGCGGCGCGCCGTGCAGCCGCGCGGTGCCGGTCAGGTCCAGAAACGCCTCATCCAGGCTGAGGGGTTCGATGGCGGGGGTCAGCCGTTCCATCATGGCACGGATAGCCCGACTTGCCTCGACATAGGCCGGGAAACGGGGCTTTACCACCACCGCCTGCGGACACAGCTTCAGCGCCTGAAACATCGGCATCGCGGACCGCACCCCGTGGATGCGCGCGATGTAACAGCAGGTGGACACCACCCCGCGGGTACCGCCGCCGACGATCAGGGGTTGATCGCGCAGCGCGGGGTTGTCGCGTTTTTCGACGCTCGCATAGAACGCGTCGCAGTCCATGTGGGCGATGCCGAGCGTGGTCAGTTCGCAATGCGCCACGATACGCGGCGACCGGCAGGCGGGGCAGCGGGTCCCTGCGTCGAACGTGGTCAGGCAGTCGCGGCACAGGGCGGGCATGATGGCCGATCATGGGCCACCTCAGGGCCGGTGTCGAGAGAGCGGTGTTGCGCAACGGTTCTTTTCAGGGCAGGTTGTCGGGAACAATTTTGGAGCGCTTGCAATGGATTTGAATGACTTTCTGGGCGGCAACGCAGTGTTCCTTGCGATTGCGGCCTTTATTGTTCTGTGCATTTTTCTGGGCGTGCGGATCGTTCCGCAATCCGAAAAACATGTGGTCGAACGGTTTGGCCGGCTGCGGTCAGTGCTCGGGCCGGGGATCAACTTCATCGTGCCGTTTCTGGACCGCGTGGCGCACAGAATCTCGGTGCTGGAACGCCAGCTTCCAACGGCGCAGCAGGACGCCATCACCACCGACAACGTGTTGGTAAAGGTTGAGACGTCCGTCTTTTACCGCATCACCGAGCCGGAAAAGACGGTTTACCGCATCCGCGATGTCGATGCCGCGATTGCCACCACGGTGGCAGGGATCGTGCGGTCCGAGATCGGCAAGATGGAACTGGATCAGGTCCAGTCCAACCGCAACGAGGTGACAGCGAACATCCGGTCGCAGGTCAGGGCGATGGTCGATGATTGGGGGATCGAAGTAACGCGGGCCGAGATTCTGGATGTGAACCTGGACGAAGCCACCCGCACCGCGATGTTGCAGCAGTTGAACGCCGAACGGGCGCGGCGTGCGCAGGTGACCGAGGCCGAAGGCAAGAAGCGCGCTGTCGAGTTGAACGCCGATGCCGAGCTTTACGCCGCCGAGCAAGAGGCCAAGGCACGCCGGGTTCTGGCCGATGCCGAGGCTTACGCGACAGGCGTGATCGCCGGGGCGATCAAGGAGAACGGCATCGAGGCCGCGCAGTACCAGGTCGCGTTGAAGCAGGTCGAGGCGCTGACGGCCGTGGGCCAGGGCGCGGGCAAGCAGACGATCATCGTGCCTGCACAGGCGCTGGATGCGTTTGGCGATGCGTTCAAGATGCTGAAGGGGCGGTTGTAGAATGTGGGCGACATGGTGGGTCTGGGTGGTGGCGGGGTTCGGGCTCGGGGTTCTCGAGGTGCTGGTACCCGGCTTTATCTTCCTGGGCTTTGCCATCGGGGCGGTGTTGACGGGGGTGTTGGTGGGCGCCGGGCTTCTGGGGGCCAATGTGCCGGTTCTGGTGCTGGCCTTTGCGGTGTTGTCGGTGCTGGCATGGCTGGCGTTGCGCCGCACGGTCGGGGTGCGGTCGGGGCAGGTGAAGCTGTGGGACCGCGACATCAACGATAACTGACCGGGGGCCGGGGTCTTTAGTGGGATCTGCGATGGATTTCGTCGGGGCCAAGGTTGCGCTGGTTTGTGGGGGCCAGATTCTGACCTATCTGCGCGATGACCATGACGGGCTGCCCTGGCGCAACAGTTGGGATTTGCCGGGGGGTGGGCGCGAGGGGGGCGAGACGCCCGAGGAGTGTCTTTTGCGCGAGGTGCAGGAGGAGTTCGGGCTGATCCTGCCTGCGGACCGGCTGATCTGGCGCAGGGTCTGGCCGTCGATGACCGACCCCGCGCGGCCGTCGGTGTTTTTTGCCGGGCATGTTACACAAGATGAGGTTGCCGCGATCCGGTTCGGGGATGAGGGGCAGTGCTGGCAGATGATGGTGGTGCCGGAGTTTCTGGCGCATCCCGATGGCGTGCCGGAAATGCAGCGGCGAGCCGGGATTGCGCTGCGGGAGTTGGCGGTGTTGGCCGTTCAGCGCAATCCGGACGCTGGTTTGTGACGCGGGCGGCGGGTTTTGGATATTTGAGCCAAGATGAAATGGGGGCCGACTCACTGGCGGGTGGGGCGGTGGTGTGCTAGAATGTTCTTGTAATGTTCTTTTTTGGGCACACGATGCGGTTTGTCGAACTGTCTGCCATGTCGAATTTCACCTTTCTTGTCGGGGCCTCGCATCCTGAGGAGTTCATGGCGCGTGCAGGTGAGTTGGGAATGGGCGCGCTGGGAATTGCGGATGAAAACTCGGTGGCGGGGATTGTGCGGGCGCATGCCCATGCGCGCGAGATGGCGCGCGACGGGAGGGAGAAGGTACGGCTGATACCGGCGGTGCGGCTGGTGATGCGGACCGGGTTTTGCGTGACGGCGCTGCCGCTGGACCGGGCCGGGTGGGGGCGACTTTGCCGGTTGCTGACCCTGGGGCGCAGGCGGGCGGTGAAGGGCAGTTGCGATCTGGGGATCGAGGATCTGCTGGACTGGGGGGCGGGGTTGGCGTTGCTGATCCATCCGGCGGTGAAGCGGGGTATGGGCTGGGGGGCCGAGGCAGAGCGGTTGATCGCGGCCTTTCCGAGGCAGTGCCATCTGTTGATGGCGCCGCGCTATGACGGGCAGGATGCGGCGCGGTTTGCCCGTCTGGCGCGGTTGGCGGACCGGTTGGGGGTGGCGACGGTCGCCTCGGGGTCGCCTGCGATGCACCACGGCGGGCGGCGCAAGCTCGCTGATGTGCTGACGGCGATTCGGCTGGGGGTGCGGGTTGATGCGCTGGGGCACGCTGCCTGCCCGCATGCCGAACGGCGGTTGCGTTCGGACGCCGAGATGCGCCGGGTGTTTCGCGGGCATGAGGGGGCGGTGGACCGGGCGGGGGAGTTGGCGGAGGGGCTGCGGTTCTCGCTTGACGAGTTGCGCTATGAGTATCCGTCAGAGGTGACGGGCGGTGAGACGGCGGCGGGGCGGTTGGCGCGGTTGGCCTGGGCGGGGCTGGATTGGCGTTACCCCGAGGGCGCGCCAGACCGGGTGCGCGCGCAGGTGGTGCATGAGTTGGCGCTGATCGGGAAGCTGGGGTATGAGCCTTATTTCCTGACCGTGCATGACATTGTCGACTTTGCGCGGGGCCGGGGGATCCTGTGTCAGGGCCGCGGGTCTGCGGCCAATTCGGTGGTGTGCTATGCCTTGGGGGTCACCAGCGTCAGTCCCGAGATCGGCACGATGGTGTTTGAACGCTTTGTCAGCGAGGCGCGCAACGAACCCCCCGATATCGACGTGGATTTCGAACATGAGCGGCGCGAAGAGGTCATTCAGCACATCTATGACCGCTATGGCCGCCACCGTGCGGGCCTGTGCGCCACGGTGATCCATTATCGCGGCAAGCGGGCGGTGCGCGAGGTGGGCCGCGCGATGGGTCTGACTGAGGATACCTTGTCGGCGATGTCATCCCAGATCTGGGGCTGGGGCGGGCCGGGGGGGGTGACCGACGAACGGCTACGCGAGATCGGGCTGGACCCCAGCGACTGGCGGTTGCGCCAGACCATGGGGTTGATTGATGAGATTCAGGGCTTTCCCCGGCATCTGAGCCAGCATGTCGGCGGGTTCATCATCACCGAAGGGCGGCTTGATGAATTGGTGCCGATCGAGAATGCCACGATGGAGGATCGCACGGTCATCTGTTGGGACAAGGATGACATCGACACGCTGGGGATCCTCAAGGTGGATATTCTGGCGCTGGGGATGTTGTCGTGCATCCGGCGCGGGTTCGATCTGTTGGAAAAGCATCATCAGATGGCGTTCACGCTGGCGACCCTGCCGCCCGAGGACCCCGCGACCTATGACATGCTGTGCCGGGCCGACAGTCTGGGGGTATTTCAGGTGGAAAGCCGGGCGCAGATGAACTTTCTGCCCCGGATGCGGCCGCGCAGCTTTTACGATCTGGTCATTCAGGTGGCGATCATCCGCCCCGGGCCCATTCAGGGCGACATGGTGCATCCCTATCTGCGCCGCCGGAACGGGCAGGAGGTGGTGAGTTTTCCGTCCGATGCGCTGGGCCGGGTGTTGGGCAAGACGCTGGGCGTGCCGCTGTTTCAGGAACAGGCGATGCAGATCGCCATCATCGGCGCGGGGTTCACGCCTTTGGAGGCGGACCGTCTGCGCCGGGCGCTTGCGACGTTCAAGAAGCATGGCAATGTTACCGCGCTGAAAGAGCGGTTTCTGGCGGGGATGGCGGCGAACGGGTATGATGATGATTTCGCGGGCCGGTGCTTTTCGCAAATCGAGGGGTTCGGGAGTTATGGCTTTCCCGAAAGCCATGCGGCGAGTTTCGCGCTGCTGGTCTATGCCAGTGCGTGGATCAAGCGGCACCATCCGGGGATTTTCGCCTGTTCATTGCTGAACAGCCAGCCCATGGGCTTTTATGCGCCCGCACAGATCGTGCGGGATGCGCGGGCGCATGGCGTGGTGGTGCTGGCGCCCTGCATCAACCGCAGCCAGTGGGACTGCGTGATGGAGGAACGCGAGGGGCTGTTGGCGCTGCGGTTGGGGTTTCGCCAGATCAAGGGGCTGGCCGAGGACGAGGCGCTGTGGGTCGTGGCGGCGCGGGGGAACGGGTATTTGTCGGTCGAGGATGTGTGGCGGCGCGCGGGGGTGGCCCCGGCGGCGGTGACGCGGCTGGCGGAGGCGGATGTCTTCAGCAGTCTGGGGTTGACACGGCGCGATGCGCTATGGGCGGCGCGGGCGCTGTCGGGCGGGGCGGAGTTACCGCTGTTTGCGGGCGACATGGACGGTGAGGGGATCGTAGAGCCTGCGGTGCAGTTCCGCGCGATGACCGAGGGCGAGGCGGTGGTGGAGGATTACGTCTCGATGCGGTTGACGCTGCGCAGCCATCCGATGGCGTTGCTGCGCGGGGTTCTGACGCCGGAGGCGGCGTGAGGTGGGGGAGCCGCCGCGAGGGGCATCGTGCCCCCGCTTGGCGGCGTTGGCGCGCAACACCGGGCGGGGACAGTTCGTTGCGGGCAGAGTGGGGGGTTTCACACCCCCCACACCCCCTGTGGGATATTTAGGGACAGAAAATGAAAGGCATCAGGTGAGCGTTGGGGTTCCGGTTGCCCAAGCAAAGCCATTCGCCGGGAGGGTAAGGGTGGTGCCGATGAGGGTGGCGTTGCCGGGGCCGGTCAGGGTGGTGGGGGTTGTGGTCAGGGCTTGCGGGGTGGGAGAGAGGTTGAAGACGCAGGTGAGGCTGTCGCCGCGGCTGAAGGCGAGGATCGGTTCGGGGAGGTTGTGAAAGCGGGTGGCGCCGGTGATCAGGGCGGGGGTGGTGCGGCGGAAGGCGAGCATCTGGCGGTAGAATTCGAGGGTGGAGTCCGGGTTGCCAATCTGGGCTGCCACATTGCGGGCAGCCTGAGCGGGCTTGACCGGGAGCCAGGGTTTGACCGTCGAGAAGCCTGCGTTGGAGCTTTCATCCCAGACCATCGGGGTGCGGGTGTTGTCGCGGCCCACGGGTTCGGGCCAGAAGGCGATGCCCTGGGGGTCGGTCAGGTCTTCGAACTCCAATTCGGTATCAGTCTGGCCCAGTTCCTCGCCCTGCCAGAGGCAGATCGAGCCTTGCAAGGACAGCAAGAGCGCGCCCGCCTGTTTGGCGATCGCGTCCTGCGAGACGCCGTGTTTTGCCCAGCGGGTGGCGTGGCGCACCACATCATGGTTGGAGAACGCCCACATCGGCCAGCCCTTGGGGGCGCCGGTGAAGAATTCCTCGATCTTGCCGCGAAAGAAGGTCGCCGAATAATCGTAGCCCATCAGTTCGAACGAATAGCATTGGTGCAGGCGGCCGGGAGCTGTGTACTCGCCCATCATGCGGATGGCGTGGTGGTTTTCGCCCATTTCGCCGACGGTTGCGCGGTCATGATACTGGTCCATCAGGGCGCGGATGCGTTCGATCCAAGGAATGTTCTCGGGCTGGTTCTTCGAGAACAGGTGGTATTGCATCATGTAGGGGTTGGCTTCGGCCTCGGTCTTGACCCGAAAATCGGCGGCATCGTTGCGCAGCATCGGATCGTGGAAGAAATAGTTCACTGTATCAAAGCGGAAGCCATCCACGCCGCGGTCCAGCCAGAACCGCATGTTGCCGATCATCCAGTCTTGAACGGCGGGGTTGTGGTAGTTGAAATCGGGCTGCTGGGTCAGGAAGTTGTGAAAGTAGTATTGCTTGCGCCGGGCGTCCCACGTCCAGGCAGGGCCGCCGAACACCGACAGCCAGTTGTTGGGCGGCGTGCCGTCGGGGCGGGGGTCGGCCCAGACGAACCAGTCGGATTTCGGGTTGCTGCGGCTGGCGCGGCTTTCCCGGAAGGCCGGGTGCTGATCCGAGCAATGCGACAGGACCTGATCGATGATGACTTTCAGTCCCAATCCATGGGCGCGGGCCAAGAGTGCGTCGAAATCGGCAAGGGTGCCGAACACCGGGTCGATGTCGGTGTAGTTCGACACGTCATAGCCCATGTCGAGCATCGGCGAGGTGAACACTGGCGACAGCCACACCGCATCGACCCCCAGATCCGCAAGGTAGGGCAGGCGGCGGGTGATGCCCGCAAGGTCACCCACCCCGTCCCCGTTGTCGTCCTGAAACGACCGGGGATAGACCTGATAGGTCACCGATCCGCGCCACCATTCATTCATGCCCGCCCCCGTGTGTTTGGGTAAGCATAAGGGGCGGATCGGTGGACGGGTAGAGGTTTGAATTGGCAGATTCAGATTGCCAGCCAAAGCGCAATTGACGCGCAGCAAGATATGCCGAATGTTCCGGCGGGCATTTTGTCTGGAGTAAGTGATGAGAATTGAACACGATATTTGCGAAGCGAACGTGGCGGGCCAGTGGCAAACCCTGACGATTCAAACCGTCTTAGGGTTTCCAACAAAGCCCTCCCTTAGGTGCGTAGAATGTCACGGTCCTGTCCGGCCGCATAAACAGGCGAACAACGGCATGCGCGCGCATTTCGAGCACCGGTTGCGTCATGACGGCTGTTCGCGCAGTCCAAAGTTCAAGGGCAGCAAAGCTCGGCATCCCGACGCACTAAGCTGAGACGTTCGGCGCATCAATGCGCGGGCGGGACAGGATTTGTGACACGGCGCTGCGCACAATCTGTTTGACGCCGCACCCCTGCCGACGCATTTTGCGAGCCTGCATCAGGAGCGTTGCCTATGACCAAAGCCCCGCTGTTCACCCCGGTTCTGATCGCGGGCTGCGTGATCTTGATGCTGGGGTTTTCGATCCGCGCCAGTTTCGGGGTGTTCCAGATCCCGATTGCGACTGAGTTCGGCTGGTTGCGGGCCGATTTTTCGATGGCGATTGCTATTCAGAATCTGGCCTGGGGGATCGGGCAGCCGTTGTTCGGGGCGATTGCCGAGCGGTTCGGGGATCGGCGGGCGATTGTCGCGGGGGCGCTGTTGTATGCGGCGGGGCTGGTATTGAGCAGTTTTGCGGTGACGCCGGGGCAGCATTGGTTTCTTGAAATCCTGGTGGGGTTCGGAATTGCAGGCACCGGGTTCGGGGTGATCCTTGCGATTGTGGGCCGGGCGGCGTCGCCCGAAAACCGCAGCCTCGCGCTGGGGATTGCCACGGCGGCGGGATCTGCCGGGCAGGTGTTCGGCGCCCCGGCAGCCGAGGCGTTGCTGCAGGTCATGCCGTGGCAGCAGGTGTTCGTCGTCTTTGCCGGGGTGATCCTGTGCAGCCTCTTCGCGCTGCCGTTCATCCGGTCGCCGAAAGTGGCAAGCAAGCAGGAATTGGACGAATCGCTTGGCAGGGTTCTGAAGCGGGCGTTCACCGATCCGACCTATGTACTTATTTTCGTGGGCTTCTTTTCTTGCGGCTACCAGCTGGCGTTCATCACCGCGCATTTCCCGGCCTTTGTGACAGAGATGTGCGGCGCGATTGACCCGTCGGGCATGTTGGCGGGGTTGGGGATCACCAGCACCTCTGCCCTGGGGGCCATTTCGATTTCGGTCATCGGGCTGGCAAACATCGCCGGGTCGATCACGGCGGGATGGCTGGGCAAGACCTATTCAAAGAAATACCTGCTGGCGGGGATCTATGCGGGGCGAACGGTTGCGGCGGCGCTGTTCATCATGCTGCCGATGACACCGGCTTCGGTGCTTTTGTTCAGTCTGGTGATGGGCGCGCTGTGGCTGGCGACGGTGCCTCTGACCAGCGGGTTGGTCGCGCTTATCTATGGGTTGCGCTATATGGGCACGCTTTATGGGTTTGTGTTTCTAAGCCACCAGTTGGGGTCGTTCATGGGTGTCTGGCTGGGCGGCATGATGTATGACCTGACCGGAGGCTACACGACCGTCTGGTGGATCGGGGTCGGGGTCGGCGCGTTTTCGGCCATCGTACATCTGCCGATCCGCGAAAAGCCCTGGGCGCCACAGGCGGCCTGAGGCTTTTAGTTGGGCGGTCCGTGGCGTAGAAGACCGGCATGGACCCTGATGTGATCGCCCCCAATCTGAAGCGCCGTTTGTCGGGGGTGACCGCCACCGTGGTGCGGCTGGTGCCGATCCAGGCGCGGCAGATGGCAGTGGTGACAACAGGCCCCGGGTTGCCCGACGGGCTGCCGCACATGCCGTTGTGGCGGGTGGCGTTGCTGTCGCGCAGCCGCTGGCGGGTCTGGCATGCGCGGCGCAATACCGAGATGCTGGCGGGGCTGGTGTTGCGGTACCTTTTCGGGCGCAAGTTGCGGTTGCTGTTCACATCCGCCTCGCAGCGCAAACACAGTGCCTACAGCCGCTGGCTGATCGCGCGGATGGATGCGGTGGTGGCAACCTCGGACCGGGGGGCTGCGTATCTGCAGCGGCCATCGACGGTGATCATGCACGGGATCGATACGGTTGGGTTTTCGCCTGCGCAAGATCGGGCGGCGTTGCGGGCGCGGCTGGGGCTGCCCCAGGGCGTGCTGGTGGGGTGCTATGGCCGGATCCGGCCGCAGAAAGGGACCGACCTTTTTGTGCGCGCGATGATCGGGGTGGTGGAGGCGCAGCCCGGAGTGACGGGCATCGTGATGGGGCGCGCGACGGAAGGCAACCGGGCGTTTCTTGACGGCTTGCGGGCCGAGGTCGCGGCGGCGGAACTGCAGGAGCGGATCCTTTTTCTGCCCGAGGTGACCGTGGACCGCATGGCGGACTGGTACCGCGTGCTTGACCTTTATGTGGCCCCCCAGCGGTGGGAGGGGTTCGGGCTGACCCCGCTGGAGGCGATGGCCTGCGGCGTGCCGGTGGTTGCGGCGGATGTGGGGGCGTTTGCGCAACTGATCGGGCCGGGCGTGGGGCAGATCGTGGCCCCGGGGGACCAGGCGGCGATGACGGCGGCGGTGCAGGAATGGGTGGGCGATGCCGGGCGGCTGGCAGAGGGCGCAGCGGCGGCGCGGGCGCATGTCGTGGCGCGGCACGGGATCGAGGCGGAGGCGGACGCGCTCTGCGCTGTCTATCGACAGCTTCTCGCGTGAACCGGGTTTCGTTCTTGTTGGCGCGTGCGCTGCGGCGCGAGGCGGTGTTGGCCGGGATGGGTCTGGCCTTGCCGGACGCTCTGGCGCGGTTGCGGGGCCGTGTCGCGTTGGTGGGCAATGCGCGCAGTCTGGGCGCGCGGCAGCATGGGGCCGAAATTGACGTGGCCGATCTGGTGGCGCGGATCAACCGCGCGCCGATGCCTGCGGCCGCCAGCCACGGAACACGGACCGACGTGCTGGCGCTGGCGGTGGGGATCGGGGCGGATGCGCTGACCGCGCTGAACCCCGCAATGACCCTGTGGATGTCGCACACGCGCAAGCGGCTGCCCTGGCATGTGGCGCAGCGGGACGGATTTGCCTTGCCGCCGGTCGAAGGGTTTGCGCGGTTGCGCGCGGCCTTGGGGGCGCCGCCTACCACCGGATTGCTGATGATCGACCTGCTGGAACGCAGCCCCGCCACGCAGATCACGCTTTACGGCTTTGACTTCTTTGCCAGCCAATCGCTGACCGGCAGCAGGACAGCGGCGCAGGTGCCGCATGATTTCGCGGGCGAACGGGCCTATCTGCAGGCTCTGATGGCGCGCGATAACCGCTTTGCCTTGCGTCCCTAGGGGCTGCGCGCTATGCGGACCTGTCTTTCTGACAGGAGCCGTCAATGGGTTACAAGGTCGTCGTCGCAGGGGCCACGGGCAACGTGGGCCGCGAAATGCTGAACATCCTCGCCGAGCGCGAATTTCCGGTGGATGAGATCGCCGCACTGGCCAGCCGCAAATCGCTGGGCACCGAGATCAGCTTTGGCGACAAGACCCTGAAGACCCGCGATCTTGACACCTTCGATTTCCACGGCTGGGACATCGCGCTGTTTGCCGTGGGGTCCGCGGCGACCAAGATCTACGCCCCCCGGGCCGCGGCGGCTGGCTGTGTGGTGATCGACAATTCGTCGCTTTACCGTTATGACCCCGCGATCCCGCTGATCGTGCCGGAAGTGAACGCCGACGAGATCGTGAACTACAAGAACAAGATGATCATCGCCAACCCGAACTGTTCCACCGCGCAGATGGTGGTGGCGCTGAAGCCGCTGCACGACCGCGCGAAGATCAAGCGGGTGGTGGTCAGCACCTATCAGTCCGTCTCGGGGGCCGGCAAGGAAGGCATCGACGAACTGTGGAGCCAGACCAAGGGCATCTATGTGCCGGGTCAGGAAGTGGCCCCCAAGAAGTTTCAAAAGCAGATTGCGTTCAACGTGATCCCGCAGATCGGCGACTTCATGGACGACGGTGCGACGCAGGAAGAGTGGAAGATGGTCGCCGAGACCAAGAAGATCCTCGACAAATCCATCAAGGTGGTGGCGACCTGCGTGCGTGTGCCGGTGTTCGTCGGCCATTCCGAATCGATCAACATCGAGTTCGAAGAGTTCCTGGATGAACACGAGGCGCGCGACATCCTGCGCGAGGCCCCCGGCATCATGGTGATCGATAAACGTGAACCCGGTGGCTACATCACCCCGATCGAATGCGTGGGCGACTATGCGACCTACATCAGCCGCGTCCGGCAGGACAGCACGGTCGATAACGGCATTTCCCTGTGGTGCGTCAGTGACAATCTGCGTAAAGGGGCGGCGCTGAACGCGGTTCAGATCGCCGAACTGCTCGGCAGCCGTTGCCTCAAGAAGGGCTGACAGACTGATCAACCCCGCCTACATCGGGCGGGGTTTTTTGGTTTCTATGCCGCCTTGCCGTTCGGGATGGCGATCAGGAAATGCCGGCAGCGGCCAGCGCCTTTTGCAGATCACGCTGTTCTTCGCAGGTACCACAAAGGTCTTGCAGTTTGACGAGGTTTGCCTTGGCTTTGTCGCCATCGCCCATCTGGATGAACATCTCGCCTTGATACTCCAGCGCCCCGAGATGGCCGGGGTTGATGTCAAGCGCCTTGGAATAGGCTTTGGATGCAGCCCTCAGGTCGCCCATCTTGCGCGAAGAGAAACCAAGAAGGTTCCAGGCATCGGCATTGCCAGGCTCGGCGGCCGTAATGCCTTTCAGAATCTCGCGCGCCTTTGAATAGTTCGCCTGATAGATCAGGTCTTTTGCATCGGCATAGCTGCCAACGGTGGCTGGGGATTGCGAACTTGTGTCTTCGCTGCCTGCGGAAAATGCGGGCGCGGAAAATGCCGAAAGGCCAATCAGGGCTACGACGGAAAAACGTGTGAAGAGTGACATTCTATATCTCCTGTGGGACTCCAGCATACACTTCGTCCAAAGTGCGATGGTTCAAGGTTGCGTGATGCAAAGCTATCCCAATCCTTCGTTGGCAAGAACCTGCCGGATCGACAGCGCCGTCTTTTCTACGATTTCTTGCAGTTCTGCATCGCTTGCGGTGTAGGGCGGTGCAAGGATGACGATATCGCCGCTTACCCCATCCACATTGCCGCCGACCGGATAGCATATCAGGCCGTTTTCCATGCCTGCCGCGCGGATTTTCATGAATAGACGCAGGCTGGGGTCGAAGGGGGCCTTGGTTTCACGATCGGCCACCAGTTCCAGGGCAATAAAGTGACCGCGCCCGCGAATGTCGCCGATGGCGCTGACATCGCCAAGCGCATCCGCGAGCCAGCCCTTGAGGCGCGGCTCATTGGCCATGACCCGCTGCACCAACGCATCACGTGCAACGATTTTCTGCACTGCGGCGCCAGCGGCGCAGGCGGCGGTGTGGCCGGTAAACGTATGGCCGGTCTGGAATGCGCCATGGGCGGCGTGCAGAGCCTGATAGACCTTTGTTGTGCAGATCGCAGCCCCAAGCGGCTGATACCCGCCCGCCAGACCCTTGGCGATGGCCATGATGTCGGGTTCCACGCCGTCGCGCTCCAACGCGCGCCACGGGCCACAGCGGGCGGCGCCGCACATCACCTCGTCAGCGATCATCAGGATGCCGTGGTGGGTGCAGATGTCGCGGACGGCGCGGGCGTAACCCTCGGGGGCAGGCACGCAGCCGCCTGCGGCCCCTACGACGGGTTCAAAGATGAAGGCGGAGATGGTGTCGGCGCCGTGGTGCAGGATCGCGGCCTCCAGCTCGGCGGCGCAGGCGGCCCCGGCGGTGTCGGACGTGGCCCCGGGGATCGGGCGATAGGTGTTGGCGGCCGAGACCTTGATCGACGGGATGAACGCGCCTTCAAAGGCGGCGGTGCGTTCGGCAAAGTCCGACACGCCAAGCGCGCCGAGCGTGTTGCCATGCCAGGATCGCTGACGCGAAATGAAGCGGCGGCGGGATTTGCGGCCGATTGCGGTCTGGTATTGCAGCGCGATCTTGAGACAGCTTTCGACGGCTTCGGACCCACTGCTGACAAAGACCATCTCGCGCAGGGTGCCGCCCAGACGGTCGCGCAGAATATCTGTCAGTTCTTCCAGCGCGTCGGTCGTGAAGTTGTAGCGATAGCCATGCGCGATGCGGTCCATCTGGGCGCTTACGGCGGCGTTGACCTCGGCGTTGGCGTGGCCAAGGCAATAGACGGCCGGGCCGCCCGATCCGTCGATGTATTGCTTGCCGGTCGCGTCATAAAGATAGCTGCCGTTGCCCCGCACGACTTTGGGCAGGTCTGTGGTGGTCGATATGTTGTCGGCAGTTTGGGTCATCGCGGGCCTTCACGGAATTTGTCGCAGGATGCGGGTGCGGGGTCGGCCTGTCAAACCGGCGTGCGCAGCCAATCGTTGTGCCAGTCCACCCGGTCGCAGTCCGCGAACCGGGCAAGGCGGGTCAACTCGGCCTCCAGCCTTTGCATCCTTTGCGCCCCAAACGTCACGCCACGTTCGGGCCAGACGGCGCGCACCCGCAGCGCGGCGTCATCGCGGTGCGCCTTGACGTCGATCCGGGCGATCAGCCGCGCGCCTTCGAGCACCGGGAACACGTAGTAGCCGTAGGTGCGTTTGGGTTCGGGGACGAAAACCTCGATCCGGTAGTAAAAGCCGAACAGGAACTCGGCGCGGGTGCGGTCGCGCAGGGCGGGGTCAAAGGGCGACAGGATGCGCAGGCGGGGGGATGGCTCGGGGGCGTTGGCGGCCATTTCGAACACATCGGGGCGGGCAAGGCTGCGGCGGGTCTGACCATCCGCACCCTCGATGTCGAGTTCAAGGACGTCGCCGGTCGCTAGCGCCGCCTTGCACCAGTCGCGCGCCTCAATTGGCGTGACGGCCTTCCAGTAAGCGGCCATCTCGCCGGGGGTGGCAAAGCCGAGATGGTCAAGTGCGGATGCGCAGGCCCAGTCGATCATCTGCTGCGGATCGGGCGCGGGGGCGCGGTGGGCGTCGGGGATTACCCGTTCGGTCAGGTCATAGACCTTCTGGAACCCCTCGCGCCGGGTGATCGACAACTGCCCGGTGCGCCACAGCCATTCGAGGGCTGTTTTCGACGGATGCCAGTCCCACCAGCCGCCCTTGCCGCGGGTTTCGCCCTGCCCGACATCGCTGGTGGTGACCGGCCCGTGATCCGCAATCCGGCGCAGGATCGTGTCGAACTGCTGGGTATAGCCGTCGCGGAACCAGCCTTGCCAGTTCGCTTCCAGCCGGATGGTGTCGCGGGCAAAGCGGTGGTGCCAGTGCGGGAACAGCCGCATTGGCAGGATCGAGGCGTCATGCGTCCAGTGTTCGAACAGCGCGCGGTCGGTTTCCAGCAGGGATTTCAGCGCCGCTGGCCGATAGGACTGGCGGCGAGACCACAGGATCATGTGATGCGCACGTTGGACGGTGTTGATGCTGTCCACCTGCACGAACCCGATGCGGGTGATCAGGTCGGACAGATGCTGTCCGGTGGCGGGGCCGGTTGGCGGTTCGGCCAAGGCGTGGCGGTGCAGGAACAAGCGACGGGCGGCAAGGTTGGGAAGGACGGGCAGGGTCATGCCTCAGGGGTATCATGTGGCGAGGGCCGGTCAAGCGCGACCGGCCCTTGCAGCTTTACGCCTCGCTGTGGGCGTGGGGTTGCGCGCTGCGGGTCAGGCTTGGCAGTTTCATCCAGACCATCAGATGGGCGATCATGAACAAGGGCACAGCAAAGGCCGGGATCAGCACCATCGGCAGGCTTTGCATCACGATCGGCAGGTGCGCGCCTTCCAGCCGCAGGGGGCGACCTTCGCCCGACAGGGTGGCCGTGGCGAAGGCCACCACAAAGTCGAGCACGCCCAACACCACCAGCCAGCGCACCTTGTTTTCCCACCCTGCCGTTTGACGCATGAGCGCGGTCAGCGCGAACAGCGCGAAAACGCCGACGACGACATCGCCGACCCCGGCAGGAATGGCAAATGTCGCGGGCAGCAGCCCCAGCCCCAAGAGGAACAGAAACACCATTCCCAACACGCGCCAGGTCTGCAGGCCGACCAGAAAGGCCATATCCTGCGCCGCTACCCAAGCCCGCACTCTGGGCAGCAGCCCGTAGGCGAACGCGAACAGCAAAACAGGGGTCAAGAAGGCCGCAGCCAGTCTGAAGGGCGGGTTGGCCGCGTCTTGCACAAAGCCGTCATTCAACGCGATGCCGAAGATCGCTGCGCCCCACAGGGCGATAATGCCCAAAGCAAGCGCGTTGTTTGGACGGGAAGGGATTGGGGGGATCATGGTTCTCTCCTTTTTGAGTGTATCTACACGTTTAGGCCAAAGAAATCATAGGCTGCGTAACAGGGTCAGCAAAGCGGCAGAAGGCTCTGCCCCCAGCCGCGCCACAAGGTCTTGTTGGAAAGCCCGCCATGCCGGCATCGCGGCGCGCAATTGCGCGCGGCCTTCCTCGGTGATGTCATAGGCATGCAGGCGGGCATCGGGGCTGGAAACCGGGGCGATCCAGCCCTTCTGCGCCAGAACCGCCAGATTGCGCGTCAGGGTCGTCCGTTCAGTGCCCAGCCGATCGGCCAGTTGGCCGACGGTCTGGCTGCCAAAGCCGGACAGCAAAGCCAACGTGCTGAACTGCGGTGCAGTCAGGCCGGTGTCCTTGAACGCCGCTTCGATATCGCGCACCAGACTGCGCGCCGCGCGCTGGACGTTGAAGGTCATGCAGTTCAGGGGATGGTCGAAGTCCATATGGATGTATATGCACATATCTTCCGAAAACGTAAGCGCTGCGTCAGCCGGTCTGCCCGGCCTCGGCGGCGATCTGCGCCCTGGATTTGTGCCCCCGCTCGGTCGCCGACTTCAACTGCCCGCAGGCCGCCATGATGTCTTCGCCGCGCGGGGTGCGGATCGGCGACGCGTAGCCCGCATTGTGGATAATGTCGGCGAAGGCGTGGATGCGGTTGCCCGACGACCGTTTGTAGGGCGCGCCGGGCCATTCGTTGAACGGGATCAGGTTGACTTTGGCCGGGATGCCGCGCAGCAGATCAACCAGCCGGTAGGCATCTTCCTTGCTGTCGTTCACGCCTTGCAGCATCACGTATTCAAAGGTGATCCGTTCGGAATTCGACAGACCGGGATAGTCGCGCAGCGCATCCAGAAGCGTGGCGATGTTCCAGCGTTTGTTGATCGGCACCAGTTGATCGCGCACCTCGTCCGTGGTCGCGTGAAACGACACGGCCAGCAGGCACCCGATCTCTGTCGCCGTTCTGGCAATTTCCGGCACCACGCCCGAGGTGGACAGGGTGATCCGTCGGCGGCCAAGGGCGATCCCCTCGCCATCCATCACGATCTTCATCGCATCGCGGACGTTCTCGAAATTGTAGAGGGGTTCCCCCATGCCCATCAGAACGATGTTGCTGACCAGCCGCGTCTCGTCCTTGGGCGCGCCCTGTACCGGCCATTCGCCCAGATCGTCACGCGCCAGCATGACTTGCCCGACAATTTCGGCCGCTGTCAGATTGCGCACCAGTTTCTGCGTGCCGGTATGGCAGAACGAACAGGTCAACGTGCAGCCGACCTGGCTTGAGATGCACAGCGTTCCGCGATCTTCCTCGGGGATGTAGACCACCTCGACCTCGTGCCCGCCTGCGATGCGCACCAGGTACTTGCGGGTTCCGTCAGCCGAGATCTGCCGCGTCACCACTTGCGGCAACTCGATCGTGAAATGCGCGGCCAGCAGGGCGCGATAATCCTTTGCCAGATTGGTCATCTGGGCAAACTCGCGGATGCCCCAATGGTAGACCCACTGCCAAACCTGTCCAACCCGCATCTTGGCCTGCTTTTCCGGCGTCCCGGCAGCAATCAAAGCGTCGCGCATCTGATCGCGGGTCATGCCGACAAGGTTGGGCAAGCCACCCTCCGGCAACTTGCGCGGCAGGGTCAGGACGTCTTGGGTGATCGGGGCATTTGTCATTCAGGTGTTCGCCGGCTGCGCAAAAATCAGATATAGGTCATCGCGCGCCCGAACGGAAGGACAACGCGGATCAGGCAGTGCAACGCTTTGCGGCCTCATCCATTGCGGCAGTGAAACCGCGCAGGCTGAAAGTGTCCTTGGTTTGCGTGCCCTTGCCCGACCGGGCCGACAACACGGCTGTCGTGCCCTTCTGCATGGCGGCAAGCAGAGTGGCGTCATCGGCCGGGCTGGCGGCCCACGCCCATTCGCCTTCGGTAAACAACTCGTAAGTCTGTCCATCAACCGTCACGGAAACCGTCGAGCCGGGCGCGAAGGGATAGCCGCCAGTGAAGGACACTTCGCCTGCGGCGCTGCCGGGGCGGAAGGTGACGAACAGCAGGATGTCACCCCGACGGACCGAAACCGGCTGCCCGTCGCGGGTGTTGACGGTTTCCTTTGGCGGCGAGACGCCCCAGCATTCCTTGGGGTCAGCTTCGGTAAAGATGCTCCAGTCGGTGGCAGTGCCGACGATGTTTGTCGACTCCTGTGCAATGGCTGCAGTTCCTGCCAGTGCCAACAGACCTGCGCCGACTGTGCGCGTCATCCAGCGTGTCATCAGTTTTCAGCCTCCAAGCTGCTCTTGCTTTTGCCCGAATCCCAAGCCGCCTTTGGAGCGGTCTTTTTTTGTGGCAGGGAATAGACTGCCGCGATATTTCACGAATAACCGAAAAGGGCCAATTCGCGAAAGCCCCATGCGCAGAAAATCGCGCAAGCGTGACGAAGGAACCAGAAATGACAGCGGTGCCGATGGTGGAATTGTGGCGGGGCGGGATGCTGGAAAGCAGCCATCTTGGCCATGCCGTGATCTGCAATGATCAAGGAGAGGTCGTGAAGGCGTGGGGCGACGCGGGCACGGTTATCTTTCCGCGATCGTCGTGCAAGATGGTACAGGCACTGCCGCTGGTCGAAAGCGGGGCGGCTGATGCGTTTGGCCTGACCGAACGGCAGTTGGCCTTTGCCTGTGCCAGCCATATCGGCGCGGCCCTGCACCGGCAGGCGGCGGCGGATTGGCTGGCGGGTCTGGGGTTGGGTGAAGCTGACCTGCGCTGCGGCGCGCATGAGCCGTCCGACAGGGCCGAGCGCACGCGGCTTGCGGTGCAGCACGAGGCGCCCTGCCAATTGCACAACAACTGTTCAGGCAAGCATTCCGGCTTTTTGACGATGAACCGGCATTTGAAGGCCGGGTCGGAATACACCGAGATCGATCATCCCTTGCAGCGGGTCATTCTGCAGGCTTTCGAAGAGACGACAGGCGAGACAAGCCCCGGTTGGGGCATCGACGGTTGTTCTGCACCGAATTTTGCCACGTCGATCACCGGGCTTGCCCGCGCGATGGGGCGGTTTGCCGGGGCCAGGGACACAGGCGATCTGCGGGCCCGCGCGATGCACCGCCTGACGCGGGCCATGGCAGATTTCCCCGAGATGATTTCGGGAGAGGGGGGGCCATGCACCGAATTGATGCGTGCGATGCAGGGTCGGGTGGCGCTGAAGGGCGGGGCCGAGGGCGTCTACATAGCAATTCTTCCGGAACAGCGACTGGGGGTAGCCCTGAAGATCATGGATGGATCCGAGAGGGGCAAGGATGCCGCGATCACCGCGCTGTTGATCTGGCTGGGTGTGCTGGATGCGGATCATCCGGCGGCGCAGCGCTGGCTGACCGGACCGCTGCGCAATTGGCGGGGGTTTTCTGCAGCGACGTTGCGCGCGGCCCCCGGGTTTCCGGTTTAAGACAGCCCCCGCTTTGCAGCGGGGGCCCATGCATAACCAAAGGCGCAACAAGAACCGGTGGTGCAGGCCGAGTGGGGGCAAAGAACCCGCACCACCGGGGAGCACTTGTTACTGTTCTTGGTATGATGGTGGAACATGGCGGCTTCGGGTTGGTGACAAGGCCGTTTTGAGGTCATGCAGTGGCAGCCTTTGGGCAGGGTTGATTTGCAAACGGCCGTGCGTAAACTGATGCCATGACGGATCAGACTCCGACGCCCTTTCCAGGTTCCGACAGCAGCGCCGAGCCCGGCGTCGATCAGGTCAGCTTCGACCGTCGGGAGTTGGGAATGATCCTGCGCCTATATGGCCAGATGGTGGCTGGCGGAGAATGGCGCGACTACGGGATTTCGCTGTTGCGCGAGGTGGCAGTGTTTTCGGTGTTTCGCCGGACCGCGGAATTTCCAGTCTACCGAATCGAAAAGCGGCCCAAATTGCGCGCCCGGCAAGGAATGTATGCAGTCGTGGGGATGGACGGCCAGATCCTGCGACGCGGCCCTGATCTGCAGGCGGTGCTGCGGGTGTTGGAGCGCAAGTTGATCCGGCCGGTAGATTGACTGTTTGGATTGGGCAGGGCCTTCGGAATGGGTCAAGCCGGCGCAGTGGGGGTTTCACACCCCCACACCCCCGCGGGATATTTGCGCCAAGATGAAATCAGGGGCGGCGGTGGCAGAGTATCGGCCCGCCACCCTGGGCTGCAATGCGGCGTGTGGCGGTCTGAAGCGGTTCGAATGCCACCGACATCGTGTGACCGTTTGCGTGCAGGATCGTGTCAGGGTCATGCACGAGCGCGACATGGCCACGCCAGAAAATCAGATCGCCCCGTTGCGCCGGGCCGGGGGCGGGTGGGTGGCCCAGGGTCTGTTGCAGATCGCTGTCGCCAGGGCAGGGCAAGCCGCATGCGTGGAAAGCCAGTTGCACGAGGCCCGAGCAGTCAAGGCCCACATTGCTGTTTCCGCCCCAGAGGTAGGGGGTGTGGAGCAGTGTTGCAGCCACGCTGACCGGGCAGGTTGCCCAGTCGCCCAAAGCGCGCAGGTGAGGGGTCGGGACGAAGCCATGCGGGGTTTCGGACCATTTTTCGGTTTGGGAGGTCACCTGGAGCCGGGAGCAAAGATTAAGCGTGGCGATCTCTTGTGCTTGTACGCGGGGTTCGGGGTAAAGATGGCTGGCGGGAACAGCCAGCCAATGGGTCGGGGCATGGGGCATGGCCAGCGCGGCATCGGGCAGCCAGCCGCAGTAGCCGTCCTTGGCTGCGAAGCCGAAGCTGTGGTTTTGATCTTGGTCGATCACCGTAAAGCTGTCACCCAGCAGCAATTGGCGATCACGTGGGCCGTGGGGGCGGGCAAGCAGGTCGGTCAGGGGGCGGATGAGCCGGCAAGGCGTTCCATCGGTGAAGGTCGCGGCGTCGAGGGTGCCGCGCAGGCTGCTGTGGGCCATGCGGGGGGTGGCGGGTGTCAGGCGGCGATCCAAGCTATAGGCCCAGCATCGCAGGGAGGGCGTGAAGGATGGCGCGCGCGCCCTGGCCGGCACCGCCTTTGGGGCGGGCGGGCTGATCGGCGGGGGTATGGCCGTAGATGTCGAAGTGCAGATACCGCGTGCCGGTCACGAAGCGGCGCAGGAAAAGGGCGGCGGTGACCGACCCTGCAAAACCCCAGCCGGGCGCGTTGTCGAGATCGGCGATGCCGGGTTCGATCACCGGATCGTAGGGCGTGTGGAAGGGCAGGCGCCAGACCGGGTCGATGCCTTTGATGGCGCCTTGTTCCAGCGCTGCGACCAATGCCGCGTCGTCGCAGAAATAGGGCGCGAGATCCGGACCCACCGCCACCCGCGCGGCCCCGGTCAGGGTGGCCATCGATATCAGCAGGTCGGTTGGTTCTTCACAGGCCAGTGCAAGCGCGTCTGCCAGCACGAGGCGCCCCTCGGCGTCGGTGTCGTTGACTTCGACCGTCAGGCCGCGGCGGGATAGAAGGATGTCCTTGGGGCGCTGGGCGTTGCCTGCAATGACGTTTTCCACTGCCGGGATCAGCACGCGCAACCGCAAAGGCAGGCCAAGCGCCATGATCATATGCGCAAGGCCCAGCACAGTGGCCGCACCCCCCATGTCTTTTTTCATCAGCGACATACCTGACGAGGGTTTTATGTTGAGCCCACCCGTGTCGAAACACACCCCCTTGCCAACCAGGGTTACCGCAGGGCCTTGCGACCCCCAGCGCAGGTCGATCAGCCTTGGCGCGCGGGGTGACGCGCGGCCAACGGCGTGGATCATCGGGAAATTCTGCGTCAGCAGGGTGTCGCCGGTGGTGACGTGGATCGTTGCTGCATGCCGCGCGGCAAGATCACGGGCGGCATGCTCCAGTTCTGCAGGCCCCATGTCGGAGGCGGGGGTATTGATCAGGTCGCGGGTCAGGAATTCGCCTGCTGCCATGGCCTGCAAGGTGTCGGCGTCGCAACCATCGGGGGCGATCAGTTGAGCGGCGAGTGCAGGGGTCTTGCGGTATCGGTCGAACCGATAGGCAGACAACAGCCACCCCAGCGCCGCTTCGTCACGCTGATCCGGGGTCAAGGCGCCGGATAGCTGCCAGGCGCCGGGCGGCAGGGTTGTGATGCCCCTGACCAGCCCGAACCGGCTGCGGGCGCGTGCATCAGGGGTGCCAAGGCCGACGATGGCCCCCGACACGCCCCCATCGCCGGGCAGCAGACGCAAGTCGCCAAAGCCTGCCTCAAACCCGGTTGCCGTCAGCCACTCGGCGGTGGCGACCGGTTGGGTGGCCCGCCAGGCCGCCAGGCCATCGGGCGTCACAACATAGAGCGGGCGCGAAGGCGCGGCGGGGTCGGCGAAAGTGGGCATGGCAACATCCTGATCAGCTTGGCCCGACCCTAGCGGGTTTGATCTGCACTGCAAGATGGTGGCAGGTCAGGGGGCAATAGGCCGGACGCCCAGCGCCTGAGCAAAGCGCAGCAGATAGCCGTCAGGGTCTGCGACGACAAACTGGCGGTTGCCGACCTCGGTTTGGTCGCGGCGATACCAGCGGTCTTCGAGCGGCAGGAACAACCGCACCCCTGCCCCGGCCAGTGCCGCCAGCAAGGGCGCGACATCGGGCACGATGATCTGCAGGTTCAGGCCACGGCCAAAGGGATAGGCGTCCGGCGCATGGCCTGAGTCAAACGTCCGCCCCAGACCGACTTGGTCAATCATCAGGGCCGCCTCGCCCAAAGTCAGGCAACTGAACCCTTCCTCGGGCCGGTCATAGAGCGCGCGAAACCCGAGAATGTCGCAGTAGAACCGGCGGGACCGCGACCAGTCGGACACGGCCAGTTCGGGGACCAGAGACATGGACATCCTGCGCGTCGCGTTGCCAAAGACAGCGCGATTCTTACCGATCTTTGTCGCCAATGCAACCGCCCGACGGATCAGACCTGTGTCTGATCCATCAGGTCCTTGTCAGTGGACAAAGACCGTTCGGCGATCCGCATCAACCGGGCCCAGACGGCGGCAAAGGCGGTGGTGTTGCCCTGATCGAGGCAGACCCGGACATCGGCCGCAACCAGACCAAGGCTGGTCAACCCCAAATTCTCGCTCATCCGCTGCAACCGTCGAAGCTGGCGGGCAAGATCGGTCAGATCATGCGCCTTTACATGCGCGGCCAGCCCCGACATCGTCAGCGCCAGTTCCGCCAATGCGCGCGTCACAACCTGTTCGGCCGAAGTCGTGCCCAGATTGCGGTAGATCGTGGCAATCGGTTCGGCATCTTGTCGTACCCGATCGTTCGGTCGCAAGGCGACCACGTTGTTTGGCTTCATGGCCCACACCTGCTATTTTTTCACACCCAAGGCCGAGTTTGCGCCGCCATCCTGAAGAAAAGGTTCCAGCCGGCACAGAAAACCTCTCGAATTTTCTGCGATTGCAGCCTAACCAGAAGATACCCCATTCAGGATATGCGACAATGGACCAAGCCCGCCCTCTGCCCGCCTATCTTGTCCAGCGATTTCAAGGCTGGAGGGCCACGGCCTATCAGGACAACAAGGCGTGGTATCGTCGGCTGGCGGCCAGCGGGCAACATCCGCGGGCCATGGTTATTTCGTGCTGCGACAGCCGAGTTCATGTGACATCGATCTTTGGTGCGGACGAGGGCGAGTTCTTTATCCACCGCAACATCGCCAATCTGGTTCCGCCCTATAACCCTGACGGGCAGTATCACGGCACATCGGCTGCAGTCGAATATGCCGTCACTTCACTGGGGGTGGCGCATATCGTGGTGCTTGGGCATTCGAACTGCGGCGGTGTCAAGGGCTGCCATGACATGTGTTCCGGCCATGCGCCCGAACTGGAAAAGCAGTCCAGTTTTGTCGGGCGCTGGATGGATATCCTGCGTCCCGGATTCGACCGCGTGACCCATCTTCCCGAGGCAGAGCGGACGCGGGCGCTGGAAAAAGAGGCGGTGCTGGTCAGTCTGGAAAACCTGATGACCTTTCCATTCATCGCAGTGGCGGTGGCCGATGATCGCCTGACGCTGCATGGCTTGTGGACCGATACCGGCGAAGGCGGGCTGGAACAATTCGATCCGACGCGCGGTTTCCTCGCGGTCTGATGGATGCAAAGCATTCGATACGTCACATTCAGGCTCGAACGCGGCTAAGGACACCATGCAGGACATTCTGACACTGGCTGTGGCCAATCTGCTGACACCGATGATCCTGTGTTTCGGGCTGGGGCTTGCAGCGGCGCTGGCGCGGTCGGAACTGTCGGTGCCCGAGGCTGCGGCCAAGGCGATGTCGCTGTATCTGCTGTTCGCCATCGGGTTCAAAGGCGGGGTTGCGGTTGCCGATCATGGTGCCGGGCCCGACCTGATCGCGGCACTGGCGGGGGGCGTGGCGCTGTCTTTTGCGCTGCCGTTCGTGGCCTTTGCGTTGCTTGCCGCGCTGACACGGATGTCTGCGCTGGACCGGGCGGCGGTGGCGGCGCATTACGGGTCGATCTCGATTGTCACCTTCGTGACGGCGACATCCGTGCTGTCGGGGGCGGGGATCGACAGCGAGGGGTATATGGTGGCCGTCGCGGCGGCGATGGAGGCCCCCGCGATCGTCTCGGCGCTGTGGCTGGTGTCACGCTCGGGAACCGGCGCGCGGATGGATGCGACGCTGTGGCGCGAGATCCTCTTGAACGGGTCCATCGTGCTGCTTGTGGGGTCGTTTGCCATCGGGATGATCACCGGGGAAGATGGCATGGCGCGGATCGACGCCTTCATCATCGCGCCGTTTCAGGGGGTGTTGTGCCTGTTCCTGCTGGATATGGGGCTGGTGGCCGGGCGGGGTTTGCGCGGGGTGCGGGGTGTGCTGGGGGCTGGTGCGCTGGCCTTTGGGGTCGCGATGCCGGTGATCGGGGCGGCTGCCGGGCTGGGGGTCGGGTTGGCCTTGGGCCTGTCGGCGGGGGGGCTGGCGTTGATGATGACGCTGGCAGCCTCGGCCAGCTATATCGCGGTGCCCGCCGCCATGCGCGTGGCCCTGCCCGAGGCGAACCCTGCGATCTATCTGACGCTGTCTTTGGGCGTGACATTTCCCTTCAACCTGACGATTGGCATCCCGGCCTATGTCGCCGTGGCCCAAGCGGCAACCGGAGGCTGAGCCATGCAGACCCATTCCGCGAAACGTGTCGAGATCATCATCGAGGCCCCGATGGAGGGGAGGTTGACCGATGCCCTGGTCAAGGCGGGGGTGACCGGGTTCACCGTTCTGCCGGTTCTGGGCGGGTCGGGCCGGTCGGGGCAGTGGACGCGCGAGGGGCAGATCGGGCGGGCCGGGATGGTGGCAGTGATCTGCCTGATCCGGGCGGAAAAGCTGGACGCGCTGCTGGATGCGGCCTTTGCGGTGGTCGAACGGCATATCGGCGTGGTGTCGGTGACTGACACACAGGTGCTGCGCGCGGAACGGTTTTAGAGCCTTTCATGTTTTCACGGAAGCGTATCCGGAGTTGGTGAGGTAGTTTGCACATTCCTTCGGGCTGAACAGAGCGAGCAGGTCGCCGATTTTGCGCCACAGGGTTTCCTTGGAACGCTCGGCGGCTTTGCGGAGCAG
>JANNPZ010000022.1:0-10010 GCA_031400505.1 Paracoccaceae bacterium | reverse complement strand
CCCGGATGTCCGCATCCACGACCTGCGCCATACCTTCGCCTCCCTGCTTGTTTCCGGCGGCGCATCGCTGGAAATGATCGGGCGGCTGCTCGGCCATACCCAGATCGGCACCACCCAGCGCTACGCCCACCTGATCGACTCTCCGCTGCGGGCAGGGGTGAACGCCGTGGGAGAGATGCTGAAGCCTAGGTTGCGAGTGGTGGGGGAGGGCGAAACCGGCGTCGCGCGGTCGAACGTCGCTTGATTGCACTGCAATCATTGCCTAGCTTTGGCATTGCAACCGGAGGGTGCCATGGCCAGCATAACGATTCGGAACCTCGACGATGATGTTAAGCGCCGCCTGCGCGTGCGGGCGGCCGAGCATGGCCGGTCGATGGAGGAAGAGGCGCGCGACATTCTGCGGCAGGTTGTCGGCCAGCCCAGCGCCCCAAAGAACCTTGGCCAGGCCATCCATGCCCGGTTCGCGGCGGTGGGCGGCATCGAATTGCCCCACGAGAAGCGCGGCCCCATGCGGCCCTCGCCGGACCTCGAGTGATCGATGATCCTGCTCGATACCAAAGTGATTTCGGAACTGATGCGCGCTGAACCGGCCCAGATCGTTCTGGACTGGTTCGGCCAACATGATGCGGCCGATCTGTTCATCTCGGCAATCACCGAAGCGGAATTGCGCACTGGCGTCGCGATCCTTCCCGATGGCCAGCGCCGCGATCGGCTGCAAATGGCCATCGACGCGATGATCGATCAGGATTTCCAGGGCCGAATTATGCCCTTCGACAGCCTTGCCGCCAAAGCCTACGCCGAAATCACGTCCCAGCGCCGCGCCGCTGGCCGCCCCATCGCTGAAGCTGACTGTCAGATCGCTGCGATCGCGCGAGCGAACGCGGCGATGGTCGCCACTCGTAATGTCAGGGATTTCGATAAATGCGGTGTGGCCGTGATCAACCCTTGGGAGGATTCCTAATACCATGGCGCGGCAAAGAACTTTGACAGCAATGCTCTTTCCGTGGTCAACCTGAATGGCTGCAGCCATTTTGAACCTGCCTGTTAGCACGACGGCACAAGCTGTTTTCGCATCCACCCTAAGGAAAATCTCTTGAAGAACAAAGAAGCGACAGCGCGCATCAAGATCAACAAGATGCTGGAAGCTGCTGGGTGGCGTTTCTTTGACGACGCGAATGGTTCTGCGAACATTGTACTTGAGCCAAACGTCAAATTGCAGGCAAAGGACTTGGATGCACTTGGCGAAGACCTCGAAAGGGCACCAAATGGTTTCGTAGACTTTCTGCTGCTTGATGGAGCCGGGAAGCCACTGATTGTCCTTGAAGCTAAATCAGAAGACAAAGACCCTCGTTCTGCAAAAGAGCAAGCCAGAAAGTATGCACGATCACAGAACGCGCGCTTTGTGATCCTTAGCAACGGAAACATTCATTACCTATGGGACTTGGAACAGGGCAGTCCGACGGTAATTTCAAAATTCCCCAGCCCTAGTGAAATCGGAAATCACTATAAGTTCGAGCCAGACGTGGATCGGTTGGCAGCAGAAAAAGTTGATCTAGATTACATAGTCTTAACTCAATTTCCTGGCTACGAAACCCAAGCTAGCTGGCGGGTTGAGGGTGAGCGGGGAGACTTTATCGAGAAGCACAAGCTTCGATTTCTTCGCAGGTATCAACAGCGAGCAATTGAGAGAATTCAAGAAGATGCGCTAAAGGGATCAACCCGTTTCCTGTTTGAAATGGCGACCGGCACGGGCAAGACTTTGACCTCGGCTGCAGTTATCAAGCTTTTCCTTAGGACGGGAAATGCGAAACGAGCCTTGTTTTTGGTTGATCGCTTAGAGTTGGAAGTTCAGGCAGATAAGGCGTTCAAAGCATATTTGAAGAACGATTTAACTTCGGTGATCTACAAAGAACAACGTGACGATTGGCGGAAAGCAGATATTGTTGTCACAACAGTTCAATCGTTGCTTTTCAATGATAAGTTTCGGCGGTTCTTTGCGCCAACAGATTTCGATCTGGTTATCTCTGATGAAGCCCATCGATCGATTGGCGGCAATGCTAGGGCGGTCTTTGAGTACTTTATCGGATACAAGCTGGGCCTGACAGCGACACCCAAGGATTATTTGAAGCAACCAAATAACATTAGGTCTGATCGTGATGCGCGCGAAACTGAGCGTAGAACGTTGTTGGACACCTATCGGACATTCGGATGCGAAAGCGGCGATCCAACGTTCCGGTATTCGCTTATCGACGGCGTGAAGGGCGGATTCCTGATAAATCCCTACGTGATCGATGCCCGTACCGGGGTTACCACTCAACTGCTTTCAGACGCAGGTTTCGTCGTCACCACTACCGATGAAAACGGGAACGAGCTCGAAGAGGCGTTTGCGGGTAGGGACTTTGAGAAGAAGTTCTTCGAAGAGCCGACAAACCGCGCCTTCTGCAAGACGCTGCTTCAGCACGGGTTGCGCGATCCGATTTCTGGCGAGTTCGGCAAGACCATCGCCTTCGCAGTCAGCCAGAAGCACGCTGCGAAGATCGTCGAGATCCTGAACGAGATGGCCGACCAACTCTGGCCGGGACGCTACAAGTCGGACTTTGCGATGCAAGTGACAAGTCATGTCGCCGACGCCCAAAAGATGACAGTGAACTTCGCCAACAACAATCTGGGCGGACACAGCAGCTTTGCCGAAAACTATCGCACTAGCCGGGCGCGGGTGAGCGTCACGGTGGGGATGATGACTACGGGCTATGATTGCCCCGACCTACTGAACCTCGCACTGATGCGACCGATCTTCTCGCCGTCGGACTTTGTGCAGATCAAGGGTCGGGGGACCAGAAAGCACAACTTTGCCGAAGAGATGTTCGATCCTGCCAGGCGCGCAGAGTTGGGGGAGGTGAAGAAGACCGCTTACTGCCTTTTCGACTTTTTCGCGAACTGCGAATACTTTGAAGAATCTTTCAATTACGACGAAGAGCTTACCCTGCCCATACCATCTACAATGCCCCTCTCCACTGGGGGCGATGGCGGGGAAGGGCAGACCACTGTCATGGGCGGGATCGGCACTTATGAACATTTCGACCCTGATGATGTGGTAAGCCAGGTTGAGAAACAGATCGGTGCTGACGGTATGCGGATCGACCGCGAGCTGTTCCGCAAGTTCGAGGCTGAAGCCCGTGCTGACACAACGCTTGCTGAACTTGTCGCGGCCCAGAACTGGGAAGGCGCCACCCGCCATGTCATCGAAGAACTGTTCGACAAGCCGAGCGAATTCTACACCTTGGAAAAGCTCCGCAAAGCGGCTGGGGTCGACCGCCGTATCTCGGTGAGAGAACTGGTCGAAAAAGCCTTCGGCTTCATTCCCGGCTTCAAGAGTAAGGCGGAGCTGATCGACGACGAGTTCCAGAAGTTCCTCGCCGATCAGAAGCCTGAAGAGGCCAACCGCATCCGCGAAATGCGCTATTTTTTCGAGGCTTACATCCGCGACGCCCACGTCCGCGCCAAGATCGACGCTGGCCATTTTGCTGACCTGAACGTAAACCCGAGCTTCACGATGGGTCATCTCAAGGAGGTGCCCACCTCGTGGCGCAAGCGCATCCCTGAATACATCAAGGACTATGTGTCCTTGAACCCGTTCCTTTGACGAAAGAAGACCATGCTCGACACTGACACCAAGCGCCGCATCGACACCTGCCGCGATATCCTCGTCGGCAAAGTGCCCGATCCGAAAAGCCAGGTCGAACAGATCACCGTCGCCCTGATCTATAAGTTCATGGACGACATGGACCTTCAGTCCGAGGAATTCGGCGGCGAGCGTAAGTTTTTCACCAAGGACTATGAACGCTACCGCTGGGCCAAGCTGGTCGCGCCCGGCGTCAGCGGACAGGACATGCTCAACACCTATTCCGAAGCCCTGACCAAGATGGTCGAAAACGATGGGCTCCCACAGCTCTTCCGCCAGATCTTCCGCAACGCCTATCTGCCCTACCGCGATCCCGAAACGCTGCGTGCCTTCCTGCGCGAGATCAACAGCTTCACCTATGACCACAGCGAGAAGCTGGGCGATGCCTTCGAATATCTGCTTTCGGTTTTGGGCAGCCAGGGTGACGCGGGCCAGTTCCGCACGCCCAGGCACATCATCGACTTCATGGTCGAGGTCATAAACCCGCAGAAGAAC
Organism: Paracoccaceae bacterium; assembly: GCA_031400505.1. Taxonomy (GTDB): domain Bacteria; phylum Pseudomonadota; class Alphaproteobacteria; order Rhodobacterales; family Rhodobacteraceae; genus JAIYDJ01. Next base: position 5,833 of record JANNPZ010000022.1, on the reverse strand, counting down.
GAGGTCATCCTTGATCCAGCTTGCGGCACAGCGGGCTTTCTGATCTCAGCTTACAAGCACATCCTGAAGCAGAACACGACCAACGTGACCAACGGCAACGGTATGGTCGAGGGGCAGGATGCGGCCGAGCAGGCCCTTGAAAGCCCGCTGCGGTTTTCGGGTGATCGGCTGACGCAAGAGGACCGTACTCGGCTGGCCCGCAACATCAAGGGCTATGATATCTCGCCCGACATGGTGCGCCTGTCGCTGGTGAACCTTTACCTGCATGGATTTGCAGACCCGAAGGTCGAGGAATACGATACGCTTACCTCTGAAGACAAATGGTCCGAAATGGCCGATGTCATACTCGCCAACCCGCCCTTTATGTCTCCCAAAGGCGGGATCAAGCCGCACACCAAGTTTCAGGTGCTGTCCAAGCGCAGTGAAGTGCTTTTCGTCGACTATATGGCCGAGCATCTGTCGCCGAACGGCCGCGCCGCCATCGTTGTACCCGAGGGGATCATCTTTCAAAGCCAGACCGCCTATGTTGCCTTACGCAGGATGCTAGTGAATGGCTACCTCGCCGCTGTCATTTCGCTGCCCGCAGGCGTATTCAACCCATATTCAGGCGTCAAAACCTCAATCCTGATCCTTGACCGTGCAGTGGCCAAGGCCAGCCAGCACGTCGCATTTTTCAAGATCGAGAATGACGGCTTCGCCCTGGGCGCCCAGCGGAAGGCGGTGAAGGGGTCGCAACTGTTGCAGGTGAAAGCCGAGCTGGGGGTGTGGTTGCAGACCGCGCGGGCTGGCGGCGGCGAGGGGTTGGAAACTGGTCTAGGGTTCTCTATTTCGCGCGAGGTTTTGAAGGACGACGGAAACTATAATCTTAGCGCGGAAAGGCACCGTCCGACCGAGGAGGCGAAGTCGCAATGGCCGATCGTAAGAATCGGCGATGTTTGCGAAATCGCAAGGGGCGCTTCACCTCGGCCAATCCAAGACTTTATGACAGATGCCCCGGACGGCGTGAACTGGGTTAAGATCGGCGATGCGCCGCTCGGCGGAAAGTTCATCAGTTCGACGAAAGAGAAGGTTACTCCAGCGGGTGCAGCGAAGTCGCGTTATGTTCAGCCCGGTGACTTTGTCCTCTCCAACTCTATGAGCTTTGGCCGCCCATACATCATGGCCACCGACGGGTGTATTCATGATGGATGGCTCTTGCTGCGCATGAAGGACAAATCAGTCTTGGATCAAGACTACCTTTATCTCGTCCTCGGGTCAGCGGCCGTATACGCCCAGTTCGCAAAGCAAGCGACAGGCGGAGTGGTCAATAATCTGAACAGTGGCATTGTCGCTGCGGTCGAAATCCCGCTGCCAACACTCGAGGTGCAACGCGAGATTGTGGCTGAGGTCGAGTGCTATCAGCGCGTCATCGATGGTGCCCGCGCCGTGCTCAACAACTACCGTCCACACATCCCAGTTAATCCTGAATGGGCGATAGTCGAATTGGAAGAAGTCGCATCTTTCAAGAGCGGCGGAACTCCCTCCAAAGAGTTGGATGACTATTGGCAGGGCAGTATTCCTTGGGTCTCCGCTAAGGACTTGAAGGTTGATCTTATTTCCGACGCTCAACTTCACATCTCGCAAAAGGCAATCGAGCAGTCAGCGACCCAACTCGCGCCAATTGGGGCGATCCTTGTCTTGGTGCGGGGAATGGGCCTCGCAAATGGTGTGCCGTTCGGTGAGGTGATTTCGCCATGTGCCTTCAATCAAGACCTTAAGGCGATTGTGCCGAACACCGAAGTGATACTCCCGCGATTCATGGCACACGCGCTGCGCCAGCAGACAGCATATTTCGAGCGCGCTATGGAGACTGCTGCCCACGGAACGCTCAAGATCAACTCAGACACCTTACGAGCCGTAAAAATCCCCTTGCCCGATCTTGAAACCCAAGCCGCCATCGTGTCCGAAATCGAAGCCGAGCAAGCCATTGTCAAAGGTAACCGAGACCTGATCACCCGCTTCGAAAAAAAGATTGACGCCGCCATCGCCCGCGTCTGGAGCGAATCCAAGGGCGCGGAGGACTGCTGATGGACGAGGCTCTTGAACTTGGGGAATACCTGCCGCAGTCGTTCGCGAATGCTAACGAACAGGCTTACCTCAATTTTCTCTGGTCGGCCTTTCAGACCAATTACGACGCCGAACGCTACGAGTTCGCCAGCCTTGCTTTTCACCTGCTCTATATGAGCTTTGTTAGTTTCTCGATCTGGCAGATCAGGTTGGCGCGGCCTGAGCAGTTCTCAATGGCTATGGTTGGTTTTCGCAACGAGGATGAAGGCGACCTGATGGCCTGCGAAAGCCCCTTCAAGTTCTATGACCGGCTGAAGGAAAGCCAGATCTTCCGTTTCCTCAAGCTGATCGGCTGCACCAACGCGCAAGTCGGAGAGTTCGCCAAGTTCGTGAAACGCCGCAACAAGATCGCTCATCCGACCGGCACAGTGTTCTTCAATGACCGGCCCGCCATCGATGCCGAGATCGCCAATATGATGACCGAAGTGCGGAACATCGAGGCGCACATGCAGACAGTGATCCTTGAGCTTTACCGACGCTTCCTCACCGATCGTGCCGACGAAGAACTATGGGCTTTCGCAGTGCCGGGCGACGAAGTGACCGCAAACCTCGTGCATGCCAACTACATGTCCGCCGCAGACATTTCTTTTTGCCGTGCGTTCGATATCGAGACATTGAGTGCCGAGCCGGGATTCGAGGCCAAACAGGCGCTGCATCAGGCGCTTGGCGATCTCTACCCGGCCGATGAGCTTGAGGCTGCCGCATGACCCGCGCGCTGTTCTGGGATGAGGTTCGGCCTTGGTTTCACGAATACTTCCAGTTTTGGCCCGACCACGAAGACCTGATTTGGGCAAAGTCAATTTGGCCAATAATGGAGGGCGCAGGCCTCTATTCGGATAATGGAGATGAGGGAGAGGCCTGGACAAAGCGCAACATCCTTGCGCTTGCGATCTTGTATGCGGGGTCTGCAACGGCTTTCGGCGTTCCAGACTACCGCGGGTTCGCAAGCGTAGAAAGAACGTGGCTGACGGTTGTCTTCGGATCAAAAAGTAAGCTTGATGAGACGCTTGACGAAGTCGGTCGGGCAGTGTTCTGCAGCTTCCCCGGCAACGAGACCTTTGAACGAGACCCTGCATTCTTTCTGCCGCTGATCCGTAGCCTTGTGACTGGTAGCGGCTTCTATTTTCCTGGCCCAGAGCTCGGGGCATATTTGGCTCGCGTTTCGGCGCAGAACTTTGAGATGTGCGAGTTTAGGGAGGACGAACTGTGCCGGATGTGGATGGGTGGGAACTTCTCGAGCGGTGATCTCGCATGTTTCCCATGACAGATGGCATTCGATCGTTGGAATGTTGGCCGAGGGGGAACCAATGACCGGTGGCCAGACGCAATTCTACAGAGCGATCGGTATCGACTACTCCGGGGCCGAGACGGCCAATTCAAGCCTGAAGGGCTTGCGGGTCTATATGGCTGACGTCGGCGGAGAGACCCAGCAAGTTGCCCCACCACCCTCGCCGAAGCGGTACTGGACGCGGCGCGGGATCGCGGAATGGTTGGTCGAGCGACTTGCAGAGGATATTCCGACGGTCGTCGGGATCGATCACGCCTTCTCGTTCCCCCTGCGCTACTTCGAGGTCCATGGGCTTCTACCGGACTGGCCAACCTTTCTAGATGATTTTCAGCAGCACTGGCCGACAGATGCCGATCATACCTATGTCGATTTCGTGCGGTTCGGCACGGCCGGGAACGGCGCGGCGCGCGAGGGAAGCCCACGTTGGCGCCGCCTGACGGAAGAACGTTCGCCCGGGGCGAAGTCGGTATTTCATTTCGACGTCCAAGGGTCCGTGGCAAAATCCACCCATGCCGGAATCCCTTGGCTGCTGTTCATTCGACGAACGCTGGGCGATCGCGTCCACTTCTGGCCCTTCGATGGCTGGGATGTGCCGGTGGGCAAGTCAGTGATCCTCGAGGTTTATCCACGACTGTGGAGCGCGGGCTATCCGGTTGAGGATCGCACAGCGGACCAGCACGATGCCTACAGCGTGGCTACATGGTTATCGACAGCGGCCGCCGAAGGGCACCTCTTGGAGGCGATGACACCCGACCTGTCGCCGCCCGAAACGGCAGTGGCACAGGTCGAGGGCTGGATACTTGGAGTTCCGTGGGAGCCTTCGAAAAAACCGAAGCGCACCGCCACTTTTCCCACGACCATGGGGCGAGCTAGGGGCAGCGGCAAGACGACCAAGCCAGGCTATACGAACAAGAATGGCCAGGAGGTTCTGCAGGCGACCGATCTATCGGGCAACGACCACAATCAAGTTGTTTATGTCCTGCGTTGCGGAAGTTGTGGTCATCGCTACGGGGCGAATGGTTCAGATATCTGGCAGCGCAAATGCCCAGCCTGTGGGGGAGGGGCGGCGGGGCTTGGGTTCTAGCTGGCCGTCCTAGCACCGATCACGTGGGTTCGGGCGGGTCAACAATAGGTCAACCTGTCTAACTACCTCGTTCCCCGTTTGGACCCGTCCGCTGCGGTTGGTTGCGGCGCAATGCGGCTAGAAAACGGCGACGGTTCAAGGGGTTATCGCGTAACCTGTTGAAATCAAAGGACAGCCGTTCGTCCGGCAGAAGCGGCTCATAACCTGAAGGTCACAGGTTCAAATCCTGTCCCCGCAACCAAATCTAACAATGATTACAAGACGTTACGAGCCGCCCTCCGGGCGGCTTTTTGCGTTGGGTTTTCCAGGTCAACAATAGGTCAACAAAACGATCCAAACTGCAGCGATTCCAGTTGGATAGTAGCCAGACTGGACGCCGACCGCGCCAAAACCGCAGCCAACTGAGTTCGACGGGATCAAACATGTATTCGGCCCCTTCAAGCCCAACCGGCTCAACGTCGAACATACCCTAAATGGTCTCATCCTCGGGCCCAGTCGGTTTAGATGCGCTTCCCTACCGCCTCGACGAAACGCTTTTGCATCAGGCCGCTTTTGGCCAGCGGCGATGCAGGTCGTCAATCACGAAGGCATGGGAATGATGGGGGCCATGTTGGGTTCGGTGGGGATGATCTGGCGGCAGGTCCGGATGGTCATGCGGCAGGACGCTGCCATCCTCAGCGGGCCATATCCGCAGGACGGCAACCAGCCCAAGCGCACCAATTCCGGCCAGCAGCAAGGCGGCAACGGATAGTCCCGCACCAGCGCCGACCCACCCTGCGAGCGGATACGTCACAAGCCAACACGCATGGCTTAGTGCGAACTGTGCGGCAAAGACCGCGCCTCGGTCCGCCTCACGGGCCGAGCGGTTGATGATCCGACCGATGGGCGTCTGCGTCAGGGAAAAACCAAAGCCGATCAGCGACCAGAGGGTGATCAGGCTGGCCAGCCCGCCCACCAGCGGCACCAGCGCCACACCCGCCACCATCAGCCCAGCGCCGCCGATCATTACCGGCCGATCCTGAAGCCGCTTAAGGATACGCGGCAGCAGGAACGCTGCCAGCATCGACCCCGCACCGAAACCCGCGAAGGCCAGCGCGACGGCTTGCTCTCCGAGCCCCAACCGCGCCTGCACCAGCACCACTGTGTTGACATAAACCATCGCCCCGGATGCGGCGACGGCAGCCTCCATCACCATCAGCCCGCGCAGACGGGGCGTTCGGGTGTAGATTCGGATGCCTTTGGTCACATCGGCCCAGAAATGACTGTTCTCTCCTCGCACGCGATCCGGCAGACGTGCGGTCATGACCAATAGGGCAGACGCCACGAACCCCACCACCGTGCCCGCAAACAGCACC
>JANNPZ010000042.1:0-5596 GCA_031400505.1 Paracoccaceae bacterium | reverse complement strand
CGAGGCGGCGCGCGACATGATCGACGGGTTCGAGCATGGCGCAGACGTGATCAATCTGATCGGGATCGACGCGAATACCCTGGCTGCGGGCGATCAGGCATTCCGCTATATCGGCACCGCGGGATTTTCAGGCCAGGGCGCTGGCTCGGCCGGCGAGATGCGCGGCTACAGCTTTGGCGGCGATCCGTTCGTGCTGCTGGAAATGGACATCAACGGCGATGCCATAGCCGACATGCAGATCCTGGTGCTGGGCACCACCGTCATGCAGGCCGGCGATTTCATCCTATAGACCCACGGCGGGCGCCGGCGCGGGGTCGATCAGCCTGCGGTTCCCAAACGCTGGCCAACGCCCTGCCGGTCCTGCAAGGGGCGCCACCACGCGTCGTTGTCCAGATACCATTGCACGGTCCGCTCCAGGCCTTCCGCGACCGTAACAGAGGGGCGCCAGCCCAATTCGGTCCGAATGCGCATCGGATCGATCGCATAGCGCATATCATGGCCGGGACGGTCGGCCACAAACGTGATCTGGTCGGCATAGGAATTGGCCTTGGGACGTTTGACATCAAGAATCGCGCAGATCATCCGAACAAGGTCGATGTTGCGGGCCTCGTTCTCGCCGCCGATGTTGTAGGTGCGCCCGGTCTGGCCGCGGGTCAGTACCGTCAGCAGGGCATCGGCGTGATCCTCGACATAAAGCCAGTCACGCACATTTTCGCCCGCGCCATAGACCGGGATCGGCTGACCCGCCAGGGCGCGAAGGATAACCACAGGCACCAGTTTTTCCGGAAAGTGGTACGGGCCGTAGTTGTTGGAACAGTTCGTGATCACCACCGGCAGTCCATAAGTCTCGTGCCAGGCCCGGACCAGATGGTCAGACGCCGCTTTGGATGCCGAATAGGGGCTGCGCGGGTCATAAGCGGTGTCTTCGGTAAACTGCCCGGTTTCACCAAGCGATCCATAGACTTCGTCGGTCGAGATGTGGTGAAACCGGAAAGCCTCGGGGCGTCCCTGTGCTGCCCAATAGGCGCGCGCCGCCTCGAGCATATTGTAGGTGCCGGTGACGTTTGTCTCTATGAACGCCCCGGGACCGTCGATCGACCGATCCACATGCGACTCGGCCGCAAGATGCATGACGGCATCGGGAAGATGTGCGGCAAAGATACGATCCAGCGCTGCACGGTCGCGGATGTCGGCCTGTTCGAAGGCATAATGCGGGCTGTTGGCCACAGGTTCGACATTTGCAAGGCAGGCCGCATATGTCAGCGCATCAAGGTTGACCACGTCATAGCCCGATCTTACCGCAAGACGCACCACGGCGGAACCAATGAACCCCGCTCCGCCCGTCACAAGAATTTTCATCGGCTTCAGGCTCCGAAGGTGAAAGGAGAGCCGAAGGCAGACAGTGCCGGGGCGGCGGCATCCTTGTCCGACAGGACCGCAGCGCCCGTCAGACCCCAATCGATGCCGATGTCCGGGCAATCAAATCGAACCGCGCCATCGGCCGACGGCGCATAATAGTCGGTGCATTTGTAGACAATTTCGGTGTCCGGCGCGCGCGTGGCAAAGCCGTGCAGAAATCCCGCCGGGATCAACAGTTGCCGACCATTCTCAAAGCTGAGCTCTACCCCCACCCAACGTCCAAAAGTCGGACTGCCGCGCCGGATATCGACCGCCACATCAAAAAGGCAACCGCGCCCGCAACGTACCAGTTTGGCCTGGGCATGCGGCGGGGCCTGAAAATGCAGCCCGCGTACCGTGTTGATGCTTGACGACACAGAATGATTATCCTGCACGAAATCAAAGTCGAGCCCGCGTTCGGCCAGCACTTTTCTGTTCCAGCTTTCGGCAAAAAACCCCCGCGCATCGCCAAAGCGGCGCGGGGTCAGGATCATCACGCCGGGAAGGTCAGTTTCTTGGAAGTTCACAACCCTGCTCCTTAACTCTGCAACTCGACCCGCATTTGTCGCCACGACTTGGCATCATCCGGAAAAGATGCCTGATGCGACGGCGTATTCTGACTTGCGCGACCACCACCAGACCGAGCCGCGCAGCAGGCGCACGTTTCAGCTCAGGCAAGGTCTCCCCGCCCGACGCTGACATAGCGCGCAAAGCCTGCGGCCTGCGCTTCGCCAGCGGCATAAACGTTGCGCAGATCCGCCATGTGGGCCGTGACCATGCTGCGGGCCAAACGCCCCAGATCAAGGGCGCGGAACTCGTTCCACTCGGTCAGGATCACGACTGCATCCGCACCATCAGCCGCCTGATAAGGCGTTTCGAACCAAACGACGCCTGGCAGAAGGGCCTCGCCCTCGCGGAAGCCTTCGGGATCAACCACGCGAACCTTTGCCCCCGCCCCCACCAGTGCCGGCACAATCGTCAGCGACGGCGCATCACGCATATCATCGGTGTTGGGTTTGAACGTGACCCCAAGCACCACAACCACCTTGTCGCGAACCGAGCCGTCGCACAGATCGACAATCTTGTCGATCATCCGGCGCTTGATCTCTTCGTTGACCTTGATCACCGTCTCGGTGATCTGCATCGGGACGGCATGTTCCTGCCCGATCCGGGCCAGCGCCTTGGTATCCTTGGGGAAACATGACCCGCCATACCCGGGCCCCGCATGCAGGAACTTGTTGCCGATCCGCCCGTCCAGACCGATCCCTTTGGATACATGCTTGATATCCGCGCCAACGCGTTCGCACAGGGCGGCGATTTCGTTGATGAAGGTGATCTTGGTGGCAAGAAAGGCGTTGGCCGCGTATTTGATCATCTCGGCGCTTTCCAGCCCGGTGTAAACGATCGGGAAATCGCGCAGGAACAGCGGGCGATAGATATCGGCCATGACCTTGGCCGCAACGTCGCTTTCAACGCCGACGACAACACGGTCTGGCCGCATGAAGTCGTCGATTGCAGCCCCTTCGCGCAGGAATTCCGGATTGGACGCCACGTCGAACAGCGCCGAAGGGTTGGCCGCCGCGACAGCCGCCTGTACCTTGCGGTTGGTACCGACCGGCACCGTGGATTTGGTCACAACGACGGCGTATCCCGTCAGGGCCCGGCCGATCTCTTCGGCTGCGGCCATTACGTATGTCAGATCGGCGTGACCGTCACCGCGCCTCGTGGGTGTGCCCACTGCGATGAACACCGCATCCGCCCCGGCCACCGACGACGCCAGATCCAGCGTGAAGGTCAGCCGCCCCGCCGCCACGTTCTTGACCATCAGGGCTTCCAGCCCCGGTTCGAAAATCGGCACGCGCCCGGCGGTCAGCGACGCGATTTTCGCAGGGTCTTTGTCGACACAAACCACATGATGCCCAAAATCTGAAAAGCAGACCCCGGACACCAACCCAACATAGCCCGTTCCAATGACTGCTATCTTCACGGCAAAAATCCTCGATCAATGTCTTTGCCGCTTGTCTATGCACCTCCTCGCGGCTTGTCAAACTGCGCCCGCAGGTATCGGCAAGAACCAAGCACTCGTTGATTTTGATGCAAAACCGGCGTGCAGCCGAGGGGGTCGGATTGCTCCAAACTCATGCATTTTAACGAGTTTTCGTTGCACGAAAACCTTCTGGTAAGACAAAACCGCCTATCGTGAGGCGCGGCGTGACATGTGTCACCTCTTTGCGCGGGCAGGCACGATTGCGCCGTGAAGCCTGTTTTGTGATCTGCGCAAGGCAACGACGCAACTTGAATAGACCTTGCGGCAAACTCCGCTGTTTTGCCGCATTTCACCCTGCGCCGCGCCGCCGCCGGTCGCCAGACATTCCAAAGACGGAACACCACAAACTCTGGGGAGCCAGTCTGCATGCCTGTCGTCGTCCTGACAAGCTATGTAAGTGCGACCACGGGGCTTGTCGGTGCCATGATCACCGATCTGGAAATTCGCGATCCGGGCGGCGGGGCGGGCCCCACGCTTTATGTCACCACAGGCTATAACGGTTCTATCAGCGCCTGGGATCTGACATCCACCGGCCCGCGTCAGATCAACAACTCCAAGCACACACGCACCGATGTGCCGGGTACGGTGGCCTGCCTTGGCTTCGTCGATACGCCACAGGGCCTGGCCGTTCTGACCGGGGGCGGATCAAAGGGCGCGCTCGTTTTGCGCGACATCGATGCCAGTGGCGGGTTGGGTGCCCAGCAGAACCTCGGCACCGTCGCGAGTTTCGCGGGTGATCTGATCGCGACGGTTGCCATCACGCTCGGCAATGGCACGCAGGTTGTCTATGGCGGGTTGGCCGGGGTATCCGGTGTGGGGCAACTTGTGTTTTCGGCCTCTGGCAGCCTGACTGGCAGCAGCGTGACTGCCGACAATTCCTCAGCCCACGCAGAGCGCGTCGTGGCGCTTGCCGAGGCAAAGATTGGCGGCCAGCAATACCTGTTCACCGCCAGCAGCCTTGATGTCGGAATTACCTGCTGGTCGGTTTCCTCCGGCGGTGCGTTGACGGCGCGCGACACCATGGGCAGTGGCAACGGGCTTTGGATTGGAACTCCGACGGCAATGGCCGTGGCGGTTGTTGCGGGGCAGAACTTTCTGGTGCTGGGTGCCGCAGGGTCGAACACGCTAAGCCTGGTTGCCGTCGATCCGGGCGGCACGATGCGGGTGACTGATCATGTCATGGACGATCTGAACAGCCGGTTTGCTGGGGCTACCGCGATGACGGTCGTGGCGCATGGCGGGCACAGTTATGTCATCGCGGGTGGCGGCGACGACGGGATCAGCTTGTATCAGATCTTGCCGGGCGGTCAGTTTCTGGCCCTGGCGCATCTGGCTGACACAGCCGCGATGGGTCTGGCCGATGTCAGCGCCATCGCCGCGCAAAGCACCCCGAGCGGCATCGAGATATTTGTCGGGTCTGCCAGTGAAGTGGGCGTGACGCAGTTGAAATTTGATCCCGGGCCCGCAGGGATGACGCTTCTGGCCGCCCCGAGCGGCAGCGTTCTGACGGGCGGCAGCGGAACGGACGTGCTCGCCGGGTCCACGGGCAATGACAGGCTTTCGGGTGGCGCCGGCGGTGACATCGTCATGGATGGGGCCGGGTCGGACACGCTGACCGGCGGTGACGGGGCCGATGTTTTTGTCTTTGCCGCCGATGGTGCGACCGATACGATTTCCGATTTCACGCTTGGTTCGGACAAGATCGATCTCTCAGGCTGGGGGATGTTGCGCAACATCGGTCAACTGTCCATCGTGTCGACTGCGACAGGCATGCAGATCATTTTCGGGACGGAAATTCTGGTGGTCAACAGCAGTTCCGGCGGCTCGATCAATCCGGCGCTGTTGACCGAAGCGGACCTCTTGAACCTGACGCGGGTGCCCGTGATCATCCCCGACCTGCCGGCACCAATTGTGATCAACGGCACATCTGCCAATGAAGTGCTGAGCGGAGGGACCGGCGACGACAACATCAGCGGCAACGCCGGCGCAGACAGTCTTTTCGGCGGCCTTGGCGCGGATCGCCTGAACGGCGGTGATGGCAACGACCGTCTGGATGGCGGAACCGGGGTGGATATTCTGGACGGCGGTCTGGGCGACGATGTCTATGTCCTTGACACGGTCGGCGACGCGATCTGGAACGAGTTCCGCTAT
>JANNPZ010000041.1:0-40458 GCA_031400505.1 Paracoccaceae bacterium | reverse complement strand
GGGTCTTCGGTGACGCCTTATGGGGTGCTGGACTTGCGGGTAAAGGGCGACGACGAATCGCTGATGGGGGCCAGTGGCGGTATTGGTGAGCGGGTGATCGCAGAACAATCGGCGCGCTATCTGACCTATATGATGGCGCAGGTGGTTGATAGCGGCACCGGCACCCGGGCCCGCCTGCCCGACCGTGAGGCCGCTGGCAAAACCGGCACCACCACGGCAGGGCGGGATGCATGGTTCATCGGATTTACCGCCGATTATGTGGCGGGCGTCTGGATGGGCTATGATGACAACACACCGCTGACGGGCGTGACGGGTGGCGGGTTACCAGCCGAGATTTGGCAAGAGGTGATGTTGCGGGTGCATGAAGGGCTGCCTGCCACGCCGCTGCCGATGGATGTGCCGGAACCCAAATTGCCGCCGGGGGCGGAGTTCCAGCCAGAGTTTCAGGACCAGATTTCGCCAGGTGATGTGCTGATTGAACGGGTGCCCGCACCGCAGGATGATATTGATCCGGTGGAGCGGGTATTGCGCAATCTGCTGGGGATTGGGGATAACTGACGGCCTAACATGACGACCCCCCGGATCAGGTCCGGGGCTGCGCGGTTCACGTTAAAGGCTGCGCCGCTAAAGCGACTTCAGGTCCGCAATCAATTGATCCAGATTGCCTTTGCGTTTGTCCAACAGGGCGCCAATTTCGGCACGTTCGGAGGCCAGCATATTGACGCCTTCGATGATGATGTTGAAGAAGAGCTGTTTTCCGGATTTGTCCGACACATGCCAACGCAGATCGAACGGGGCTTCGCCTTGCAGGTAGGCGATGGAACTTACTTCAAAGTAGCTTTTGATCGGCCGGGCATCCGTCACTTCGATCTTGCCGCCGATGAATTCGCGGAACCGCCGACCGTATTTGCGACTGATATAACCCTGATAGGCCTTGGTAAAACCCGAAAGCTGCGCCTTTGACGCGGACCGCGCCGCCACGCCCAAGGCCGACCTCGCAATCGCCGGCACATCCGAGTATCGCGCGAAGATCCGTTCGAAATCGGCAAACATTCCAGCCTCGGACTTGCCCGAGCTGATTGTGGCATTCACCTCGGAAATCGCCTTGTCCACCAGGTCACGCGCCTGATCGACCGTCAGCGCGCGCACCGGCTGCGCCAAAGCAAGAAAACCTGTACCGGCGGCGAGCCCGGCACCAAAGGCACGTCTTGTCAGGAAAAGCGGGTCATTCGGCATAGGGATCCTCGAAGTTTTCATCGCCTGCAGTCTGGCCCAACTCGAACCGGCGGTTTTGCAGATAGAGCAGCCGCGCCTGCGCGTAGCTGTCCGCGCTGTCATAAAGGATAGAATCGATTGTGTCGGAATACCGCCCCCGTTCACCGACTCTTGAAGTAACCCCCGCCACTGTGGCGATGGTGCTTTGGGGCGGATTCAGCAGGATGCGGGTCGGGTTGATGACATAGTCGACAGCCCTGCCGACCGTGTCGCGTGATGTCGAGGGTCCGAGCAGGGGCAATTCGACATAGGCCCCTTCTCCGACACCCCAGACATGCAGCGTTTCGCCGAAGTCAGTGTCCTTGACCTGCACGCCCAGAGCTGTCGAAGGGTCGAGGATACCTGCGACGCCAAATGTGGAGTTGACCACAAACCGCAACGAACTCTGGGCGGCGTCGGCTATGTCGAATTGCAGCAGGCTGTTCACCACGCGGCGTGGTTCGTCGAGGTTGTCGGCGAAATTGGCAACCCCGCGCGAGATCACACCATGTTTTCCATTGCGCGACATGGTTTTGGACAGCGGCTTTAGCAACGCTGTGTCAATTGCCTTGTTGAACTCATGGACCTCGCGATTCGCGGTCTCTCTCGGGTCGCTGATGCTTTGGGTCGCGGGCGCAGGCGCGCAGGCAGACAAGCCTGCAAGACATGCCAACATCGGCAGGGTCCTATGGCCATGGCGATTTCGAAACCACACAAGTTGCTGCATGAGGCCCCTGTTGAAAGCTGATCTTTGCCAAGAGTGCTTTAAGACATATGCTCGCTGCACGAAAGGCACAACGACGAAGCCGGGACCACCAGGATGGTCGGAACAATCGCGCCGAGGCGGCATCTGGAGCAGGCAGAGACGATGACACGCACTGTGATGAAACCGGGGCAAGAAGAGCTTGCCGCGACCCGGGCGGATCAGCATGGGTTGCTGATCGCGGTCATCGTGTTTTCAGTTTTTGTGAACCTGCTGATGCTGACCGGACCGCTTTACATGCTGCAGGTCTATGACCGCGTGCTTGGCAGCCGGTCAGAGGCGACGCTGGTGGCGCTGTCTGTCCTGGTGGCGTTTCTCTTTCTGGCGATGGGTATTTTGGACCATGCGCGCGGCCGCGTCATGGCGCGGATCGGGGCGCGGATGCAAGACCGGCTGGACCGTCGGGTCTTTGCCGCAGCGCTGCGCCGTCTGACGCTGCAACCGGGCGATCCTGTGGCATTGGCCGCCCAACGCGACCTTGAAGCGGTGCAGCGGCTGTGGACATCGCCGGTGCTGCTCGCAATTTTTGATATTCCGTGGACGCCTTTGTTCATTGCAGCGATCTTCATCTTTCACCCGCTGCTGGGGTGGCTGGCCGTGGCGGGAGGTGTCGTTTTGGTTCTGATTGCGGTGTTGAACCAGCGGATGACCACGCATCCGTTGCAGCGCGCAAGCACGGCCACAATGCGGGCTGAAATGATGTCGGACGCGATCAAGCAGGAAAGCGAGCCGGTGCAGGCCCTGGGAATGATCGAGGCTGCGTTCGACCGCTGGCAGACGGCGCGCTCGGTCGCGCTGGGGCAAAGCATTGCGGCGGCCGATCTGGCTGGCGGCTTTGGTGCGGTATCAAGAACCTTTCGGCTGTTTCTGCAGTCGGCGATGCTGGGTGTGGGTGCATGGCTCGTGTTGCAAGGCGCGCTGACGGCCGGGGCGATGATTGCAGGATCGATTCTGATGGGCCGCGCGCTGGCCCCGATCGAACAGGCCGTGGGCCAGTGGGCAGTGGTGACCCGTGCGCAAGAAGGTCGCCGCCGGCTGGCAGAATTGCTGACCCGGCAGCCGATGGAACCCGCCCGCACCGCGTTGCCCCGCCCCCGCGCGATCCTTGATGTCCAGAACCTGACAGTCGTGCCTCCGGGCGATACCCAAGCCGTGTTGCGGATGGTCAGTTTCCGACTTGAACCGGGGCAGGCGCTGGGAATCATCGGCGCATCGGGTGCCGGAAAGTCGACGTTGGCCCGCACCATCATCGGCGTCTGGCGTCCGGCGGGTGGCAAGGTTCGGCTTGATGGCGCGGCACTCGACCAGTACGACCCCGACGTGCTGGGCAGCTACATCGGCTATCTGCCGCAGCGGATCACCCTGTTCGACGGCACCATTGCCGAAAACATCGCCCGCCTGCAAAGCAGTCCCGATGCGGCCAAGATCGTTGCCGCTGCCAGAAAGGCGGCTGCCCATGACATGATCGTCAAACTGCCTGACGGCTATGATACGCGCGTTGCAGCCCTGGGCGGCCGGTTGTCGGGCGGGCAGGTTCAGCGGATCGGACTGGCGCGTGCCCTGTTCGACAACCCGGTTCTGCTGGTGCTGGACGAACCGAACTCCAACCTCGACAATGACGGCTCTGTGGCTTTGAACCTTGCGATCCGCGCCCACAAGGCGGCTGGCGGTTCGGTGATGATCATGGCGCACCGACCCGCCGCCATTCAGGAATGCGACACCCTGCTGGTGCTTGAAGATGGAACACGCCGTGCCTTTGGGCCGCGCGATCAGGTCTTGCGCGACATGGTCAAGAACCACACCGAGATCGTGCGTTCAACCGGGCCCGGAGGTGTCTCATGACGTCGGGGCCCGTCATTCCGGCCACGACACCGGACCGCGTGCCGGGATACGCGGCAACAGCCGCCACGCCAGGCACGGCGCAAAACTGGTCCGCCGCCCAGCCATTGTGGCTTGGATTTGCGACCATCCTCATGCTGGTTGCAGGATTTGGTGGCTGGGGTTTTCTGACCTCGATCGCCGGGGCCATTGTCAGCCCCGGACAGATCGAGGTTGAACAGAACCGGCAGATCGTCCAGCACCCCGATGGCGGCGTCGTGGCGGAAATCGCGGTGCAGGAAGGCCAGACCGTACGGGCAGGCGATCGGCTGATTCTGCTGGACGGCGGCCTTCTTTCGTCGGAGCTGACCATTGTGGAAGGTCAGCTATACGAACTGCTTTCCCGCAGCGCGCGTCTGGGGGCCGAACGTGACGGCGACGATACCCTGACATTCCCCGCTGAACTTCTGAGCCTTGCAGCATCCCGTGCAGACGTCGCCGATCAGATCGACGGCCAACGCCGTCTGTTCCTCGCCCGTCGCGAAACCGTTGCCAAGCAAACTGAACAACTGCAACGCCGGCTTGAACAGACCGCCGCTCAGGTTGCCGGTATCGATGCGCAAAAGGCTGCCCTTGCCGAACAACTGACCCTGATCACCACCGAAACCACCGGCCAGCAATCCTTGCTTGACCGTGGCCTGACCCAATCCAGTCGGGTGATGGAATTGCAACGCGAAGCGGCCTCGCTGACCGGCAGCATCGCCGAGTTGACCGCCACCCGTGCGCAGGCCGAAGGTCGCGGCACCGAGGTAGAGCTTGAAATCCTGCGCCTTGCCGCCGCCCGCCGCGAAGAGGCCAGCACCCAGTTGCGCGACCTCGGCCCGCAGACGCTGGAACTCGCCGAACGCCGCCGCGCCCTGCTGGAACGCATCGCCCGGCTGGAGATTCGCGCGCCCGTGTCAGGCGTCGTGCTTGGCCTTGCTGTCACGACCCCGCGCGCGGTGATCCGCCCCGCAGATGCCGTCCTGTACCTGATCCCGCAAGACCGCCCGCTGATCATTGCGGCACAGGTACAGCCGATCCATATAGACGAGGTGCACGTCGGTCAGCCCGTACGGTTGGTGTTTTCGGCCTTTTCGGCGCGCTCGACACCCGAACTGATGGGCAAGGTCATGCTCGTTTCGGCCGACGCCCTAACCGATGAAAGGACCCAAAGCACCTTCTACCGGGCCGAGATCATTCTTGACGCGGGCGAGATGGACAAGCTCGGCGAGCTTGTCCTTGTGCCCGGAATGCCCGTCGAGGCCTTTATTCAGACAGAGGCCCGAACACCGATGGCCTATCTTGTCAAACCCTTTACCGATTATTTCGCGCGCGCGTTCCGCGAAAGCTAAGTCCGCTCGCGGCCCTTGCCAAGACTCCGAAAGATCACGCCAGCGATGCGGCAACGACCGTTGCCTGCGCATCGCGGTCAGGCAGGGCATTGATTCGCGCAACCCCGACAAAGCATCGCACTGACCCTCGTTTCTTGCGCACTGCGCGGTTGCCGGGTCACCCTGATGTGGGTCTGGCTGCGTCAAAAAGCACGTCGCGTAAACAGTTGGACCAAGAATGGCCAAATTGTGTCATGGCCCTGTCATTGTAAAATTTGGCAAAGAATGCTATTAAGACTCCCGTCAACACTACCATGAACACCCTAACTGGTCTCGATCACATTTGGTTGCACCGGGTCTGGCGTTTTGCGTTTTTCGTTTAACCGAGGTTCAGATTATGAAAACGATTCTCTCTGCTCTGTCGATTGCGCTTTGCGCCGGATCAGCAGGGGCTGCAACAGTCGAATTTGCTTTCGGCGGCCCGACCAACACAAACGAAGCAGCACTTTTCTACGCGGCCGGTGATGTATCGCTGACCGTTACGGGCCTGAACTGTGCGACCTTTTCCGGTCCGAACTCTGCCAGTTGCGAAGGCGCAACCGTCGATATGTTTGAAACCGGCATCGGGATGGGGAATGGTCGCTTTGACAGTCACCTGATCGATGGCAAAGGATCGAACGAGTTCGTCATTTTGAGTTTCGACACGTCGATCATCTTTGAAGAAGTGTCGTTTACATATTATTCGGCCAATGACCAGTTCGCGCTTTATACTTGGGATGGCACCGAATGGGGTTTTGAAGGGATCGGCGACGCCTGCCTGTTGCTTTGTGGACCGAACTCGACCGTTCACACCTTTGAATTCGCCGAAGCCTTCGAAGGCGCAATGTTTGCAATCGGTGCGACGGGCCGGAACGACGACTGGAAACTCGCCGGAGTTGTCGTGACCTACACGCCTGTTCCTGTGCCGCTTCCGGCCGCAGGTGGACTGCTGATGATTGCGCTTGGGGGCATTGCCACATTGAAGCGTCGTCAGAAGGCAGCCTGAATTCGGCAAGGGCTGACCTGAATTTGACGGCAGGCCGCAAGGGCTGCCGTCATCCACACCCGATCAACAAACCCGCTGCAAACAATTCGCCGCGCGCCTGAACGGCGCTTCCACGTGCGGCTGTGGGTCCGGGCGATGGCCCAGAACCCGGCAATCCCCACCGCGATCGCAGGTCCGGTGGCCGTCCAGAGCCCCCCGATCAGACAGGACAGCGCGCGCCATTCCGCCCCGCGTGATCAGCACGTCCGAAGCCAACCGCCGCTTGCAGGGACTGCCTCTCCACGCTCGGGCACCCTCAAGGAAACACCGTCATGATCTGCGACAACGGCTTCTTGCGTTTGGCGGCGGCGGGCACAGTCGCCTCTGCCGCCGGATAGCCAACGGGCAGGATCATCACCGGCTTTTCATGGTCCGGCCGCCCGCACATCGCCCCCAGAAACTTCATCGGGTTCGGGGTGTGTTCCAGACAAACCAACCCCGCATGGTGCAGTGCGGTGATCAGCAGCCCCGTCGCAATCCCCACACTTTCCGGCACATAGTAGTTCTTGTAGCGCGCGCCGTCCTCGGTCATCCCATAGCGTTGGGCGAACACCACGATCAGCCAGGGCGCATCTGTCAGGTGCGGCTTGTCGACGCCGGTCCCGATCGGCTCCAACGCCGCGAGCCATTCGTCCCCCGCACCGCCCGCGTAAAACGCCCGCTCTTCGTCTTCCGCTGCGGCGCGGATGCGGGCCTTCATCGCCGGGTCGGCTATTGCGGCGAAGTGCCAGGGCTGGTGATTGGCCCCGGAGGGCGCGGTTCCAGCGGCCTCGATGCAAGCGGCAATCACCGCCTGTGGCACGGCCCGGGTCGCGTATTGGCGTACCGAATGGCGCTTTTTCATGTAATCCCGAAACGCCAGCGCCGCCGTCAGCGCCTGACCCCCGGGCAACTCCACCCGGTCAGGCAGCGGCAGCGGCTGATAGGACACTTCACCTTTGCGATACATGTCTCCCCCTGTCGCTCCAAGCCCCGCATGCGCACCCTAGCAGAGGAACCCCCGCCGCCAAGAGGCCGCCTCACCCGCCCCCGATCAACACCCCCGCCGCAAAGACCAGCGCGCCGCCGACCACCACCTGCAAGGCCGCCCTCCAGAACGGCGTCTCCATGAACCGGTTCTGAATCCAGGCAATCGCCCACAATTCGACGAACACCACAGCCATTGCAATGCCCGTCGCCGTCCAGAAGTCCCCGATCAGATAGGGCAGCGCGTGCCCCATCCCGCCCAGCGTCGTCATAACCCCTGACGCCATCCCCCGTTTCCACGGTGCACCCCGCCCCGACAGCACGCCATCGTCGTGTGCTGCTTCGGTGAACCCCATCGAGATCCCCGCCCCGACCGACGCCGCCGTGCCGACCAGAAACGTCGTCCAGGTATCTTGCGTGGCAAAGGCGGTCGCAAAGATCGGGGCGAGTGTGGACACTGACCCGTCCATCAACCCCGCCAGCCCCGGCTGCACCCAGGTCAGGATGAACTGCCGACGCGCGTTGAAATCCTCGGCGCTGCGGGCGTCTTCGGGCAGATGTGCGGCCTCCAGCCCCTCGGCATGGCGTTCATGCCCCGCCTC
The DNA here is from genome assembly GCA_031400505.1 of Paracoccaceae bacterium. Classification (GTDB taxonomy): domain Bacteria; phylum Pseudomonadota; class Alphaproteobacteria; order Rhodobacterales; family Rhodobacteraceae; genus JAIYDJ01. The sequence goes on along the minus strand of JANNPZ010000041.1, from coordinate 32,598 downwards.
GGCGGCAGCCAGATCGCCCAGCAGTTTGCGGGTGTCGGCATCGGTCGTCCGGGCCGCCGCGCGCAGATAGAACGCCGCCGCCTGCGCCTCCATTCCCCGCGCCTCTGCCCGGATCGTCTCAAGGCTCAGCGTCTTGGCCAGCCAGACCGGGCGGCGCGCATAGAACCCCGCCACATGTTCGCGCCGGATCAAAGGAATGACGGTGCCAAATCGCATCTTGTGCAGGGCAATCAGGCGTTGACGATGGCCATCCTCCTCGGCCGCCATCCCGTCGAATACGGCAGCGGTGGCGGCATAGCCGGCCCGCAGCCGTTCGGCATAGCTGCGATAGATCTGCGCGTCGTCTTCTTCGGACGAAATCGCAAGGGCCAGAACCTCTTGCTCTGACAGATCGGAAAAGTGGCGGCGGTTGGAAAAGCCCGGAATCAAGGCGGAACTCCTAGTTTGGAATGATTCCAATGTAGCGGGCCTCAATCTGCGGGCAATGCCGAAATCTGAACTTTCCAGTTCATTTATGCTTGAAAAGTCGATCGGGCCGGTCCATATTCGAAAAGTGAACCGAGTGGTTCAGATATGGAGACTGTCATGAAACGTCATATTCTGCTTGCCGTCGCAGCCGCACTGATCGCCACCCCCGCGCTTGCAACCGGCTTTCTGCTTGACCTGCCCAACCTGACATATCCGCAGATCGAGGGAGCCGTGACGCAGTCGACGGCTGGCCCCGTCCCCGTGGCGACTGTCAAAACACCAGACTGACCACCGCTTGCCGCAACACGGCCCCTTGGTCTATGATCGGGCCAAGGGGACGCCGATGACCGTGACAGCACAGACCATCCGCCGTGGACGCAAGTATGATCAGGTGATTGTGGGTGCGCAGTCGATCTTTATGCGGGACGGCTACGAAAGAGCATCCGTCGATGACATTGCGCGCGCGGCCGGCGTGTCAAAAGCTACTCTTTACAGCTATTTTCCCGACAAACGCCTGCTGTTTCTCGAAGTCGCCAAGGCCGAATGCCGGCGCGCCGCGGACGAAGCCGAGGCGTTGATCAGCGACACTGCCCCGGTAGCGCAGGTGTTGCAGGCGGCGGCAGAACGAATTGTCGCTTTCATGATGTCGGATATCGGAACGCGGATGTTTCGGGTCGCGGTGGCAGAGTCCGAAAACTTTCCCGCCATGGCACAAGAGTTCTATCATTCAGGCCCGTTGCTGATCCGGGACCGTCTGTCATGCTACTTGCGCCAGGCGGTCGGCCGGGGCGAATTGAAGATCGACGACTTCTGCCTGGCCGCCGACCAGTTCGCGCAACTGTGCAAGGCCGACATTCAGGACAGGCTGATCTTTGGCGGAGAGCAGTGCTGCAGCGGGCGCGATCTGACCCGCACCATCGAAGGCGCGGTGGCGATGTTCATGGCGTGCTACGGGGTCAAGGCTTGACGAAAACCTGTAGCGACAAAGGCTTGCCATTGCCGATGTTGATCGCGTCGATCTGTGTCACAGGAACAGCTTGCGGCGGCGCATCCGAAGCCGGCAGTGCGATGACCTGACAACCGGGTGCCGCAAACCCCGCAAGCGCCCCCGCCACATCGACAAATCGTACCCGGTTCTGCGTCAGAAAGATCACCGACGGCTCGCCATAGCCCGCAACCAGCACGCCGCAAGACGGATGATCCGCCACGATTTTTGCCAGCGGCACTGCAGGCCATAGCGGCGCAAACCGCGCCAGACTGCTGAACACGCCGATGCCCAGCGCAACACCACCCACCGCCAGTGCCACAGCAAGGCTGCCAAGGTGACGCCGCGCATAGGCCCTAAGGATCACTGTCACAGCCAGCAACAGCCCGGCCCCGCCGACCCACAGCGTCGCCGGCAAGGCAAAGCCAAGATCCGCCGCAGCCCAACCCAATGCCACAAGCACCCCAAAGGGCACAACGCAAAGCAGACCGGCAATCGCAGGCCGTGGCGGCACCAGCAACCCCCAGGCCGCCACAAGTGCCAGTGCCGGATAGGCCGGAAGAACATAATGCACCAGTTTGGTCGCGGTAAACTCGAACACGATCCAAACCGGAACCGCCCAGATCAGCGCGAACTGCACCAACGCATCACGCCCCCCGGCCCGCCGCAGCGCCGGAATGCAGGCCGCCAGCAACAGCGACCCCGGCCAGAACGTGGCCCAGACCAGCACCAGATAGGTGCCCGGCGGCGCGCCGTGGTTCTCTTGCCCGGTCGCGATCTTGGCCAGCATGTCCGCCCCGACCGAGGCTTGCCAGAACGCACCGTCCGACCGGATCGTGATCGCGATCAGCCAGGGCAGCACCAGCGCCAACATAAAGACCAACCCCGGCAACGGCCGAAGGGCCCGCAACGCCCGGGAATCGCGGCGCAACACGCAAAGACCGGCAACGGTAAAGACGGCCACCATCGGGCCGATCGGCCCCTTGATCAGGATGGCGGCAGCTTGTGCCAGCCAAAAACCCATCGCCCATCCAAAAGACAGGGTCGGCCGCTGTGCACGCCCCAGCGGCAGCCAAAGCCGCGCAAGCGCATATTGCCCCGCCATGATCGCCGCAAGCAGCGCCGCGTCTGTCTTGGCAAGCCGCGCCTCTGCGCCCACCAGCAGACATGCGCCCAGCATCACCGCCGCCACCAGCGATGGCCCCGCAGGCAAGACCAGGCGCGCCGTGGCATGGGTAAAGCCCACGGCCACCAGCGCGCCCAGCAACGACACGATTCGGTAGGCCCATATTTCGGTTTCCGCCCCGGTGACCGCAGCCGAGATCGTCTGCAACCAATAGATCCCTACGGGTTTCTTGTAGCGCGTGTCGTCCCCCAACCGGATGTCGATGAAATCACCCGACGCCAGCATCTGCGCCGAGGCTTGCGCAAATCGCGCCTCGTCGCGGTCTACCGGGGGAAGCGTGAAAAAGCCGGGCATCGCCACCAGTGCCGTCAGCACCAGCGCCAGCCAAAGACCGGGCAACCGCAAAATGAATGTGTCGATCCGTCCGAACATGCGCACCCCCCGGGACAAGCGCGATATAGGGGCGCAGGCCGGGAAAAGGAACCTTGAACTGCCGCTTCAGGGCAAGCGGTCAGTGGGGCAGAGGGTCGCTGGGCCATGCGGCAGCCTTCTGGCCGCGTCCCTCTCGCGCGAACAGATGGGGGCGTTTGCCGATATAGGCGCCCCAGGATGACGACCCAGTTCCGTCCAGCTTGATACCATGCTGCCTGAACATTCTCGGTCCAAGTTCGGCCATCGGAATGCGACGCGTGGTTTTGTCGAAATCGACCATCAACGCGATAATGGCGCTTTCGATCTTGTTCATCTTCGGCAAAATGGGCGGCTGGGGGACTTCGACCTTTGAGTGCAGCCTGAGAAAGCGCGAACAACCCACCTCGAAGCCCCGCGCCGGTCTGGCCCCGCCAATCCCCACAACCAGATGCCCCAACTCCTGAAGCCGCACCGCGAGCGGGCCGAAATCGCCGTCGTTCGACGCAATCACGAACACCCGCGCGTGCCCAGCCAATGCATGTTCCATGGCGTCGATCACAAGCCGGATATCGGCGTTGTTCTTGCCGCCGGCAGACGTTGCGTGATGCGCGGCAAAGCGTGGGTCCGCGCCCCACTCCCTTGCCAGTGTCATGTTTCCGTAGACCCGGCGCAACGTCAGCCGACCATGCAAAGCTGCTTCGTCAAGAATGGCCTCGGCATGATCATGCCCAAGATTGTCGCCGTCCACAAACACTGCCACGGGGGCGTTGTGCGCAAGAAAACCCTGTATCATCACGGTCCCGCCGGTTGATCCTGTGTCAGGTTGACCAAGGAATATGGCGGATTTCGGGAAACTCAGCCGTTTTCGCGCAGAACTGCCCCCGCGAGGTACAGCGAACCGCAGATCAACACCCTTGCTTCAGGCGAACTTGCCGCGATCGTGGCCAATGCCTCGGCGACCGATGGCGCAGTGACGCCGTCCAGCCCAGCCGACAGCGCGGCATCGCGGGTCACCTCGGCGGGCAAAGTGTTGCGCTCGCCGGGGATGGTGACCGCGTGCAGACGCACCGCATGCCCCGCGAGCGGCAACATGTACCCCCGCACGTCCTTGGTGTTCAGCATGCCGCAGATCAGATGCGTGTCACGTGCCGGCATCCGGGCCAGGGTTGCGGCAATCGCGGCCCCACCTGCGGGATTGTGCCCGCCGTCCAGCCACAACTCGATCTTCGGGGCCAGATCCACCAACGGCCCCGCCCGCAACCGCTGCATCCGCGCAGGCCAGAAGGCGCGGGTCACTGCGGCCTCGCAAGCATCTTCCCCCATCCCGAGATGACGCAGCGCCGCCAGCGCGGCCCCTGCGTTGTCGATCTGATGCGGGCCGGGCAGATTGGGCAACGGCAGATCAAGAAGCCCGGTTTCATCCTGAAAGATCAACCGGCCACGATCTTCGAACGCATGCCAGTGTTGACCGCGTACCAACAACGGCGCGCCAAGCCGTGCCGCCCGCGCCTCGATCACCGCAAGTCCGGCGGGGTCTTGCGGGCCGACCACACACGGCACCCCGCGTTTCAGAATGCCTGCCTTTTCGGCCGCAATTTCAGGCAGCGTTTCGCCCAGATACTGCTGGTGGTCGATCGACACCGGCGTGATGACAGTCAGCCTTGGTACATCCACGACATTCGTGGCATCCAGACGCCCGCCCAGTCCGACCTCCAGCAGCGTCCAGTCGGCCTGCACCCGCGCAAAGGCCAACAGCGCCGCACAAGTGGTAATCTCAAAGAATGTAATTGCGTCCGCTCCATTCGCCGTCACGCATTCGTCCAGCAGTGCGGTCAGCGCCGGTTCCGAAATCAATGTGCCAGCCAGCCGGATACGTTCATGAAAACGCGCCAGATGTGGAGAGGTGTAGGCATGCACCACAGCGCCCGACGCCTCGAGCCCGGCGCGCATCATGGCCTGTGTCGATCCTTTGCCATTGGTACCTGCGATATGCACGACCGGGGGCAAGCGCCGCTCGGGGTTGCCCAATGCCGCGAGCAACCGGTGCACCCGGTTCAGCGTCAGATCGATGACCTTGGGGTGCAGGGTCATCATCCGGTCAAGGAACGCGTCAGACGTCATGCAGGTACGACTGCCGCAGGTTCTGGTGCAGGAAGATCGCCCTTGATTGCGGCAGACTGGGCGGTCAGCATTCGAAGGATGGTCACCAGTTCTTCCTTCAATACCTTGCGGTGCGTAACCCGGTCCAGCATCCCGTGATCCAGAAGGTATTCCGCCCGCTGAAACCCTTCGGGCAATTTCTCGCGGATGGTTTGCTCGATGACACGGGGCCCGGCAAAACAGATCAGCGCATTGGGTTCGGCAATCTGCACATCTCCCAGCATGGCATAACTGGCCGTCACCCCCCCCGTGGTAGGATGGGTCAGAACGACGACATAGGGCAACCGGGCTTCCTTCAGCATCTGCACGGCCACAGTGGTGCGCGGCATCTGCATCAGCGATAAGATCCCCTCTTGCATCCGTGCGCCACCGGCGGCCGAAAACAGCACGAGCGGCCGTTTCAACTCGACCGCGCGCTGTGCGGCGGCAATCAGCGCATTGCCGACATGCATGCCCATCGAGCCTGCCATAAAGCTGAAATCCTGGGCCACGGCGATGATCGGTGTCCGCTGTATCTCGCCTTCGGCAACCAGCATGGCATCCTTTTCGCCACTGGCCTTTTGGGCCGCCTTCAGGCGTTCGGGGTACTTTTTCTGATCCCGAAAATGCAGCGGATCGACCATCGCGTCCGGAACTTTGACTTCGGTAAAAATTCCCAGGTCGAACAATGCCTTGAACCGGTCACGCGGCGTGATCGCCATATGGTGCTCGCAGGATGTGCAGACATTCTGGTTGTCGGTCAATTCGCGATGAAACCGCATGGTTCCGCATTCAGGGCACTTCGTCCACAGGTTCTCGGGCACTTCGCGCCGCGAGAACAGCGAGTTGATCTTGGGGCGAACGTAGTTGGAAATCCAGTTCATCAGGTCTGGCCTTTGCGTCGTATGAGGTCCCTGAAATGGGCTCCGGCTCAGATAAGCCCGAGGGGCGCGAAAAGCAATCCGGCGATGTCGCGGCCAATTGCACCTCCCCTGAAACTGTCCGGGGGATACCGCCGTATCCTTGGTGCCCGAACAAGGAGTTCGCCATGCCAAAAGGACCACTTGTCTTTCGCCAACGCCTGCTGACGCGGATCACCCATTGGGTCTGGGCGGTCTGTCTGTTCTTTTTGTTACTGACCGGGCTGCAAATCTTCAACGCCCACCCGGCACTGCATTGGGGGCTTGAGTCGGGGTTTGACTATGACAACACGTTCTTTGAAATCACGGCGCGCGAGGACGGCGACACGTTGCGCGGGATTACGACACTTGGCCGTTGGACGTTCGACACGACGGGTGTTCTGGGTGCGTTTGGCAACGACGCAAGGGCCTTGCCCGAGGCGCTGACGATTCCATCGAAAACCTCGCTGGCCACGGGGCGGGTTATTCACTTCTTTTTTGCCTGGGCGCTGGTGATCACGCTCGCGGTCTGGTGGCTGGCCAGCGCAGTGAATGGCCATCTGTGGCAGTTGATCCCGACCTTGGCTGATCTGCGGGCGCTGCCGCGGGATCTTGCAGATCACCTGCGGCTGCGCTTTCACCACGCCGCCCGGTACAACGTAATGCAAAAGCTGACCTATGCGGGGGTGCTCTTCGGGTTGTTCCCCCTGATCATCCTGACAGGACTTGCGATGTCGCCCGGGTTCAACGCCATCATGCCCGGGTTGCTCGATCTGTTCGGTGGGCGGCAATCGGCGCGCAGCCTGCACTTTCTGGCGATGCTGGGGCTGGTCGCGTTTTTTGGCCTTCATCTGATCATGGTCCTGCTGGCCGGTCCGCTGAACGAACTTCGGTCCATCGTGACCGGTTGGTACCGCATCGATGGAGGTCCCCATGCTTGATCGTCGCAACCTGTTGCTGGGGGGGGCCGCGCTGGCCTTGTCGGGTTGCAAGCTGCTGGATGATGCGACGGCGACAGGCCCGCTGCGCGCGCTGTTCGAAAGCGCGTCCACGTTGACCTACCGGGCGCAACGCGCGCTTTTGGGCGACCGTCTTGCGCCCGAATACACCCAAGCCGACATCCGGCAAAGCCAGCATCCGAACGGATCCGTCAATCCGACCAGTGCAAGCTACCAGTCGATGTTGCAGGGCGGTTTTGCCGACTATCGCCTGACCGTCACCGGACTGGTGGCGCAGACGCAAAGCCTGTCCTATGCCGACCTGCGCCGCTTGCCCTCGCGCACGCAGATCACCCGGCATGACTGCGTGGAGGGATGGTCTTGCATCGCCAAGTGGAAAGGCGTGCCGCTGGCGGCGGTGCTGGATCTGGCGCAGCCCCGGGTGCAGGTGCGGTATGCGGTGTTTCACTGCTATGACGCCATTGAGCGCAGCCTGTCAGGCGAAGTCCTTTACTACGAAAGCATCGATCTGATCGACGCCCTTCATCCGCAGACGATCCTTGCCTACGACATGAACGACGCCCCCCTGCCGATCGCGAACGGTGCCCCGCTGCGACTTCGGGTCGAACGGCAACTCGGGTACAAGATGGCAAAGTATGTCCACACCATCGAACTCGTCGACAGCTTTGCAGGGTTGGGGCGTGGCCGCGGCAGCTACTGGGCCGACCGGGGCTACGAATGGTACGCAGGCATCTGACGCCCTAGCGACGCCAACCCTGCGCCAGCACCGTCAATCCGACCGCAAACGCCGCAAACGCCGCCCCGGCCAGCGCGATTCGCGGACCTGGCCCTTCGGCAATCAACTGCCCGCCAACGGCCGACCCGAGGGATTGGCCCAGATAAACCACAGAAGTGTTCAGCGCGACCGTTGCCGATGCCAGCGCCGGGGCCATCCCCACCAATCGACTTTGCTGCAAAGAGTTCGCGGCAAACCCGCCCAGCCCCCACAGACAGACCCCCAGCAGAAACGCCCCATAGCTGCCCCAGCCCGTCGCGATGGTCAAAAGCCCGCCGCACACCAGCAAGAGTGCCAGCAGAATGCCGCGCTCAATCCCGAACCTTCCCGCAAGCCGTACGGCGGCAAAATTGCCCGCTACCCCTGCAACCCCGCTGGCCAGAAAGGTCAACCCCACCACATCGGCCCCCAGCCCATAGACCTTTGTCAAAATCGGAGAGACATAGGTGAACAGGGTAAATTGCCCCGCCATCGCAAACAGCGTCACGGCCAGCACGCATAATAGACGCAGATCGCCCAACACCTTTACCCACGATGCCCAGGCGAGCGGCTGCACCCGCAATCTGGCCGGAACAGCCGACAACACCAGCACCACACCCACCGCCGAAAGCCCCGCCATCCCCAGAAAGGTCGCCCGCCACCCGACAGCGTCGCCCAACAGCGAGCCGATGGGGATGCCCAGCACTGACGCCAATGACCAGCCGATGAAGATGAAGGCAATCGCCCCGCCCCGACGCTCTGCCGGAACCAGCAACCCGACCGTTGCCGCGGCCTGCGGGGTAAAGATTGCAGCCCCCACCACCGTCAACGCCCGAAACACCAGCAGCAGGGTGAAATCGCTGGTGATCGCCGCAAGGGCATGACCCGCCACGTAAAGTCCCAACGCCAGCGACAACAGCATCCGCCGATCCACCTGCGATGTCAGTCCCGCCAACAGGGGCGCGCCAAAGCCCACCACCAGACCGCCGATCGTGATCAGCAGACCTGCCCGACCCGCCTCGACCCCCAGATCGGCCATCATCACCGACAGCAGACCCGCAGGCAGCAACACTCCGGTGCCGATCAACAGATTGCCGATCAGCAAGGCCCACAATGCCCGGTTCGATTGCTGCCCCGCCTTGCCCGTGCTCATCATGAAATGCCTCGCTACAACTTTGGGCAGAGCAACTGCGCACAGACCGGGCTTGTCAACCGCAATAGCCTTGGCGGCCCGCAGGTCGTAGCGGAAAAGCCGGCCCCTACCCGAACCGCTCTTGCGGAATGCGCAGGATCAGGTTCGGGTTCGGGCAGATGGAAGACCAGACATCCCAAAGGCTTTGGTGGCCCACCCCAAAGAAGTTGCCGTCCGTTTGTGCCAGCATGTCGGTCATCACCTGAAAATGCACATGCGCCGCCCAGCCGCCGTTTTCATGCCAATCGCCCAGATGACCGATCTGTTGCCCGGCGCGCACCGGATCGCCCGGCGCAAGCAGGGTCGGCAAACTGGCCCCCAGATGGCCATAGAGCGTAAAGAACGGCGCCGGCCCCGCGTCGTGGCGCAGGATCAGCGTGTGGCCATAATCCAAATGATCGGCGTTGTAGGTCACATACAGCACCCTACCATCCAACGGCGCATGAATTGGCGTGCCAGTGACGGCAAAGACATCAATGCCAAGATGCAGGCAGCGTCGCTCTGCGCTGGCGGCATCGGCGAACTGGTCTGTTTGATAGACTGTGCGGTATTCACCATAGGACCCCAGCCCGTAAAGCACGCCTTGCGCGGAAAACCAGTCGTCAAACGCCCGATCAGAAAACGCGGGCATCCCGGGCACCTGCCCTGCGGTCGGCAAGGCGCAAGTCCGACATGTCGCAACATCCGGCTGAAACAGCGGGGCAGCCGGGGTCATTGCAAGATAGCCCATCACATCCGACGCCGTGTCAATGGCAGCCCCACCGGCACCCACCCGTTGCACCGCTGCCAGCAACCCTGCATCCACCGACCGCAACCTTGTGGCGGCGACGGGATCGACCATTTCCAGGGCCAGAATAACCTCGGGCAGCGGCGCGGCCCCGTGAGCCGATGCTGAGCGCAGGGCTGCATAAAGATCCGGCGCTCCAGTCAGCAGTCGGGCAGTGCGCAGAACGTCGGGATTGCTTTTCATGGACGGCTTTCCTTTGCGGGCCCGCAACACTCGGCCACAGTCCGGTCGCCCTGTCCAGCATGCTTTCGGAGTGTCGTCACAGTCTCGGCGACGGCTCCTTATCCCCATTCAGGCGCATGCGCCATTTGCACCCCGACACCCCGCACCGCTTGCCGCAAATGCCGGCATCCCTTATGAAAAGCCAGAATGCCTTGCCAGAGTGTCCCACGATGAACTTGCTTGCCACGCAGCTCCCGCGCTTTTCCGGACCCATATTTGGCCTTTTTGTCTTTTTGACGCTGCCTGCCTGCCAGACCACGGCGGTTTCAACGCAAGTGTCGCTGTCAAGACAGCCTGCAACTTTGCTTGACGGGGCGATAAGGGTTGCAGGTCCGCACGGCTACTGCGTCGATCCCGCGGCGACGCGTGAACTGGGCGACACGGCGGTGGTTCTTTTGGGCCGCTGCAAAGATGCGCTGGGCGTAACACCTGCACTGCTGACCGTGGCCGTCGGACCGACGGCATCGTCAGGGGTGCTCGCGGCAGGTGGGGCCGCTCTTACCACCTATTTCACGTCATCCGAGGGACGAGCAACCCTGAGCCGCATGGGTCGGGCGGGGGACGTCGCGGTGGTCGAGGCCGTGGGCGTCGGCGACGCCTATCTTTTGCACCTGCAAGACCGCGCGGCGGGTGACTATTGGCGGGCCGTCGTGGGGTTGAACGGACGGCTTGTCACCATTTCGGCGAACGGGGCGCAGGGCACGCCTTTGGCGCAAAGCGAGGGTCGCATCCTTGTCGATTCGACACTGGCTGCTTTGCGCCGCACCAACTGAACCCCGAATTTGCGATCACAGAACGTCTCGGCTGCGGATTTTACGCGCCAGGGGCGGCTTTGGGGTGGAGTCAGCACGGGAAAGGCGCGATACATTAATTGTTCATTTTTGGTCAACAATCTGACAAACGCAGGCCAATGAACAGGATACACGCGACAATGGCAGGACGTATGGCACGGCTGATCGAAGGGTTCCTGCACAAGCGGGCACTTCGACGCTGGGCAACGGCGGCGGAACATGCGAACCAGACCGATCTTGAAACCCTGCGGATGTTGCGGTCGCGCGCCCGCGGGTTGCGCCGCAACCTGGACCGCGTGATCCAAACTGCCGAACATCGGCTTGCCTTGCCGGTCATCGGATCGAACGTCATGCGAAAGCCGATGGGCACCGATTGGTCCTGGCGACCCGACCTTTGGAAAGGCCCGATCCCGGTTCCAGGTTTTTCATCCGTTCTTGGCAAAGCCCCGGTTTGCGACGGCGCAACGATTTTTCACGACTGCCGCCGGTCGGAACTTACAGTGCGCCAGCTGCGCAACACGCGCGCGGCCGATATCGCCCCCTTTGGCTTTCGAATGGATGTGTTCCGCTTTGACGGCTCGTTTCTGAGCCTCGTGATCGACTTGCCTGAAGAGGCTGCGCGGGGGCTGAAACTGAAGCACCTCTTGCGGATGGACGTGATCGTCGAAATGGAAAAACCGCTGGAGATTTTTGCCAGACTGAACATAAAACACGGGCCCAACGTCGAACAGATCGTGCGCGAACTGCCGTTGAACGAAGAAGAGGTGGCGGTCGAATTCGACCTCGCTTATTCGAAGGTCAACGAAAAGCGTATTGAAAAGCTGTGGATCGACCTGATTTTCGAAGGCCCGGAAATGAACCAGATCATCCTGCGCGACGTCACTTTTTCGCGTCGCCCCCGGGCAGAACTATGAGGCCGACATGCGCGATCTGACCCTGACCAAGACCCGCATCCGCGCCGGCGCATGGGAGGGCGTGCTGACAGGCGGCGGGGCAGCACCGGTGCTGCAGGTCACACTGCACGATACCCAACTCTCTGGCGTGACCGTCATGCCAATCGACACGCGACCGGGCGACTATGCCGTTCGGGTGCCGATCCCGGCAGAGATGCTGTCAGACGGCGTGCAATCCTTCGTGATCCGCGATCAGGCCAGCGGCGAGAAATTGGGCCATTTCACCCTGATCACCGGGGTAGCGATGGAAGACGATATCCAGGCTGAAGTCGATCTGCTGCGCGCAGAACTCGACATGCTCAAACGCGCCTTCCGGCGGCATTGCCTGGAAACAGCCGGATAGGTGTCCGGGAAAGCCCGTGGGCCCCGGTCAGGACCGACATTTGGCGACCGGATATCCAACAGGGTCCGGGGCGACTGCCGAGATCTGTGGCACAAGTTTAGGTCCGATCAACCCGCTGGGTCCGCAGGCGTCAGATACGGCCTTTTGTCAAAAACGCCACCGGCGCGTTCTCGTCACGCCAATAGTCCAGAGCCGGGCCTTCGGTCACATTGGTCAGCCGTTTGAATTCACAGATCAGAACGCCGTTTTCTTGCGTTGATGCCACGATGAGGCATTGCGCGATATGCCGCGCCCCGTCGAAAAGATCGACCAGACCGCGCAGATGCGGCGTAAGACTTGCATCCAGTTCCATCGCATGGTCCGAAAGCTGCAGCACCGGAAAGATTGCAGCACCTACCTGAACCCGCAACCGGGCCTTGCGTTTGACTGCACGCCTGCGGGCCGCTTCCAGCCCGTCGCGAACTTCCTTTGGCAAGAATTCCAGCATGTGACGCCCCCCACAGGCTCCAGCCTGGCGCCGAAATGGTTAATATCAAGGCAACTTCACGGGCTGATGACGAAGTGTACATCACGTGACGAAGAAGTCACATTCACCGCGTGGCAAAGGCCGCTTTACGCCTGTGCGTTTCTTGCTAGGTTGAATTTATCCAACCCGGAGTTGTCATGCGTCTGATCCTGATCCCGTTTTTTGCCGCCTGCCTTGCCACGCCAGTGCAGGCCGCGCCGTGCAGTGGGGATTTTTCGGCGTTCGTGGCCGCGATGACCGAGGAAGCGCAAGCCGCGAATCTGCCTGCCGATTCGGTGAAAGAGTTTTTCAAAGGCGCGCGGCAGGACGTGTCGGTACTTGAGGCTGACCGGTCTCAGGGAGTGTTTCGCAAGACGTTCCTCGACTTTTCCAAAAGCCTGATTTCGAAATCCCGCTTGCAGAACGGCCTTGCTGCAGCGCAGAAATACAGTGGTACGTTTGATCGGGCGCGGGCAGAGTTCGGTGTTTCGCGCGGGATCCTGCTGGCATTCTGGGCATTCGAAACCGACTTCGGCGCAGTTCAGGGCGACTTCAACACCCGCAACGCCCTGCTGACGCTGGCGCATGACTGCCGGCGCCCCGAGTTGTTTCAGCCGCAGGTTCTCTCTGCGATCCGGCTGACGGCGGCCGGCGGCATGGACCCGGCGAGTACGACAGGCGCATGGGCAGGAGAGATCGGCATGGTCCAGATGCTGCCCGATGACATCCTTGAACGTGGGCAGGACGGTGACGGCGACGGGATCATCAGCCTCAAGACAAGTCCGCCGGATGCGTTGTTGTCCGGGGCGGCCTTGCTGCAACATCACGGATGGCGCGCGGGCGAGCCGTGGCTGCAAGAGATATCGCTTCCGGAAACCATGGATTGGTCGAAAACAGGGCTCGGCACCGAATTGCCGACTGCCGAATGGGCGGCGATGGGCATCGAGCCGCGGATGGGCACCCTGCCAGATCTTCCTGCCTCTGTGCTTTTGCCCCAAGGGCGCAAGGGACCGGCCTTTCTTGCCTATCCGAACTATCGGGTGCTGTTTGAATGGAACAAAAGCTTTGTCTATGTGACGACCGCCGCCTATTTCGCGACCCGACTTGAAGGCGCAGCCCCCTACACCCAAGGCACCCCCGACCCGGCTTTATCGATGGACCAGATGCAGGCGTTGCAGACCAAGCTTGGTCAGCGTGGGCATGACGTCGGAAAGATCGACGGCATTCTTGGGGCCGCCACACGCACAGCCGTGCAAAAGGAACAGCTTCGCCTGGGGTTGCCTGCAGATGCCTGGCCCAACGCAGAGTTGCTGAATGCGCTTTGACCCTGTCAACGCCAACGAACTTTCCGCCGCCTTGCCGCATGTTCTTGCAGCACCACGAACCGATGCACCCGTGACCCTGCTGTGTTTTCGCCCTGCGCCAGGCCAGCGGCAGTTTCCGCAAACCTTGCGCCTGACCCGTGCGGCTGGCGTACCCGGAGACCGCTGGCTGACGTCCCCATGGCTGCGGCTGGCCGACGGGTCGCCCGATCCGCGCATTCAGGTCTCGATCTTGCCAACCCGTGTGCTGAACCTGGTCTGGCGCAATCGCGACGACACCCCGCACCCTGGCGATCCGATTGTGGCGGATCTTGATTGCAGCGAAGACAATCTGCCCGACGGAACCCTGATCCGCGCCGGCACAGCCGCGCTGCGCGTATCGGACGAATTCAACGACGGCTGCGTCAAATGGAAAGCCCGCTATGGGCAGGCAGCCAAGGACTGGATCACCGCGCCGGGTCATCCGACCCTACGTTTGCGCGGCATTCTGTGCGCTGTTGAACAGGATGGCGAGGTGGCCATCGGCGACCGGTTGCAGGTGATGCGCTGATCACGCGACCAGTGCAGCGGCCTTGGTCAGATCGACCGAAACCAGTTGCGAAACACCCTGTTCGGCCATTGTTACGCCAAACAGCCGGTCCATCCGCGCCATTGTGACGGCGTGGTGCGTGATGACAAGAAACCGCGTGTCGGTGCGCCTGCTCATCTCGTCCAGAAGGTCACAGAAACGCGTGACATTGGCGTCGTCGAGAGGCGCATCCACCTCGTCGAGCACACAGATCGGCGCTGGATTGGCAAGAAAGACGCCAAAGATCAACGCAAGCGCCGTAAGCGTCTGCTCGCCCCCCGACAGAAGGCTTAGAACCGCCAGTTTCTTGCCGGGCGGCTGGCACATGATTTCCAGCCCCGCGTCCAGAGGATCGTCGGATTCCACCAGCAGCAGACGCGCTTCTCCACCGCCGAACAGGTGGGTGAACAGCGTGGCAAAATTGGCGTTGACCTGCTCGAAGGCGGTCAGCAACCGTTCGCGCCCCTCGCGGTTCAGGCTGGCAATGCCTGCACGCAGCTTCTTGATCGCCTCTTCGAGATCCAGCTTTTCGGCGGCGAGCGTGTCGTATTCGGCTTCGACCGCTTTCGCATCCTCTTCGGCGCGCAGATTGACCGCGCCAAGCGCCTCGCGCTGACGTTTCAGGCGGGCGACATCGGCATCGAGCAGATCGACCGCCGGCATCCGATCCACGTCAACTTTCAGCGTCATCAGAAGTTGCGCAGGCGTGGCCGAGGTTTCCTCGGCAATACGCGCGCCAGCCAGTGTCACCGCCTGGCGCGCGGCATCCGCCTGCGCCTCTGCGCGCGCACGGGCTTCGCGCGCGTCACCTGCCTGACGTTCGGCTTCGCGTTCGGCAAGCACGAGGTTCCGGAACCCGGTTTCCGCCGCCGCCAACGCATCGGCGGCAAGCCTGCGCCGGGCTTGCGCCGCGTCTATGCCTTCGGTCAGGCTTTCGCGCTGCAACGCGATCTCTTCCGGGACGGCTTCGGCATCTGCGAGGTCCGCCTTTGCTGCGGCCACCCGTTCGGCTAGATCGCGATTGCGCCGGGCGGCGGTTTCTGCGCGCGTTTGCCAGCCTGCCTGATCGCGCAGCGCATCGGCACGTTGGCGCATCCGTGTTTCACCATCACGCCGCCGCTCATCCAGGGCCGCGCGCCGGGTCAGCATCACAACACGCGCAGTTTCAACCGCCGACTTTGCCTGCTCGACCAGCTGCTCTGCCTGTTTTGGATCGTCAAGATCCTCGGCCCCGGCGGTCGTATCCTCCAGCCGCTGGCGTGCCTCGCAGGCCTCATCCTCGAACCGGGCAACCGCCAGCAGGGCTGCATCAAGCCGCCCCTGAACCAGCGAACATTCCGCCTCTGATCGCGCAGCCACACGGGCAGCTTCGGCCAGGCGTGCTTCCGCCGCGCGCCGGGCATCGCGCGCCATCTGGTCGGCCCGGACAAGATCGGCCAACCGCACCTGTGCCTGATCATGGGCAGCAACGGCCTCTTCGGCGCGCGCCTCGACTGTTTCAAGATCGCGCGTCAAGGCCGCCAACCGGTTGATCTGCTGCAATTGCACCGCCGCCGCCGAAGGAGCCGCGTCGGCCCCAGCCACAAAGCCATCCCAGCGCCAAAGATCGCCCGAAACACTGACCAGCCGCTGTCCCGGCAAAAGGGTGGCCTGCGCTTGTGAGGCCACGCGAGCTTCTATCAATCCGATCTGCGACAATCGCCGCGCCAGTACAGGGGGGGCCCGAACAAACGCCGCAAGAGGGCGGGCAGCAGGCGGCAATGGCTGCGGCTTTTCGTAATCCGCAAACAGCCGCCAGCCTGACCCGACAGCCGCCTCGGACGCCCGCAGATCATCTGCCAGCGCGGCACCCAAGGCCGCTTCGTAGCCGGGTTGCACCTCAAGTCGTTCCAACAGCGCGGCACCTGACCCGGACTCGCGGGCAACCAACCGCCGCAGCGCTGCGACTTCGGCGCGCAGTGCAATGGCCTCGCCTTCTGCCTGCGACCGTGCTGCACGCGCCTCGCCTTCGCGGGTTTGCGCGCGGCCCCGTGCAGCATCGGCACTTTCAAGCGCGTCTTCGGACGACTCAGCCAGGATTGCCGCAGCCTGCGCTGCTTCTTCGGCACCGATAAGTGCGTCTCTTGCCGCAGCCAAGGCGCGTTCTGCCGCAACAACCGACGTCGTGGCCCGCAATGCCTCGGCTTCAGCCCGCTCTAGCACAAACCGTGTGTCCGAAATCAGCCGCTGTACCGACTGATGCCGGGCGGCAAGGCGTGCCGCGTCTTCGGTTGCCTGCGATAGCGCCGCCTCTGCGGCGCCCAGAACGCCTGCCGCCACGCGTGATGCCTCGCCCGCCTCGGCCAAAGCCTCTTCGTGACCCTCATGCGCGCGCGCAAGCTGTTCGACTTCCCAGGCCAGTCGCTCCATCACCTCGCCCGCATCCCGCGTCAGACCGGCCTCGCGTTCGGCATCCAGACCCAATTGCGCCAATCGCGCCTGCAGCGCATCGATTGCCCCGCGCGCGCGGGCCTCATCGATCCCCAACGCTTCGCGCTGCAAGGCCAGCCGTTGCAGGATCGCACCCGCCACCGCTTCCGCCTCTCGCAAGGCGGGCAAGCGGTCCTCGGCCAACTGGCGCGCCTCGCCTGCCGCCCGTGCAGCCACTTCGGCCCGACCTGCCTCGGCCAACCGCAGCCGCAGGGCACCTTCTGCCTCCAGTCGGGCCACATCTGCCCCGCGCCAGCGCAAATAGTGCAGCATCCCGTCGGCTTGCCGCAACGCATCACCGATTTCGCGGTACCGCGCCGCCTGTTTGGCTTGCCGCACCAGCACCGACACCTGCTGCGCCAGCGCCTCGAGAACATCATCGACCCGCAGCAAATTCTGTTCTGCCGCCGACAACCGCAATTCGGCCTCGTGACGGCGCTGATAAAGGCCCGAGATCCCCGCCGCCTCTTCCAGGATCCGCCGCCGCGCCTTGGGCTTGGCGCTGATCAGTTCGGAAATCTGCCCCTGCCGCACCAAAGCCGGGGAATGCGACCCGGTGGACGCATCGGCAAACAGCATCTGCACATCCCGCGCCCGCGCCTCCTTGCTGTTCACGCGGTAGGCAGACCCGGCGTCGCGGGTGATCCGGCGGGTCACCTCGATCTGATCCGCGTCGTTGAACCCCGCAGGTGCTGTGCGATCGGCATTGTCGATGATCACGGCCACTTCGGCAAAGGCCCGCGCGCCCCGGCTTGCTGCGCCGTTGAAGATAACATCCTCCATCCCGCCGCCACGCATTGCAGTTGGCCGGTTTTCCCCCATGACCCAACGCAGCGCCTCCAGCAGATTCGACTTGCCACAGCCGTTCGGCCCGACAACGCCCGTCAATCCGTCATGGATTATCAGGTCGGTCGGATCGACAAAGCTCTTGAAGCCGTTCAGGCGCAGGCGGGTCAGGCGCAAAGGCGTGTCCTTGGCAATTGAGACGAAAAGATCGGGCAACTTGCGCGCAGAGTCAACAAGTGCACACTGCATCTGGAAAGATGCCGGCAATCACCCCCAATATATCGCGATAGCTTTGCCCAACCGGGGCAAAACGCCTCATTTGCAGCGGCCCCGGCAAGGCGCTAGGCACGCCGCAGCATGGTCACCACCGTGTCACCGTATTTCCGCTTATCCAGAACCTCAAGACCGGGTGGCAGGGCGGGAAAGCTCCCTTCTTCCCAGAGGATCATGGCACCCTCGGCCACCCAGCCGCCCGCCAGCGCCGACGCCAGCGCCGCCTCGCCCAGTGCCTTGCCATAGGGCGGGTCCAGAAACACCAGATCGAACGCCACCCCGCGCGCAGGGCCCAAACGGGTCGCATCGCGGCGGACGACCTCTGTGCGGTCTTCTGCCCGCATCAACGCGATGTTGCGTCGCAACAGACCCAGCGCCACAGGCCCATCCTCGACAAAGCACGCCAGCGCCGCCCCCCGCGACAAAGCTTCCAGCCCCAGCGCCCCGGTGCCTGCGAACAGGTCCAGCACATGTGCCCCAGCAACCGGGTCGCCATATCCGCCGTTGATCAACAGATTGAAGATGGACTCGCGCACCCGGTCCGATGTGGGCCGCAACTGCGCCGCCACATCGCCCGCACCAACGGGCGACAAATGCAACCCGCGGGACTGCCCGCCAATGATCCGCATCAGCGCAACAGGGACTTCAGGTCAATCGCCGGGTCGGACAAGGCGGTCGGGTCAACGCTGCGACCGTTTTCGATCAGCCGCTTGCCAACCATGTACGCGCGCGGATCGTTCATCGCATCGACGGCCAGAAGCGACGCTTCCTTGAAATACCAGTAGGACACCGCATCGCCTGCCGGCCCGCGCGTGACGATCCTGTCATACCCGGTGTTCAGCCCGGCGATCTGCAACTTGCAGTCATACTGATCCGACCAGAACCATGCCTTGGCGGCATAGGGCACCCCGGCCCCCAGCATGTTGTCCGCCACTGCCTCGGCCATGTCGATGGCATTGCCGACAGATTCAAGCCGCAACCGGCCGTCACCGTGGGGAAATGACGCGCAATCGCCCGCAGCCCAGATATGCGGATCCGATGTGCGGCCCATCGCATCGGTCCAGATGCCGTTGTCGATCCGCAGCCCCGCCGCCTCGGCCAATGCCGTGGCGGGCATGATCCCGACCCCGGCAATCACGAAATCCGCAGGCAATTCGCGCCCATCCGTCAGGCGAACGGCTGAAACGCGCCCACTGCCCAACAGCCGGTCCAACCCGGTGGATTCAAGGATCGCCACGCCATGCGTGCCATGCAAGGCGCGAAAATAGGACGACGTTTCCGGCGCCGCCACCCTTTGCAGGATGCGCGGCGCCATTTCCAACACCGTCACATCCAGCCCAAGTTTGGCCGCCACGGCTGCCGCCTCCAGCCCGATGTAACCGCCGCCTACGATCACCAGCCGCCGGCCCGGCGCAAACTCGGCCCGCATCAGATCGACATCGGCCAGTGTACGCACCGTATAGACCCCGCCCAGATCACCGCCGATTGCGGCAGGCAGACTGCGGGGGATCGCACCGGTGGCCAGTGCCAGATGGTCATAAGAAATCTCTGCATCCCCGGCGGTGATCGTCCGGCGCGCGGGGTCGATGGCCGCTACCCTAACCCCCAGCGCCAGATCGATCATCTGCTCGGCATAGAACTCTGCCCCCCGCAGCCACAGCCGGTCTGCAGACATGCTCCCCAGCAGATAGGCTTTCGACAAGGGCGGGCGCTGATAGGGGGGGGCCGTTTCTTCGCCAACAAGCGTGACCCCGCCCCCAAAACCTTGCCCGCGCAACCGCGCCACCAAAGCCGCCCCAGCCTGCCCTGCCCCGATCACTACGATGTGCATCCCGCCCGTTTCCTCTGGTCGTTCTTGGCCTCAAACCCTACATCGACCGAAGAAGCCAACGCAACGAAAGAGGGTCCGAGCATGACGATTTCCGAAGGCGCGACGCTACCCGATGCAACCTTCCTGCTCATTGCGGATGCTGGGCCCGGCACAGTTTCGATGGCCGAAAAGCTGACAGGGCGCAAGGTCGTGGTTTTCGGCTTGCCGGGGGCTTACACCGGCACCTGCACCAGCGCGCATGTGCCCAGCTTCATCCGCACCGCCGAGGCTTTTGCAGCCAAGGGCGTGGACGAGATCATCTGCGTCGCGGTCAACGACCCCTTCGTGATGAAGGCTTGGGGCGCGGCAACAGGGGCTACGGCTGCGGGCATCACGATGCTGAGCGACGCCGATGCGACCTTTACCAAAGCGTTGGGGCTGGCCTTCACCGCCCCCCCGGTTGGATTTTTCGACAGATCCAAACGCTATGCGCTCTATGCCGAAAACGGCGTCGTCAAAGTTCTGCACGTCGAGGAAAGCCCCGGCGTATGCCAGGCGTCTGGCGGCGAATCGCTGTTGGCCGCGATCTGATTTACGGGTTGGCCAGCTTGTCCATCTTGCTGGCCAGCTTCACGTCCAGATCCGACAGCCCGCCCGCATCATGGGTGGTCAGGGTGACGATAACGGTCTTGTAGACGTTGGACCATTCGGGGTGATGGTTCCATTTTTCGGCCCAAAGTGCTGTGCGCGTCATGAAACCGAACGCCTCGATGAAATTGGCGAAAGTGTAGGTCTTCACGATGGCGTCGCGACCTTCGACATCCGCCCATCCGGCGACGTAAAGCGGGGCGAGCAGGCTGCGGTCGGTCAGGCGTTCGGTCATGTCAATCCTCGCTGTTGATGCGGCGGAACGGGCCATAGGCGGTCAGAACTTCGATCTCCTGATCCACGGCCAGCCTCTCGCCTTCAAGATAGCGCGCGACGGCACTGCGGAAACCGGGGTCGGCGATCCAGTGCAGCGAATGCACCGGCACCGGCAGATAGCCGCGCGCCAGCTTGTGCTCTCCCTGTGCGCCCGCCTCGACCCGCGCCATGCGTTGCGCGATGGCAAAGTCGATGGCCTGATAATAGCACAGCTCAAAATGCAGGCAGGGGTGGTCTTCGATACATCCCCAATAGCGGCCAAAGAGCGTGTCGCGCCCGATGAAGTTCAAAGCCCCCGCCACGGGTCTTGTGCCGTCAAAGGCCAGCACCAGCAGCATGTCATTGCGCAGCGTCGCATGGGCTTCGTTGAAAAAACGTCGAGTCAGATAGGGCGTTCCCCATTTTCGACTGCCGGTATCCTGATAAAACGTCCAGAACGCGTCCCAATGCGCGGGCTCGATCTGATCGCCCGACAACGCCCGGATCGTCAGGCCCGAGGCGCGGGCGGTGTCGCGTTCTTTGCGGATCATCTTGCGCTTGCGGCTCGACAGATCGCCGAGGAAGTCGTCAAAGGCGGCATAGCCCCGGTTGACCCAATGAAATTGTTGGGTGACCCGGTGCAAAAGGTCGTGCCGACCCGCGAGCGCCTCTGCTTCGTCAGGTGTGCAAAAGGTTATGTGCAGCGACGACAGATGGTTTTGCGCAGCGATGCCGATCGCGGCCTGCACCAAAGTGTCCCGGGTGTCCGGGGCGCACAGAAACCGCCGCCCGGTGGCCGGCGTGAACGGAACGGCGACCTGCAATTTGGGGTAGTATCGCCCGCCGGCCCGGTTCAGCGCATCAGCCCAGCCGTGATCAAAGATGTATTCACCTTGACTGTGGGACTTGGCATAGATCGGCAACGCGCCAAGGACTGCGTTGTTTTCACGGTAAATCAGCGGTTTGGTCTGCCAGCCCGATCCGGTTCCGGTGGATTTTGACTGGTCGAGCGCGGCCAGGAAACGGTGGGTGGTGAAGGGGTCGATCGGGCGCCCGTTCGCTGCCTCGGGGCACGCGACGGCATCCCATTCGCTGGCGGAGATTTCGGTCACGCTGTCGTGCAGGGTCAGGTCAGGCATGCCGGGTTCCGATGGTTGCTACCGCCAGGGATGTCGCAGTCCCGGTTGCCGCAGACAGCTTTTCCATATGCAATCCAACTGGATCTGTTGGTGTATCCGTCAAGCCGGGAACGCTGCGGCATAACCTTCGAACGTGATGTTTTGGGCAACGCGCCGCGCCGTGACCTCTTCGACACCAGAACGGACCGTCCAGCACAAAATCCCGGCGCCGTTCGATTTCAGTTCGGCCACCCGGGGGCGGGCAAGATCGACGGCATCATGGCTGATGAACGTCGCCCCAACCGCATCATAATCGGGAATGTCGCGCAGCCGCGCGCAGGTTTCAGGATCGGCGGGATGCCAGCTTGCGGTGTCGAAGGCGCAGGTCGTAAGCCCGCGCGCAACATCTGGGGCAAGCTGCGCCATGGCAAGTATACTATGCGGATTGAACGACATGACCGCAACCGGGCCCCGATAGCCGCGCAAGGCACGTGCGGTTGCCGATTCAAGAGCGCCATCGGTTTTCAACAAGCGCAAGGACTGGTCCTTGACCTCGATCAGCAAGGGAACGCAGCCATCGATCAAGGTCAGGATGTCCGTCAACGACGGAATCTTGTCATCACTGCCGACAAGCGGGATTTGGCCAAGCTCTGCGGCGGTGCGGGTGTTCACCGCGCCCGCCTGATTGGTCAGCCGGTCCAGTCGTTCGTCGTGAAACACAATCGCATGTCCGTCGGACGACAACTGCAGGTCGATTTCGACGCCGTAACCTGCATTGACCGCAGCCCGAACGGCAGAGGCCGAGTTTTCGACACGCGCTTTGACGCGGTCATGGTACCCACGATGCGCAATCGGGGTGGTCAGAAAGCCAGACGCAAGCGGCGCGCGCATCAGCGTATCTCGAATATCGCTTCGATCTCGACTGCAACGCCAAAGGGCAGTGCTGCGGCGGAAACTGCCGACCGTGCGTGGCGACCCGCATCGCCCAGAACGGCCACCAGCAGGTCGGATGCGCCATTGATCACTTTGGGTTGGTCCGTGAAATCCGCTGTGGAATTGACAAAACCGACCAGTTTGACCGCGCGAACCACACGCGACCAATCGTTGCCGACCGCCTTCCTGAGTTGCGCCAGGATAGATATTGCACAAGACCGGGCAGCGTCCGCGCCTTGTTCAATCGAAAAATCGGCTCCAAGACGGCCCTTGGTCAGGCCCGCAGGCGTTTGGCTGATCTGGCCAGAGATGAAGACCTGCGATCCGCTGACGACATATGGAACATAATTCGCAGCCGGCGCGGGTGGATCGGGCAAGGTAATGCCGAGGTCGTTCAGGCGGGTGTCGATCGTCATGGCACGGCTCCTTTTGCAGATTGCGCGCAGGCTAGCTTGGAGGGGCGGACAGGGCAAGCCTGCCAGCCACGGCACGCAAGCCGGCTTGCGCTTGCGTAGGTTGGGGTCCTGCCGTCTTGCGCTTCAGGCGCGGTTCGGCGATCAAACTTGAAAGATCGGTCTTCAACCGTTTGCAATCACTCGGGAAACACCCACTCCGAAGGCCTTCGCGGCCCATGCATGTGCCCTTGAAGGAACGCTTCGTCGGCAAACCTGTGCATCTTAAGCAACAATGCCCGAAGGATTGACCAAAACCGTTTTACAGCCCCAAGAAGTGTGGTATCGAACCTTGGAGAGAGTTATTAATGGAGAATTCCCATGTCCCGCATCGTCACTATGGCCGCACTGGCTTTGGCTACCTCGACCTCGTTCGCTCTTGCCGGTGGCCCTGCTGCCGTTGCAGTGGAACCGACCGTGATCTCCCCGGCAGCAGCCTCTTCGGGCGGCTTGGGCACTGCAGCTATCGTCGGCGGCATCGTGCTGATCGGTTTGGCTGTTGGCCTTGGCAACGATTCGTCCTCGACGACCGCCACCACCAACTAATACCCCGTGATTGTTTGAATAAGTCGCCCCTGCGCAATCAGGGGCGACTTATTCATTTTGTCCGCATACAAAAACTGCGCTGTTTCAGATACATCGCCAGCAGTTCGCAGCGCATTCAGCCTAGGCAGACTGTTGGCCGTCGTCGCTGTTGGCGCCAAACCCTTCAGCAGTTTGTTTTCGCCCAACTGTCCCGGTCTGCCCACGGACTGCAACACGCAGGATGGTCCGTCGCCGCAGGGTTCTGCGACGTGCGCCCACGTGCATTTTACCGCGCAGGTCTGCGCGGGCAGATCAAAACCTATGGTGAACGGCAGCGATAATCGCTAAGGCTGACATTGCGTGGAATGCAAGATGTGCTGACTTTGGCGGACAGAAATCGCATGCTGCCGCTGAATGCGCACCCAAGGGAATGCCGATGGCCAAACGAAAGCTTCCTTTAGGGCTTGTGCTCGGTTCGGGGTTTCTGATGCTGTGCACAGCGCCGCTTTCGCAGGCGCAGGATCGGACTTTCGCCTGGGGTTACAACACGCTTGGTGTACCCGGCGTGTTGGAAATGCCATCTGCCTTCAGTCGTCCGGATGCAGAGTTTGTGCTGTCCTATAGCCAGTTCGGCAGCCAATACCGCAGTGCGTTGACATTTCAGGTTTCCGATCGATTGTCGGCGACCTTCAGATACGCCGGACTGGACGGTCTGGTCATTGACAACGCGCCGCCAGAGCAAACTTTTGACCGCAGTTTTTCAATGCACTACAGGCTGCTTGATGAAGGCAAATACGCCCCGGCGGTTGCCGTGGGCATCAATGATATTCTGGGAACGGGGTTGTTTTCCGGCGAGTATCTGGT
Organism: Paracoccaceae bacterium; assembly: GCA_031400505.1. Classification (GTDB taxonomy): domain Bacteria; phylum Pseudomonadota; class Alphaproteobacteria; order Rhodobacterales; family Rhodobacteraceae; genus JAIYDJ01. The sequence continues at coordinate 8,041 of JANNPZ010000041.1, read as the reverse complement.
TGCGTCCAAGACCTTTGGGCCAAAACTGCGCGCATCGGTGGGGTTGGGGTGGGGCCGGCTTGGCTCTTTTGGCAGCTTTTCAAACCCGCTGTCGGTCCTGAGTGACAGCTTTGACACGCGCGCGCCCTACACTGGCCTTGGCGGGGAATTGAGTACGGGACAGTGGTTTCGGGGTGACGCTGCGGTGTTTGGCGGCGTTGAGTGGATGGTCAATGACCGGCTGCGCTTTGTTGCCGAATATTCGTCGGATGCCTATACGACCGAAGTTGCAGGAAGTTTTGACCGCCGCTCGCCAATCAACCTTGGCCTGTCCTGGCAGGCAAATGATCGCACGATAGTGTCGGCGCAGTATCTTTACGGTTCTGAATTCGGCATCCAGCTGAACTATCTGACGAACCCGACCAAGTCGCGCACTGGCAGCGGCTATGACCCATCTCCGGTGCCGATCGTGCCGCGCGATCAGATTGCGGTTGCCACATGGGCCGAGGTTGATGACGCCTCTTTCAAGTCAAAGCTTGAGGCAAGTCTGCTGCGCGAAGGCATCCAGCTTGAGGCGTATGAAGCCCGCGGCAACGTCCTGAGCGTCAGCATCCGCAACAAGGGCTTTGCCACGGCGTCTCAGGCGACCGGACGGACGGCCCGGATCCTGACGCGCCTGGCACCGCGAGAGATTGATAAATTCAATGTGCTTTTGTCGGAAACCGGCATCCCGGTGACGTCCGTTGTTCTACGACGCCAGGACCTTGAAACACTGGAGTTTGAAGCGACCGGTGCAGACCAGCTGCGGGCAGGCACGGCCATCAACGACGAAACCCGCCGCATTTCTGCAGCTTGGGACAGCTATCCACTGTCGAGCTTTCGCGTAGAACCCTACATCAAACCCGACCTTTTTGATCCGGACGCGCCGGTTCGCGCCGATGCAGGCATTGCGTTTTCTGCGCGCTACGAACCTGTTGCGGGGCTGGTGTTTTCCGGTCTGCTGCAACAACGGCTGATTGGAAACATCGACGAAAACACCCGGTCCGGAAACTCGGTCTTGCCACCCGTGCGCACCAACGCGCTGTTGTATGCCCAAGCGTCGGATACCTCATTGAAAGAGTTGACGGCGGCCTATTACTTCCGCCCGGGCGCAGATTTGTTCGGTCGCGTCACGGTTGGGTATCTTGAAACCATGTTCGGTGGGGTTTCCGCAGAAGTTCTGTGGAAACCGCAGGGCAACGCATTGGCGTTGGGGGTCGAGGTCAATCACGTGCGTCAACGCGACTTTGACAGCTTCTTCGGATTTCAGGATTACAGCGTCACGACCGGGCATGTTTCTGCCTACTATGACATCGGAAACGACTATCAGGCGCGACTGGATGTCGGAAGATACCTTGCCGGCGATGTCGGGGCGACGTTGACCCTGGCGCGTGAATTCGACAATGGCTGGAAAATTGCCGCTTACGCCACGAAAACCAATGTTTCGGCGGCAGATTTTGGCGAGGGTTCATTCGACAAGGGCATCTTGCTGACAATCCCGATTGAATGGGCAACCGGCAAGCCATCCAAGACCAAATTGAATGCCAAGATCAATTCGATCAACCGGGATGGTGGTGCGCGGCTTGATGTGCAGGGCCGTCTTTACGATTCTGTGCGCGACTTGCAGGCGACACAGCTGGACGCAAGCTGGGGGCGGTTCTGGAAATGACGAAGTTCGGCATTCTGGCGCTTGTCATCTTCGCGGTGCTGACGGGCTGTGGACCGCTTGGCAAAAAGCCGCGACCCGCCTCTTTGTTTGCCGCGCCGCTCAGCGCGACCTTGCTTTCGGTCAAGATCCCTGTCCGCGGGGCTGAGGCGACGCTTTTGCTGGTGGCGCGCAATCAGGCCGTTGAAACATGGCAAACCGGCGATGCCGTCTCGATCTCTTTGCGCGACGGCATGATTGTGGGCACGCGGGGGCTTGGCTTTGATGTGATTGGCAGTGACGTGCAACAGTCACTTGCCGCCATCGCGGGCCGGGTGTCGGGCTCGTACACTGTGCAACGAAGCTATCTTACGGCAGACAATCATCGCGACCTGGTGACGGCGACCTGCACGATGGGCAGGTCCGGCACGGATGGGCACCTTGTGGAAGATTGCCAGACAGAAGCCGGTCCCTATCGCAACGAATACTGGCTGGATGGATCGGGCCGCATTGCGCGCTCTAACCAATGGATCGGGCCGCAAGTGCAGTATCTGAGCCTGAGTTACGTCACCGGCGGCTGACGGCCTGGCGCGACCTGGTCTCGCAGGCGGCCGGGGCCTGCCGGCAAAGGCCCGCGATCCTAGTCTTTCAACACGCGGTGCAGATAGACGCCGTAGTCGTTCTTTGCGAAAATGCGCGCCCGTTCGCGCAGCATCGCCCGATCAATCCAGCCGTTCAGGAAGGCGATTTCGTCGGGGCAACCGACCTGCAATCCCTGCCGCATCGTCAGCGTTCGCACGAAATTGCCTGCATCCAGCAAACTGCCGTGCGTTCCCGTATCTAGCCACGCATAGCCGCGACCCATCTTTTGCACCGTCAAGCCGCCCTCAGCCAGATACATCTCGAGCAGCGACGTGATTTCCAGCTCGCCCCTCTGCGACGGCTGCACGCTGCGGGCCTTTGCGGGCGCCGTGCTGTCCATGAAATAAAGGCCGGTCACTGCATAGTTCGAAGCCGGCTTTTCCGGCTTTTCGATGATCGACGTCACCTGCCCCGCGTCGTCGAAAGCCACCACACCATAGCGTTCCGGGTCGGCGACCTGATAGCCGAACACCGTGGCGCCATTGACCTGCGCGGCAGCATCCGCAAGCAGTTGCGTCAGTCCGTGGCCGAAAAAGATGTTGTCGCCCAAAACCATCACTGACGGCGCGCCTGCCAGAAAATCCTCGGTCAGGATATAGGCCTGCGCCAAGCCGTCCGGTGAAAGCTGCACGATGTAGGTCAGGCTGAGGCCCCACTGCGTGCCGTTGCCCAGCAAACGCTGGAACTGCGACTGGTCATCAGGGGTTGTAATGATCGCGATGTCGCGGATACCGGCCAGCATCAGCGCGCTGAGCGGATAATAGATCATCGGTTTGTCATAGATCGGCAGCAGCTGTTTCGACACCCCCATGGTGATCGGGTACAACCGCGTACCAGAACCTCCGGCAAGGATAATGCCTTTGCGCTGTGTCATGTCAGATCTCTTTCAATTCTTGCAAAACACGGGTCAGCGACGCACGCCAGTCTGGCCGTTCGATTGCGAAGGCGTGTTCCAACGCGCTGCAATCCAGTCTTGAATTTGCCGGGCGCATCGCCGGTGTCGGATACTCAATTGCCGGGATGCGGGCCACTGTGACGTCCATCGCCGCTTGGCGAAAAATCTCTTCGGCGAAATCCGCCCAACTGACCTCTGGCGTACCCGCAAAATGGTAGATGCCGCTTTTGCCGGTGCCGGCATGAAAACTGGCCGCCATCCCAAGCAGCGCCGCCGCGATATCGCCTGCGGCCGTCGGCCCACCGATCTGATCCGCGACGACCCGCAGCGACGGCCGATCCCGTCCAAGCCGCAGCATCGTTTTCACAAAATTCGACCCATGCGATGAGAATACCCATGACGTCCGCAGAATTGCATGCGGCCCGCGCGCCGCCGTCACGCCTTGCTCTCCGGCAAGCTTGGTCCGCCCGTATGCCCCCAGGGGAGCGGTCGCCATATCCGGTTGCCATGGCGCACTGCCCAAGCCATCGAAGACATAGTCGGTGGACACATGAAGAAATGGCAGACCGCGCAGCGCTGCCGCTTGTGCCATTGCCGCAGGGGAGTCACCGTTTATTGTGTGGGCCAACTTCTCTTCCGTTTCGGCGCGGTCGACTGCGGTATAGGCCGCGACGTTGATCACCACATCGGCGTCGGTGCCTGCGATCCGCGCGCCACAGCTTGCCGGATCCGCCAGATCGGCATCGGCGCGGCCAAGTTGCTCCATCTTCGCATGGGGTGGGCAAAGGCGCGCCAACTCGGTGGCCACCTGCCCCGTCAGCCCGAAAACCAGCAGTTTCATGATGGGCACCCAAACCCTGCACCAAGGCAGGTCAGCGGCGCGTGATCCAACATCAATCCGATCAGCCAAAGGCCGGGAGCGTTCAAGACAATCACCACAAATCCCCGGAAAATACCTGATCCAATCCTTCAGCGGCGGTGTAGTGCAAGGTCTTGGTAAAGTCATCCGGATTCGGGCGGCGCGGGCAGCCGATACGACGTGCTGGTCCCTCTGGCTTGCCACTGTTGCCGGAAGACCCGACTACAGCAGCGCATCCGCGAGCGATGAAAGCCCGCATGCCAGCAGGGTATCGGCGGCTCCCTGGCTTTCAGCTTCGGCGTAAAACCGCAGCTCAGGCGCGTTGCCGGACGGGCGCAGGTGGACAATCCGACCGGTGTTCAAGGTGATGCGCAACCCGTCCGTCTGGTCCAGCACGGGTTTTGATCCCGGCTGTACGGGCCCGAAATCGGCCAGAAATGCGGCCAGCGCCGCTGGATCCGCCAACAACCGCGCCACCAGCGCCTGACTGCGACCGGTCTCTACGTTCTGCAAACGGTCCGTCGCCGTAAAACGCTGCGGCTCGGCGGCCAGCAGTGCTGCCAGACCGCCGGCCACCCTGGCCCGCGCCAAGGGTGCAACAATCGGCAGCAATGCATCCCGCGTCACCAACGGAGCAAGGGGTCCCACAGGCCCCATCGCCAAAAACCCAAGCAGAAAGCCGCCGTTAGGCTCGTAACCGACAACACGCCCTTTCGCCTGCAGCATGGCCGCAATCACGAAGGGCGATCCGATCTTTGTCCGGATGGTTCTGGCAAACCGTCCAGACATTTCAACACCCGTATTCGACGATATCGGCGTCGCCACGGTATCGGCCCCAAGTGCGGCAGCGGTGATCTGACCCAGAATGTCGCCGGGAATCACCGTACCCGCAGCGTCCGTCATCAGTGGACGATCGCCATCGCCGTCTGTCGAAACGATCGCGTCAAGCTGACCTGATGCGGCCCATCCCCGCAGCAGGCTGCGCGTCGGCTGATCGACTGCCTCGGTATCAACCGGAATGAAATGGTCAGATCGCCCCAGTTCGACAACCCTTGCCCCCAGCGTTTCAAGGACGGCAAGCAGCAGATCCCGCCCGACGGCGGAGTGTGAATAGACGCCGATCCGAAGCCCCGAAAGCGACGATCCTCCATATGCGCCGTGATATCGCGCGACATACTCAGCACCGGCAGCCGAATGGGTGGCGATGGTCGGTCGGGCGATGGTCGGGTTGGCGCGAACCGGCGCGTGGCCCAAAGCCGCCACGATCGCTGTCTCATCCGCCTTGGTGATCTCTCCCATCGGGGTGTAGAATTTCAGCCCGTTGCGGTCATCGGGGATGTGGCTGCCTGTCACCATGACCGCCGCAGCCCCGGCGTGCATCGCGGCCATGGCCAGCGCGGGCGTCGGCACGGCACTGCAATCGGTGACGTTGACGCCAGCCGAACTAGCCGCCTGCATCACAATGTCCGCGATCCGGGGCGAGGACGCGCGCAAATCGCGCGCAACGAACAGCCCGGTTCCAATCGGACAAGACCGCAGGAACGCAGCCACATGGGCCGCAACCAGGTCTTGTGTCAGTTCGGTGACCAGACCCCGCAGGCCGCTGGTGCCGAATTTTGGGGGCATGATATGTCCTATTATGTCCAACTGCGGCGCCGCGATATTGGCTTGCCGGATAGGGGAGTTCAACCTTTACAAACAGAAGCCGTGGGCAGAAGTTTCAAGTCTGCACACGAACCGGCCATGGCGCGACAACCCCAACCATGGCAACCTTGTGCCAGAAGACCGAGCGAACCCCCGGGGAAACCGAACCAGCAAAGTTGGCCAACATGCCGCTTCAAACGACATCTGATGCACAACGATCCAGAACCTGTGGTGCAGACCCGCGACTGTGGCCGAGGGCGGAATGAAGACTGTCATCCTCATTCCGGCCCGCTATGCCTCCACCCGGTATCCAGGAAAGCCCCTGGTTGGGCTGCGTGGCCCGGACGGAGTAAGCAAGACCCTGATCCAACGCAGTTGGGAGGCGGCAATGGCCGTGCGCGGCATCGCCGAAGTCTATGTGGCCACCGATGATGATCGGATCCGCGCTGCGGCGTTGGCCTTTGGCGCGCAGGTCATCATGACATCCGAGGCCTGCGAAAATGGCACCATGCGCTGTGCCGATGCCATGCAACGCGCAGGGTTGCAGGCAGATCTGGTGATCAACCTGCAAGGCGACGCGCCGCTGACCCCGGCATCTTTCGTCGAAGATCTGGTGGCGGCGATGGAGGCCAATCCGCAAGCCGAAGTGGCGACCCCGGTGTTGCGCTGTGACGCGCAGACGCTGGCGCTGTTCTTGGCGGATCGAAAGGCGGGCCGTGTCGGCGGCACGACTGCGGTGTTTGATCACAACAGGCGCGGGCTCTATTTCAGCAAAGAGGTCATCCCCTATACCGGCGGCAAGGACCATGATCCTGTTCCGGTCTTTCACCATGTCGGCCTCTATGCCTACCGACCCTCTGCGCTGGCGGCTTATGTTGGCTGGGCGCAAGGGCCTTTGGAGGCGCTTGAAGGTCTTGAACAGCTGCGTTTTCTTGAAAATGGAACGGCGATGCTTTGTGTCGAAGTGGAGGCGAGCAACCGTGTATTCTGGGAATTGAACAACCCCGTGGATGTCGAACGCATCGAACGGGTGTTGAATTCCCGGGCGTGACCTGCAACCCTTGCCTCGCGCAGTGTTTGCGCACGAAGGTTGATCGCCATTATTTCACCATAGGTTCGCCGCCGGATCGGCATCATTTTGAGGTCTTCTACGCGCGAATGACGGTGTCGCGCCGTGGCGTGGTAGTGTCCGGCGGTATGGTTTTTGCCTGGCGCAGCCAAAACCGGTCGGGCCGCAAACTGACGGCAAAAGGGAAGTTGCGAAATGGCATTGACGGCAGCAGAGCAATACTTGTTGGAATTGATCAACCGTGCGCGTCTGGACCCAGAGGCAGAGGCGGCGCGACTTGGCATATCCCTCAACGATGGCCTGGCTGCGGGAACGATCAACGGCGCGGCAAAACAGGTTCTTGCACCCAACACCGATCTGGAAGAAGCGGCACAGGGCCATTCGGACTGGATGTTGGCGGCAGATGTCTTTAGTCACACCGGGTCAGGCGGCAGCACGTCGAACGGACGCATGTCGGCCGCAGGTTACGTCTTCTCTGGCAACTCTGGTTCGGCAGAAAACATCGCATGGAGCGGGACAACCGGCCAGATCAACCTCGAATCTGCAATCGCAGACCAATACGAAGGCCTGTTTTTAAGCGCGGGCCATCGCACGAACACCCTTAGCAGCAACCAACGCGAGATCGGCATCGCGCAGGTCGCGGGCCAGTTCAACTACCAGGGCGTGACCTACAACGCGTCGATGCTGACCGAAAACTTTGCCTATTCCGGCAGCAAGGTCTTTGTAACCGGCGTCGCCTATGACGACGCCAACAACGACGCATTTTACGGGATTGGCGAAGGCCTCGGGGGCATCCGCCTTACCGTTTCCGGGATCACCGACACGACCGAAACCGCAGGCGGCTATTCGATTGGCGTCACCCCGGTTGCGGCGCTGTCTGTGTCGGTGCAACAGGGAAGTGCCACTTTGGCGACGGTGACGATGAACCTGTCAACCGGCAACGGCAAACTTGATCTTGTCATGGGCGCAGACAACAACTGGCGGCTTGAAACCTCGACCACGACGACATTGGGGACAGGCATCGCCAATGCCAAGCTTCTTGGGGTTGGCAACCTTGATCTGACCGGCAATGGTTCGGACAATCATCTGACCGGAAACAAGGGCAACAATACGCAGTACGGGGCGGGCGGCGCGGATCGCCTGAACGGCGGTGATGGCAACGACCGTCTGGATGGCGGAACCGGGGTGGATATTCTGGACGGCGGTCTGGGCGACGATGTCTATGTCCTTGACACGGTCGGCGACGCGATCTGGAACGAGTTCCGCTAT
>JANNPZ010000069.1:0-2276 GCA_031400505.1 Paracoccaceae bacterium | reverse complement strand
CGCATCGCGCCGCAGCCAACCGCAGCGGACGGGTCCAAACGGGGAACGAGGTAGTTAGACAGGTTGACCTATTGTTGACCCGCTTTCTTCGAACCGTGCTTGGGGTGTGCCGCTGATAAGGCGGCGGGGTCGCTGTGATGAACTGCAACGGGCTTGCCTTTGGCACATGATCCCCGGACAGATGGCCATGTCGGACCCACCGCCTGCGTTCAGCTACATCAAATTGATCGGCACGGTATCCCTCGCACCCTTGCGCATTGGTGCCGCCCGTCAAGCTGCATAGCTGCCGCGTTCAGTAACTTGCGCGTGGCCCAGCGCAGCCAAGCTTTCTAGCAGTGGCAGCACGGTCGTGGCGCGGGCGCGGGCGAAGTGGCGGGCGATCTGTTCGGGGGTGGCTTCGCCCAGTTCGTCAAGGGCGGCGCGGACGGCGGCGAATTGTTGCGGCAGGGTCTTGGGCCAAGGGGTTTTGGCGGTGGGCAGGACGACGCCCACATCCATTTCGGCCTGTTCGGCGGCGGCGGCGGCGTGGCCTGCGGGGTTTTGGTATGCGGGGCGCAGCCAGCGGATATGGCCCCGCGCCTCTTCCCCCGCTCGGTCGAGGTTGAGGGCGACGAGGCGGTGCAGGATATTGTCTTCGGTCAGGTTGACGGGCCAGCCGTAAGCTTCGGCGGTGGCGGCGTCGATCTGGTCATGCAGGTCGCGCAGGATGCCGATCAGGCCCTGATCGTAAACCTCGCGATCCTTACCTTCGATCCGCACGCCCGCGCGGAGCTTTTCCAGCACGTTGTACATGCCGGTCAGGGTGAGTTTCGGATGCGCCTTCTGCTGCACCTTGCGATGTGCATCAAGCTGTTCGCCAAGCTGACGCAGGCGGATTTTCTGCGCTTCGGTTGGCGCTGGGAAAGGGAAGGGGTCGAAGCATTTAGATTTGTTGTATCGGGGGTCATTTCCAATGCCGAGTCGTCCGCCTGCTGATAACGCCCAGGTGACGTGAATGCGCGATGACAGGATTGCCAACGCCACTGAATCATCTAGCGCTATAGCGATTAGCGCATTGTCGGGGAGTGTTCCGCCAGCCAGAAATTGAAATGTTCTGTGCTTAGCTGTTTCAACGGTGACAATAAATCGTTTGAGCGTTTCTAGGGCGGGCCGGAAAGGAGCAAGTGCCTCGCCGAAGATCCACCAGTTTCGCTTACGGCTTTCCCGGTTATTTGACTTCCGTTCGGGCCAAACGTTGTCTTTGACATGCTGATAAACCCTCGGCAACTCCTCAAGAACTTCACGTTCTGACATGCCAATTAGATCGATGGCGAACACTTCCCTGGACGTAGCCAACAAGTCGCGGCCATTTCGATAGGGCTTTATGACCTGGGAAGTCTTGGGATCAGTACCAAGCCCGAGGGATTTTGCAGCTTCTAACGTCACGATGAAGCCTGCACCGAAAAGCATCACACCTCGGGTTGAAAGGCCGTCATTCGCCGATAAGGATACTACACTCGCCACATCCGCCCCAATCCGCAGATCAGCGAAGATCCTGCCCTTCTCGATATCTAGCCGCACCGGCCGACCCTCGGCCTCATACTCACCCTTGCGTTCCTCGGCCACAGTGCCAAGCCGTCCAGGTGCCCGGCCCGCCTCGGCCACGGTCATGGCAATCCGCACGGCGGCCCCGTCGCCTGCATCCACCCAAGGATGATCGGGAATGGCAAAAGTGAGCGACAGCGGCGTTTTCGGGTCTGACAGATGGGGTTCCAGCACCTTGCGGTTGAAGGTCTGGCGCAGGGAATTGGTGGTGATGAACCCAAAGCGCCGGGTGCCTTTGGACTTCGCCTTGTCGGTGGCCGGTTTCCAGCCACGCGCCGCCAGTGCGGCCTTGTCCCACCAGAACATGACGAAATCGGCGCTTTGCGGCATCCGGGGGTAGGCTTTCCACAGCGCCTCGGCATAGCCGTCGCCCAGCGCATCGCGCATCCGGCTTGCGCCAATGAATGGCGGGTTGCCGACGATGAATTCCGCCTCGGGCCATCGCGCCGGGGCGGGTTTGAGGTAATCTAGAACGGCCACGCGCGCTTCCGGGTCCGGCACCTGTTCGCCGGTGACGGGATGGGGGATCGTCGTCAGCCCGTCCCAGCGGGTGACGGGCTGGCCCGCATCATCCAGCCGGGCCTGCGTGCCCGCCCATGTCAGCACCGCGTCGCGGTTTTCGATGTTCTTGAAATCGCGCAGCACGGGTTCGGCGGGCGAGGCCTTGCCATGGGTGCGGAAATGCCATTGAA
>JANNPZ010000081.1:0-34821 GCA_031400505.1 Paracoccaceae bacterium | reverse complement strand
TGGTGTTTTCTTTTTTTCTTAAATTTTTGGGGGCTCGTTATGGCGCGCGGGGGGCTACCTTTTTTTTTTTTTTTTGCTTTTAATTTTTTTAAAAAACTACCCCGGGGGGGGGGGGGTTTTACACCCCCCCCCCTGCAACGGCACCTGGAACGCCAGCATCGGTATGAACGAGCTTGAATTCCAGTCTGCGACCGCGTATTTCCCGACCAAAGCAATTGAAAGAACGCTGGCATGGCCAATCCCTCCCCTCTCCAGTTCCTGCAACAGGTGCGCGCCGAAGTCGGGAAGGTCGTCTGGCCGACCCGCCGTGAAGTCGTGCTGACGACCATCATGGTTTTCATAATGGCCGCATTGGCTGCGGTGTTCTTCAGCCTGGTTGACCTCGCGATCCGCTCCGGTCTCACCGCGGTCCTTGCGTCCTTCTAGGCGCTGATTTCTCTTGAAATGCCGAAGGCAGGGGTCTATCCCCCTTTCAGACCAAACGAAAATCGGCGCGCAACGATTCGTGTTGCGCGCTGTTTTCGTTGCGATTGACGCATGAGGCGTTGAAATGAAAAGACTTCTTCGGGCAGATGCCTGAGGCACTGACAAAGGTGACGTGGCATGGCAAAGCGGTGGTATTCAGTAAGCGTCTTGTCGAATTTCGAAAAGAAGGTCGCCGAACAGATCAAGACCGCCGTGACCGAGGCGGGGCTGGAAGATGAGATCGACGAAGTGCTGGTGCCCACGGAAGAGGTGCTTGAGGTACGTCGCGGCAAAAAGGTGACGTCTGAACGCCGCTTCATGCCCGGCTATGTTCTGGTGCGGATGGAGATGTCCAACAAGGGCTACCACCTGATTTCGTCGATCAATCGGGTCACCGGATTTCTGGGCCCGCAGGGCAAACCGATGCCGATGCGCGATGCCGAGGTGAACCAGATCCTGAACCGCGTCGAAGAAGGTCTGGAGGCACCACGCAACCTGATCCGTTTCGATATTGGCGAAAAGGTCAAAGTCACGGATGGCCCGTTCGAGGGTTTCGACGGCATGGTCGAGGAAATCGACGAAGGCCACAACCGTCTCAAAGTGTCGGTGTCGATTTTCGGTCGCGCAACACCTGTGGAATTGGAATTCACTCAGGTCACCAAAGGGGCCTGAGTGGCCCCGACCTGAGTGCAGTCGTGGGAGGCGAGCGCGAGGGCAACCTCGTGACGGACCGAACCACTAAACCGCGCCGATTGGCGCCGTGAACAAGGAGAGGCCAGATGGCCAAGAAGATTATCGGCAGCCTCAAGCTGCAAGTCAAAGCCGGTCAGGCGAACCCGTCCCCGCCCGTCGGCCCCGCACTCGGTCAGCGCGGCCTGAACATCATGGCGTTTGTCAAGGAGTTCAATGCACGCACTGCCGACCTGACCCCTGGCACGCCGACCCCTGTGATCATCACCTACTATCAGGACAAGTCGTTCAGCCTGGAATTCAAGACCGCTCCGGCGTCATTCCTCTTGAAACAGGCCGCCGGCCTGCCGCCCGTTGGCAAGCGCAACCGCGCCAAGGGCTCGGTAAAGCCGGGTCACACTGTCGCAGGCAAAGTCACGCTCGCGCAGATCCGCACCATCGCCGAAACCAAGATGAAAGATCTGAATTCCAACTCGATCGAGGCGGCGATGCAGACCATCATGGGCTCTGCCCGGTCCTGCGGTATCGAGGTAAAGGGGTAAGTCATGGCAAAGATTGCAAAACGTATGCGCGCGGCGCAGGAAGTCGTTGCCGGCAAGGCCCTGATTTCAGTTGAAGAAGCCGTAGCACTGCTGAAAAAGGCCTCGACAGCCAAGTTCGATGAAACCATCGAAGTGGCGATGAACCTTGGCGTTGATCCGCGCCACGCCGACCAGATGGTGCGCGGTGTGGTCAGCCTGCCGCATGGCACGGGCAAAACCGTCCGCGTGGCGGTCTTCGCACGCGGTGCAAAGGCCGACGAGGCCAAAGCTGCGGGTGCTGACATCGTTGGCGCCGAAGACCTGATGCAAGACATCCAGGCCGGAAACATCAACTTCGACCGCTGCATCGCCACGCCTGACATGATGCCGCTGGTCGGCCGTCTGGGCAAAATCCTTGGCCCGCGCAACCTGATGCCAAACCCGAAAGTCGGCACTGTGACGATGGATGTGGTCACTGCTGTAACCAACGCCAAAGGCGGCGAAGTGCAGTTCAAGGTCGAAAAGGCCGGCGTGATCCATGCAGGTGTCGGCAAAGTGTCGTTTGACGATGACAAGCTGGCGGCAAACATCCGCGCTTTTGTCGATGCCGTTACCCGCGCCAAACCGACCGGGGCCAAAGGCGCATACCTGCGCAAAGTCTCGGTGTCGTCCACGATGGGACCAGGTGTTTCGGTCGACCTTAGTTCGGCAGCCTCGCGCTAACTTCGGCCTGCAAAGCGCCAAAAAAGCAACATATTTCGGGAAAGGCCGCCTTTGGGCGGCCTTTTGTTTTGTCGCATGTCGGATGTCATGGTTAACTTTCTGCAAGCAGGCTTTAGACCTGTACGAGCAGGAGCTTTTCATGAAGACCCGCGATCTTCGGTCGCTGAAACAGTGGCTGGCAAAGCCGGTGGCTGCGCAGACCACTGCAAGGGATGTGGGCAAGGTTCCGGGGCCCCACCCGACCATTCGGCATGGCATCGCGCAGACTGGATTGCTTTGCCGCCTGGGGTCGCGCTGCGGACGCCTGGCATCCGAAGCATCGGGTGCAGGTGCGCCGATATGAAACACGCAGCCTTTGATGCCTCCGCAAGTCAGCCGATAAACCCGCGCATTCTGGTATATTCCTGCTATTTCGGCTTTCATGAACCGTTCAACCCCGACGCCACCGGCGCAGGCGTCGGCTACGACCGGATGGTTGTCACCGATCACGCGGCCTTGCACCTGCCCGGGGTGACCGTTTTGCGGCCCGAAGTCTTTGAATCCGGCGATCCCGGACGGATGTCACGCCTTGCCAAGATATGCCCGCATCGGTTCTTTTTCGACTATGACTGGGTGATTTACGTCGATAACTGCGCTGCGTTGATCACGCCGCCACAATCGATCGTCGCGCAGATCGAAGGGCAATACGAACAGGCAGCGCCGCCCGGTCGGTATCTGTTCAGTCATGACAAGCGTTCTTGCGCTTACCGCGAGGCATGGTTGTGCATGGTCAAAGGCAAGATCAGCAAATCCGACTACCGCCAACAGGTTCGCCGCTACAAGGCGGACGGCTTTCCGAAGGATCAAGGGCTGTTTACCAACACCTTGATGATCCAGAAAATGGGAGATCCGGTGACGGATGTGTTCAACGAGACTTGGTTCGACCACTTCCAGAGCGTCTCGCGTCGTGACCAGATTTCCTTGCCTTACATGCTGTGGAAAGAGGGTTATCCTGCGCGCATAACGCCCTTTGCCTTGTCTGACATCGCGCGATGGCCGCTGTTTGCGAAATGGAAACGTGACAGGTTCCGCAAGCGGGTCAGCCGCGGCAAGCCGATGGCAGAAATGTTCGGTCCAGGACTTGGGGTGGATGCAAGGCTTGGGGCAGGCGCCTGAAGCAGGCGGCTGCCGATACTTCCTGGCGCGCAGCACACGAACGGGTTTACGTCAGATCAGCCCCCACAGATCGGCGCTGTCATACCAATCCTCGCCCGACAAACCTGCCAGACCTGCGCGCCCCTGAACGACGATAACCTCTTCAACGCCAAGTGCCGTGACGTTCAGCGCGTCAAGCAGTTGCGCGGTGGTCAGCGATTGTGCGGCAAGGTAGGTTTCCGCACCTAGGGCAAGGTAAAGCGTGTCATGGCCGAAACGGCTGCAAAAGATATCTGCGGCAGCCTGCGTGCCGCCAATCAGACTGGGCTCGATGAAAATGAACGTGTCATCACCGTAACTCCCCATGATCGTATCTTGCCCCAGACCGTCAATCAGAACATCGCGCCCCGCCCCGCCGCGCAACACGTCGTCGCCGCCATCCCCAACCAGCACGTCCTGATCCATGCCGCCGTGCAGCCAGTCCGCATCGGACCCGCCCGACAACTGGTCGTCGCCAGAAGCACCCCGGATCGTATCCGTGCCGCTGCCACCAAAAACGCTGTCTGCGCCGGATCCTGCCTCCACGGTGTCTGCGCCGCCATAGGCAAAGGCAAGATCGTCGCCGTCATCCGCCATCGACGCATCATCGCCTTCGCCCAATACGACGGGGGATTTCACCTGCGCAAATGCCGCGAATGCGCCGATTACGCCGTGCGTTGCTGTGCCAAGATGAAACTCGTCCCAGAATACCACTTGATCAGCGTCGTAGTCCGCCAGTTGCAACGGATCGCCGGCGGTCAGGGTCAGATTTGCCGGGGCAACGAAGCCGAAGGACGCGGCATCATTGATCATCGCATCGGTGATCACGGAAAGGTCAATCATCCGCACGTCCAGCCCTGTGGCCTGCAGGTTTTCGATACCCTCGGCCATGACCAGATTGTAGCTGTCAAACAAGGCCACGGTCAGTTTTCGTGTCTCTGCGGTGGTTGCATAGGTCGGGAAAAACGCAGGATCAAGCAGGCTGTAAACCGCAACCGACCCAACACCGCCCAACAGCAATTCTGTCGCTGCGTCAAGTGTCGCGGCGATGGCCTGCGTCTGGATTGCAAAAGCGGATGCCAGAACCTCTGGCAGGGTACCCGGCTGGATTGCCAGAAAGTCGTTGGAACCGATCTGGATGACGGCCCGCGTCCCTGACAGGTCCTGGCCATCGAAATCCGCAAGATAGCGGTCGATCTGCGCGCCCAGATTGATGTCATAGCCCAGACGCGGATCGTCCGTTGGCACGATCAATCGGCCCCCCGGAGCAAGCAGTTCGCCCAGCGTCTGCGTCCGTGCGGCTTCGGCGGCCGCGATCGCATAGTTGTAGGTTTCTGATACGCCCAAGGCCAAGGCCGTATAGGTTGGGTGCGTCGGCCCGTCACTTACCTCGCCATTCGGCCCGCCGATGCTGAGGTTTTCCTTGTTGATCAAGCCCTCGGTGAGGGCAAATAGGTTGCCCGGATCTGACCCACTATCTCCGAAAAACACAAGCCCGCCAATTTGCGGGGCCGCTTCAGTATTCGACAGCGTCGGCATGACAGACCTCTTCGGACAACCAGAAGTGGTTGCGGAATCGATATCATGTCTAAATCTTTGTATTCCATTAAGTTCTGACATGCTGCCTTGGCCAGATAGATCGCTCTTGTGGCAAACCCGCCGCGAATTCCTGGCCCGAGCACTGGCCGAATGACATCTGCGACGGGGTTTGAAACTTCGATACGAGGGCTTGGCATTCCCGCCTGCAGTCAGTATTCCCTGTCGATGGGCAGGCTTCGTGATTCGTCGCGGGGTCGTCCAGACTTTGTCCGAGACGGTGGGTGCAGGGTAACCTTGCTTAATTTCCTGCCTGAGATGGGGTTCGACGCGACGATCGCCGGGGATTTCCTCGGGCGATTTTGGCTCGGGACTTGTCACGGACCCGAACGTGTCGGGGATCCCCGACACCTATATGAGCCGGGGGGAAACCCCCACACTTGGAGTGAAACTGTGGATAGAGCCGAAAAAGAGAAAGTGGTCGATGAACTCGGCCAGATCTTCGCAAGCTCTGGCGTCGTGGTCGTTGCCCACTACGCAGGTATGACGGTTGCACAAATGCAGGACCTGCGCGCGAAAATGCGCGAAGTTGGCGGGTCCGTCCGCGTTGCCAAGAACAAGCTCGCCAGAATCGCCCTCGAAGGGAAGCCCGGTTTCAAGATGGGTGACCTGCTCACGGGCATGACCGTGCTCGCCTATTCGGAGGACCCCGTCGCTGCGGCGAAGGTCACCGAAGCCTATGCCAAGGGGAATGACAAATACATCATCCTCGGCGGGGCAATGGGCGATCAGGTACTTGATGCCGCCGGTGTCAAAGCCGTGTCCACCATGCCGTCGCGCGAAGAGCTTATCGCTCAGATCGTCGGCTGCATCGGTGCGCCCGCCTCTGCCATCGCCGGTGCCATTGGCGCGCCTGCATCGAACATCGCAAGCATCCTCACCACGATCGAGGAGCGGGAAGCCGCTTGAAGCATCCTATGACCTGCGTGGGCCAGCCCCACCGCGTTGGAACCCCCATCTTTATGAACGGAATGAAAAATGGCTGATCTGAACAAACTGGCTGAAGAGATCGTGGGTCTGACCCTGCTTCAGGCACAGGAACTGAAGACGATCCTGAAAGACAAATACGGCATCGAGCCGGCTGCCGGTGGCGCCGTCATGATGGCCGCTGGTCCGGCTGCTGCTGCCGCCGCTCCGGTTGAAGAGCAGACCGAATTCGACGTCGTGCTGCTGGAAGCCGGCCCGAACAAGATCAACGTGATCAAAGAGGTCCGCACCATCACCGGTCTGGGCCTGAAAGAAGCCAAGGACCTCGTCGAGGCTGGCGGCAAGATCAAGGAAGCAATTTCCAAGACCGACGCCGAAGGCCTGAAGAAAAAGCTGGAAGATGCCGGCGCCAAAGTCGAGCTGAAGTGATCTTTCCGGGGGCTACATGCCCCTGACAACACGAAAAGGCTGGGTCCGGGGTTAACCGGGGCCCAGCCACTTGCGTCTTGGGATGGGCTTTTGGCAAAGCATATCCCCAGGCGCGGGACAGGTTCGGGAGTTGCCCTGCGGGACGGGCGGCATGAATAGAACCTTTACCCCCTGCTTCGCATGCGGTGCGCTTCCGTGGCCCGACGGGACGCGCGCCAGACACGATGAAAGGTGACGATCCCAATGGCGCAAGCTTTTGTAGGCCAGAAACGCATCCGTCGGTATTTCGGCAAAATCCGTGAAGTTCTGGAGATGCCGAACCTGATCGAGGTTCAGAAATCCTCGTATGATCTTTTCCTGCGGTCGGGCGATGGCGACAAGCCACGCGACGGCGAAGGGATTCAGGGCACTTTTCAATCGGTGTTCCCGATCAAGGATTTCAACGAAACCGCCGTTCTGGAATTCGTGAAGTACGAGCTTGAAAAGCCGAAATACGACGTGGATGAATGTCAGTCCCGCGACATGACCTATGCGGCACCCCTGAAAGTCACTTTGCGCCTGATCGTGTTCGATGTCGATGAAACCACCGGGGCCCGGTCGGTCAAGGACATCAAGGAACAGGACGTCTACATGGGCGACATGCCCCTGATGACGTCGAACGGCACATTTGTCGTGAACGGTACCGAGCGGGTGATCGTCAGCCAGATGCACCGCTCGCCGGGCGTGTTCTTTGATCATGACAAGGGCAAGACCCACTCTTCGGGCAAGCTCTTGTTCGCCTGCCGGATCATTCCCTATCGCGGCTCGTGGCTCGATTTCGAGTTCGACGCCAAGGACAATGTCTATTCCCGCATCGACCGTCGCCGCAAGTTGCCGGTGACGACCCTGCTTTATGCCCTTGGCATGGATCAGGAGGCGATCATGGACGCCTATTACGACACCGTGATGTTCAACCATGTGAAGAACAAGGGCTGGGTCACCAAGTTCTTCCCCAGCCGCGTGTCGGGCACCCGGCCCACCTATGACATCGTCGATGCAGCCACCGGTGAGGTGATCTGCAAGGCGGGCGAAAAGATGACCCCGCGCATGGTGAAAAAGCTGCGCGATGACGGCAAGGTGACCGAGCTTCTGGTGCCCTTCGACAACATCATCGGGCGCTTTGTCGCGAAGGACATCATCAACGAGCAGACCGGCGAGATCTGGGTCGAGGCCGGTGACGAGCTGACGATGGAATACGACCGCGACGGCGGCGTAAAGGGTGGCAGCCTGAAACTGCTGCTGGATCAGGGGATTACCGACATTCCGGTGCTTGACATCGACAACGTCAACGTCGGCCCCTACATCCGCAATACGCTGGCCATCGACAAGAACATGGGCCGGGACACCGCGCTGATGGACATCTACCGCGTGATGCGTCCGGGCGAACCGCCGACCGTCGAGGCCGCAAGCCAGCTGTTCGACACGCTGTTCTTTGACAGCGAGCGCTATGACCTGTCGGCCGTTGGCCGGGTCAAGATGACCATGCGTCTGGACCTCAAGGCACCCGACACCCAGCGCACGCTGGACCGCGCCGACATCATCGCCTGTATCAAGGCGCTGACCGAGTTGCGCGACGGCAAGGGCGAGATCGACGACATCGACCACCTCGGCAACCGCCGGGTCCGCTCGGTCGGCGAGTTGATGGAAAACCAGTACCGCGTCGGCCTTCTGCGGATGGAACGTGCGATCAAGGAACGCATGTCCTCGGTGGAAATCGACACGATCATGCCGCAGGACCTAATCAACGCCAAACCGGCGGCGGCGGCGGTGCGTGAATTCTTCGGCTCCAGTCAGCTGTCGCAGTTCATGGACCAAACCAACCCGCTGTCCGAAGTGACGCACAAGCGCCGCTTGTCGGCCCTTGGGCCGGGCGGTCTGACCCGCGAACGTGCGGGCTTTGAAGTGCGCGACGTTCACCCGACCCACTATGGCCGGATGTGCCCGATCGAGACGCCCGAAGGCCAGAACATCGGCCTGATCAACTCGCTGGCAACGTTTGCACGCGTGAACAAGTACGGCTTCATCGAAACCCCGTATCGCAAGGTGATCGACGGCAGGGTGACCGATGAGGTCGTCTACATGTCGGCGACCGAAGAAATGCGCCATACGGTGGCCCAAGCCAACGCGGCGATGGACAGCGAAGGGCGGTTCACCTCTGACCTGATCTCCAGCCGGAAGGCCGGGGAATTCATGCTGAACGGGCCCGACGCGATCGACCTGATCGACGTGTCGCCCAAGCAGCTTGTCTCGGTCGCAGCCTCGCTGATCCCGTTCCTGGAAAACGACGACGCCAACCGCGCCCTGATGGGGTCGAACATGCAGCGTCAGGCGGTGCCACTGCTGCAATCCGACGCTCCGTTTGTCGGCACAGGGATCGAGGCCGTCGTCGCCCGCGACTCTGGCGCTGCCATCATGGCACGGCGTTCGGGCATCATCGACCAGGTGGACGCCACCCGCATCGTGGTGCGCGCCACCGAAATGCTGGACCCCGGCGAGCCGGGCGTGGACATCTACCGTCTGCGCAAGTTCAAGCGGTCCAACCAGTCGTCCTGTATCAACCAGCGCCCGCTGGTGAAGGTGGGCGACAAGGTCGTGCGGTCCGAAGTCATCGCTGACGGCCCCTGCACCGACATGGGCGAACTGGCCCTTGGCCGGAACGTCGTCGTCGCGTTTATGCCGTGGAACGGCTACAACTACGAAGACAGCATCCTGATTTCGGAACGCATCCTGCGCGATGACGTGTTCACCTCGATCCATATCGAGGAATACGAAGTGGCGGCGCGCGACACGAAACTTGGGCCAGAGGAAATCACCCGCGACATTCCGAACGTCGGCGAGGAAGCCCTGCGCAACCTCGACGAGGCCGGGATCGTCTATATCGGTGCCGAGGTCCAGCCGGGCGATATTCTGGTCGGCAAGATCACCCCGAAGGGTGAATCGCCGATGACGCCCGAAGAGAAACTGCTGCGCGCGATCTTTGGCGAAAAGGCATCCGACGTCCGCGACACCTCGCTGCGCCTGCCGCCCGGTGCGTTCGGCACGATTGTCGAGGTCCGTGTGTTCAACCGCCACGGCGTCGATAAAGACGAACGTGCCCTGCAGATCGAACGCGAAGAGGTCGAGCGTCTGGCACGCGACCGCGACGACGAATTGGCTATTCTGGAGCGGAACATCTATTCGCGTCTGAAAACGCTGATCATGGGCAAAACCGCCGTCAAGGGGCCGAAAGGCGTCAAGGCCGGCTCGCTGATCAACGACGATCTGCTGTCCACGCTGTCGCGCGGCCAGTATTGGCAGCTTGCCTTGGCCGAGGAAAACGACGCCAAGGATGTGGAAGCGCTGCACGACCAGTACGAGGCGCAAAAGCGCGCTCTGGATCACCGCTTTGACGACAAGGTTGAAAAGGTCCGTCGCGGCGACGATCTGCCTCCGGGCGTGATGAAAATGGTCAAGGTGTTCGTGGCGGTGAAGCGCAAGCTGCAGCCGGGCGACAAGATGGCCGGTCGTCACGGCAACAAGGGTGTTGTGTCCAAAGTCGTCCCGATCGAGGATATGCCGTTCCTGGCCGACGGCACTGCTGTCGATCTGGTGCTGAACCCGCTTGGGGTTCCCAGCCGGATGAACGTCGGGCAGATTCTGGAAACCCACATGGGCTGGGCCGCGCGCGGTTTGGGCATCCGGATCGACGAGGCGCTGAAGGAATACCGCCGCAAGGGCGACCTCACCCCGGTGCGCGATGCGGTGCGTCACGCTTACGGGGATGAGACCTACGAGTCCGAATTCGCCGACCGCACAGAGGCCGACTTCCTTGAACTCGCGGGCAATGTGACCAAAGGCGTGCCGATCTCGTCGCCGGTGTTCGACGGTGCCAAAGAGGCCGACGTGAACGACGCGCTGATCCGCGCTGGCTTCGACACCTCGGGCCAGTCGGTGGTCTTCGATGGCCGTTCGGGCGAACAGTTCACCCGAAAAGTGACCGTGGGCGTGAAGTACATGCTGAAACTCCACCACCTGGTGGACGACAAGCTGCACGCCCGTTCGACCGGGCCTTACAGCCTCGTGACGCAGCAACCGCTGGGCGGCAAAGCCCAGTTCGGCGGCCAGCGTCTGGGCGAGATGGAGGTTTGGGCGCTGGAAGCCTACGGTGCTGCCTACACCTTGCAGGAAATGCTGACGGTGAAGTCGGACGACGTGGCGGGCCGGACGAAAGTTTACGAAAGCATCGTCAAGGGCGAGGACAACTTCGAGGCTGGCGTCCCGGAGTCGTTCAACGTTCTGGTCAAGGAGGTCCGCGGTCTGGGCCTCAACATGGAACTCCTGGATGCGGAGGAAGAGTGAGCGTGAGTCGGGGTGAACCCCGACCTACGTAGGGCGGGGTTCACCTCGTCCTTCTCTTTCCCCGCCGCCCCCATTCTAAGGAATTGAAATGAACCAGGAACTCAGCACCAACCCGTTCAACCCGGTTGCGCCCGTAAAGACTTTTGACGAGATTAAGATCAGCCTGGCCTCGCCAGAGCGGATCCTGTCGTGGTCGTTTGGCGAGATCAAGAAGCCCGAAACCATCAACTACCGCACGTTCAAGCCAGAGCGTGACGGTCTGTTTTGCGCCCGGATCTTTGGCCCGATCAAGGACTACGAATGCCTCTGCGGCAAATACAAGCGCATGAAGTATCGCGGCGTTGTCTGCGAAAAATGCGGCGTGGAAGTCACCTTGCAAAAGGTCCGGCGCGAACGTATGGGCCATATCGAACTGGCCGCCCCCGTTGCGCATATCTGGTTCCTGAAATCGCTGCCCAGCCGCATCGGCCTGATGCTCGACATGACGCTGCGTGATCTGGAACGCATCCTGTATTTCGAAAACTACGTGGTGATCGAGCCGGGTCTGACCGACCTGACCTACGGTCAGTTGATGACTGAGGAGGAGTTCCTTGACGCGCAGGACCAGTATGGTGCCGACGCTTTCACCGCCAACATCGGTGCCGAAGCGATCCGCGAAATGCTTGCTGCGATTGATCTCGACACCACTGCCGAGCAGTTGCGCGCCGATCTGAAAGAGGCGACGGGGGAACTCAAGCCCAAGAAGATCATCAAGCGGCTGAAGATCGTGGAGTCGTTTCTTGAATCCGGCAACCGTCCGGAATGGATGATCCTGACCGTTCTGCCGGTGATCCCGCCGGAACTGCGCCCACTGGTGCCGCTGGACGGCGGTCGGTTCGCGACGTCGGATCTGAACGACCTTTACCGCCGCGTGATCAACCGCAACAACCGTCTGAAGCGGCTGATCGAACTTCGCGCGCCTGACATCATCGTGCGCAACGAAAAGCGGATGCTGCAAGAGGCGGTCGATGCGCTGTTTGACAACGGCCGTCGTGGTCGGGTCATCACCGGCACCAACAAGCGCCCGCTGAAATCGCTGTCGGACATGCTGAAGGGCAAGCAGGGCCGGTTCCGCCAGAACCTTCTGGGCAAGCGGGTCGATTTCTCGGGTCGTTCGGTGATCGTGACCGGGCCAGAGTTGAAGCTGCACCAGTGCGGGTTGCCCAAGAAGATGGCGCTGGAGCTTTTCAAGCCGTTCATCTACTCGCGGCTTGAGGCGAAGGGGCTTAGCTCCACCGTCAAGCAGGCCTAGAAGCTTGTCGAGAAAGAGCGTCCCGAGGTTTGGGATATCCTTGATGAGGTGATCCGCGAACACCCGGTTCTGCTGAACCGCGCGCCGACGCTGCACCGTCTTGGCATCCAGGCGTTCGAGCCGATCCTGATCGAAGGCAAGGCGATCCAACTGCATCCGCTGGTCTGTTCGGCCTTCAACGCCGACTTTGACGGCGACCAGATGGCCGTGCACGTGCCGCTGAGCCTTGAGGCGCAGCTTGAAGCGCGCGTGTTGATGATGTCCACCAACAACGTGCTGTCGCCCGCCAACGGCGCGCCTATCATTGTGCCGTCGCAAGATATGGTGTTGGGGCTTTACTACGCTACCATGGAACGCAAGGGCATGATCGGCGAAGGCATGGCGTTTTCCGATGTCGACGAGGTGGAGCACGCGCTTGCCTCGGGTCAGTTGCACCTGCACAGCAAGATCAAGGCTCGCCTGCGTCAGGTTGACGACGAAGGCAACATCGTGCTGCGCCGCTTTGATACCACACCGGGCCGTCTGCGGCTGGGCAACCTTTTGCCGCTGAACGCGAAAGCCCCATTTGACCTGGTGAACCGGTTGTTGCGCAAGAAGGACGTGCAGACCGTCATCGACACCGTCTACCGCTACTGCGGCCAGAAGGAGTCGGTGGTGTTCTGTGACCAGATCATGACCTTCGGCTTCCGCGAGGCGTTCAAGGCCGGTATTTCGTTCGGCAAGGACGACATGCTGATCCCCGACAGCAAGTGGACGATTGTGCACGGCGTGCAGGATCAGGTGAAGGAATTCGAGCAGCAGTACATGGACGGCCTGATCACCCAAGGTGAGAAGTACAACAAGGTCGTCGATGCCTGGTCGAAGTGTTCGGACCTTGTCGCGTCCGAGATGATGAAGGAAATCTCTGCGGTCCGTGTCGATGACGCGGGGGCCGAGAAGGAACCGAACTCTGTCTATATGATGTCCCACTCGGGTGCGCGGGGTTCGCCTGCGCAGATGAAGCAGTTGGGGGGCATGCGCGGTCTGATGGCCAAGCCTTCGGGCGAGATCATCGAGACGCCGATCATCTCGAACTTCAAGGAAGGTCTGACCGTTCTTGAATATTTCAACTCGACGCACGGCGCCCGCAAGGGTCTGGCAGATACCGCGTTGAAGACCGCGAACTCTGGCTATCTGACGCGGCGTCTGGTGGACGTGGCGCAGGACTGCATCGTCCGCTCCCATGATTGCGGCACCGAACGCGGTATCACGGCGGATACGGCCGTCAACGACGGCGAAGTCGTCCAGACGCTGGCCGAGCGTGTTCTGGGCCGGGTCGCCGCCGATCCGATCCTGGTTCCGGGCACGGATGAAGTGATCGTCGCCCGCGACGAGATCATCGACGAACGCAAAGCTGACCTGATCCATCAGGCAGCTGTCGCCTCGGCCCGCATCCGCTCTCCGCTGACCTGCGACGCGGAAGAGGGGGTTTGCGCGCTGTGCTATGGCCGCGATCTTGCGCGTGGTACGCTTGTCAACATCGGCGAGGCGGTGGGCATCATCGCAGCCCAGTCCATCGGTGAACCCGGCACGCAGCTGACGATGCGGACGTTCCACATCGGCGGGATTGCGCAGGGTGGGCAGCAGTCGTTCCTTGAGGCCAGCCAGGAAGGCCGGATCGAATTCCGCAATGCGAACCTTCTGTCCAACGTCAACGGCGAGCAGATCGTGGTGGGACGCAACATGTCCATCGCCATCGTCGACGAGGCCGGGCAGGACCGCGCGGTGCACAAGCTGACCTATGGGGCGAAAATCCACTCCAAGGACGGCCAGCAGGTCAAACGGGGTGCCAAACTGTTTGAATGGGACCCCTACACGCTGCCGATCATCGCCGAAAAGGCTGGTGTCGCGCGGTTTGTCGATCTGGTTTCGGGCATCTCGGTGCGCGAAGACACCGACGAGGCGACGGGCATGACGCAAAAGATCGTGTCGGACTGGCGGTCGGCCCCGCGCGGCAATGACCTCAAGCCCGAGGTCATCATCATGGACCCAAGCACCGGCGATCCGGTGCGAGGCGAAAACGGCAATCCGATTAGCTATCCGATGTCGGTTGACGCGGTTTTGTCGGTGGAAGACGGTCAGGATATCCGCCCCGGCGACGTGGTGGCGCGTATCCCGCGCGAAGGGGCCAAGACCAAGGACATCACCGGGGGTCTGCCCCGCGTGGCAGAATTGTTCGAGGCACGCCGTCCGAAGGACCACGCGATCATCGCCGAAACCGACGGCTATGTGCGCTTTGGCAAGGACTACAAGAACAAGCGCCGCATCACGATCGAGGCGGTGGATAACACCATCCAGCCCGTCGAATACATGGTGCCCAAGGGCAAGCATATCCCGGTGCAGGAAGGCGACTTCGTGCAAAAGGGTGACTACATCATGGATGGCAACCCCGCCCCGCACGACATCTTGCGGATCCTCGGGGTCGAGGCGCTTGCGAACTACATGATCGACGAAGTGCAGGACGTGTATCGTCTGCAAGGCGTGAAGATCAACGACAAGCACATCGAGGTCATCGTGCGCCAGATGTTGCAAAAGCTGGAGATCCTCGACAGCGGCGACACCACGCTGCTGAAGGGCGAGCATGTGGACAAGCAGGAGCTGGAGGAAGAAAACCTCAAGGCCCGCAATCGCGGCCTGCGCGAGGCTTCGGCAGAGGCGATCCTGCTGGGCATCACCAAGGCCAGCTTGCAAACCCGCAGCTTCATCTCTGCAGCGTCGTTCCAGGAAACCACGCGGGTGCTGACCGAGGCGAGCGTCCAGGGCAAACGCGACAAGCTGGTGGGCCTGAAGGAAAACGTCATCGTGGGTCGTCTGATCCCGGCAGGAACGGGTGGTGCCACCAGCCGGATCA
Source organism: Paracoccaceae bacterium (assembly GCA_031400505.1). Taxonomy (GTDB): domain Bacteria; phylum Pseudomonadota; class Alphaproteobacteria; order Rhodobacterales; family Rhodobacteraceae; genus JAIYDJ01. The sequence continues at coordinate 19,739 of JANNPZ010000081.1, read as the reverse complement.
AGAAGATCGCCGCCGACCGCGACCTGACGGTGATCGAGGCGCGACGCCACGACGCCGAGATCGCGGCGGCCATTGCAGCGCCAATTCAGCAGATGGACTTTGGCGGCCCCGCCACCATCGACAGCACGATGGAAAGCCGCGACGCCTGATCACGATCGGCGTGGCACTCAAAAAGGCCCCCTGTTCAGCGGACGGGGGGCCTTTTCTTGTTGTGAACAAGGGCAGGTTTGTCTTTCGCGCAAGTTTGTCCTTCGCTCGGTGTGTCCGGCCGTCTTGCACCGGGCCATCAAAGCGCTGCCGACGTAGTTTGGGCCGAAACCGAGGCTGCGCAGCCCAAGGCATCAAATTGATTGTACCCGGCGCTGCGTTTCAGGCGAACCCCTTGCGCAGCCTGCAGGAAAGGAGTGCGGGAAGGATCGGCGGGTTCAAAGGGTCTGCCCGGACCTGGTAGAAAGCGGCCAGACGGCTGACAAAAAGCGCGCAAACACTTCCTTGCACCGATGCTCCAGCAACCTGCAATTCCACTGGAACCCCGCCATTGCCCCTGTTAGCCATAGCCGGCAAGGGGAACCCATGGCAATTTCCGACAATCTGCGCGGCGTGATCTACATGAACGTCAGCATGCTGGCTTTCACGGTCAACGACAGTTTCATGAAAGCGGTCACGCAAACACTACCGTTGTTTCAGGCGATTACCTTGCGTGGCGTGATCAGTGTCATCGCGCTGTTGGGCATTGCACAGGCGATGGGCGGCCTTCGGCTGTGGCCCGCGCGGCGGGACCGGGTGGTGATTGCGTGGCGGTCACTGGCCGAGGTAGGGGGGACGGTGTTCTTTCTCGTCGCGCTGACGCAACTGCCGCTGGCCAACTTGTCGGCGATCATGCAGGTGCTGCCGCTTGCGGTGGCGCTGGCCGCAGCCGTGTTTCTGGGGGCGCCGATCGGTTGGCGGCGCATGACAGCGATTCTGGCAGGCTTTGTCGGGGTGATGATCATCATTCGGCCGGGGGCATCGAGTTTCAACATCTGGTCGATGCTGGGTCTGGCGGCCGTGGTCTGCGTGGTGGCCCGGGATATCGCGACGCGGGCGTTGTCGCCCGACGTGCCGACACCGTCGGTGTCACTCTGGGCGGCGATCACGGTGACGGCCATGGGGCTGGTGGGGGCGGGTGTTCAAGGCTGGCAGCAGGTGTCGTGGCACGAGACGCTGCTGGTGCTGGGTGCTGCGGCCTTTCTGATTGTCGGCTATCTCTTTTCGGTGATGGTGATGCGGGTGGGCGATATCGCGGTGATCGCGCCCTTTCGCTATACGGCGCTGTTGTGGGCGATCCTTCTGGGGTGGCTGGCCTTCGGGACCTTGCCGGACAACTGGACCCTGATCGGGGCCACCATTGTCATTCTGTCAGGCCTGTTTACCCTGTGGCGGGAACAAGCCTTGCGGCGGCGTGGAGCGGTCTAGGCGATTGCAAGGGCAGGGGGGCTGGGCTACACCCGCGAAGCGCCAGTATGGGCAGGACATGACCAACATCAGTATCGTCATCCCCGCTCGCAACGAGGCTGGCAACATCATAGCGCTCGTGACCGAAATCGATACGGCACTGGCAGATCATGCGCCCTTCGAGATCATCGTGGTCGATGACGGCTCAACAGATGCAACCGCCGCTGTCGTGACCGCGCATGTGGCCCGCATGGCGCATCTGCGTCTGATCCGCCATGACCGGTCAGGAGGGCAGAGCGCCGCGGTTCATACGGGCGTTCTGGCCGCACGGGCACCGATCGTGCTGACGTTGGATGGCGACGGACAGAACCCGCCAAGCGAATTGCCCAAGCTGGCAGCCCCCCTTTTGGGCGACAAGACCGGGCGGGTCGGGCTGGTGGCGGGGCAGCGGGTCGGGCGGCAAGACAGTTGGTCGAAAAAGACGGCTTCACGGTTTGCCAACAGCCTGCGTGGCTGGCTGTTGCGCGACGGGACGCGCGACACGGGGTGCGGGCTGAAGGGCTTTCGCCGGGACGCTTTTCTGGCATTGCCCTATTTCGATCACATGCACCGCTATTTGCCGGCTTTGTTTGTCCGGGACGGATGGCGCATTGTGCATGTCGATGTGACACACCGGGCGCGAGGGGCGGGGCGGTCGAACTACTCAAACCTGCAACGCGCCATTGTCGGCGTGCCGGATCTGATGGGCGTCGTCTGGTTGTCGCGGCGGCGCAAAAAGGCGCGCCCGCTGGACATTGAATAGGAACATGCGATGCAAACCCTGATGACCTGGTTCAACGTCGATAGTCCGGCAGAGTTGGCATGGGTGTTCTTCGGGCTCTTTGCCCAACTGATGTTCACGGGCCGCTTCCTCGTGCAATGGCTGGCGTCTGAAAAAGCCAAGAAGTCGGTGATGCCGGTCGCGTTCTGGTATTTCTCGCTGGCTGGCGGGCTGATGCTGTTGGCCTATGCTATTCACCGCGCCGATCCGGTGTTCATTCTTGGGCAAGGCCTTGGTGTGGTGATTTATCTGCGCAATCTGTGGCTGATCCGTGTGGAAAAGCGCCGCGACTGATGCCTTCCATGCGGTAAAACGGCAGCCGTTCTGACGTCGTTGTTCCTGCCGTCACGTCGTGTTGACAACCCCTGCGACTCCCCCTATACGCCCGCCTAATCTGTCGTGTCGGTGCATCCGGCGGGCGGGGTTTGAAAGAATGATGTGGTCATGATCCGGGTCAAAAGCCCCGATCCTCTGGAAGTCCACCGCGTCGTCCCCATGCGCAGGGGACGTCTGCGGTTTTGGCGTTTTGTCATCCGGGCAAGGCGTCGTCGAGAAGCAGCGTGCCCAGGTCCGGGTGCGAGTATTGACAGCAGAACACGAGGAACGTGAATGCCGACGATTCAACAGCTCATCCGCAAACCGCGGGAGCCAAACGTGCGGAAGTCCAAGTCGCAGCACTTGGAATCCTGCCCGCAAAAGCGTGGGGTTTGCACCCGCGTCTATACCACGACTCCGAAAAAGCCGAACTCGGCCATGCGGAAAGTTGCAAAGGTCCGTCTGACCAACAGCTTTGAAGTAATCTGCTATATCCCCGGCGAAAAGCACAACCTTCAGGAACACTCTGTGGTTCTGATCCGCGGCGGTCGTATCAAGGACCTTCCCGGTGTGCGCTATCACATCCTGCGCGGCGTTCTGGATACCCAGGGCGTCAAGGATCGTCGTCAGCGTCGTTCGAAATACGGCGCCAAGCGGCCGAAGTGAGGAGATAAAGCATGTCACGTCGTCACGCCGCGGAAAAACGCGAAGTCTTGCCGGACGCCAAGTATGGCGACAAGGTTCTGACCAAGTTCATGAACAACCTGATGATCGACGGCAAAAAGTCGGTCGCAGAAGGGATCGTATATTCCGCGCTGGAACGGGTTCAGTCCCGTCTGAAGCGCGAGCCGATCTCGGCCTTTCACGAGGCACTTGAGAATGTGAAGCCGTCGGTCGAGGTGCGTTCGCGCCGCGTCGGTGGGGCCACCTATCAGGTCCCCGTTGAGGTTCGCACCGAACGTCGCGAGGCGCTGGCCATTCGTTGGCTGATCATCGCGGCCCGGAAGCGTAACGAAAACACCATGGAAGAGCGTTTGGCAGCGGAACTTTCCGATGCCGTCAACAACCGTGGTACTGCCGTCAAGAAACGTGAAGACACCCACAAGATGGCCGACGCGAACAAAGCGTTCAGCCATTACCGCTGGTAAACCCATAGCCTGAGGCATCCCAATGGCACGCGAATACCCACTCGAACGCTACCGCAACTTCGGTATCATTGCCCACATCGACGCGGGCAAGACGACCACGACCGAGCGGATCCTGTATTACACAGGCAAATCGCACAAAATCGGCGAAGTGCATGATGGCGCAGCCACCATGGACTGGATGGAGCAAGAGCAAGAGCGTGGCATCACGATCACCTCGGCTGCGACCACCACGTTCTGGGAGCGCACCATTGATCCGGGTCTGGAGCATGCGCGCGCCGACAAGTTCCGCTTCAACATCATCGACACCCCCGGCCACGTCGACTTCACCATCGAGGTTGAGCGTTCGCTGGCGGTGCTTGATGGTGCTGTCGTGCTGTTGGACGGCAACGCCGGTGTGGAACCCCAGACCGAAACCGTGTGGCGTCAGGCTGACCGGTATAAGGTTCCGCGGATCGTGTTCGTCAACAAGATGGACAAGACCGGCGCGGACTTCTTCAACTGCGTCAAGATGATCAAGGACCGTACCGGGGCTACCCCGCTGCCGGTGCAGATCCCGATTGGGGCCGAAGACAAGCTGGAAGGCATCATCGACCTGATCACCATGGAAGAATGGGTCTATCAGGGCGAAGATCTTGGCGCATCCTGGGTGCGTCAGCCGATCCGTGCAGAATTGCAGGAACTGGCGAACGAGTGGCGCTACAACATGCTGGAAATCGCGGTCGAGCAGGACGACGCCGCGATGGAGGCCTATCTCGAAGGCAAAGAGCCTTCGGTCGAAGAGCTGCGCGTGCTGATCCGCAAGGGGTGTCTCTCGATCTCCTTCATCCCGATGCTGTGCGGTTCCGCGTTCAAGAACAAGGGCGTGCAGCCGATGCTGAACGCCGTGATCGACTTTCTGCCGACCCCGCTGGACGTGCCGCCATACCTGGGCTTTGCCCCGGGCGACGACAGCGAAACCCGCAACATCGAACGGTCCGCCGATGACGCGCAGCCGTTCTCGGCGCTGGCGTTCAAGATCATGAACGACCCCTTTGTCGGCTCATTGACCTTCACGCGCATCTATTCGGGCGTGCTGGCCAAGGGCGACGCCATGCTTAACGCGACCAAGCAGCGCAAAGAGCGCGTTGGCCGGATGATGATGATGCACGCGATTGACCGTGAAGAAATCGGCGAGGCATTTGCCGGCGACATCATCGCGCTGGCAGGTCTGAAGGAAACCACAACGGGCGACACTCTGTGCGATCCGGCCAAGCCTGTGGTTCTGGAAACCATGACCTTCCCGATCCCGGTGATCGAGATTGCGGTGGAGCCGAAAACCAAGGCCGACCAGGAAAAGATGGGCATCGCTTTGGCGCGTCTCGCGGCGGAAGACCCGTCGTTCCGTGTGGAAACCGATTTCGAATCGGGCCAGACGATCATGAAGGGCATGGGCGAACTTCACCTTGATATTCTGGTGGACCGCATGCGCCGCGAATTCAAGGTCGAGGCCAACATCGGTGCGCCGCAAGTGGCCTACCGCGAAACGATCAGCCGCGAGGCCGAGATCGACTACACGCACAAAAAACAAACGGGCGGTACGGGTCAGTTCGCCCGGATCAAGCTGATCATCACGCCAACCGAACCCGGGGTCGGCTATTCGTTTGAATCCAAGGTCGTCGGCGGTTCGGTGCCCAAGGAATACATCCCGGGTGTCGAAAAGGGCATCAAGTCGGTGATGGATTCGGGTCCGCTCGCGGGCTTCCCGGTGATCGACTTCAAAGTGGCGCTGGTTGACGGGGCGTATCATGACGTCGACTCCAGCGTTCTGGCGTTTGAGATCGCGGCACGGGCCGGGATGCGCGAAGGTCTGAAAAAGGCCGGGGCGAAACTGCTGGAACCGATCATGAAGGTCGAGGTTGTGACACCGGAGGATTACACCGGTGGCGTGATCGGCGACCTCACTTCGCGTCGCGGGATGATCCAGGGTCAAGACAGCCGGGCCAATGCGAACATCATCTCGGCGATGGTGCCCTTGGCCAACATGTTCGGCTATATCAACACGTTGCGGTCGATGACCTCGGGTCGTGCGAACTTCTCAATGTCGTTTGACCACTACGACACCGTGCCGCAGAACATCTCGGACGAGATCCAGAAGAAATACGCTTAACCGGTTTGGCGGGGTGCACCCCGCCCTACCAATCTGTAGTGCGAGGGCCACCTCGCCGCATTCGACAATCAGGAGGCCACGATGGCAAAGGCAAAGTTTGAACGGAACAAACCGCATATCAACATTGGCACGATCGGCCACGTTGACCACGGCAAGACAACGCTAACGGCGGCGATCACCAAGTATTTCGGCGAGTTCCGCGCCTATGACCAGATCGACGGCGCTCCGGAAGAGCGGGCTCGCGGGATCACGATCTCGACCGCGCACGTGGAATACGAGACTGCCGCGCGCCACTATGCCCACGTCGACTGCCCCGGCCACGCCGATTATGTGAAGAACATGATCACCGGTGCGGCGCAGATGGACGGTGCGATCCTGGTCTGTGCCGCGTCCGACGGCCCGATGCCGCAGACCCGCGAACACATCCTGTTGGGTCGCCAGGTAGGTATCCCCTACATGGTGTGCTACATGAACAAGATCGACCTTGTTGATGACGAGGAACTGGTCGAACTGGTCGAGATGGAATTGCGCGAACTGTTCTCGATGTACGAATATCCCGGCGACGATATTCCGATCATCAAGGGTTCGGCCCACCAGGCAATGATCGGCTCGCGCCCGGAAATCGGCGAATCCTCGGTCCGCGCGCTGATGCAGGCGGTCGATGACTATATCCCGACGCCCGAGCGCGCCGTGAACCTGCCGTTCCTGATGCCGATCGAGGACGTGTTCTCGATCTCGGGTCGCGGCACGGTTGTGACGGGTCGGATTGAACGTGGCGTGATCAACGTCGGCGACGAAGTTGAAATCGTCGGCATCCGTGACACTAAGAAGTCGGTCTGTACCGGCGTCGAGATGTTCCGCAAACTGCTCGACCGTGGGGAAGCGGGCGACAACGTGGGCGTTCTGCTGCGCGGGATCGACCGTGAAGGCGTGGAGCGTGGTCAAGTGCTGTGCAAGCCGAAGTCGGTGATGCCGCACACCAAGTTCGAAGCCGAAGCCTATATCCTGACCAAGGAAGAGGGCGGTCGCCACACCCCGTTCTTTGCGAACTACCGCCCGCAGTTCTACTTCCGCACGACGGACGTGACCGGGACGGTGCAACTGCCGGCCGGGACCGAGATGGTGATGCCGGGCGACAACCTGAAGTTCAACGTCGAACTGATCGCGCCGATCGCGATGGAAGAAAAACTGCGCTTCGCCATCCGCGAAGGTGGGCGCACCGTCGGCGCAGGCGTGGTGTCGAAGATCATTGCCTAAGACTTTGCGGCGCGCCGATTGGCGCGCCATTTCTACCCAATAATGTGAACCTATTGGGCGGGCGCGGTTGCCCGTCTTACGTTCCGAAGGAAAAACAATGGCCAGTCAAGTTATTCGTATCCGGCTGAAGGCGTTCGATTATCGCTTGCTGGATGCCAGCACCGCAGAAATCGTCAACACAGCCAAGCGCACCGGCGCGCATGTCCGCGGCCCGATCCCGCTGCCGAACAAGATCGAGCGTTTCACCGTTCTGCGCGGTCCGCACATCGACAAGAAGTCGCGCGACCAGTGGGAAATTCGTACGCACAAGCGGATGCTCGACATCGTTGATCCGACCCCCCAGACCGTGGACGCGCTGATGAAGCTCGACCTCGCCGCTGGCGTGGACGTCGAGATCAAAGTTTAAGGGGGCATGAAAACAATGCGCTCTGGCGTTATCGCAAAGAAGCTGGGCATGACCCGGCTGTTTCTGGAAAACGGAACTCAGGTTCCGGTAACCGTTCTGCAACTCGACAACCTGCAGGTTGTGGCGCAGCGCACGGCCGAACGCGACGGTTACACCGCCGTTCAGTTGGGCGCGGGCCTTGCCAAGGCCAAGCGGACGACGGCGGCCATGCGTGGTCACTTCGCAGCGGCCAATGTTGCCCCCAAGCGGAAGATCGCAGAGTTTCGCGTGACCCCCGATTGCCTGATCGACGTTGGCGCCGAAATCACGGCGGAACACTATCTGGCCGGGCAGTTCGTTGACATTGCGGGCACTTCGATCGGCAAGGGTTTTCAGGGTGCCATGAAGCGGCACAACTTTGGTGGTCTGCGCGCGTCGCACGGGGTTTCCGTGTCGCACCGCTCGCATGGCTCGACAGGTCAGTGCCAGGACCCCGGCAAGGTGTTCAAGGGCAAGAAGATGGCCGGCCACATGGGCGCCGTGCGCACCACGACGCAAAACCTGCAGGTCGTGCGCACCGATGCGATGCGTGGCTTGATCATGATCAAGGGCGCGGTCCCCGGTTCTGCCGGCGGCTGGGTCACCATCAAGGACGCGGTCAAGAAGGCGGCTCCGGCCGGTCTGCCGCTGCCTGGCGCTATCCGTTCGGCGGCTCCGGCAGTCGATGCGACCGCCGAAGGAGGTGAAGCATGAAACTCGATGTGATCAAACTCGACGGCTCTGATGCCGGTTCGATCGATCTCGACGAGGCGCTGTTTGGCCTCGACCCGCGTGCGGATGTGCTGCACCGCGTCGTGCGTTGGCAGCGGGCGCGGATGCAGGCCGGAACCCACTCGGTTCTGACCCGCGCCGAAGTGTCTTACTCGACCAAGAAGATCTACAAGCAAAAGGGCACCGGCGGCGCACGCCACGGGTCCAAGAAAGCGCCGATCTTCCGGCACGGTGGCGTTGTGAAAGGCCCGATCCCGCGCAGCCATGCGCATGATCTGCCCAAGCAGTTCCGCGCGCTGGGTCTGCGCCATGCCCTTTCGGCGAAAGCCAAGGCGGGCGAGCTGGTGATTATCGACGAGGCGACGATGACTGAGGCCAAGACCGCGATGCTGGCGAAAGCCTTGTCCGAGCGGGGCTGGAAGCGCGTGCTGATCATCGATGGCGCGGCTGTGGATGCGAATTTCGCATTGGCCGCCCGCAACATCGAAGGCGTGGACGTGCTGCCGACCATGGGCGCGAATGTGTATGACATCCTCAAGCGTGACACTCTGGTGATCACCAAGGCGGGTGTGACTGCTTTGGAGGCTCGCCTGAAATGAGCGTGAAACCCGAACACTACGACCTGATCAAGAAGCCGGTCATCACCGAAAAGGCCACCATGGCCGGTGAATCCAACGCTTTTGTCTTTCAGGTGGCGATGGATGCGACCAAGCCGATGATCAAAGAGGCCGTCGAGGCGATCTTTGCGGTCAAGGTGAAGGCGGTCAACACCACCATCACCAAAGGCAAGGCCAAAAAGTTCCGTGGCCGCGCCGGTGAGCGCAGCGACAAGAAAAAGGCTTATGTCACCCTGGAAGCAGGAAACACTATCGACGTCAGCACCGGGCTTTGATATAGCCCCGCAATCTTGCGGCCCCGGTCAATCCGGGGCCGCAGACTTTTACGAATCGGGGATCTTCGGAGCCCTTCATATGGCCCGCAACGTCGGGCCCCCATAACGGAAGACAGAAAGCATGGCACTTAAGTCGTATAAGCCGACGACGCCTGGCCAACGCGGGTTGGTTCTGATCGACCGTTCGGAACTGTGGAAAGGCCGCCCGGTCAAATCCCTGACAGAGGGATTGATCAAGACCGGTGGCCGGAACAATACCGGACGTATCACAATGTGGCACAAGGGTGGGGGCGCCAAGCGCCTTTACCGTGTGGTCGATTTCAAGCGTCGCAAATATGATATTCCGGCAGTCGTCGAGCGGATCGAATACGATCCGAACCGCACTGCCTTCATCGCGCTGATCCGGTACACGGATGGCGAGATGGCCTATATCCTGGCGCCGCAGCGTCTGGGAATTGGCGACAGCGTGATCGCTGGCATGAAGACCGACGTGAAGCCGGGCAACGCAATGCCGTTCAGTGGCATGCCGATTGGCACGATCATTCACAATGTCGAGCTGAAAGCCGGCAAGGGCGGGCAGCTTGCCCGTGCCGCAGGCACCTATGCCCAGTTCGTCGGTCGTGACGGCGGCTATGCGCAGATCCGCCTTTCGTCGGGCGAACTGCGGATGGTCCGGCAAGAATGCATGGCCACCATCGGTGCCGTGTCGAACCCCGACAACTCCAACCAGAACTTCGGCAAAGCGGGCCGTATGCGCCACAAGGGCATTCGCCCGACGGTGCGCGGTGTTGCGATGAACCCGATCGACCACCCACATGGTGGTGGTGAAGGCCGCACGAGCGGTGGTCGCCACCCGGTTACCCCGTGGGGCAAGGGCACCAAGGGCAACAAGACCCGCAAGGCCAAATCTTCGGACAAGCTGATTGTCCGGTCGCGCAACGCGAAGAAAGGGCGCTGATCCATGACACGTTCTGTTTGGAAGGGCCCGTTCGTTGACGGCTACGTCCTGAAGAAGGCTGAAAAAGCAAGAACCGGCGGCAAGGCAGAGGTCATCAAGATCTGGTCGCGCCGTTCCACCATCCTGCCCCAGTTCGTCGGGCTGACCTTTGCCGTCTATAACGGCAAAAAGCACATCCCCGTCGCTGTGACCGAGGAAATGATCGGCCAGAAGTTCGGTGAATATTCGCCGACGCGGACCTACTACGGTCACGCCGCCGACAAAAAAGCGAAGCGGAAATAAGCCATGGCAACCGAAAACAACCCCCGCCGCGTGGCCGAAAACGAAGCGCAGGCAATTGCAAAGATGCTGCGCACCAGCCCGCAGAAACTGAACCTCGTCGCGGGCCTGATCCGCGGCAAGAAAGTGGACAAGGCCTTGGCCGACCTGACCTTCTCCAAGCGCCGCATCGCCGGTGACGTGAAGAAGTGCCTGCAGTCGGCCATCGCCAACGCCGAAAACAACCATGGTCTGGACGTCGACAGCCTGGTCGTCGCCCACGCCTTTGTCGGCAAGAACCTGGTGATGAAGCGCGGCCGTCCGCGGGCGCGTGGCCGGTTCGGCAAGATCATGAAACCGTTCAGCCAGCTGACCATCACGGTCCGTCAAATCGGGGAGACTGCATAATGGGTCAGAAGGTCAACCCGATCGGGATGCGTCTGCAGGTCAACCGGACCTGGGACAGCCGCTGGTTCGCCGAGTCGAAAGACTATGGCAACCTGCTGCTGGAAGACCTGAAGATGCGCGCCTTCATCCATGAAGAGTGCAAGCAGGCCGGCGTGTCGAAAGTGATCATCGAACGCCCGCACAAGAAGTGCCGTGTGACCATTCACACCGCGCGTCCGGGCGTCATCATCGGCAAGAAAGGTGCAGACATCGAAACGCTTCGCAAGAAGCTGACGGTGTTCACCAAGTCAGAACTTCACCTGAACATCGTCGAGATTCGCAAGCCGGAACTCGACGCGCAACTGGTGGCCGAAAGCATCGCCCAGCAGATGGAACGCCGGGTGTCCTTCCGTCGCGCGATGAAGCGCGGCGTGCAGAACGCCATGCGGATCGGGGCCTTGGGCATCCGGGTCAACGTCGGTGGCCGTCTTGGCGGCGCCGAGATTGCCCGGACCGAATGGTACCGCGAGGGCCGTGTGCCGCTGCACACCCTGCGCGCCGACATCGACTATGCGCTGTCCGAAGCCACGACGCCTTATGGCATCATCGGGGTGAAAGTCTGGATCTTCAAAGGCGAAATCCTTGAGCATGATCCGCAAGCGCATGACCGCCGCCACGCTGAGGCACAGGAGGGTGCTGCACCGCGCCCCCCGCGCCGCGACCGCGAACGCGCGTAAGGGAGAGAGAAGATGCTGCAACCAAAGCGCACAAAATTCCGCAAGCAGTTCAAGGGCCGGATTCACGGCGAGGCGAAGGGTGGCTTCCTGCTGAACTTCGGCTCGTTCGCGCTGAAGGCGACGGAGCCCGAGCGGGTCACCGCCCGCCAGATTGAAGCGGCCCGCCGCGCGATCACCCGCCACATGAAACGTCAGGGCCGGGTCTGGATCCGGATTTTCCCGGACGTTCCAGTTTCGGCCAAGCCCGTCGAAGTTCGGATGGGTAAGGGCAAGGGGTCGACCGACTACTGGGCGGCCAAGGTGAAACCCGGCCGGATCATGTTCGAGATCGACGGCGTGTCCGAGATCATCGCCCGTGAGGCGCTGCGTCTGGGTGCCATGAAACTGCCAGTTCTGACCCGCGTGGTAGCGAAGGAAGACTGGTAAGGGCCGTGCGCCGAAGCGAACCCAACGGAACCAGGCCCTGCCGGTGACGGCTGGGCCTTTCTTATTTCCCGATGCCCGATTCTGGACGGCGTGGTTCCTGTTGCAAGCCGGAGAAGGCATGGTCGGATGGCAGGGGTCGTCGGCCATTCCCGGTGACGCTGTGGATCGCTGCAACCGCCTGAGCCCGCCCGTCTGGCCATAGTTTGTCTGTCGCAACTGTCTGGGGAAGGAACTGCGCTGAAGCAAAAAATTCACTTGAAATGACATCTGCGTCGCGCGAGTCTGCGCAAGATTGTCATGATCAGGGGGGCGGAGAATGTCACGTAGGGCACTAGCGGCTTTTGTGGGCCTGGCATCCGTGCTGGTGTCGCAAGCGCTGGCAGAGACACCTGCCGTCGTACCGGACGATGTGATCGAAGAACAGAATGCCGCACTCATGGCTGCGACAGAGGGTGTCGGCTTTGGCCCCCAGTCGCCGCGCGACCTTGGCTCTTCCGAAGGGACCAACCCGCGCATCTTCGGCTTTGCGCCGACCTATCGACAGATGAACCTGTGTAACATTCACCTGCATGAGGGTGCCGAACACCGGGGAGGGAACTTCACGACCTATGCCGGCAATGGCAACGGCGAAGGGTTTGGGACCGGCTATCTTTACGACGGTGAACTTTCCCCCACCGAAATGGCACCGGTGGACTTCGAAGTCGGAGAGTCCGAGGAAGGCACACTGGAGCCCGGCGATACCATCGAGGTGCATTTCGTTTTCACGACCGCCGCCGTCGCGCCGGGCGAGACGCTGGCTGCGTGCCTCGATGACGAAACTACCAATCCGCAACTTCGGGTCGAGGCGCAGGTCTTTGTCCTGGTGAATGACGAAGCTGCGGCTGACTTCGTCGAAATTTCAAGGGTTGAAACGATCGGCGGCTATGCTCAGGCACCGGAACTTCCGGACAAATCCGGGACACCGGTGGTTTATGCAGGCTCTACAACCGGGCCGAAGTATAACGAGGTCGGATCGCCTTTCGAAGTCACCTGGAGTGTCAGGCCCGAGGTCATCAAGCTCGATATCGCGTCGCTCGCGGAATGGCTGGAGGGCAATGTTTTTGCAGAAGCTCACGCCCACGGAGCTCGCAACCTCGTGACCACGCCCGAGCTTCTGTCCACGATCACAAAGTAGCCGGAGATCGGCGGCAGGGTGGACGGCTCGGATTGAGGAGCCCGTCCGGCCATCGCTTCTGCGGGGCCGTGGCCAGAGGCTCTCCGTGGCAAGACCGTTGATAGGCATGTGATCCATTCGGGCGACCTGTGGGGTGGATAACCGGCGCGCCGAAGTGCACCCTGCCGAACGGGGTCCTGCCGGGAACGGCGGGGGCTTTCTATTGACCGAAGATTGCGGCTGATACCCGGCCATTTCTTGAGGTTGATGGAGGTTATCATGGTCGAGCGCATCCACCCCGAAGACCGGGCGTCCTTTTGAGGTAACGTCAAAGCGGCGGAAGTCATTCCCTTCGGAAACCAAGGTCAAGACCGGCCCACGTTTGGTGCATGGGCGACGTGGAACTCTACGAAAAACTCGGTCGGAATGATCCATGCCCGTGCGGCTCCGGGCGCGTCTTCAAGCGGTGCTGCCTGAAGTCCGGACGCTTTGAGCGCAACGAGCGGCACCAATACTTCCGTGATCGGTGATCCTTGGAACCCGGCGGGGCTTTGCCATTCCGCCGGGTTTTCGCTATGCCTGCGGTCAGCAGCGAAAGGCCCGACCATGCCTCAAATCACTTCCCTCTTTGTCACCCGTCTCTACCGAGCCGAACTGAGCGAGCTGGCCAAGAAGAAGGTCAGCTACGATGAACTACAGGCGTCCTGTCTGGCGATTGCCGAGGATGACACGGCGGGGCAGGCGTGGTGCGAGAAGAACGGCTATCCCGGCTACACCTCCTATTCCTCGCTGACCGACCTGCCCTGGCGGTTTCCGATCTTCGGCGCGCTGGAAAAGGCGCTGGATCGGCATGTGGCGGCGTTCTGCAAGGACCTGTGCTTTGATCTGGGCGATCGCAAACTGAAATGCGACTCGCTGTGGATCAACATCCTGGGCGAAGGCGGCATGCACGCCAGCCACATCCACCCGCATTCGGTGATTTCGGGGACGACTTACGTGGCGATGCCCAAGGGGACGAGCGCCCTGAAACTCGAAGACCCCCGCCTGCCGATGATGATGAACGCGCCCCTGCGGACCAAGAAGGCGGGGCAGGAGTTGCAGAGCTTTGTCTATGTGACCCCGGTGGTGGGCGAGGTCCTGCTGTGGGAAAGCTGGCTGCGCCACGAGGTGCCGATGAACATGGCCGAGGACGAGCGGATTTCGGTGAGTTTCAATTATGGGTGGGTTTAGGGTTCTCTGGGGATAGATTCTATCCTATATTGCATCATGGAGTTCGAGTTCGACCCGGCCAAGAGCGCCGCCAACAAGGCCAAGCACGGCATCGACTTCGTCGAGGCGCAGGCACTGTGGCTGGATGACGAGTTGGTGGATGCGCCGGTGCCATCAAAGGATGAGCCGCGCTTTCTTGTGATTGGTCGGCTCGACGGCAAGTTCTGGACGGCGGTTTGCACGCTTCGGGGCGAAAGCGTGCGGATCATCTCGGTGCGGCGGGCGCGGAAAGAGGAGATTGGCTACTATGAAGGTGCTTGAAGGGATCACGGCAGCAGAGTTTGACGAAAAGTTCGACAATGGCGAAGACATCAGCGCCTATGTCGACTGGTCAAAGGCCCGCCGCCCCAATCAGGAACTGCGCCGGGTGAACGTGGATTTCCCGGCCTGGGTGGTTCAGGGACTGGACCGGGAGGCCGGGCGCTTGGGCGTGACGCGGCAATCGCTGATCAAGATGTGGATTGCTGAGCGGTTGGGGTGAGTGCCAGGCAAGAGGTGCCGATGAACATGGCCGAGGACGAGCGGATTTCGGTGAGTTTCAATTATGGGTGGGTGTAGCGGCATCATGACGGATCTGCGGGGTCATTGTCTTTGTGGTGCGGTGACTTGGACCTATTTCGGCGAGGTCACCCGCAATCTGGTTTGTCATTGTGACGACTGCCAGCGCGCCACGTCCGCGCCATTTGCCGCGTTTCTGGGGTTCCAACCGGAACTTCTCACCTGGTCCGGTGAAATCACTGACTACGAAAGCAGTCCGCATACCTATCGCGGGTTTTGCCCGCATTGCGGTACGAGGCTCTATTTCCGGTCAGACAAATGGCCCAAAGAAATCCACATCCTCGCGGCAACGCTTGACGATCCTGACACCTATGTTCCGTCCGCCCAAGTGGTTCTTCGCTCGCGGAGGCAATGGTTGGCAGGTTTGGGAGATGTACAGCGCCATCAGGGCTTTGAAGTGCAACCAGAAGAGTTGGGGTAACCCAACTTCCCCCTTGCGCCCACCCCCACCCATCCCCTATACGGCCCCATCCACGGTTCCGGGATTCCCGAGAATCGCGGCTCATCATTGATCCACCAGATCAACGGTAACCTCACAAGGGGCCGTCTGGTGATTGAAAAAAGGAAGCGGCATGAAAGCCGAAGACATGAAGACCAAGACGCCGGAGCAGCTGCGCGAGCAGTTGGTGGCGCTCAAGAAAGAAGCGTTCAACCTGCGCTTTCAACAGGCCACCGGCCAGCTTGAAAACACCGCCCGCATCAAGGCCGTGCGTCGTGACGCCGCCCGGGTGAAGACGGTTCTGAACCAGAAAGCCGCGCAAGCGGCTGCGGTCTGAGGAGCGACAGATGCCCAAACGTATCCTGCAAGGTGTCGTCACCTCGGACAAGAACGAACAGACCATCACGGTTCTGGTCGAGCGTCGCTTCAAGCACCCGGTGCTGCTGAAGACGATCCGGAAATCGAAGAAATACCGGGCCCACGACGCCCTGAACGCCTTCAAGACCGGCGACACCGTCCGCATCGAGGAATGTGCGCCGATTTCGAAAACGAAACGCTGGACGGTGGTGGTCGACGCAACCGCGTAAACCGCTGCTGTCTCAACGAAACCCCAGGGCATGCCCTGTAGGTCGGGAGACTAACAAATGATCCAGATGCAAACGAATCTGGATGTGGCTGACAACTCTGGCGCGCGCCGGGTTCAGTGCATCAAGGTTCTTGGCGGGTCGCACCGCCGTTAAGCGTCCGTCGGCGACATCATCGTGGTGTCGGTGAAGGAAGCCATTCCGAAAGGCCGTGTCAAAAAGGGCGACGTCCGCAAGGCTGTCGTCGTGCGCACCGCCAAGGAAGTTCGCCGCGAAGACGGCACGACCATCCGCTTTGACCGCAACGCCGCCGTCATCCTGAACAATCAGGGTGAACCGGTCGGCACGCGTATCTTTGGCCCGGTGGTGCGTGAGTTGCGCGCAAAGAACTTCATGAAGATCATCTCTTTGGCTCCGGAGGTGCTGTGATGGCGGCCAAGCTGAAAAAAGGTGACAAGGTCATCGTCCTTGCCGGTAAGGACAAAGGCAACCAGGGCGAGATCGCCATGGTGATGCCGAAAGAAAACAAGGCCGTGGTCGATGGCATCAACATGGCCATCCGCCACACCAAGCAATCCGCAGGATCGCAAGGTGGTCGCGTATCCAAGGCGATGCCGATCGATCTGTCGAACCTGTCGCTGATGGACAAGGCCGGCAAGCCGACCCGCGTTGGTTTCCGCATGGAAGGCGATAAGAAGGTCCGTTTTGCCAAGACAACCGGGGAGGTTCTGTGATGCTTGATGACGCAACCTACACACCCCGCGCGAAAGCCGACTACAAGGCCCGCATCCGTCCGGCAATGATGACCGAATTCGGCTACAAGAACGAAATGCAGTTGCCCCGGTTGGAAAAGATCGTGATCAACATGGGTGTCGGCGAAGCCGTCAAGGACACCAAGAAGGTCAAGACCGCCGCCGAACAGCTGACGCTGATCGCCGGACAGAAGGCCGTGATCACCCATGCCAAGAAATCCATCGCGGGTTTCCGGGTTCGGGAAGAGATGCCGCTGGGCTGCAAGGTCACGCTGCGCGGCGACCGGATGTATGAATTCATGGACCGCCTGATCAACATCGCGTTGCCCCGGGTTCGGGACTTTCGCGGGGTGAAGCCGACCTCGTTCGACGGCCGTGGCAACTATGCCATGGGTCTGAAGGAACAGATCGTGTTTCCGGAGATCGAATTCGACAAAGTCGATGACGTGTTGGGGATGGATATCATCATCTGCACCACCGCAAAGACCGACAAAGAGGCCAAGGCGCTGTTGACCTATTTCAACATGCCGTTCACCGACATCGTGAGGAGCTGACTATGGCGAAGAAATCCATGGTGAACCGCGAAGTGAAGCGTGCGGCGATGGTCAAGCGCGACGCTGCCAAGCGTGCGGTCCTGAAGGCCGCGATCCACGACCAGACCAAGCCGGTTGAGGAGCGTTTCAAGGCGTCGATCAAGCTGGCCGCAATGCCGCGCAATGGCGCTGCCAACCGCATGCACAACCGCTGCGAACTGACGGGCCGTCCGCATGCGTATTACCGCAAGCTCAAACTCAGCCGCATCATGTTGCGGGACCTGGCGTCGTTTGGCCAGATCCCCGGCATGGTCAAGTCCAGCTGGTAAGGAGAACTTCACATGATGATGAACGATCCTATCGGCGATATGCTGACACGTATCCGCAACGCGCAAATGCGCGGCAAATCCACCGTCAAGACCCCGGCATCCAAGCTGCGGGCCTGGGTTCTGGATGTGCTGGCAAGCGAAGGCTACATCCGCAGCTATGAGCGCGCCGACACCACCGACGGTCAGGGCGAATTGACGATCAGCCTCAAATACTATGAAGGCACCCCCGTCATCCGCGAGATCAAGCGCGTCAGCAAACCCGGTCGCCGGGTTTACATGAGCGTCAAGGACATCCCCGTGGTCCGCAACGGCCTGGGTGTTTCCATCGTCTCCACACCGAAAGGTGTCATGTCCGATGCAGCAGCACGGTCCGCCAATGTTGGCGGCGAAGTGCTCTGCACCGTATTCTAAGGAGGACGCGATGTCTCGGATTGGCAAGAAACCGGTTCCGTTGGTTGCAGGCGTCAGCGCCTCGATCTCGGGCCAGACTATCGAAGTGAAGGGGCCGAAAGGGACCCGCACGTTCACCGCTGGCGACGACGTGACGCTGTCCATCGTGGAGGGAACCGTCAAGGTCACCCCGCGCGGCACCAGCAAGCGCGCCCGTCAGCAGTGGGGCATGGTGCGGTCCATGGTCGACAACCTCGTCGAGGGGGTCACCAAGGGCTTCCGCAAGGAAATGGAAATTCAGGGCGTGGGTTACCGCGCGGCAATGCAGGGTAATGTCCTGAAGCTGTCGCTGGGGTATAGCCACGACGTGAACTTCCAGATCCCGGAGGGGGTGACCATCACCTCTCCGAAGAACACCGAAATCATTGTGGAAGGCATCGACCAACAGCTTGTTGGTCAGGTCGCCGCGAACATCCGCGAGTGGAAAAAGCCAGAGCCGTACAAGGGCAAGGGCATCCGCTACAAGGGCGAGTTCGTCTTCCGCAAAGAAGGCAAGAAGAAGTAGGGGCGCATCATGGCGAACAACAAAAGAGAGCTGTTCCTCAAGCGCCGCCTGCGCGTTCGGAACAAGATCAAGGCGACTTCGCATGGGCGGCTTCGGCTGTCGGTGCACCGGTCGTCCAAGAACATCAGCGTGCAGCTGATCGACGATGTGAAAGGCATGACTGTTGCCGCGGCTTCTTCTCTCGAGAAGGATCTGGGCGTGGTCGGCAAGAACAACGTCGAGGCGGCGGCGAAAGTCGGGGCGGCCATTGCCGAGCGGGCAAAGGCAGCAGGGTTCGAAGAATGCTACTTCGACCGGGGTGGGTTCCTCTTTCACGGCAAGATCAAGGCTTTGGCCGAGGCTGCCCGTGAAGGCGGCCTGAAGTTCTGAGGAGTATGAGATATGGCAGAACGTGAACAGCGCCGGGACGATCGTGGTGGCAACCGTGGCGGGGATCGCCGCGACAACCGCCCCGAGGAAACGCCGGAATTCGCCGACCGTCTGGTCGCAATCAACCGCGTGTCGAAAACCGTGAAGGGCGGCAAGCGGTTTGGCTTTGCAGCACTCGTGGTGGTCGGCGATCAGCGCGGGCGTGTGGGCTTCGGCAAGGGCAAGGCGAAAGAAGTGCCCGAGGCGATCCGCAAGGCCACTGAGCAGGCCAAGCGGCAGATGATCCGCGTGGCGTTGAAAGACGCCCGCACCCTGCACCACGACATGGAACGCCGCCACGGCGCCGGACGTGTGGTGATGCGGACGGCCGTGGCAGGTACCGGCATCATCGCCGGCGGTCCGATGCGCGCCGTGTTCGAGATGTTGGGGCTGCAGGACGTGGTGGCCAAGGCCATCGGGTCGTCGAACCCCTACAACATGATCCGCGCCACGATCGACGGGTTGAAGAAGGAAACCAGCCCCCGTCAGGTCGCGCAGCGCCGCGGCAAGAAGGTCGCTGAAATCCTTCGTCGCCCCGAACATGACGCGGCTCCGGTTGAAGCCGTCGCCGAAGCTGTGGAGGCCTGAAAATGACCGAAGCAGCAAAGAAAACCATCGTGGTCAAGCAGGTGAAATCCGCCGCCCGCCGCCCCGCGAAACAGACCGCGACCCTGATCGGGCTGGGCCTGAACAAGATGAACCGCACCCGCGAGTTGGAGGACACTCCTTCGGTCCGCGGCATGGTCCACTCGATCCGTCACCTCGTGACGATCGTCGAAGAGCGCGGGTAAAAAGGTGCGGCGGGGTGAACCCCGCCCTACCCCA
>JANNPZ010000079.1:0-127588 GCA_031400505.1 Paracoccaceae bacterium | reverse complement strand
GCGCCATAGAAGTTCAAGAGCCTGACCGCCAGCGGATCCCGCCCCACCGCATGGGCGGCATGGTCGAGTACCCGCTCGATCCCGATCATCCCCTGCGGGCCGCCAAAGCCGCGATAGGCGGTTGCGCTTTGAGTGTTGGTTTTCAACCGATGGCTTTCGATCCGGACCGCGGGCAGAAAATAGCAGTTGTCGCTGTGCAGCATCGCCCGGTCGGCCACCGGCAAGGACAGATCCTGCGACCAGCCGCAGCGCAGCAGATGGGTGAACTCGACCCCCAGAAGCCGTCCCTCACCATCAATCCCGGCCCGGTAAAGGATGCGCAGATCGTGCCGCTTGCCGGTGATCACCATGTCATCGTCGCGATCATAGCGCATCCTGGCAGGCCGCCCAAAAGCCCGCGCCGCCAGCGCACACGCAATTGCTAGCGCGTTGCCCTGGCTTTCCTTGCCGCCAAAGCCCCCGCCCATCCGCCGCACCTCGACCCGTACGGCGTGCATTGGCAGGTGCAGGGCATGGGCGACCTTGTGCTGCACTTCGGTCGGATGCTGGGTCGAGGAATGGATCAGCATATCGCCGCCTTCCAGCGGTACGGCGGCGGCGACCTGGCCCTCAAGGTAGAAATGTTCCTGTCCGCCCACCTCGAAACTGCCTTCGACCACCAGCGGGGCTGCGGCAATGGCGGCCGCCGGGTCACCTTTCGCCCAGATCACCGGACCCGCCTCGAACCGGCTGTTGGCAGCCAGGGCTTCGTCCACCGTCAGAAGCGCCGGCTTTTCGAGATAGCTGACGCCCCCGAGCCTTGCTGCACGGCGCGCGGCGTGATGGCTGTCGGCCACCACGAGAAACACTGGCTGGCCCACATAATGCACCCTGCCCACCGCCAGCAACGGCTCGTCCTGCGCCGAGGGGCTGCAATCGGGCATGTCGGCAAAATCAGCGGCCGACCAGACCGCAACCACACCGGGGGCCGCGCGCGCCGCCGCGAGGTCCAGATTGGCAATTTCGCCATGTGCGCAGTCCGACAGTCCGAAGGCCAGGTGAAGGGCGGCTCCGGGCAGGGGAATGTCGTCGGTATAGCGGGCCTGCCCAGTGACATGCAGCGGGGCTGAATCATGGGGCTGGGCTTTGTGCATCGTCATGCCGACACCTGCAATACATCGGTGGCCGCGCCGTTCAGATCATGAAAATACCGCGACAGCAGGTTCTGCGCGACCATCTGGCGGTAGGTGGCCGATGCGCGCATATCGCTCAGCGGCTGAAAATCCTGCGGGAAGGCCGCCTTTGCCGCAGAAATCGTGGTCGCGGTCCACGGCTGCCCGCACAGAGCCTGCTCGACCTGTGTGGCGCGTTTGGGTGTGCCGGCCATGCCCCCAAAGGCGATGCGGGCGGCGGTGATGGTGCCGCCTTCGATGGTCAGGTTGAAGCAGCCGCAGACGGCAGAGATATCCTGATCGAAGCGCTTGGAGATCTTGTAGCACCGCAAATCCGGGGCGGCGGCGGGTATGGTCACGGCCTCCACGAATTCGCCGGGCTGGCGGTCTTGTTTGCGGTAGGCGAGGAAGAAATCCTCAAGCGGCAGATCGCGCCGGGTTTCACCGCGCCGCAGGTGGAGCGTGGCACCAAGGGCGATCAGCGCAGGCGGGCCGTCGCCGATCGGCGAGCCGCCCGCGATGTTGCCGCCGATGGTGGCGGCGTTGCGGACCTGCACGCTGGCGTAGCGGCGCAGAAGTTCGGCAAAGCTGGGGTGGCGGGTTTGCATCGCGTCGAGCAGGTCGGTGATGGTGACGCCGGCACCGATGCGCAAGGTGTTGCCGTGGTCCTCGATCCGCGCGAGGTCGGGGATTGCGTTCAGGAAAGCGACGGGGGCGAGGGTGCGCAGGCCCTTGGTGACCCAGAGGCCTATGTCGGTGGCCCCTGCGATCAGGGTGGCGTCGGGGTTTTGCAGATACCACGTGGCCAGGGCGTCGGTGGATCTGGGCTGATAGGGCGAGGGGGGGCTGTCTGCCCCCCCGCCCTCTGCGAGGGCCCCCCCCGAGGATATTTGGGCCAATGTGAAAGCATCAGCGGTCATCTGGGAGGGGATCGGGGCAGCTTCGGCGGCTGTTGCGGCGCGCAGGATCGGGGCGTAGCCGGTGCAGCGGCAGAGGTTGCCGGCAAGCTGGTCGTCGTGGTCAGTGCGCCCGTTCAGATGGGCCGTGGCCATCGAGACTACGAAACCGGGGGTGCAAAAGCCGCATTGGCTGGCGTGGTGGTCGATCAGGGCGGTCTGGACGGGGTGCAGGGTGCCGTCATGGGCGGCCAGACCCTCGACTGTGCGAACGGCTTTGCCTGCAATCTGAGGCAGGAACAGGATGCAGGCGTTCAGGGCGCGGCTGCCCGCCGCATCGGTGACCATCACGGTGCAGGCGCCGCAATCGCCTTCGTTGCAACCTTCCTTGGTGCCCATCAGGCCACGGGTTTCTCGCAGCCAATCCAGCAGTGTGCGCGTTGCAGGTTCCGCTGTTACGCGCACCGGCGCTCCGTTCAGGTGAAACGTAAGGTCGGACATTCGTCTTGCCTGCCGCGGTCTTTGCGTTCGGGACAATCTGCGGCCCGCCCGATGCGGCGGAAAGCGGGCCAGCTTCCCCATTCGTATGACTGTTACATCAACGGCGCGGTCGCAGTGCAAAGCAAGCGGAAATTGGCCTGTTCCAGCCGAAGCAGTTTCTGAAAATGCCGCACAAAAGGGGCGGGCTTTCGCAGGTGTCGCGCTTTCGCTAGGCTGATGTCATGGCACATCCCCTGCGATTCATCCATCTGCGCGTCCATACCGAGCATTCGCTGCTGGAAGGGGCTGTGCCGGTCAAGGATCTGGTCAAGCTGTGTGAGGCGGGACAGATGCCGGCAGTGGCTGTGACCGACACCAACAACATGTTTGCGGCCCTCGAGTTTTCGGTGACCGCACTTGGGGCGGGGGTGCAGCCGATTGTCGGCTGTCAGGTGTCGTTGGCGCATGATCCGGCCGGGCCGGGGGAACGCCCGCGTCTGCCTGCGCCCATCGTGCTTTTGGCGCAGTCCGAGGCGGGGTACATGAACCTGATGAAGCTGAACTCGGCTTTGTACATCGGGAAGGGCGGGGCGTTGCCGCAGGTGACGTTGGACGAGTTGGCGGCACATCAGGCGGGGCTGATCTGTCTGACCGGGGGGCCGGAGGGGCCGCTGGGGCGGTTTCTGGCGGCGGGGCAGGGGGCACGCGCGCAGGCGTTGCTCGACCGGCTGGCTGTGATCTTTGGCGACCGGCTGTATGTGGAATTGCAACGCCATTCCGGCGAGGGCGGGCGTTTGACCGAGGCGGAGGCCGCATCGGAGCGGTTTCTGGTCGAGGCGGGTTATGCGATGGGGCTGCCATTGGTTGCCACCAACGATGTCTATTTCCCGAAAACCAGCATGTACGAGGCGCATGACGCGCTGCTCTGCATCGCCGACGGGGCGTATGTTGATCAGCAGGCACCGCGCCGCCGGCTGACGCCGCAGCACTATTTCAAATCCGAAGCCGAGATGTGCGCGCTGTTTGCCGACCTGCCGGAGGCTTTGGAGAACACGGTCGAGATCGCACGGCGCTGTGCCTTTGCCGCCTACAAACGCAAGCCGATCCTGCCGAAATTCGCCGATGACGAAGTGAACGAGTTGCGCCGTCAGGCGAAGGAGGGGTTGCAGCAGCGGCTTGCGATCATCCCGCATGCGGTGACGCCTGCCGAATATCAGGCGCGGCTGGATTTCGAGCTTGGCGTCATCGAGCAGATGGGGTTTCCGGGGTATTTCCTGATCGTGGCCGATTTCATCCAATGGGCCAAGAAGCAGGGTATTCCGGTTGGCCCGGGGCGGGGGTCGGGGGCGGGGAGCCTTGTCGCCTATGCGTTGACCATCACAGATCTTGATCCGTTGCGCTATGCCCTGCTGTTCGAGCGGTTCCTGAACCCCGAGCGGGTTAGCATGCCCGACTTCGACATCGACTTCTGCATGGACCGGCGGGAAGAGGTGATCTCTTACGTCCAAGCGAAGTATGGCCGCGACCGGGTGGGTCAGATCATCACCTTCGGCGCGTTGCTGTCCAAGGCGGCGGTGCGCGATGTGGGCCGCGTGTTGCAGATGTCTTATGGGCAGGTGGACCGGCTGTCTAAGATGATCCCGGTTGAAGGCGTGAAGCCGGTTTCGATCACCAAGGCCTTGGCGGACGAGCCGCGGCTGCGCGAGGCGGCCAAAGAGGAAGTCGTCAAACGTTTGTTGGATTACGGCACCCAGATCGAAGGGCTCTTGCGCAACGCATCGACCCATGCGGCGGGGGTGGTGATTGGCGACAGGCCGCTGGATGAGTTGGTGCCGCTTTATCAGGACCCGCGGTCGGACATGCCGGCCACACAGTTCAACATGAAATGGGTCGAGGCGGCGGGGCTGGTCAAGTTCGACTTTCTGGGGCTGAAGACGCTGACCGTGATCCAGAACGCAATGGACCTGCTGGCGCAGCGGGGGGTGGTGTTCGACATCAGCCTGATCCCGCTGGACGACAAGCCGACCTATGAATTGTATGCGAGCGCCCGCACGGTCGCGGTGTTTCAGGTGGAATCCAGCGGCATGATGGACGCGCTGCGCCGCATGAAGCCGACCTGTATCGAGGATATCGTGGCGCTGGTGGCTTTGTACCGGCCCGGCCCGATGGAAAACATCCCGGTCTATTGCGAGGTGAAGAATGGCTTGCGCGATCTGGAATCCATCCATCCGACCATCGACCATATCCTGAAAGAGACCCAAGGCATCATCGTCTATCAGGAACAGGTGATGGAGGTGGCCCAGGTCATGGCAGGATACAGCCTTGGCGGGGCGGACCTGTTACGCCGCGCGATGGGCAAGAAGATCGCCGAGGAGATGGCGAAAGAGCGCCCGAAGTTCATCGAGGGCGCTGCGGCAACGCATGGCGTGGCCAAGGAAAAGGCAGGTGAAGTCTTTGACCTGCTGGAGAAATTCGCCAATTACGGCTTCAACAAGTCCCACGCGGCGGCCTATGCGGTGGTCAGCTATCAGACGGCCTATCTGAAAGCCAACTACCCGGTCGAATTCATGGCCGGCGTGATGAACTGCGATATCCACCTGACCGACAAGCTGGCGGTTTACAAACGCGAGGTGGACAAGCTGGGGATCAGGACGGTAGCCCCCTGTGTGAACGCGTCGCAGGCGTTGTTTTCGGTACGGGACGGCGCTGTCGTCTATGCGCTGGGTGCCTTGAAGAACGTGGGCATCGAGGCGATGCGCGGCATTGTCGAGGCGCGGGGGCAGCGGGCGTTTGCCACGCTGTTCGACTTTGCCCGGCGTGTGGACCTGAAACGGGTCGGCAAGCGCCCGCTGGAAATGCTGGCCCGCGCGGGCGCGTTCGATGTGCTGGACCCCAACCGCGCGCGGGTGTTCGAGGCGCTGGACGGGCTGGTGGCCTATTCGGCGGCGATCCACGAGGCGAAAGCCAGCACGCAGGTGTCGCTGTTCGGCGAATCGGGCGCAGACATTCCCGAGCCGCGGATCGCACGCCGGGATGATTGGCAACCGGTCGAGCGGCTGGGGCAAGAGCATCAGGCGATCGGGTTCTATCTGTCGGGCCACCCTTTGGATGACTACATGTCCGCCTTGCGCAGGCGGGGGGTCGATACGCTGTCAGAGGTGACGGCGAAGGCGGAACGCGGGCCCTACATTGCAAAGATGGCAGGGTCGGTCGGCGTGCGGCAGGAACGCAAATCGGCCAAGGGCAACCGGTTTGCCTTTGTGTCGATGTCCGATCCTACCGGGCTTTACGAGGTGACGCTGTTTTCCGATGTGCTGGAGGTGGCGCGGCCGTTTCTGGAACCGGGCATGAACGTGGTGGTGACGGTCAAGGCGGAACTCGAAGGCGACAGTCTGAAACTGCTGGCAACGGCGGTGCAGCCGATTGATCAGGTGGCAGATCAGGCGGGGGCTGCCGATCTGCGCATCCACCTGAACCGGGCAGAGGCGGCGGCATCGGTGGCGGCGCTGTTTGGCAAGCTTGAAGGCCGCAACCGGGCGCAGATCACACTGTGCGTGCCCAGCCCGGATGGCGGCGAGGTTGACCTGTTGCTGCCCCACGCCTACCCGGTGACGCCGCAGATCAAGGGGGCGATCAAGGCGATGGCCGGCGTGGTGATGGTTGAAGAGCTTTAACGCCGCCGCCGGTCAGAACCCGTTCGGATTGCCCGGAAGCAGCGTACCCGTGCCTGCCGAAACGCCGTCAGTCAGCCAGGTGACCTGATCGCCGACGATGCTGACACCATAGCAGGTCGCCGGATCGGTGCCGTAGTCAAAGCACATCTTGTCAGCCTCGATGGTCCATGCGCCGGTATAATCCTTGCCCTTGATGACGCCATCGGCGGCGTAGAACTCGGTGTAGGCGGTTGCATCCGCCATCGAACCCTGCACGGTGTTGCCGGAAATCGCGGCCTTGATGGCGTCACCGGTGGCGGTCTCCTCGGCTGCAAGCGGCATTGCGGCAAAGATCAGGGCAAAGGCAAGGGCGCTGCGGCGCATGGGAATCTCCTGTTGATGACACCCGGAAGCCTAGCAGAGGCTTGCCGTTCGTCAACGCATCCGGCGCGAACCGGCGGCCTTTCAAAGCCCCAGGCGGTTGGTCAGCGCGCGCAACTGCAGTGTGGTTGCGGCGTCCATTGGCGCGGTCAGCGCGCGGTACAGCGTGGCCTGGCTCGCATGGATGATCCCGGCCAGCGGTTTCAGATGATTGGCCCGCAGGGTTTCGCCGGTCGAGGTGATGTCGGCAATCGCCTCGGCTGTCAGGTTCTTGACGGTGCCTTCGGTTGCGCCCTGACTGTCGATCAGCTGATAGTCGGCAACCCCGTGCAGCGTCAGATACTCGCGCACCAGTCGGTGGTATTTCGTGGCAATCCGCAAGCGAAATCCGTGGGTTGTGCGGAAGGCGGATGCGGCATCGTCCAGATCGTCGAGGCTGTCCACGTCGATCCAGGCGGCGGGTACGGCCAGGATCAGGTCTGCATGGCCAAAGCCCAAGGGGGTCAGTTCGGCAACCAGCGCGGACCAGTCCGCCAGCTTGTCGCGCACAAGGTCGGACCCGGTGACACCCAGATGGATGCGCC
The DNA here is from genome assembly GCA_031400505.1 of Paracoccaceae bacterium. Classification (GTDB taxonomy): domain Bacteria; phylum Pseudomonadota; class Alphaproteobacteria; order Rhodobacterales; family Rhodobacteraceae; genus JAIYDJ01. The sequence goes on along the minus strand of JANNPZ010000079.1, from coordinate 120,443 downwards.
CCGCCGCCAGTTCGCGCGGGATCTCGCCCGCCGACAGCAGCACCAGATCAATGCCGTCGATCCCCTCGACCGCGCCCGCGTATTCGCGTTCCGCCCCCGACTGGCGCATGATCACGCCGCGCGCGCCGAACCAGTCGAAGGTCTGCTCCATCAGACGGCCTTTCGAGGGGACGCCGATTTTCAACATGTCGTGACCCCGCCAAGCTGGGCCACCAAGGCCGGGCGGATCACCCCGCCGACTGCCGGGATCGACGCACCCGCCCCCAACACCGCCGTCAACGCATCGTATCTACCGCCGCTTGCCACCGGGGGCAGGTCGTCCGCAGCGTGGAAGCTGAACACAAAGCCGTCGTAGTATTCCAGACTGGTGCGACCGTGGCTCGCCTCGAACGGCAGGGTTTTCGTGTCGATGCCGTGGCTTGAGAGCGCGGAAAGCCGGGCTGCAAACTGTTCTACTGCCGATTCGATCGCGGGCAGCAAAGGTTGAATTCCACGCAGATGGGTCAAGGCGGCCTCGGCGGGGGCTTGCAGGGATAGCAGGTCGTAAAGCAAGGCAGCCTCGGGCGCTGCAAGGTTGGGGGTGTCTGCGTCAAGGGTCAAGGCGTTGATCCGGTTTGATATTTCTTGCGCGCTGCGCAGTCCGATCAGGGGCGCGTCAGAGGGCTGCAGGGTTTGGGCGGGTTTGGCGGCGGCGCGGCCTGCGAACCGGTCGAGCAGCGCGCGAAACCGCTTTGGCCGCCAGATGTGGCGCAAGAGGGCGGATTTGCGGGCATCGGTGGTCGAAAGGCCCCGCACGGCGGCCATCAAGATGCCGATGTCCCCCGTGGCCGGGCGCAGGTTCAGGGGCGCAAGCAGGCGGTGAAACAGGGCAAACACATCAGCGTCGGCCTGTTCGGGGGCAGTGCGGTCGAACACCTCGTAGCCCGCTTGCAGGTATTCCGAGGCGCGCTGATCGGGGCGGTCCTGTTTGCGAAACACCTCGCCCAGATAGCAATAGCGCGCGGGGTCGGCCCCGTGTTTCATATGCGCCTGCACCACCGGCACGGTGAAATCGGGGCGCAGCATCATCTCGCCGCGCACGGGGTCGGTGGTGACATAGGCGCGGGCGCGGATATCCTCGCCATAAAGATCCAAAAGGATTTCAGCGGGTTGCAGGATGTCGGTGTCCACCGGGACGGCCCCCGCTGCCTGAAACGCGGCGAACAGGCGTTCACCGATGGCGCGCGGCGTCATGGGGCCAGCATCTTTTGCACCGCCGCCACGAGGCCTGCGCGGGGGATTTCTACCTGTGCGGGGCGGTTCTTCCATTCCTCGAGCGTGGCACCTTGGGCGATCTGTGCGCCAAGGATGAGGTCTTTCAGGATGACCGTGCCGTTGGCGGCCTCGGTCCCGCCCTGGATGACGGCGATGGGGCTGCTGCGTTTGTCGGCGTATTTCAACTGGTTGCCGAAGTTTTTCGGGTTGCCGAGATAGCATTCGGCGCGGATGCCTGCGGTGCGCAACTCGCCAACCATCGCCATGTAATCGGCCATTCGGTCGCGGTCCATCACGGTGACGACGACGGGGCCTTGGGCGGTTTGGGTAAGGCGGCCTTTGGCCTGAAGGGCGGCGAGCAGGCGATCCACGCCGATGGAAACGCCGGTGGCGGGGACGGACTGGCCGGTGAAGCGTTTGACGAGGTCGTCGTAGCGGCCGCCTCCGGCGACGGAGCCGAACTGACGCTTGCGGCCCTTTTCGTCGAGAATTTCGAAGGTGAGTTCGGCCTCATAGACCGGGCCGGTGTAGTAGCCGAGGCCTCGGACGACGCCGGGGTCGATCACGATGCGGTCGGGGCCGCAGCCTTGGGCGGCGAGGAGGGAGGCAATCTGTTGAAGTTCGTCGACACCCTCGAGTCCAACTTCGCTGTCACCGACGATTTCACGAAGGTTCTCGATCGTTTGCTCGTTGGAGGTTGTCTTGGCACCCAAGAATTTGACCAAACCTTCCACGGCGATTGGAGGTAGGCCAAGCCCGGGAATCTTTGCCCCTGAAGCATCTGTGCGACCGTTGGTCAGTAACTCCACGACGCCGTTGATCCCAACCTTATCAAACTTGTCCAGTGTCCGCAGGATGTCATCGGCAATTCGGTGTAGCGTGCCTTTGCCTACACCGACAGCTTTTTCAAGTATGACCGGATCGCCTTCGAGCGGGTCTTGGTTGAACTTTCGGTCAACTATCTTGTTAAGAATCCCATTGAGGACTTTGCGGTTATTGATCTTGATCAGGTAGTCGCCGCGCTCGATCCCCACGGCTTCTAGCGCGTCCGACAGCATCGCGCAGATTTCGGCGTCGGCGGCCATGCTGGAAGAGCCGACCGTGTCGGCGTCGCATTGGTAGAACTGGCGGAACCGGCCGGGGCCCGGTTTTTCGTTGCGCCAGACCGGGCCGAACGCATAGCGGCGGTAGGGGGTGGGCAGGTCGTTGCGGTATTGGGCGGCGACGCGGGCGAGGGGGGCCGTGAGGTCATAGCGCAGGGCGAGCCAGCCCTCATCCTCGTCTTGCCAGGCGAAGACGCCTTCGTTTGGGCGGTCCACGTCGGGCAGGAATTTGCCAAGGGATTCGACGGTTTCCACAGCGCTGGTTTCCAGCGGGTCAAAGCCGTAGCGGTGATAGACCTCGGCAATCGCGGCCAGCATGTCGCGGCGGGCTGTCACTTCGCCCCCGAAGTAGTCGCGAAAGCCCTTCGGCGTCTCTGCCTGCGGGCGGCGGGGAGTTTTGTCCTTGGCCATGCGATCAGCCCCTTTTCTGGCAACGGGTCTGCCTTACCGGAAGGGGGCGGGGCCGACAAGCGGCAGCGCAGGCTTCATCTGGGGCTGGCTGCCCTGCGTGCAACCGCGATGTTCCTTTTATGCCTGCCCCGCTGCGGGCAATGCCGGCTTTGGCGAGTCCAGCCGCGCCACGAAATTGACAAGGGTTTCGCCAGCCAAGCCAAGACATGGGCTCCCTTTGCCACTGCATCGGGATGGGCAGAAAGCCTTGCGATACGGTCACTGGCAGACATCCGGCTTGTGCCGGAAACGGTCCGGCCGGCGGTGCAAAGGGCAATGGCGATGGGGGTTTGCTGTGCACCCCCAAGGCCGGTAAGGGTGACATCGGGCAGGATGGGCGTGCATTTGTTGTTTGAAGGCCCGAGATATGGCAAGCTACGGGCAATCTCGTGAGTTTGCAGCATTTTGGAAAGTAGTATTCATATGAATACTGTAGCCAGTCCTGGCCCTGATCAATACCCGGTCAATGCAACCCGGCATTGCATTGGCGGGCGTTGGAAGGCATTGCCCCATTGCGGTCTGCGCGTCGGGCCGAAGCGGTTCAACGAGATGCGGCGGATGATTCCCGCGATCACGCATCGCAGGTTGACACGCACGATCTTTCCTGTGGTGCCGCCTCATGTGAACCCTACGCTGTCGGATCTTGGGGTCAGCCAAATGCCGGTGCTGACGGCAATGGCGAACCGGGGCGCGGCGCTGTCCGCCAATGCGACGGAACATGCGGCATGATTGCGCTGGAAGAACGGATTGCGCATCTGATCCGGGCGGTGGACGATCTTTCGGACATGGTCGCGGCACAGGGCCGCGAGATCGACGTCTTGACACGCCGGGTGACAATCCTGATGGCCCGCGAGGCTGAGCGGGAAGCAGAAGGCGAGGGGTCGGTTCCTTTGGCAGATCAACGGCCCCCTCACTGGTAGGGTTTGCACAATGACAGTGGTGCATCATGGTGCCGGCCGTGACCAAACCGGGTCGAACACGGATCGCATATGCAATTGACCAGGACGGACGGGTTGGCTTTGGCAAGCACATTGATGCTTGCAGGGATAGGCGGCAGCGTGGCCGCAGCACTTCATCTGCCGCTTGCCTACATGTTGGGGTCGATCGTGCTGGTCGGGCTTTGCGCCGGAACCGGGATGCGCGTGGCGGGGCGCGGAGTTTTCTTGCCGCAAGAGTTGCGTTTGGCCTTTGTTCCGGTGATCGGGGTCGTCATTGGCGCGGCCTTTACCCCAGACGTCATGCGGCAGGCGCCGGGTTGGTGGATCAGCCTTGCGGCGTTGCTGGTCTTTGTGCCGGTCGCGCATGCCGTGGGATTTGCGATCTACCGGGCAGCGGGACTGGACCAGGCCACGGCATTCTTTTCGGCCGTGCCCGGCGGGCTGATCGAAAGCATCGATCTGGCCGAGGCGGCAAAGGCAGATGTTGCAATGACCACCAGTCTGCATTTCTTGCGGTTGATCGGGATCATCCTGTGTGTCCCCCTGATTTTTACCGCGATGACCGGACATGCTGTCGGGTCAGCCAGCGGTCTGATCCTGAATGCTACCGACCTGCCGCTGACCCTGTGGGATGCGGGTGTGCTGGCGGCTTGTGGTGTGGCGGGGTGGGCCGCAGGCCGGATGCTGCGGCTGCCTGCGTATTTCCTGACCGGACCGCTTGTCGCGTCGGCGGTTGCGCACAGCCTGGGGTGGGTTCAGGGCGTGCCGCCCGATTGGCTGGTGTCGGTGACCCAGGTTGTTGTCGGTGCCGGATTGGGCGCGCGTTTTTCCGGGGTGGGGCCGGGGATGCTGCGCCGCGCGCTGGGTCTGGCGATGGTGTATGGCGTCGCGGTTTTGCTGGTTGCGGCTGGGTTTGCCTGGGTCTTGCAGGCTTTCGGGACGGCCCCTGCGGCGGCGGCGTTTCTGGCCTTTGCGCCCGGCGGCGTGGCCGAGATGAGCCTGATTGCGCTGAGCCTGCAATATTCGGTCGTTTTCGTGACGCTGCATCATGTGGCGCGGATCTTGATTGCAGTGGTGGTGGCAAAGGTCGGATTCCGGCTGCTGCGAGGGTGATTGCAGCAGGTCGGACAGGTGTTTCGCACGCCCGAACCCCGTCAAATCCCTGCGCCAATAGCCCGGAGGATCAGCGCAGGCCGATGTCTGCAAGGGCCTGCGCTAGGGCTGGAGGCAGGCTTTCGTCGGTGCTGCGCATGGTCAGGTCGCGCGGGCTGTCTGCGGGGTCAAGATAGCGCCAGCCCTGAAACGGGCGGCGGGGGGCGGGTTCGGTGCGGATGACGTTTGCATCCAGAATGAGCGCGCAGCGGCGAATGCCGTCCTGGCCTACGCGCTCTTCAAGCCGCAGCAGTTTCTGACGGGCGAGGATCACGCCTTTGATGACCCAATAGAGCGAACCGTCGAGCACTGCGGTTTCGCGTTTCGGCCACATGCGGGTGACATGGGCCGTCGTGCCGGGGGGCCACATGTCGCGGTGGGCGTCGTGCCAATGGGTCAGGTCTTCGACGCTGTCGGCGCCAACGCAGAGCTTCAGGATGTTCAGCATGGGTTCCTCCCGGTCCCCCGAAGTATAGCCGGTCGGGCGGTACGGCAAGCGTTGACCGCAGCCGACAGCAGGCTTATCTTGTGGTTTCAGCCAAGTTTTCCACAACCTTGAGGAATGCGCCGCCATGTCCCGCTTTGACACCGCTATTGCCGAACAGATCTGGGACATGAAGTATCGTTTGAAAGCGGCGGATGGGACGGCGATTGACGGGTCGGTCGAGGATACCTGGCGGCGGATTGCGCGGGCCCTTGCCGAGGTGGAAGCGGAACCTGCCGTATGGGAGCCACGGTTCTATGCGGCGCTGGAGGGGTTCCGGTTTCTGCCGGCGGGGCGGATCACTGCGGGGGCGGGGACGGGGCGGTCTGTCACGCTGTTCAACTGTTTCGTGATGGGGACCATTCCCGACGATATGGAAGGGATCTTTCAGGCCCTGAAAGAGGCCGCGCTGACCATGCAGCAGGGCGGCGGGATCGGCTATGATTTCAGCACGATCCGGCCGCGCGGTGCCGAGGTCAAGGGGGTTGCGGCGGATGCATCCGGGCCCCTGAGCTTTATGGATGTGTGGGACGCGATGTGTCGTACCATCATGTCGGCTGGGTCGCGCCGCGGGGCGATGATGGCCACGATGCGCTGTGACCACCCCGATATCGAGGCCTTCATCGAGGCCAAGAAGGACCCGGCCCGGCTGCGGATGTTCAACCTTTCGGTGCTGGTGACGGATGCCTTCATGGCTGCGGTAAAGGCCGATGGGCCGTGGGAGTTGCAGTTCGGCGGGCGGGTCTATCAGACGTTGCAGGCGCGCGATCTGTGGGCACGGATCATGCGCAACACATACGATTTCGCCGAACCGGGCGTGATCTTTATCGACCGGATCAATGCAACCAACAACCTGTGGTATGCAGAAACCATCGCGGCGACTAACCCTTGTGGAGAGCAACCTTTACCGCCCTATGGGGCGTGCCTTTTGGGGTCGATCAATCTGGCAAGTCTGGTGGGGTACCCCTTTGAAGAAAGGGCGCATGTCTGCCTGACGGCTCTGGATGATCTGGTGCGCACGGCGGTGCGGATGATGGACAATGTTGTCGACGCATCGCGCTTTCCTTTGCCCGAGCAAGCTGCCGAGGCGGCGGCCAAGCGACGGATCGGGTTGGGGGTCACCGGGCTTGCCGATGCGCTGTTGATGGTTGGGTTGCGCTATGGGTCGGACGACGCCGTGGCAACCTGCGAGGCCTGGATGAAGGCAATCGCGCGGTCGGCTTACCTTGCCTCGGTCGATCTGGCCCGGGAAAAGGGGGTGTTTGCGCTGTTTGATGCCGAAAAGTTCCTGGCATCTGGCACGATGCAGGGCATGGACGCGGATGTGCGAGGGGCCGTGGCCAAACACGGGATCAGGAACGCGCTGCTGACATCAATTGCCCCGACAGGGACGATCTCGCTTTACGCAGGCAACGTCAGTTCCGGGATCGAGCCGGTCTTTGCCTATTCCTATACCCGCAAAGTGTTGCAGAAGGATGGCTCGCGGACCGAAGAGGAAGTGGTGGACCATGCGGTGCAATTGTGGAGAAAACTGCGCGGCGATGCCCCGCTGCCAGAGTATTTCGTCAACGCACAGACATTGCCGCCACTGGACCATGTCAAGATGCAGGCCGCGGCGCAGAAATGGGTGGATTCGTCAATTTCCAAGACGATCAACTGCCCCGAAGACATCAGTTTTGACGATTTTCAGCAAGTCTACATGGCAGCCTGGGATCAGGGTTGCAAAGGCTGCACCACCTACCGGCCCAATGCGGTGACGGGGTCGGTTCTGACCGTCAGCGAGGCCGCCTCGACGCCGTCCGAGGCACCCGCGACCCTGCGGATGGGAGAAGGCGCAGAGGTTGTGTATCTTTCCGAACCGTTGGATCGACCGGCGGCGCTGGAAGGGCACACCTACAAGGTCAAATGGCCCGGGTCAGAGCATGCCCTTTACATCACGATCAACGATATCATCATCGCCGGGCACCGCAGGCCGTTCGAAGTGTTCATCAATTCGAAGAACATGGAGCATTTTGCCTGGACAGTCGCGTTGACCCGGATGATTTCTGCGGTGTTCCGGCGCGGCGGCGATATCTCTTTCGTGGTCGAAGAGCTGAAAGCCGTGTTCGACCCGCGCGGCGGGGCCTGGATGGAGGGGCGCTACATCCCGTCAATTCTCGCCGCCATCGGCGGGGTGATTGAACGGCACCTGATCACCATCGGGTTTATCGAAGGCGAAGGTCTGGGGTTGAAATCGGACCCAAGGGCCGAGGCTATTGCGATCGGCGAGGCACCACGCGGGGCCGCATGCCCATCCTGCGGCGCCTATGCGCTGCGGATGGTCGAGGGGTGCATGACCTGTGGGGATTGTGGGCAATCGAAATGCGGCTGACGCGCCGGTCGGGCGACCGGCAGGCGGACCCTGCGGTCAGGGCGCGGCCAGCAAAGACCCGTCAGGTTTGTTGATCGGACCAGCGGTCCGGTCGATCACCCGGCACCCCTCTGGTCGATCCGGGGGCCGGCAACTCTGCTCCGAGTGACTTTTTCGATGCATCATGGTCCGTTTTTCGAAGACTGGCACTGGCAAAGCGCAAACGGCGGGACAACTCCATGTTCGGACATGGAGGCGGCAATGCGGGCATTGGTGGTCGGGGCGTCGGGGGGGATTGGCGCGGCACTTTGTACGGCGCTGACCGGGCATTGCGAAGTGGTCGGGGTTTCGCGCGGATCCGACGGGCTGGATCTTCTGGACGAAGGATCGGTGGCGCGGGTGATCGGCGCGCTGGAACCGGAGTTCGATCTGGTGATCGTGGCCACCGGCGCGCTGGTCCTGGACGGGCGGGGGCCGGAAAAAACCATCAAGGCGTTGGACCCCGCCGCAATGGCTGCACAGTTTGCGCTGAATTCCATTGGCCCTATGCTGGTGCTGAAACATGCGTTGCAGTTGATGCCCAAGGACCGCGTGACGCGGTTCGCGGCGCTTTCTGCACGGGTCGGTTCGATCGGCGACAACACTTTGGGCGGCTGGTATTCCTACCGGGCGGCGAAGGCGGCACTGAACCAGTTCCTGCACACGGCGGCCATCGAAGTGTCCCGCAGCCATCGGCAATCGATCGTAGTGGGCCTGCATCCCGGTACAGTGGCGACAGGTCTGACGGCGGTGCACGGCGCGGGCCATCCTACCGTGACCCCGGCCGAGGCGGCAGGCAACCTGCTGGCGGTACTCGACGCGCTGACACCCGCCGACAGCGGCGGGTTCTTCGACTGGGCAGGCAAGCGCATCCCATGGTGAACCTGGTTCTCGTCTTGGGCGATCAGTTGACGCCCGGCGTTGCAGCGTTGCGCGCCGCCGACAAGTCCCGCGATGTGGTGGTGATGGCCGAGGTGATGGGCGAAGGCGCCTCTGTGCCGCATCATCCGCAAAAGATCGCGCTGATCCTGTCGGCGATGCGCCATTTCGCCGCCGAGTTGCGCCGCGATGGCTGGACCGTCGCCTATTCCCCGCTCGACGATCCTGACAACGGCCAAACTCTGTCCGCCGAGATCCTGCGCCGCGCCGCCGAAGTGCAGGCGACCGGCCTGCTTGCCACCCATCCCGGCGAATGGCGCGTGCTGGCCGATCTTCAGGCGCTGCCGCTGACCACGATCATCCTGCCCGACGACCGCTTTTTGTGCTCGCATGCCGAATTCGCGGCCTGGGCCGCAGACCGCAAGGCGCTGCGGATGGAGTATTTCTACCGCGAGATGCGCCGCAAGACCGGGCTGATGATGGAGGGCGACAAACCGGCGGGCGGCCAGTGGAACTATGACCACGACAACCGCAAACCCGCCAAGCCAGACTTGCTGCGACCCCGCCCACCCCGCTTTGCCCCCGATGCGGTGACCGAACAGGTGCTGACCCTCGTAGCCCGCCGTTTCAACCATTTCGGCGCGGTGCAGCCCTTCAACTGGGCGGTGGACCGGGCCGGGGCGCGCGCGGCACTGACGCACTTCGTCACCCATTCCCTGCCGCGTTTTGGCGACGAACAGGACGCGATGCTGCGGGATGATCCGACCCTGTCGCATGCGCTGATCTCGCCCTACCTGAACATGGGCCTTCTGACCCCGATGGAAGTGTGCCGCGCCGCCGAGGCTGAATGGCAGGCAGGCCGCGCCCCCATCAACGCCGCCGAAGGCTTTATCCGCCAGATTATCGGCTGGCGCGAATTCGTGCGCGGCATCTGGGCACTGTCCGGCCCAGACTATACCAGCCGCAACACGCTGGGCCACGACCGCGCTCTGCCCGCCCTCTACTGGGGTGCGCCCACAGGCATGTCCTGCCTGTCGCAGGCCGTGAGCCAAACCCGCGACATGGCCTATGCCCACCACATCCAACGCCTGATGGTCACCGGCAACTTCGCCCTACTGGCCGGAGTGGACCCCGCCGAAGTCCACGAATGGTACCTGTCGGTATATATCGACGCCTATGAATGGGTCGAGGCCCCGAACGTGATCGGCATGAGCCAGTTCGCCGATGGCGGTGTCGTAGGCTCAAAACCCTATGTCTCTTCAGGGGCCTACATCGACCGGATGTCGGATTACTGCAAGTCTTGCGCCTACAAGGTGGCCGAAAAGACCGGCCCGCTGGCCTGCCCGTTCAATTTGCTCTACTGGCATTTCCTGATCCGGCACCGCAACCGCTTTGCCGGCAACCCGAGGATGGCCCAGATGTACCGCACCTTCGACAAGATGGACGAAAGCCGCCGCGAAACGGTCCTGACCGAGGCCAACGCATTCCTGGAAAAACTCGAAACAGGCCAGCCCGTCTAGCCGCCTCTTGCCCATCATCTGTTCACAAATATCCCACGGGGGGTGCGGGAGGTGTGAAACCCCCGCCCTTTCCCCAAGTCCCACGCAACAGGACCGCACCATGCTGACCTTCCGCCCCGCCACGCCCGCCGATGCCAGCGACCTCGCCCTGCTGCTCGATGCCGCCTCGCGCCGCCTGGTGTCCTGGCGGTGGAGCACGCTTGCCACCCCCGGCCAAAGCTGGTTCGAGGTGGGCCGCACCCGCATCCTGACCCTGACCGACAATCAGGCGCATTTCGCCAACTGGCTGGTGGCCGAACACGGCGGCCACCCCATCGGCGCACTGAACGCCCACCCTGTTTCGCAAACCGTCGAAGACACCGATCTTGCCGGCCTTGATCCGGTGTTTCATCCGCTTGTCGCGCTGGAACCCCAGACCGCAGGCACTTTCTACATCATGGCCGCGGCAGTCTTTCCTGAACATCGCGGGCGCGGGTTTGGCACTTTGTTGCTGGACAAAGCCGCCGAACTGGCGCGGGCAGGGGGCCTGACACGGCTGACCCTGATCACCGAAAGCTTCAACACCGACGCGCGACGCTTGTACCGGCGCTATGGTTTTCAGGATTTGGACCGGCGCGGCTTTGTGGCCTTTCCCGGCTCGGACGAGGCGGGCGACTGGACGCTGATGGTCATGGACCTTTAGCGGCCTTGGCTTGCGCCTCTGCTAGTAACCGCACCACATCGGCATCAACGATGCCCAAGGCGTCCAACTGCGACACCAGCATTTCGATGTAGTGCAGACTGCTGCCAAGCATGCCCCGCCCGGTCGCCAGCAACTGCACTTGTTCGGCACGGCACAGATCAAGCCGGATTGGTGGCGCGCTGGCGTCAGCGGCAAAGGTCAGCGCGCGGACCGGGCCAAAGTCGGTGTCAACCGACACCATCACCGGCCGGTAGGCCGGGGCGATCATCTCGCGCCGCCACAGGATTGCTGTTTCCGCGTCGAACTCCGCCCCGCGCACGCGAAACACCAGACCGTCACAGCCCGCACCGTCCGCCAGCGCCGCCATCAGCCCCGGCGCTTCGGGGGACCCGCGCCCACCCAAGTCGTCGCGCAAACAAAAGCGCCTGGCATAACCCTCTAGCCGGCCCCGGCGCAGTTCGGCAAAGCGAAAGCCGGGGTCCCACATCAGCGATCCATAGGCAAAGACCCAAAGGTCCTGCCCCCAGACCGGCGCCAGAAACGCAGCCCGCGTCGCCTCTATCTCGGCATCGCTGTGACGCCAGTTGGCCGGCGCGCCCGTAGCCATGATCCGCGCGTCGAAATCCGCCGGGCTGAACCCGCGCCAGAACGACGTGTCGGGATCGGCAATCCGGTCGCGCAGACCCGGCTGGTGGCGAAACGGATCGTCCTGATCATACATTCCGGCACGGTCCGGTTGCAGCGCAGACAATCGCCCTCACGGCGTTGCCGGGGCGGGTCCCGGTTCTGATACGGCTGCCGCCTCCGGCAAGGGCGCGGTCAGCACACCGGCCCGCCAGATACCTTCGCTGACCTGGCCGCTCTTGTAGGTCAGCCGACCCTGCCCCTCGCGTTTGCCATCGACGAACTGGCCTTCGTAGAAATCCCCGGACGGATAGGTGGCCACGCCTGTACCCGCAATCTCTCCACCCGCCCAATCGCCCTCATAGACAAACCCGTCTGGTCCGGTCAGTTTGCCTTTGCCTTCCCGGATCCCTGCGACAAAGCTGCCAGTGTAAACCGTGCCATCCGCATAGGTTGCCGTCCCCTGACCGGCGCGCTGGCCAGCTGTGAACGCCCCTTCATAACGATAGCCGTCCGGAAAGGTCATCACGCCGACCCCATCGGGTTGGGCCGCGACAAAATTGCCCTCATAGACCACGCCACCCGCGTAAACCGACTTGCCCTTGCCGGTGATCACGCCTTTGACCCATGCGCCATCATAGCTTGAACCGTCGGGATAGGTAATCTTTCCCAGCCCGTCAGGCTTGTCGCCGGCAAAATCACCGACATAGACCGACCCGTCGCCATAGGTCATCTTTCCCTTGCCTTGCCGCTGCCCCGCCACCCAGGCGCCGTCATAGGACGCACCGTCAACAGCGACAAACTGCCCTTGCCCCTCGCGCTTGTCGGCAACAAAGCTGCCGTCAAACACGTCGCCGTTGCCATAGGTGACCCGCCCCCGGCCCTGGCGCCGCCCTTCGACGAATGCACCGTCATAGACGTCACCGTTGGGCTGGGTCAGCCGACCCGTTCCGTTGATCTGTCCGTCCACCCAGTCGCCCACGAAAGTCAGCCCGTCCGGCATGGTAAGTGTGCCTTTGCCTTGCCGCTGGCCCGCCACAAGCGCCCCCTGATAGACCGCGCCATCCGCATAGCTGATCTTGCCGGTGCCCTCTTTCTGGCCATCAACCCAGGTTCCCTCATAGCGATAGCCACCGGTCGTCTCCAGCTGGCCCTCGCCATGATGGATGCCGTTCACAAACCCCCCCGTGTAGACCGTGCCATCGTTGTAGGCGGCGCGCCCCGCGCCGGTCATCGACCCGCCGGTCCAGTCACCCTCATAGGTACGCCCGTCTGCAAAGGTCATCTTGCCGCGCCCTTCGGGTTTTCCGGCGGCGAACTGGCCCTCGTAGACGGACCCGTTGGGATAGCGGGCGATCCCTGCTCCGCGGATCTCGCCCGCGACCCAGGCTCCGGTGTATTCGTACCCGTTGGGCAACCGATACGTGCCGGTGCCGTCTTGCCTGCCATCCCTGAAGGTGCCCTCGTAGACGGACCCGTCCGAGTACTCCTTGACCACAACTTCGGCCTCTTGGGCAAAAGCGGCACCGGTCAGAACCTGCCCTGCTATCAGCCAGACCGTCAGTCCGGCCCCAAGGATCATTCCTTGCACTTGCATGTCGCCCTCTCTGGAACTTGTCGGTCGAACCCTAACCGGGACCGCACCCCTGTGACAAGCAGCCCGTCTTTGTCACGGCTGTCCTGCGCGCTGCTGTCTTTCCCCTGACGCCGAACCTGCTACAACCCACCTGACCCAAAGCCGGAAGACGTCCAAATGGCCGATAAATTTCGCCTGACCCTCGCGCAACTGAACCCGACGTTGGGAGCGATTGCCGCCAACGCCGAACTTGCCCGCGACGCCTTTGCCCAAGGGCGCGCCGCCGGGGCCGACATGGTTGCATTGACCGAGATGTTTCTGACCGGATATCAAACGCAGGATCTGGTGATGAAACCCGCCTTCGCAGCCCATGCGATGGCGGAAATCGACCGGCTTGCGGCCGATTGTGCGGATGGCCCCGCCCTGGGCATCGGCGCACCCCACCTGCGCGACGGCCGGTTATTCAACGCCTACTATGTCCTGCACCGGGGGCGGATCACGGCGACGATCCTGAAACACGACTTGCCGAACGACACCGTTTTTGACGAAAAGCGCGTCTTCGCGTCTGCGCCGCTGCAAGGTCCGGTGCAGATCGGTCCGCTGCGCGTCGGTATCCCGATCTGCGAGGATGCCTGGCACCCGGACGTTTGCGATACCCTCGCCGAAACCGGGGCAGAGATTCTGCTGGTGCCGAACGGGTCGCCATATCATCGCGGCAAACCTGCGGTGCGCACCAGTCTGATGGTCGCGCGCGTTGTGGAAACCGGGCTGCCGTTGGTTTATGTGAACATGATCGGCGGTCAGGATGATCAGGTGTTTGATGGTGCATCATTCGTTCTGAACCCGGGTGGCGCACTTGCCATGCAATGTGCGCAATTCGAACCCTGCGTGGCGCATGTCGACTTTACCCGCACCGATGACGGCTGGCGGGCACTGCCAGGACCATTGGCACTGATGCCCGCGTCCTACGAGGCCGACTACCACGCCATGGTCTTGTCGTTGCGCGACTACCTCGGCAAGACCAGTTTTCGAAAGGTGTTGCTGGGCCTGTCGGGCGGGATCGATTCGGCAATTGTGGCCACCATTGCCACCGATGCCATCGGTGCTGCCAATGTGCAGTGCGTGATGCTGCCATCGGCCTATACCTCGCAGCACTCGCTCGATGATGCAGCGCAAGTCGCAAATGCGCTTGGCACCTCGCTCGACACCATCCCGATCACGGCAGCACAGGCGGCAATCGGTCAGACGCTTGCGCCACAGTTTGCCGGCACCGAGCCCGGCATCACCGAAGAGAACATCCAGTCCCGCCTGCGCGGTCTGATCCTGATGGCGCTGTCGAACAAGACCGGGGCCATGCTGCTGACCACGGGCAACAAATCCGAAATGGCAGTGGGCTATTGCACGATCTACGGTGACACGAACGGCGGCTTCAACCCGATCAAGGATCTTTACAAAACCCGCGTGTTCGACATGTGCCGCTGGCGCAACGCCAACCATCGCGCCTGGATGATGGGACCACCCGGAGAGGTCATCCCACCCCGCGTCATCGACAAGCCACCCTCGGCCGAATTGCGCCCCGACCAGCGCGATGACGACAGCCTGCCACCCTATCCCGTGCTGGATGCCATTCTGGACGGGCTGGTAGAGCGCGACGCATCCGTGCAGGATCTGGTCAGTGCAGGCTTTGACCGCGAAACGGTCAAGAAGGTCGAACACCTGCTCTACATGTCTGAATACAAACGCTTCCAGTCCGCCCCCGGCACCCGCCTGACCCGCAAGGCGTTCTGGCTCGACCGCCGCTATCCGATCGTCAATCGCTGGCGTGACAACGGCTGATGATTTCATCTTGGCAAAAATATCCCCGCCGGAGGCTTCGACCGATCATTCAAGAGCCGCGATCGGCGAAATCTGGCAACAGGTAAGGGCGCCGGCACCGGATCATCCAAGGCAAGTCCGCCGCAGGAGATGCCCGACGCGGCCCCGGGGCTTGGGGAGTCCGCCATTTGCAAGTGGCTGTCAAGACGTCGGCAATCCCCGCGCTGCTGCGGGTTCAGATGGCAATCGTCTGGCACTGCGGCAGCAGTCGCTCCACGTCCTGCAGTCGGCACAACTGCGTCGCATCCGTGGTGACGGCCGCACTCGCAGCGGCGCTGGCAAAGGCCAACGCCTCTGATATTGGCGCATCTCGCGCCAGCATCATCACCAGCCCACCGACAAAACTGTCGCCCGCGCCGACGGTGCTTGCAACCTTCACTTTTGCCGCCGGCGCAAACAGCCGGTGCTTCGCATCGACCAGCACATTGCCATCCGCTCCGCGCGCAACGACAACCCGACGGGCGACGCCTCTTGCAACAAGGGATTGCGCAAAATCGGCAGTATCGCTGCGCAGCACCAGCGACCGCCCCGCCAGCTCTTCCGCCTCTGCCCCATCCATCCGCAGGATTTCAAGTCCCGCGACCGGATGTGCAACGGCCTCTGCCAGCGCGGACCCCGACGTATCCAGAACGACCACCCCGCCCGGCATTGATTGTGCAAGTCGCGCCGGAAAATCCGCAGGCACCCCGGGCGGTTGACTGCCCGAAATTACCCCGAACGCGCCGGGTCGCGCGCTGGCGCGCAGCAGATGGAACACCCGGTCCTGATCCGCCCCCGACCAGACCGGCCCGGGCAGCATGAAGCGGTACTGATGCCCCGTTGCACCTTCGGTCACTGTCAGGCTCTGGCGCGTCTCTCCGGGTGCGGTCAGGGCCAGAAACGGCACGCCTTCGGCCCGGATCAACCCTGCAAGCCGGTCCCCGGTTAGCCCGCCCAAGGCCACCAGCGCCAGGCTGTCGCCGCCAAGCGCCGCAATCGCCCGGCTGACATTCAGCCCGCCGCCGCCCGGGTCCAGCAGCGGCTCCGAACAGCGCAGTTTCTGATCGGGGATCAGTTGCGCGACAGTCGTGGCCATGTCCAGTGCCGGGTTCAGCGTCAGGGTGATGATGGCGGTCTGCGGCGTCATGGCGCAATCTCGATCGGGGTTTCGAAGTTGCCCGATTTGCCCGAATTCTTGTCGCGCAGCGTCGTGATCAGAACATAGGCGCCAGGGGCGATGCCCGCCAGATCATAGGTGATCGTTGCCTGAAACTCGCGATTGCGCACCCGCGACGTCAGATCCAGTTCCGCCACATTCGGAACCTCTCCAAGAATGCTGCCGTCTGCCGCAACCACCTGAAGATCAACGAAAAAGCCAATCGAATGCAGACCCTCGCCCGGGTTGCCAAAGCTGTATCCGTAAGGTTCGGCGTAGACATAGATCGACTCGCCCAGTTTGTAGCTGATAGTCGGGCGCGGGTTGTAGATGCCGTAACCTTGCGCGGGTTCGGCTACCAGCAGGCTTTCGGAAAACTCAAGGTTCGGCGTCATCTCCCAGACTTGCCCAAGCATGTCATGCGCCACAACAATCGCGGTCGCGAAGTCACCGGCGGCAATCCGTGCTTCGGCGTTCAGGGCGATGTCGGTCAGGGTTTGCGCTTGGCTGCCGTCTGCAAGGACACACAGCATCGAGACTGCCAAAGCAGCCAGACGGCAATCAGACATTCAAACCCCTTTTGACCACGTTTCGGTCGGATCATAAGCGGGTTTCGGAGTTGATCAAAGCTGAAAGCCGCAAAGGCACTTCAACTGCGGGCGACGGCACCGGCCACCCGCAGCAAAGGCAGGTTTCAGCCGTTCATCATGAACTGATAGCTTGCCGGCACATAGCGGAAACCGCTGTTTTGCGCCTCGACGTAGCCCAGTGCCGGGAAGGGCAAGTGATAGCCGACGAAGGGCAGCTTGTCGGCAGCCAACATTCCGAACACCGAACGCCGGGATGCAGCAGCGGCGGCCTTGTCCATGTCGAACTTCACCTCCCAGTCCGGGTGAGCCAGCGACCAGACGGGGTGGTTGGCGGTGTCAGCCGTGATCACCAGCCCCGTGCCACTGCTTTCAACCAAGTAGGTCATATGCCCTGGCGAGTGTCCGAACGCCGCCATGGCCGTGACGCCCGAAGCGACCGATCCGCCATCTTCGATGAATGTGAATTTCTCAAGCAGGGGGCGTACCATCGCCTCGTAATTCTCGTTCGCGGCCCCGGACCAGTGGTTGTTTTCAACCGACCCCGTGACATAGCGCGCATTCGCAAAGGTCGGTGCCGCACCGGTCATCAACCCGCCGATATGGTCGCCGTGCATGTGGGTAATCACGACCACGTCGATCTGTTCCGGCGTGATGCCCGCCGCAGCCAGCGCCGCGGTCATGCCAACTGCGGACAGGCCAGTATCAAACAGCACAAGTTCTGCACCGGTATTGACCAAAGTCGGTGTGAAAAAGAACTGTGCCTTGTCCGCCGGAATGAAAGCTGCGGCCGAGACTGCGGCGAATTCTGCGGGATCGACGTTCAGGCCGAAGATCCCGGCGATGCCATCGAACAGACGGGTGCCGGCCAGCAAGGTCGTCACTTCGAACCCGCCAAGGGAAAAGCGGTTGAACTGCTGCATCGAGGCCCCTTGCAGGGGTGCGCCGGCCTGGGCGGGCGTTGTCAGAACGACGGGCGCGAACGGCAGAACGGCCCCCGCGATCAGGGCCTGACGGCGCGAGAAGATCGGGTTGGTCATCAGGTTCCTCCGGTTCATGTGCCAACCCCAGAATAGACCGAAAACCGAGACTTGCGTGTTCACGCCCGCGTGACGGTCTGTGCGGTGCCGCACGGTAGCTGTGCGTTCATTCCCACCAAGGGTCGATGGCCGCGATGTCATCATCGCTCCAGCCAAAGTGATGCGCCAGTTCATGGATCATCACATGCGCCACAAGTTCGGCCAACGACACATCGCCCCGGTCGATCCATTCATCCAGAATGGGGCGGCGGAACAGAAAGATCCGGTCGGGCGATTGCGGCGGGTCGGATGCGCTGCGTTCGGTCAGCGGCGTGCCTTCATATAGCCCGGTCAATTCATAAGGATCGTCGATCCCCATCACCTCAAGAAGATCGGTTGTGGCAAACTCTTCGACATAGATCTGGATATGCGTGGCGGATGCGCTGAATTGTTCGGGCAAGTTGGCCACGGTGTCGCGGGCAAGCTGTTCGATCAATTCGGTGTCGGGGGCGATGGTGTCCGGGGCGGCTTGGGTCATCTTGACAGCTTAACCGCAAGCGACAGGAAGCAACATCCCTTGCACGTGGCAAAACTGGACAAGGCACGGGGCTTGTGACAGGGAATGCGGGCAAGGAGTCCTGCTGCCATGACCGTTACCCGTTTTGCCCCCTCACCCACCGGCTACATCCACATCGGCAACCTGCGTACCGCGCTGATGAATTATGTGATCGCCCGGCAATCGGGCGGCACATTCATTTTGCGGCTGGACGATACGGACCAAGAGCGGTCGAAACAGGAATATGCTGACGGGATCATGCAGGATCTCGATTGGCTGGGCCTGCACTGGGACCGGGTCGAAAAGCAGTCGCTTCGGATGGACCGTTACCGCGAGGCGGCTGAGGGGCTGCGCGGGGCGGAGCGGTTTTACGAATGCTTTGAAAGCCCGGTCGAGTTGGACCTGAAGCGCAAGAAGCAGCTGAACATGGGTCGGCCCCCGGTTTATGACCGCACCAGCCTGCATCTTTCGGACGCACAAAAGGCCGCGTTCCGGGCCGAGGGGCGGGCAGGGTATTGGCGGTTTCTGCTGAACCAGAACCGCATCGAATGGGATGATGGCATCGTCGGGCCGGTGTCGATCGATGCCGCCAGCCTGTCGGACCCGGTGCTGATCCGGGCGGACCGGCAGGTGCTCTATACCTTTGCGTCCTCGGTCGATGACATTGACATGGGTGTCACGTTCATCGTGCGCGGATCGGATCATGTCACCAACACCGCGACGCAGATCCAGATCATGCAGGCAATGGGAGGCATCCCGCCGTCGTTCGCGCACCATTCGCTGCTGACCGGGGCCAAGGGCGAGGAATTGTCCAAGCGCCTTGGCGTTCTGGCGCTGCGCGATCTGCGCGAAGCCGGGGTCGAGCCGATGGCGCTGCTCAGTCTGATGGCGCGGCTGGGGTCATCAAAGCCGGTCGAGTTGGCGGGGTCGATGGAAGAGTTGATCGCGGGCTTCGACGTCGGGTCGTTCGGGTCTGCACCGACCAAGTTCGACGCCGAGGATCTTTGGCCGCTGACCCGGCATCATGTGCAGGCCTTGCCGTTTGATGCGGTGGCGGACCGGATCGCCGGGTTGGGCGTGCCGGGAGATCAGGCGCCGACGTTCTGGGAGGTGGCGCGCGGCAACATCACGACACGCGCCGATCTGGCCGGTTGGTGGCATTTGTTCAGCCAGGGGGCAGAGCCGCTGGTGGATGATGAGGACCGCGCATTCGTGGCGCAAGCGTTGACGTTGCTGCCACCGCGCCCATGGACGACTGCGACCTGGGGGGAATGGACAGAGACGGTCAAGCAGGCGACCGGGCGCAAGGGCAAAGGGTTGTTCCGCCCGTTGCGCCGGGCGTTGACCGGGCGGGATGCAGGACCTGAAATGGCCGATGTGATGCCGCTGCTCGCGGTGGTACGCGGGGTCTGAGGCGCCGGTATCGTGAAAAAGGGTGGGGGTTGTGTGATCCCCACTTCCTCTGAGGATGTCGGGAGGCAGAAAATGGCGAACGACGCAGAGGTCACATTTGCCGGGCCGACAGCGAAGTTTGTCGAAGGCTCTCTCTTCTGGCACATCACTGTCATGTCGCTGACGGCATCGGTCGGCCTTACGGCGGTGTTCAGTGTCGATCTGATCAACATGATCTTCATCGCCATGCTGGGGCGCGACGAGGTGACAGCGGCGGTCGGCTATGCCGGGGCCATTCTGTTTTTCACCACTTCGTTCGGAATCGGCTTGTCGATTGCGGTGTCCGCACAAGTTGCGCGGGCGTTGGGCGCGCGGGATGTTGGCCTTGCGCGGCGGAAAGCCACGAACGGGCTGGTGCTGGGGGTCGGTTTTGGTGTGGTGTTTTCGGTTCTTTGCTGGGTGATGCTGCCGTGGCTGGTTGGTTTGATGGGTGCTACGGGCGAGACAGCCGCTTTGGCGGTGCATTTCCTGCAGATTGTGGTGCCGGCGCAGCCGTTCTTGATGCTGGGCATGATCGGCGGGGCTATTCTGCGCAGCCATGGCGATGCCCGCCGCGCGATGATGGCGACGATCTGGGGGGCGGGGGTCAACGCCGTGCTGGACCCGATCCTGATCTTCGGGCTGGACCTTGATCTGACGGGGGCGGCGCTTGCATCGGTTGCATCACGGATGGTGATTGCAGCGGTGGCGCTGCTGCCGATCATCCGGCATCACGGTGGCTTTGACCGCCCGAGTGCCGGCGGTCTGCTGGCGGATCTGCCACCAGTCATCGGCGTTGCCGGGCCGGTGATCCTGACGCAACTGGCAACCCCTGTGGGGCAGGCCCTGGTCACCCGGATCGTGGCGGACTACGGCGAGGCGGCGGTGGCGGGCCTTGCCATCACCGGGCGGATGACGCCAGTGGCGCTGGGGGTGATCTTTGCGCTGTCAGGAGCGGTGGGACCGATCATCGGGCAGAACTACGGCGCGGGCCGGATGGACAGGGTGCGGCGTGCGTTTCTGGACGGGTTGATCTTTGCCGCGTTGGTCATTGCGGTGATGTCGGTGCTTTTGTTCACCCTGCGGGCGCCGATTGCCGATCTGTTCGGGGCCGAAGGTGTGACGCGAGAGATGGTCTATCTGTTTTGCGGGCCGGTGTGCCTGTTGTTCTTCTTCAATGGGGCGATTTTCGTGGCCAATGCCGCCTGCAACAATCTTGGCGCTGCGGTTCAATCCACGCTGATCAACTGGGGACGCAACACTATCGGCACAGTGCCCTTTGCACTGTGGCTGGGCATGGATTGGGGGGCGGGGGGCGTTCTGATCGGGCAGGCCCTGGGGGGCGTGCTGTTCGGTGTGGCGGCGGTCTGGTTGGCGTTGCGCAGGATCGACAATCTTGCGCTTGCGGCCAGGGACCGCTTTTGACTTGCCAGCATGGCATCACGCGGTCAGATTGCCAGTGTCAGGATCGGGAGAATCCGGTGGGCAACCCCCGGTGCCGAAGGAGAAACCGCCCCGGTAAGCTTTCAGGCGCAAGGGACCGTTCTGACGACAGACTCTGAAGAGTGGCGCGTCTGCGCCCGCCGAAGGGATAACGATCTCAGGCGCCCGTCGACATCGGGCATGGACAGAGGGGGCATCGAGGCGGGGCGATTTCCCTGTGCGATGCCGGTATTTGATCCGGTCCTGTTCAGGGGTGGCTCATGGAGCTGAAACGGCTGGGTCTGCACGATCTGCATGTGGCCAAAGGTGGCAAGATGGTGCCGTTCGCAGGCTACGAGATGCCGGTGCAATATCCGGCGGGCGTGATGAAAGAGCATCTGCACACCCGCGCGAGTGTAGGTTTGTTCGATGTAAGCCACATGGGGCAGGTGATCTTGCGCCCGCGCGCCGGGATGGAGGCGCTTTGTCTGGCGTTCGAGGCGCTGATGCCGGTCGATGTGCTGGGGCTTACCGCAGGGCGCCAGCGCTATGGGCTGTTCACCAGCGACACCGGCGGCATTCTGGACGATCTGATGTTTGCCAACCGCGGGAACCATCTGTTTGTGGTCGTCAACGCGGCTTGCAAAGCGGCTGATGTCGCGCATCTGACAACTCATCTGTCGGGCGTGGCCGAGGTGGAGGCGCTGGACCGCGCGCTGATGGCCGTGCAGGGACCGATGGCAAGTGCGGCACTGGCGCGCATAGCACCCGGGGTGGCCGCGATGCGGTTCATGGATGTGGCGGTGTTCGGCGATCTGTGGGTGTCGCGGTCGGGCTATACCGGCGAGGACGGGTATGAGGTTTCGGTGCCGCAGACCGGGGCGCTTGATCTGGCGCAAGCGCTTCTGGCGATGCCAGAGGTGATGCCGATCGGCCTTGGCGCGCGCGACAGTCTGCGGCTGGAGGCGGGGTTGTGCCTTTATGGCCATGATATCACGGATAAAACGACCCCGGTCGAGGCGGGTCTGACCTGGGCCATCCCCAAAGTCCGGCGTGCAGGCGGTGCCCGGCAAGGCGGGTTTGCCGGGGCTGCCCGCATCCTGCACGAGTTGCAGTCTGGCCCCGAACGTCAACGCGTCGGTCTGCGCCCCGAGGGCCGCGCGCCGATGCGCGAAGGGACGGCGCTGTTTGATCCGGATGGCACACCTTTGGGCGAGGTCACCTCGGGCGGCTTTGGCCCCTCGGTCGCGGCGCCGATTGCGATGGGCTATGTCGCCGTCCGCCACGCCACCCCCGGCACTGTCATCGAAGGCGACGTGCGGGGCAAGCGCTTGCCCGCCACGGTCTGCCCCCTGCCCTTTCACCCCACCTCTTACAAACGCTGAGGCATCCCATGAAGTACACCAAAGATCACGAATGGCTGCGCGTCGAGGGCGATCTGGTCGTCGTCGGCATCACCGAACACGCCGCGACGCAACTGGGCGATGTGGTGTTCGTCGAATTGCCCGAGATCGAAACCATGGTCACCAGCGGTGATGAGGTGGTGGTGATCGAAAGCGTCAAGGCGGCGTCCGACATCCTCGCCCCGGTTGATGGCGAGATCGTCGCAATCAACGACCTGCTGTCGGACAACCCGGCACTGGTGAACGAGGACCCGACAGGCGCGGCCTGGTTCTTCAAGATCAAGGTGGATGACCTCTCGGTGCTCGATGATTTCCTCGACGAGGACGAATACGCCGAATTGATCGAGTAATCTGTGTTTTGAGGGATTTGCGATGACCTTTACCCCGTCCGACTACAACCCGTACGACTTTGCCAACCGCCGCCACATCGGACCGTCACCTGACGAGATGGCGCAGATGCTGCAGGCGGTCGGGGTTGCCTCGCTCGATGCGCTGATCGATGAAACGGTGCCAGCCTCGATCCGGCAGGCGAAGCCGCTGACCTGGGCGCCCCTGTCTGAACAGGACCTGCTGGCACGGATGCGGGGGGTGGCGGATCGCAACCGGGTGATGGTCAGCCTGATCGGACAGGGCTATTACGGCACGGTGACGCCACCCGCAATCCAGCGAAATATCCTTGAGAATCCCGCGTGGTACACCGCCTACACCCCCTATCAGCCCGAGATTGCGCAAGGGCGGCTTGAGGCGCTGTTGAACTATCAGACCATGGTTGCCGATCTGACCGGACTGCCTGTAGCGAACGCTTCGCTCTTGGACGAGGCGACAGCAGCGGCCGAGGCGATGACGATGGCCGAACGCACCGCCAAATCCAAGGCGCGGGCGTTCTTTGTTGACCGCTTCTGCCACCCGCAGACCATCGCGGTGATCCGCACTCGGGCAGCACCTTTGGGGATCGAGATCATCGAGGATATGGTCGGCAATCTTGACCCCAGCCGCGTTTTCGGCGCGATTTTTCAGTATCCGGGCAGCTACGGCCATGTCACCGACTTTACCGCGCTGATTGCCAAGGTGCATGCCGCCAAAGGCATTGCCGTCGTGGCGACCGACCTGCTGGCGCTGACCCTTCTCAAGGATCCCGGCGCGATGGGGGCTGACATTGCCGTGGGGTCAAGCCAGCGGTTCGGCGTGCCTATGGGCTATGGCGGGCCGCACGCGGCCTTCATGGCGTGTCGGGATGATCTGAAACGGTCGATGCCGGGGCGGATTGTCGGCGTCTCGATCGACGCGCGGGGCAACAAGGCCTACCGGCTGTCCTTGCAGACACGCGAGCAGCATATCCGGCGCGAAAAGGCCACGTCGAACGTTTGCACGGCGCAGGCTCTGCTGGCGGTCATGGCGTCGTTTTATGCTGTATTTCATGGGCCCAAGGGGCTGCGGGCGATGGCAGAGCGGGTGCATTTCGCCACAACGCGGCTGGCGCGCGCGCTGAAGGCGGCAGGGGCAAAGGTCAGCCCGAAGGCGTTCTTCGATACGATCACCGTCGAAGTGGGCGTAGGCCAGGCCGGCATTCTGGCGGCGGCGCGGCACGAGGGGCTGAACTTCCGCAAGATCGGGGTTGACCGGGTCGGGATCAGCCTTGACGAAACCACGGACGAGCGGGTTTTGGTGAAGGTTCTCAAGGCCTTCGGCATCGATGGCGTGCCGCCACACCGCGCCACACTTGGCTTTCCCGAAGATATGGTGCGCACCAGCCCGTTCCTGACCCATCCGGTGTTCCACATGAACCGCGCGGAATCGGAGATGATGCGCTATATGCGCCGCCTGTCGGACCGCGATCTGGCCCTTGACCGCGCGATGATCCCGCTGGGGTCCTGCACGATGAAGCTGAACGCGGCGGTCGAGATGATGCCGATCACCTGGCCCGAGTTCGGGTCACTGCACCCTTTTGCCCCGAAAGATCAGGCCCTTGGCTATGCCGAGGCGATCAGCGATCTGGCCCTGAAACTGTGCGAGGTGACGGGGTATGACGCGATGTCGATGCAGCCCAATTCGGGCGCGCAGGGCGAATATGCCGGGCTCTTGACCATTCAGGCCTATCACCGCGCGCGCGGCGAGGGCAATCGCACCGTCTGTCTGATCCCGGTTTCGGCGCATGGCACCAACCCGGCCTCGGCGCAGATGGCGGGGATGCAGGTGGTGGTGGTGAAATCCGCCTCGAACGGCGACGTGGACATGGAGGATTTCGCCGCGAAAGCAGCCGAGGCCGGAGATCAACTCGCGGCCTGCATGATCACTTATCCGTCAACCCATGGTGTGTTCGAGGAAACCGTCCGCCAGATATGTGACATCACCCACAGCCACGGCGGGCAGGTCTATCTGGACGGGGCCAACATGAACGCGCTGGTGGGCCTTGTGAAACCCGGAGAGATCGGGTCGGACGTGAGCCATTTGAACCTGCACAAGACCTTTGCCATTCCGCATGGCGGCGGCGGGCCGGGGATGGGGCCGATCGGCGTCAAGGCGCATCTGGCCCCGTATCTGCCGGGCCACCCCCAGACCGGGGGCGTTGAGGGGCCAGTCAGTGCAGCCCCCTTTGGCAGCGCGTCTATCTTGCTGATTTCGTGGGCCTATTGTCTTCTGATGGGCGGGGCGGGGCTGACGCAGGCCACGCGGGTGGCGATCCTGAACGCCAATTACATCGCGGCGCGGCTGGCGGGGGCTTACCCGATCTTGTTCATGGGCAACCGGGGCCATGTGGCGCATGAATGCATCCTTGACACGCGCCCCTTTGCCGAGGCGGGTGTGACGGTGGACGACATCGCCAAGCGTCTGATCGACAACGGTTTTCATGCACCCACAATGTCGTGGCCGGTGGCGGGCACGCTGATGGTGGAGCCGACGGAATCGGAAACCAAGGCCGAGATCGACCGCTTCATCACCGCCCTGCTGGCGATCCGCGAGGAAATCCGGGCCGTCGAGCGTGGCGAGATCACGAGCGAAGCAAGCCCCTTGCGCCACGCCCCCCATACGGTCGAAGACCTGGTCGCGGAATGGACCCGCGCTTACCCGCGCGAACAGGGCTGCTTTCCGCCCGGTGCCTTCCGGGTCGACAAATACTGGCCCCCCGTGGGTCGGGTGGACAACGTGTTTGGCGACCGCAATTTGGTCTGCACCTGCCCGCCGGTCGAAAGCTATATGCAGGCCGCAGAATAACGGGGGGGGGGGCATCGCCCCCCTTTGTCTGCCCCGGCACGAGCACAGGGAGCCGGGTCCGATCCGGCTTGCCCGGTCAATCCTCGTCTGATGCCACTGCCGACAGCACCTTCCCCCGGCCCGTGGCGCGCAGAATGATTGGCAGCAACAGGGCGATCATGGCCAGCACCAGCAACACGGCAGCAATCGGGCTTTGCACCAGTGTCGTCCAGTCGCCTTGCGCGATGGCAAGGGCGCGGCGCAATTGCTGTTCGGCCATCGGGCCAAGGATCAGCCCGACGACCACGGGTGCAATAGGATAGCCGTAGACCCGCATGCCGAAGCCTATCAGGCCGAACACCAACAGCATCGTCAGCTCGACCGGCGACGGGTTGGCGCCAATTGTGCCCAGCGTCGCGAACAGCAGGATGCCCGAATACAGCCACGGGCGCGGGATGGTCAGCAATTTGACCCACAACCCGACCAAAGGCAGATTGAGCACCAAGAGCATGCAATTGGCGACAAGGAGGCTGGCAATCAGGCCCCAGACCAGTTGCGGGGCGGTGATGAACAGCAAAGGCCCCGGTTGCAACCCGAACTGCTGAAACCCGGCCAGCAGGATGGCGGCAGTGGCAGATGTGGGCAGGCCCAGCGTCAGCAAAGGCACCAGCGTGCCTGCGGCCGAGGCGTTGTTGGCAGCCTCGGGGCCGGCCACGCCCTCGATTGCGCCGTGGCCGAACTCCTCGGGGTTTTTCGCGAGGCGTTTTTCCATCGAATAGGACAGGAACGTGCCGATTTCCGCGCCCCCCGCCGGCATCGCGCCGATGGGGAAGCCCACAGCGGTGCCCCGCAGCCAGGGCTTCCACGACCGTTTCCAGTCGTCGCGGCTCATCCAGACCGAGCCTTTGACGGCCTCGATGATCTCTGCGCCGCGCGTGCCCTGCGAGGCGACAAACAGCGCCTCTCCGAGGGCGAACATCGCAACGGCGAGGGTGGTCACCTCGATCCCGTCCAACAGTTGCGGGACGCCAAAGGACAGACGGGCCTGACCGGTCAACTGGTCGATACCGACGCAAGCCAGAGCAAGACCCACGAACAGGGACGTCAGACCCTTGAGCGTGCTGTCGCCGAACGCCGCCGACACGGTGACGAACGCCAGCACCATCAGGCCGAAATATTCGCGCGGGCCAAAGATCAGGGCCAGTTTGACGACGTAAGGTGCAAGGAAAGCCAGTGCCAGGGTTGCGATCAGGCCTGCGACGAACGACCCGATGGCGGCAGTGGCAAGGGCAGGGCCGCCGCGCCCTTTGCGGGCCATCTTGTTGCCTTCAAGTGCCGTGACGATCGACGCCGATTCGCCCGGCGTGTTCAGCAAGATCGAGGTGGTCGAACCGCCATACATCCCGCCATAATAGATGCCCGCGAACATGATCAATGATCCGGCAGGGTCAAGGCCGTAAGTGACAGGCAGCAGCAAGGCCACGGTTAGCGCCGGTCCTATGCCGGGCAATACCCCCACGGCGGTGCCAAGCACAACGCCGATCAGGCAATACAAAAGGATCATCGGGTTCAGCGCGACCGACAGGCCTTGCAGCAGAAAGTCGAATGTTGTCATTGCATCAGCCCCCGAAGATCAGGGTTTCGATGGGTCCGGCGGGCAGGTTCAGTTGCAGCACCTGATCGAACAGCGCATAGACGAGCAGTGCGAAGACGATGCCCACCGGCACGGTCATCCACAGTTTGCGCTTGCCAAAGGCAAAGGCGGTGCAGGCAAACAGCAGGCCCGAAGCGATGGCGAAACCCGCGATCTTCAACAGGCCGATCTGCAAGGCAAGGCCGCCGAGGATCCACAGCACTGGCACGATCTCGACCGGATCACGCGTACCGGGTTTGCCGCGCAGGGCGTCGATCGCAGTCCACAGGCCCAGACCCACCAGAACCCAACCGACCAGAAACGGCATCCCTCCGGGGCCGACACCGGCATAGCCCGCACGGTCGGGAAAGAGCCCGCCTTCGCGGATCAGTAGGGCACCGACGCCCCCTAGCAGCACGGCGATGATGAACGCCGCCCCATCGGGGCGGCGTCCGGTTCCGGGGATTGCGGTCATTGCACCAGACCGATGTCCTTGAGGACAGCGGTGGTCGCCTCGATCTCGGTCGCCAGCTTGGCGTCGAAATCGGCACCCGCAAGATAGGTGTTGGCCCAGCCCTTGGTCTCCAGCACCGACTTCCAGCCCGCAGAGTTGGCCAGCTTGTCGATGTCGGCGGCAACGGCGGCTTTCTGTTCGTCCGACAGGCCGGGTGCTGCGGCAACCATGCGCCAGTTCATCACGTCAACCGCGTAGCCTGCTTCCATCAGGGTCGGCGCGTCGGTTCCGACCCATTTTTCGGCGCTGGACACAGCCAGCATGCGCATGGTGCCGGCCTCGACCTGCGGCAGGAATTCGCCCACGCCCGAGATGCCTGCGGTGACCTGATTGCCCAGAATGGCCGCCAGCGCCTCGCCCCCGCCCGAGAAGGCGACGTAGTTGATTTTCGTCGGGTCGATCCCGGCAGCCTTGGCCAGCAGGCCCACGGTGATGTGGTCCACCCCGCCCGCCGAACCGCCAGCCCAGGACACAGCCCCCGGATCGGCCTTCATTGCGTCAACCAGATCGCCGATGGTTTGCAGGGGCGAGCTTGTGGGAACCGCGATACCGACAGCTTCGCCGGTCAGGCGGGCGATCGGGGTTACATCGGCCAGCGACACCGGCGATGCGTTGGTCAGGATCGCGCCGACCATCACATAACCGCCGACGATCAGCTGTGCCGGGTCACCTGCCGCAGTGGACACAAACTGCGCCAGACCCACGGTGCCACCCGCGCCGGGGACGTTCTGGACCTGCACGTTGCCTGCGATGCCTTCGGCCTGCATGACTTCCTGCATGCTGCGTGCCGTGCTGTCCCATCCGCCGCCGGGCGCTGCCGGGGCCATGATCATGTAGTCGGTGGCATTTGCCGGGACGGCCAAAACAGCCGCAAAGGCCATGCCGAGCATGGTGAATTTCATCGTGGGTTCCTCCCTTTGGCACGGTATGCGTGCCGTGATGGTCCGGGCGGCACCTCCTCGTGCCGTCCCTGTATCGCAGATCATCACACCAACCTGTCATTTACCTGACGGTTTGAAAAGGATGGCGGATCGAAACTGCGGCGGCGGTCAAGGTGCGGGACAGATCCGGAAACGCGGTGGTGAAACGTCACCCGGACGAACTTTTGTCGCGATGACGCAACGCCAGACGGTCAGGCAGCTGCCGGCACCCGGAGCACTACCACAGTGTGACCGAACCGGCTTGTGGCAAGAAACGGGCCCGGGTGACCACCCGCCAAGGTCAGCGCCGCCCCAGTGCCGCCTGCCCCAGTGCCGCCTGCCATTTACCGATCAGGTTGCGCCGTTTGGCTTGGTCAAGATACACCAGCAACCCCGGACTGACAGGCACCGGGCGCAGCTGATCGCCCTGCGTGGCCGACAATTCCGCCCGGCGCGTCCCCGAAACCTGC
The DNA here is from genome assembly GCA_031400505.1 of Paracoccaceae bacterium. GTDB lineage: Bacteria > Pseudomonadota > Alphaproteobacteria > Rhodobacterales > Rhodobacteraceae > JAIYDJ01. Next base: position 91,235 of record JANNPZ010000079.1, on the reverse strand, counting down.
AAGCTGACCGCAGGCAGGCGCAGTTGGTCTGACAGCACTGCCTGGCCGGTATCGCTCATCAGGAACTGAAGGAACGCGGACCCGCTTTGTACAGACCGCGCCGCGCGCGGCACCAGACCCACGCGCGACACCACGACGGTGAAATCGCGCAGCAGCACAAGACCCAGATCGGGCCGCAGCCGCGCCTGATCGGCGGCGTAGGACCCCAAGATGTTGTACCCCAACACCAGCCGCCCATCGGCCACGCGGTCAATGATCTGGTGACTGGTGGGATAGGTCTGCAACCCCGCCGCCCCCATCGCACGCACCAGCGACCAGATGTCAGGGAAATGTTCGGCGTCGCGCGCGATAAACAGGTAGCCGACCGACGATCTGGCGATATCATAGGTGCCAACCTTGCCCGGCGCTGCTGCCCCCGGTCCACGCAGCCAATCAAGCAGATCCAGCCGCGACGCAGGCGGGCCCTGCGGAAACGACGGTTTGTGATAGACCAGAACGCCCGGCTCGAATGTCAGGGCATAGGCCGTGTCACGCCAGTTGGCCCAGCGCGGCCAGGCCGCACTTTCCGGCAGGGTCACGGCTTGGGCATAGCCGTCATTGGCCAGTTTGACCTGCGCATCCATCGCCGACGAAAACACGAAATCCGCCGTCTGCCCGATCGTGTCCGTTTCGGTCACCACGCGGATTGCAATCTCTCCGGCCAGCAGGTCTTCATAGGTCACGGCTGTGCCGGGATGCGCGCGCTGAAACGCGGCGATCAGCGGTGACGCCAAAGGTGCGTCCAGCGTTGAATAGATCGTCAGATGACCGGTTTGCGGCGCGGGGCTGGCAAAGCGGAACACATCGGCGGGGGCCGGTGCCGCCATCAGCGTCAGGGCAAGGGTCCAGGCCGCTGTCGTGGGACGCGTCGGGTTCATCGCCCCAGACTGCCTCAAGCTGGGGCAGTTCACAACGCGGGTGTGATCCCCTAGGCTGACGCAAGGGGGCTGCGATGCGCATATTGCTGGTAGAGGATGATCTGCCGCTTGCCGAGGCACTGAGCGGACTGCTTGCCGGATCGGGGTATGCAGTCGATTGCCTGCACGACGGTGCGTCCGCAGAGGCGCTGGTTCGGGCAGAGACCTTTGATCTGGTCATTCTGGATCTGAACCTGCCGCAGATGGACGGGCTTGCGGTGCTGCGGGCAATGCGCGTTGGGGCGCCGGGGCGGGCCAATCCGGCTGCGGTAATGATCCTGACCGCGCGGGGTGCGCCAGAAGACCGGGTGCGCGGGCTGGACCTCGGGGCCGACGACTACATGATCAAACCCTTTGATGTGGGCGAGTTCGAGGCGCGGGTCCGTTCGATCTTGCGCAGGCAGGCCGGTTTGAAGTCCAGCCGGGTGGTGCTGGGCACGCTGGAGCTGGAATTGACCGCACGGCAGTTCAGCGTAGGCGGGGTGATGGTCGATCTGCCACCGCGCGAACGGGCGCTGCTGGAGTTGCTGTTCATGCGGGCCGGCAAGGTCGTTACCAAAGAAGCCATCGTCCAATCGCTGACCTCGTTGGACGACATCCTGTCAGACAATGCGATCGAGCAGTACATTTCGCGTTTGCGGCGGCGGATTGCGCCTTACGGGCTGATACTGCGCGCCGCGCGGGGGATCGGATACTACATCGAACGCGGGCCTGCAGCACCATGACCTATTCGCTGCGCGCAAGGTTGCTGCTGTGGCTTTTTGCGGCAACGACAGTGCTGGGCGTGGTCGCGCTCGGCGATACCTGGGCCGAGGCAAGGCGCACGGCGCAGGGCGTTTCGGATCGGGTGCTGGCCGGATCGGCGCTGGCGATCGCTGAACGGGTGACGGTTGACGAAAGCGGCGGGTTGCAGGTGGACATCCCGTACTCTGCATTGGAAATGCTGACCTCGACCGCGCAGGATCAGGTCTTTTACCGGGTTGACGGGCCGAATGGGTTCTTGACCGGGTATGAGGTCCTGGTTCGGCTGCCAGATGCGGGGGATCCGTTACGGTTTGCCGATAGTGTGGTCTCTGGCGTGCCAGTGCGGATGGCAACGCTGGACCGCGCAGTGTCGGACGGCGATGCTTCGATCGCCTTCGCGGTGACAGTGGCAGAATCAACCCGGGCGCGCGATCAACTGGCGGGGACGATCCTGCGGCGCGCGGCGTTGCGTTTGGCAGGGTTGGCGGCGGTTGCGGCAGCGGTGGTCTGGCTTGCCGTGTCGGCTGCGCTGCGCCCGCTGAACCGGCTGGGCGACGCGATTGCCCTGCGGTCACCCGACGATCTGAGCGCCGTTCAGGGCACCATGCCGCGCGAGGTGGCAGGGCTGATCGAGGCGATCAACAGCTTCATGGCGCGGCTTGATCTGGCGGTTCAGGCCCTGCGCAACTTTACCGGCAACGCCAGCCATCAGTTGCGCACGCCCCTGGCCACGGTACGCACGCAACTGGCCATGGCACAACGCAGCAATGACCCAAAGGCGCTGCTTGACGCGACTGCAAAGGCGGATGCGGCGCTGGCGCGGGCAGAACGCGTGCTGGCGCAGTTGCTGGTGCTTGCGCGGGTCGATGCGGCGCAGCGCGATCAGGTGTTTGAACCTGCGGATCTTGCGGCGCTTGCGCGCAACCTGACTGCCGAGATGGTGCCCGAGGCGCAGCGTCGTGGCATCGACCTGGGGTACGAAGGGCCGTCCGCGTCACTTGCGCTGGCCGAGCCTGTGCTGGCACAGGAACTGCTGTCGAACCTGATCGACAACGCCATCCGCTATGCCGGTACGGGCGCGCAGGTCACGGTGCGGGTCCAAGCGATGACGGATCGCTGCCGATTGCAGGTCGAGGATACCGGGCCCGGCCTTTCCCCGACACAGATTGCGGCCTTTCATGCCCCGACCGGACCGCGCAGCGTGCCAGCGGTGCCAGCGGGTGCACAGGGATTTGGTCTGGGACAGGCGATCGTGCGCGAAATCGCCCATTTGCTCGAAGCGCAGATAGACATCAAAACGCCGCCCGGCGGAAGGGGATTACGGGTGACAATCGACTTTGGCATCCCCTTGGGTGTGGACATCAACAGCTGAGGCTGCAAAACGGCGGAGTTTCACATCGGCAGGGTCACTGAAAGAAAGTAAGTCATGCTCATCTCTATGTCTATCGACGCGGTCTTGCCGGGAAGCGTAATTCGCGCAACCAGTTTCCCGGCCTCAACCGCTGTTCCGGTAGCAACCGTTCCAATCGGAATTTCTGCAAGTGCCACATTTCTTGTCAGAATCTTGATTTTATTATCAATTTTGACATTTTGCTTGAATTTGAACCTGTGTAACTTGGGCGCCTGATCCTCGAAAGCACTCCCGTAATACGCCCTCTCGATGGTTATCGTGAAATCACCATTCCAATCCAAAGTGACTGTAATTCCATCGCCATCGACCTTTTCAACCACGCCATGGGTGCCCTTCATCAGTACACTGGGTTGTGCGCCGTCACTGATCACCTTGACGGTGCTGTTTCCGGCGACAAGCAAATCTCTTGATAGTTTGACCTTGGCTTTTGGCTGAAACATTCGGTTCCTCCGGCTGCCTGACGTATCTCCGCTTGAAAAGTCTATCCTCTGCTATCGCTGCGAACAATTGCAAAGCGACCACGTCAAAATCCGGCTGCCGACCGACTGTGCGGTGCAGTCGGGCGCGGCGTTTTGCGCCACGGGCCAGCGCAGCCATATCCTGGCCGAGAGGGGCCCTGGTCTGCCGGCAAACTGGCGCTGGCGGCCGGGCATCAATGCAAGACTAGGCGCCGTGATCGGGCATCTTGCCGGACGGCGCGACATAGGGCCTTGTCACATCGCGCAGATGCACATCCAGTGCCTCGACGGTCAGCGCCACTGCGCCGTCCCCTGCCAAAGTCAGCAAAACGCGCCCCACGCCATCGGCCTGCGGTTCGAACGTCACGGCGAGCAAGCTAAGCACCGTATCCTGTTGCGCCCGGTCGATGCCGGACAGATGTACCGCCAGCACTTCGTCGAACACCAGCAGGCTTTGCACCCGTTCCACCGGACGCGCCGGCGTCGATGACAGGCGCGCATCCTCGCGGCGCAGACGGTTCAACATCACGGCAAAGCGGCGGCAGCGGCGGGCAAAGGTCATTTCCGTGATCGGAAAGACCGCGTCCTGCACCAATGCAGAAATCACCACCAGCCCATCGGCATCGTCCGCCGTCAAGCGCAGCGGACCTGCATCGGCGTCTTGAAACCGGGCGTCCATCATGCCTTGATCCGCTCGATCCGGGCCCCGCAGGTCCGCAACTTTTCCTCGACCTTCTCGTATCCACGGTCGAGATGATAAACCCGGCTGACCACGGTTTCGCCTTCGGCAGCAAGCCCCGCCAGGATCAAAGACACGCTGGCCCGCAGATCGGTCGCCATCACCCGTGCGCCCCGCAGCCTGTCAACACCGGTCACCGTTGCCGTGCCGCCATGCACGTCGATCCGCGCGCCCATGCGCGCCAGTTCCGGCGCATGCATGAAGCGGTTTTCAAAGATCCTTTCCTCAAGCACCGACACACCGTTGGCCGTGCTCAAGAGTGCCATCATCTGCGCCTGCAAATCGGTCGGAAAGCCGGGGAAGGGTTCAGTGGTGACATTGACAGCTCTTATCTGCCCATTCTTGCGCGAAACTTTCAGACCGGTCGGGGTTTGCGTGACTGACACCCCCGCTGCATCTAGCCGTTCGCAAAAAGCCCCAACCAGATCGAGCCTTCCGCCCAGACACTCCACCTCGCCACCGCAGATTGCGGGGACAAGCATGTAGGTGCCAAGCTCGATCCGGTCGGCAACCACGCGGTGCGTCGCACCGTTCAGGCGGTCGACGCCCTGCACGGTGATGGTGCTGGTGCCCTCACCATCGATCTGCGCGCCCATGCGGCGCAGGCACTGCGCCAGATCGACAATCTCCGGCTCGCGCGCCGCAGTGCGGATTTCGGTGGTCCCTTTCGCCAAAGTTGCCGCCAGCAGCGCGTTCTCGGTCGCGCCGACCGACACAAAGGGAAAGTTGATGACCGCCCCTTTCAGCCGCCCCCCGGGGGCCTTTGCATGCACATATCCGTCGCGCAGGTCCAGATCGGCCCCCATCGCCTCAAGGGCCTTCAGGTGAAGATCAACGGGGCGCGCGCCGATGGCACAGCCCCCCGGCAGCGACACCACCGCATGGCCGTCGCGGGCCAGCATCGGGCCCAGCACCAGGATCGACGCCCGCATCTTGCGGACGATGTCATAATCCGCCGTGTGATTGTCGATCTTGTGGCTGGACAGGGCCAGAACCTGCCCGTCCTGAAGTGTCACCACTTCCGACCCCAGCGAGCGCAGCAATTGCGCCATCGTCGCAATGTCCGACAGCCGCGGCGCATTTGTCAGCGTCAGCGGCTCGTCCGTCAGCAGCGTGGCCGGCATCAGCGTCAGGCAGGCATTCTTGGCCCCTGCAATCGGGATCACCCCGTTCAGCGCTCCGTTGCCCTTGACCAGTATCGAATCCATGCCTGCCTCATCCGTTTTTTGTGTCAGTGTCAGTTTCCGGCGCGTCGTCCGCGGCGCCCGGGTCCAGGCCCGGGTCCGGGTCCAAACCGGGGTCCGGGCCATGATTTCCGGCCCCACGCCCGCGCTGTTGCGCCTTGCGCCGTGCCATGTTTGCCTTCAATGCAGCCTTGCGCCGGTCATCGCGGTGCTTGACCACCCTTTGGCGGTCGGCAGATCTTGCGCCCCCAGGGGCTGAAGGATCGGAAGGGGTATCGGTCATTGCTTGCATCTACCCGAAGTGTTGGGCTGCGTCCAGTTTGCGCAGACAAGTCTGGTCGCGTTGCGTGGCCATGCCATTTTCAACCGCCGATGCGGCACCACAGATTTTCATCATAACCTCTTGCACGACCCCGCGTTTGCGTCTACGTCCGCCCACGAGTGATCGGGACGCTGATGCACCCGGATCATGCTGCATTGGCTCAGTGGTAGAGCACTCCCTTGGTAAGGGGCGGCGCTGGTGACGTAAGGTGCTGAAATGGTGGGGAGTTTCCGAACCCCGCCGACTTCGGGGTAACGCCCGGGGTAACTTCTCGGAAAAAAGCGGCTGTGGTAGCTCAGTGGTAGAGCACTCCCTTGGTAAGGGAGAGGTCGAGAGTTCAATCCTCTCTCACAGCACCATAAATCATCAGAAAATCAGGTAGTTGGTGGTATCTGGCGGCGGTCACGCTCTGTTACCCCCAAGTTACCCCGGCCCCGCCGCACAATGCCCATTGACTAAATCTGGTGTTATCTGTCCAACTGCACACAAAAAGGCGGTGGCGGTTGGCGGACGAACGGTTTCACATTTCAGAGTGGTATGGAAACCCGTTCGAGCAACTGGGCGACTGGGACCGGGTTCGCTTGGCCCGTCACAAGGTTGGTGTGGCAGCGATGCCGAAAGCCGACCAGCTTCGTTTGGCGGCGTTAGAGAAGATCGCGGCGGCTGGCACACTGGCAGCAAAAGATGCGGTCCGGCTCGACGTGCTGCGCGGCAAACTCGCCTTACAGCAGGAACATGAGCTGCCCTGCCCGTTCAAGATCAACACCCCACACCCGACCTGTTCCAAGCCCGGCGGGGTCTGTTCGATCAGGCCCTACACCGATGAATCAGGTGTCGTGCGCCCAGTAGACGGCAAGCGGGGCCGCGTCCGCGCGTTGTGCCCATGGCGGTTCCATCAGGACGGCATCGCGTTCGACAAGATCGGCGAACACCTTCTGTCAGACCCGAAACCGAGGCGTTCGGGCGAGGTTGGCTTCCTCGAGTCCACCGGCAACCTCGACAGCGACGCAGGCGAAGATGTTGGCCGGATCGACATGATCTTGGTCAAGTCCAACAGCGCCGCCGGGGCACCGATGGAATGGGTGGCCGTCGAGGTGCAGGCGGTCTACTTTTCTGGCAAGAAAATGGGGATCGAGTTCGACCACCTCACCGAGACGCAGGGCAAGTTTTCGATGGCCCGCGAAAAGCGCCGCCCGGACTACCGCAGCAGCGGCGTCAAGCGCCTCATGCCGCAGTTGCTGACCAAGGTTCCGACGTTGCGGCGCTGGGGCAAGAAGATGGCCGTGGTGGTCGATGCGCCGTTCTTCGACTCGATGGGGAAGATGGAACGGGTCAGCGACGTGTCGAACGCCGACATCGTGTGGTGTCTGGTCGATTTCGTGGACGACGGGGACGGCGGGCCGTTCAAGCTCAAGGTGGTCGAGCAGTTCTTCACGACGCTCGAAAGTGCCACCCTGGGCCTAACCGGCGGCGTCCCGGTTTCACAGGGCGAGTTCGAAAAAAGGATCAGGGCGAAGTCGGCCACCTAGGCAGTTGCCCAATTCACGGTTTGTTATTATATCTGGGACAAAATGAGAACATCGGCACAGGCGGGCACCATGCAGAACACAGCGATAGACCTATTCTGTGGCGCTGGCGGCCTGTCGGCAGGCCTAGAGATGGCCGGTTTCAAGGTGTTGGCGGGCAACGACTTGTTCGCCGCCGCTGGCGAAACTTTCACCCGGACACACCCGAACGCCAAGTTCATCAACGTCCCAATCCAAGACCTTTCGGTGGCAGCCCTGATGGCGCAGACCGGCCTGCGGCGCGGGGAACTGACGGTTCTGGTCGGTGGCCCGCCCTGTCAGGCATATTCGGTCTACAACCACCAGCGCGGGATGCACGACGCCCGGGCGACCCTTTTCAAGGAATACCTGCGCTTGGTCGAAGGATTGCGACCGGAATGGATCGTGATGGAAAACGTCACGGGCATCTACTCCATCGGTGGCGGTGAGGCCGTCCGCGCAATTAAGGAAGAACTGGGCGCGCTGGGCTATGCGGTCGAAGATCGGGTGCTGCGTGCAGAGGACTACGGGGTGCCGCAGGAACGGCGGCGGGTCGTGTTCATCGGCAACCGGATCGGCGCGCCGAACACGCATCCGGCCCCGACACACGGCCCCGGCCTCCATCCTTTTACGACGATCAAGGACGCCATCGGCGACCTGCCGCCGCTTGCCAACGGGGAAGATCGGGGGCGCGTCCCCTACCTGTCGGGCGCGCCTACGACGTTCCAGCGCCTCATGCGCGGCGAAGCGACCACAGTGGCCGACCACGCGGCCCCGAGGCTCGGTGCAGTCAACATCGAACGCCTTGCACACATCCCGCCGGGGGGAAGCTGGCGCGACATTCCGTTCGACCTGCTGCCCGCCGGGATGCAGCGCGCCAAACGGTCGGACCACACCAAGCGCTACGGTCGGATGACGTGGGACGGGCTTTCCTGCACCGTCTTGACGAAGTGTGACATCCACTGGGGGGCCTACATCCACCCGGATCAGACCCGGGCAATTTCAGTCCGCGAAGCCGCGCGCCTGCAAGCATTCCCCGACTGGTTCGAGTTCTGTGGTTCCCGCACCGACCAGTATGTTCAGGTCGGCAACGCGGTGCCGCCCCTCCTCGGAAAGGCGATTGGCGACCACCTGATGCAGTGCATCAACGCCCAGAGTGTCGCTGCTTAGCGGCAGCCGACCGGCCCGGTGACGACCACCCCGGAAGGGCCACCGAAAATCGCACGCGCGCGCCCAGCGCTTTCAGCCACTTATCCCCGCCCAAATCGCACCCCGAGTCCGGTCCCCAACCGGGTGTGGCGTAGCGGCACTTCCCCCCGGATTCAGGCCCAACATACCGCGACTGCGGCGGGGAGCGGGATTTGCGAATGTCACCTCACCGCTGGAGGCACTGGGCCAAAGGGGACAAACAAGATGGTGAGAAAAATGAACAACGTCCACGCTATCCCGAACCGGGCGCGTGCCCTTTCGGACCTCTTGGCAGAGGAGCGCCAGAACTGCTACCGCGACCCTGCCCGCCGTGCCGCTCTGTTGCTCGCAGAGCGCGTCACCGACGATCAATGGTGGTATCACAACAACGAAAACGCCGTGCAGCTCATGAGGGGCATGGCTTTCATGGCGAGGAAGATGGCGAAAAGCTCGTCGATCCACCCGGACCTGAGCAAGCGGCTCAAGTTGCTTGTGACGATTGCGGACATGCGCTGAGCCCAACCGCCGTCCGGCGGGTGTCGGGCGGCGTCACCCCCCAAGTCATGAGAGAGGATGAAAATGACTGTCATCAACGACATGCCCGAAAGCCTGCGCAAGACCAACGCCAAAATGGACGCGCTGGAACGGGCAAAGACACGCCGGACGATGGACCACCTTGAAGAACTTGCGACGGACCAATGGGACTGCATCGGCATGTCGCCGCTGATGTTCCTGTTCGGGCAGTTGATCGTGGATCAGGTCCGGCAGGACCACGCCCTCGGGCAGCGGCACTACGGCATGGTGCCGGACGTGTTGCTCGTCATCGCCCGGTATGCCGAGTGGCACTCGGTGGAGTTCGGCGACCCCGGCGAACAGGAAGCGGCGGAGGCCCTCGATAGGGTCAAGCAGGCTGCGCTGCAGGCGGCGCTGGCGGTGAAGAAGCACAGCCGGAAGGGCATGCGCAACTGACGGCGACTGCGCCGCCCGGGTCAGCCGGGCGGCGTGTTTTCAGTGAACCGTGGCGGACTCACGATCCAGCGTGGCAGCGGCGGCGCGGAAGATGCCGAACGACACCAGCGCGTCGCGGGGGAAGGTCGCCAGACCGACCCGCCGCGCCATGTCGGGCACCCGTGCCGCATCGACCCAGACCGTGCGCCGCCCGACCCGGTAGGGCAGCAGGCCGACAAGGCCCCCGAGGGCCGTCTGCTTCACGCCGTAGAACCGGGCGAACCGGATTACGTCGCGCCCCCTCGGCCAGTAGTCATCGTTGACGGCGTCGGCGTATGCCAAGATCGCGGCGTGGGCGAGGCGCAGGTCGTCCGACAGCAGGACATGGTAGGCCGACACGATCCGCTCGTCGGCTTCCGCCCGGGCAGCGGTCATCAGCGCCCCCGCCGGGGGCCTGAGTAGGCCGCGCCCACCACGTTGCCCTCGATCAGGCAGTTGACGAAACCGCCCTGCGCCGCTGCCGCCACCTGCACGACGGTGCAAGCGTTGAACGGGCCGTTCAGGTCGGGTGCCAGCGCGTTGGCGGCGGTGATGGCGGCGGCGGGGTTGGCGGCGTCGATCAGCGCGCCATGCAGCCCCGCCGTGTTGTGCAGGTCGTCGCGCCCGTTGGGCGTGTGCAGCAGATACAAGATTGCCATGTCAGGTTTCCTTCCGGCTGGGGTTGTTCAGGGCGAGCTTGAGGCGGTCCAGACCGCTGGCCTTTCCGGCCTCCCACTCACGGTTGCGAACGATGCTTGCCTGCGCCGCGTGGCGAACGGCGGCGATAGCGGCCTGCACCTTGCGGGTTTCATCCCCGACGAGGCGTTCGGCGAGGTCGGCGGCGCTGAATGGGCGGTCCTTGCGGGGCATCCGGTCGATGATCGACACGATGGCCGCACCCATCACCTTGTTGCCGGTCGAAGCGGCCAGAAGGGCCATCTGGCGCAATTCCACCGGACCCGCGCCCTGAAGCTGCGTCAGGAAGTTGGTGCGTTCGACACTGCCGATGCCAGCGCGGGCCAGCACCGCGACGGGGTTGGCGTAAAGCTGCGCCGTGGTTTCGAGGCTGGCGGCGGCGGCGTCCAGTTCGCGAAGGGCCGTCCAGCGGGCATCACTGGAATTGGCCGTCACCTCGGCCCGCGCCTTCGCAGCCGCCTTGGCGACGGCGGCGTCAACGTCGCGCCGGGGGAAGTCGGCATTCTGCAAGCTGGCCTGCACCTCGGACGCACGGGCGGCGACGCCCTTGGTCAGGGTGTCGATGGTAGCGCCGAACTTTTCAGCGCGCCGCGCCGCGACCTCGGCCAGCGAGATCACGTCAGCGACCCCGAGGACGGGGACGGTCGAAAGCGGGATGGGGGGATTGTCGTCGTTCAGGGCGGGTTGCGCCATGTCGGGCTCCTGTGCCGTGGGCTGGCGCCAATGCCTGCCCTCAATGCGCCCAGAATACCCGTTCCGGTTGTGCGACCCTAGGGCGATCCGTTGCTTTTGCCGGGGGGCCGTGAGATTTGGCGCAGGAAGGGCCTTGCCGGTTTTCGGCCACGCAGATACCCGGCGGGGGCGCGAAGGGCACCGGCGGGCAGCCTACGGCCACCACGCGTGCTGCGGGTCGCCGGGCTCCCAGGCCTTCGCCTTCGGCACCCGCGCGGACGTGGTCGGCAGGTGCGGTTCGGGGTCGGTGGCGACCTGCGAGACGGCATGGCCGACCAGCACCGGCGGGGCGTCGGTCACGAGGGCGACGACAGCTTTCGACTGCCCGGCGGGGATGAAAGCAGGTTCGGCGCGGGCGGCGAAACCGAGGCGACAGAGCAATCCGGCGGCGTTGGCATAGACTTCAAGGCGCGTTTCCACGGCGCACCTCACGGCAGAGCGGGTCGGCCTCACACGGGTCGGCAGCGCGCAGGGCGTGCAGCATGGCGATGCCCCGGGCCTCGGTCGGGCTGACGGTGGTGGGCGGCGGGGTGCAGCCCGCGACGGCCAAGGTCAGGATCAGGGCGCGCATCAGTCGCCCCGGGTCGTTCTGCCGGGGAAAGGCGCGATGGTGGTGCCCGACGGTGCGGGGCGGGCGGGTGTCGGTTCCGGTGGGGGCGGGGGCGCGACGGGAATGTGTTCCAGCGGCGGCGCGTGGCCCGGGTATAGGGCGGGCCGGTAAGCCGGGGTCACGTCCACCATGTCGCCATCTGCCGCCTTCTGCGCGAGATACTGTTCGACCGTCACCTCGGCAGGCAGCAGCAGCACGCCCCCGGTGTTGACGTTCACGTTCACGTCGATGCCCTCGGACGACTGGTAGCCGTGCCGCGCGCGCAAAAGGAAGATCGACGCCACCACGTTGCCAGATGCGGCGGCGGTGTTCAGGTTCGCCACCAGCCTGTCGTGTTCCCTTGCGCGACCGTTCTCGAACGCTTCTTCAACAGCGGGGTCGCGGCGGCGCTGATGGAGGAAAGTCTCCTTGTTCACCCCGAGGGCGGCGGCGATGGTCACGACGCTGCACCCCTTCGCGGCCAGTTCCTCCACTATCTGCAAGCCGGTCGGGGTGACGATGATCTCGGATTTGCCGAGGCCGTTCACGACCCGGCGGGACGGCAGTTCGGGTTTCTTCATCGCGTGGCCCCCTGTTCCCGGTCGAAGGCCTGACAGACGCGCTGCGAAACGCCCTTGCCGATCTTGAGGTCGCGGGCGATCCTGTCCATCGACAGGCCCTGCGAGCGCAAACTGCGGATCGCCGCCACGGTGCCGTCGCCCGCCGGGGCGCGACCGATCTGCGCGCCGCGCGCCCGCGCCCGGGCCATACCCGCCTTCGTGCGTTCGCAGATCATGTCGCGCTCAAACTCCGAAAAGAGTGCGCACATGTTCATCATCATTTTCCCCGCCGGGGTGGAGGTATCAAACCCCTGTTTGTCGAGCACGAGGTCAACTCCCAGCGCGCGCAGGGCCTCAAAGAAGTTTACGAGCTGGTTCAGGGACCGTCCGAGGCGAGACACGTCCCAAGCGAGCAACACGTCAAAGCGACGGCGGGCGGCATCCTTCATCAGCCGGTCCAACTCGGGGCGCGAGAGGCTGGCCCCTGACACCGTCTCCACGTATTCCTCCACAACCTCATAGCCTGCCCGGGTGGCCAGTTCCCGGAGCCGGATTTGCTGGTTCAGCGTTGTCTGATCCGAAGTCGAGACGCGCGCGTAAATTGCTGCGCGGCGGGGTGTGTGGGTCATCGGTCGCTCCTCCTCTGGTTGCAGGAACGATACGTGAACGCGGCAGCCGCGTCTATCCATTTCCACCCCAGAGGGGAACGCCTGCCGGGTGACTTTCAGGCGGGGATAAGTCACTGCAACAATGGGGTGCGCGGGGCCGGTTTTCGCAGGCCCTATCGGGGTGGGGTCGGATCGGTGCCGTAGCGCCGGTTGCTGGCCTCCTGCGGACCCTGATGCAGGGCGGCGCGGGCAGCTTCCAGAAGGTGGTGCCGTGCCCACCAGCGGTCTTCGTCACCGATGGGTTCCGTGGGATACGCCCATTCGCTGCCGACAGGAGGGTTGCAGTAAACCCACCAGACGTTGTCGAACAGCGAACGGGTCATCACGATGCCGCAGGACAAGAGAGTGGCCTTCGCCCGGTCCCAGACCTGCGATGGCAGGTTCGCAACGGGAAGGCGGAACTCGCCCATGTCATAGATCGTCGCGGCGCGAAGATCCAGAATGGCCCGCCTGAGCGGACTGTCCGAGGGGCAGGTCTTGGCAAAGCCGACACCAGCGAAAGTCAGCCAGTCGTTGAAGCTCGGCTTGGGGGACGTTGCCGGTGCCAGACAGCTTTCCGGGATGTCAGCCGGGGCATCGCCCTGCCCGGCGGGCAGCGGATAGTCGTCCAGAGGGTGCGGGCCGTGACCTGCGGCGTGCAGCTTTGCCTCGAACGCTGGCACCCAGTCGAACCGGGCAAGACGGCGCACCGCGATGCGTTCGGCCTTCGACGCCGCGCGCGCCACGCCACCGACAACAACGTGCATCACCACGGGGTGTTCCGGGGAGCCCCACGTGCCGATCACCTTGCCGCCCTCAAGTTTCTCACCGCCGGGGAAGGGAAAACTGATTCCATCCACCTTCATTTGCGCCATCACACCACCTCTTTCCAGTTGTCCAGCGCCCCGAGGATACCGCCCCGGCCCGGCATACGCCCGCGCGGCCCGTTGTGGCTGTGGGGCTTTTTCTTGCGGCGGACAGCACGGGATGCAGTGGCTCTTCCAGCAGGCAATCCGGCATCGCGGGTTAGCCGGGTAAGCCGGGTATTTCTCGGTCGCCCATAACGGCCCCCCGTTTCCAAGCGTTAAGCGTTAAACCCCGTAAACCTTAACTGCCCTTAACGCTTAACTCTCCATTTCTGTGCCTCGTTATGGCGGAGGTAGAAAAACCCGTCTTACCCGGCAAACCCGCTACTTGGGCTTCTCCAGCCGGTAGGTCAGCCCCTCCTTCTCCCCCCGGACAACCACGATCCTGCGGCCACCGACGATGCGCCCCTTCACCTTCGCCAGGTATTTGCCGACAGACCTCGGGTTTGCCCCCCTCGGGCACACGGCCTCGAGGGCTGCCAGCAGGACACCGCGCCCCGGCCCCTCGTTGGCTTCCGAGTGGGCAGCAGCAAGCAGTTCCTTCGTCGTCGCAACCACCATCACGCCGACAGCCCCGTCCCAAGCCGCCAGAAAGTCTGCCAGTTCCTCGTTTGCCGAGTCACCCGCCGACACCTCGACACGCGTGGCCACGGGGTCATCCTCGCCCAGCCACACCAGCGGCCCGCGAACGAGAGCCGACCAGTCCTCGAAACTGGCAAACTCCTCAAGGTCGTCCAGACCCGGCCTGCCGGCCACGATGTAGGCGCGCAGGACCGTCAGGCAGGCCGCGACAAGCTCGCCCCGCCGCCTCGGCACCTCCACCTTCAGGTCGAGGTCGAAGCCACCGCGCTTTTCGGGCCGCTCCACCTCCGCGTCCATCGTGCAAAGGATCGCCCGGCGGCTCACGTCTTCGCGGAACTCGAGGTTGTTCCCGTTCGCCAGCCACAGGGTCCGGGTCGACACGGTGAGGTTTTCGTTGCCCCCCAGAAGGCGGTCCTGCCAAGTGGCCTGCGTCAGGATCGAACACCAGCGCTGCCCTGTGACGGGCCTCGTGATGTTGTCGATCATCACCACGGGGTCGCCCTGCATCAAGATCGACAGCAGCGCCTTCCGCTCTTCCTCCCCGTCCGGCTCGCCCGACTGGTTCACAGCCGCCGCCGCGCGGCCCATGGCCAGCATGGTGATGCAGTCGCATAGCAGGGACTTGCCCGTTCCCGGGGTGGGGGCGGAGAAGCCGTGCATCGGCGCTGCGTCCAGCGAGCGGCGACACACCGCCGTGAGGAAGCCCGAAAGCGCGACGGAGCGCGAGCCCCGCCCGACGAAGGGAAACTGCCCGATGATGACCTTGAGCTTGTCCAGCGCAGCAAGCGCATCGTCCCGCGTCGGTTCATCGGGCACGGGGTCGAACGTCACGCCGCCGGTGTCGAGGATCAGGCCGGTGGCGCGGTCGTAGCCGTCTTCCGACAGGATCGTGCCGTCGGGGCGCATGGTCGGGCACTCGACGATGCCGCGCAGGACTGGCAGCCGCCCGCCGCCCTCTGCCACCTGTTCGAGGTAGGTCTGGGCGAGCGAGATGTGCGGCATGATCGGCTTCGGTTCCCCGGGGGACACGAAGTTGACCACCGAGGTCATAGTCGCGCGCAGGCTGTGCTGTTTCACACCCCGGATCAGCAACGCCCCGGCGGGACGCCGGACCCCGTCTTCGTCCTCGGACTCATCGAGCCGCGCCGCGCGCACCACCCGACCGGCCTGCCGGTAGATCGGCACCCCCGCCGCGATCACCGCATCCTCGGTCGCCAAGATGGTCTCGTTCAGGCGGTTGCCGTCATATACCACGGTCGCCCGGTCATCGTCACCCCCGGTGGATCCAGCCCCGGCCACGCCCAGCCACTTCCGAAAGCGCTTGGCGACGGCCTCGGGCAGGCCCAACATCTCGACCACGCGCGGGATGCCCGTCACGGGCTCACCCCCCTCCACCTTCTTTTCGGTCTGGCCTGCCTTGCCGCGCTTAGCCGCTTCTTCATCACCGGCGATTTCTGCGACCAGCACCACCGCATGGTTCGCCTCCTCGACCGACAGCTTGGCCGACAGCAGGGCACCGGACAGCGCCATGCAGAAGTCGTCTCGGCCCCCCTGCGCCGGGTAGAACCGCGCTGCCACCGAGAGGAAGGCTATCAGCCCCGCCCGCTTCAACGCATCCGCCGCGCTCAGTTCCAGAAGGGCGACATCGCGTTCCCAGACCACGGCCTCGCCGTTCGGATGCACGGACGGCGGAACCATCGTGAGGCCCTTGCCCCTGACTTCAAGGACGCAGACCGCGTGTTCCTCGGGCAGGCCCGCCATCCCCTTCAACTCGGGGATGTCGAACTTCTGCACCTTGTCGAAGCCTGGGCACAGGAACAGGTAGTGCGACCCCGGGGCACCGGCGCGCCCGAACCTCGGCAGCGCATACAGCAGCTTCGCGCCGACGCGCCGCGCCTCGGGCCAGTCGAGGTCGAAGTCAACGAGGCCCCCACCGTCGGCACCGAGGCGAACGCCCAAGTTGAAGTTGACGAAGTTCAAGAGGGTGGCGGCGTTCTCAGCCGTCACGGTGTTCGCGTCGTGCTCCCCCGGGGGCTTCTTCATCCCCGGTGACAGCCGGATGGGCACCAGCCCCCGGGCGAGGTAGCCGCGCGCGGCGTCGAGCAACGGATTCGGTTTGGCGGCGGCGGCAGGGTCGGGTAAAGTAGCGGTGTTCAGCAAGACACCGTCTCCCTCGGCCCCGGCCTGCTCACCGCAGGTTGGGGCTTCTTTCATCCCGCCACCCGCGCCTCGGCCCGCGCCGCGATCCAGTCCTCAACCTCGCGCTCGATCCACGCCACCTTGTTGGCGCACAGGCGAAGCTGGCGCGGGAAGCGCCCGTAGCGGATTTCCTTGTAGATGGTCGGTTTCGAGAGGCGGACGCGCGCGCCCACTTCCTCTATGGTCAACAGCCTGTCGTTGTTCTGCATTTGCGCTATCCCCGGATACTGCGGCATCTGGGGAGAGCTTACGGGGGCCTGCGCCGCCGCGCCTTAGCGCTACACGGGGTCGGTTTCCCGGGGGTAGTCCCGCTTACTGCGAAGGTGGGTGGCGACGGCCTTGAGTATGTCAGGCCACTTCACCGTATTCACGTTGGCGGCGCGTCGCAGCGCCTCCACCGGCAGGGCGCGGGTCACGGTGAACGCGACGAAGGCCAGCATAGGGCTGGGCTGCCAGCCCTCGGTCAGCGCGTAGTGGCTGTCGTCGCGGTGGATGTTGCCGGGGTTCCAAGTGTGGGCCGCGTCCCGCTCCATCCAGACGTTCCCGGCCTCATGCACCGCCTCGCGGAAGCCGGGTTCGCGCACCCCGCGCGTCCGCTTGGCCAGAAGCTGTTTGCCGAACGATCTGGCGGCGCGGTCGGGTTCGATCACCCTGTCTTCGGCCCCTGCGATTAGAGCCCGGTAGACGGCTACCCCCACGTCCAGTTCGTGCGGGTCGGCGGGCGGCGAAACGAGGCGGGCCAGCTCGAAAGAGACGGTGGCCCGCTCTTCGGCGCTGAGCTTCCCCCAAGCGTCCCCGAAGTTTATCAGGGCCTCGCGCTGGCGGCTTTCCTTGTCGTCGGCCAGTCGTTCCGGGTTGTGGGGACCGGCGGCAAGGTAAGCCGCGCGCACCCGCGCTACCTCGGCGTCGGTGGCCATGGTCACTTCCACTGCGCCCCCCACAGGTCCAGCGCCGCGCGCTTCTCGGGCAGGTACTCGTAGCGGTTGTAGATGCCCGCCACGCCCTCGGTCACGTGGCCCAGCACCATCTCGACGTGCTTGGGCGCCACGCCCAGCCGCGCCATGTGCGTGGCGGCAGACCGGCGCAGGTCGTGCAGGGTCCAGCCCTCGACCTTCGACAGGGTGTCGAGCCGCGCCTTGGCCTTCGAGAAGCCCGACACGGGCACCTTGCCCGCCGTGGTCGAGAGCAAGAAATCCCCGCTGTTCCACTTCGGCAGGGCCTCGACAATCGCCAGCGCCGGGGCCGACAGCGGCACCACCTGCGGGCGGTCGGTCTTGTAATGGGTTGCTGGCACCTCGAAGGCAACTTGGTCCGGCAACAGCCACCCCCGCTCCAGCCCGGCGATCTCCGACCGCCGCTGCGCCGTCAGGATCAGAAGCCGCACCATCGGGCCGAAGGGGTAGCCCATCTTGTCGGCGGCTGCCCAGACCGCCTTCAACTCGTCCATGGTCAGCACCCGCTCGCGCTGGCCGTAGGCGAGGTCTTTGCGTTTCATCCCCGCCAGCACGTTCACGCCCACTTCGTCGCGGTCGTGCGCCCAGTTGAACATGGCGACGACGTGCTTCCTAACCTCCCGCGCGATGCCGACCCCGTGAGCCATCAACACCTTGTCCAGCAGCTTCTGGCCGTCGCGCCGCCGGATGTCACCGATGGGCGTGTTGCCCCAGTCGGGCAGGACATGCAGCCGCAACAGCCTGTCGGCGTCGTGCCACTTCTTCACGCTGGGTTTCAGGTGCAGCGCGACGTAGCGCGCGGCGATGTTGTCTACGGTGCTGTCGCGCTTTTCCTCGAGGTCGTCGCGACGCTTGTCGCTGGGGTCGTCGCCCCGGTCGGCAAGCTCAAGCGCAGCCGCCGCCTTCTCGCGCGCCGCCTTCACGTCCACCAGCGGATAGGCCCCGAGGGTCATCCGGCGCAGCGCCCCCCGGTTGCCGCCGTCGCCCCGGCCCGCGACGCGGTAGGTCACCGACCAGCTCTTCTTGCCCGCCTCGGTGATGCGCAGGGACAGGCCCGGGATAACGGCGTCCGACACTTCGATGCGCTTGCCCGCCACCGGCACCATCTTCTCGACCGACAGGTCTGTAAACCTCTTCTTGTTGTCCATCGCAATCTCCGGGGTAACGGCGGGGTAACGGGAAGGTGGGTTATTGGGCTTTACCGGCCTTTACCCCGAGACCCGACTATAGACGCCAAGTGCCCGTGGGTAAACAGTTTTCCGCTATGCGCGCGTATGGGCGGATACCCGGGGAAACTAGTCGCCCGCCCCTTGGTAAGGGTGAGGTCGAGAGTTCAATCCTCTCTCACAGCACCATAAATCCCCAGAGAATCAGGTAGTTGGGCAGACCAGGCGACATCCTTTGCCGTTACCCCAAGTTACCCCATGCGCAGATTGGGCGGATTTTGTGTTGCGCCAATTGGTGCGGATTCGGGTCGCGATCAGCGCCATCGCACGCATACCCGCCCCATCGGCGAAAACTCCTTTCACTACAGGCGCGGTGCCTGTCTGGCCATAGGAGCAGACCATGGAAGACAAGAGCAACGGCTTCGACGCTAAGACGGCGAAGCGTAGCAAGAAGAACGTGGTAGGCAGCCCGCATTCGGCTTTCACCGATGCCTCGGGCAACATCTGCCTGCTGGGGCGTGGTCGCCTGTCGGGCGGCGGCGTTGCCTTCAACAAGGGCGCTTTGGTGTGGCTGGGGGGACAGGACGGCGGGTGGTTCATCCGCGCAGTAGACCTGACCACCGGCTTTGACCGTCTCGCCGCGCTGGACGACCTTCCAGACGACCACAACCACGACCAGCGCGACTATATCGTGCTCGACCCCGAGGACTTCGAATAGGAGCGGTTCCCCCCCCCCTCTCCACTTCGGACAACGATGCGCCGTTTTAGGGGAAGGGAGGCTCTGTTGCACAAATCGCCCTGGATTCCCTGCGTGACTCCAAGGTGTTAGTCGGGTTGCATGAGCAAATCCACGCCCTTGACGTACCGCACGACGAACTGGCACTCTGACAACGCGGCCCTGAAGCAGCGCGGATCGCTGCAGATCTGGTTTGACCCGGTGGCTGTTTGGCTGGCTGAGCCCAGCGGAAAGCGTGACCGCTCGGCCAGGTTCACCGACGCAGCGATCCAGGCCTTGTCTTACCTTGAAGGCGCTGTTCGGGCTGCCATTGCGGCAAACGACCGGGCTGGTCGCCAGCCTGCTTGAACTTTCCGGGCTCGATTGGGCGGTGCCGGATTTCAGCACGTCGTCGCGCCGCCCAAAAGGTCTGAACGTCGTCATCCCGTATCGCCCCAGCACCGGTGTCTTGCATCTGTTGATCGATAGCGCCGGGATCAGGGCCGAAGGTGAGGGCGAGTGGTTTGCCAGGAAACACGGACTTCCAAGCCTGGGCAATGGCGCAAGGTTCACTTGGGGATTGATGCCGAAACCCAAGAGATCACGGCGATCGAGGTCACTGGCAGCCGTGTCGGGGATGCCCCTATGCTGCCCGAACTGCTAAACCAGATCCCCGCCGACCAGCCCATAGGCAAGGTCACCGCTGACGGTGCCTATGACACTCGCGCCTGCCACGCCGCCATCGTGGGGCGCAGCGCCTGCGCTGTCATACCCGCCCGCAAGAATGCGCGGCCATGGTTGGAGAACACACCCGGCGCTCAGGCTGGAGACGAAACCGTTCGCTCAACCCGCCGCCTTGGCCGTGCCATCTGGAGGCGCTGGAGCGGCTGTCACCGACGAAGCCTGGTCGAGGCAAAGATGCGATGCTTCAAGCTCCTCGGGGAACGCGTCATGGCACGCGACTTCGATAGGCAGGTCGCCGGGCTACAGATACGAGCGGCAATCCTGAACCGCTTCACGGCCCTTGGAACACCCCAAACTCAACGCGCGGGACGACTGTCAATGGGAACGGAAAACTCGGCCTCAGGCCGATTTGTGCAACAGAGCCATGTGTGCCTCCGTTGCCTGCCAGAAAGGTTGCAAAATGCCACCCAAAATCAGGTCGTTGATGTTCGGGCTATCGACAGGCGCTCGTCTGAAGCCAGTGACGGCAGAGCGGCTCTGCTGCACAAATCTCATGAGGGATTCATCTCGTGAATCCAGCGTGGTAGCTAGAGGGCATGAGCAAACCCGCACCCCCCGCCTACTAGACCAGGAACTGACCCGCCTATAACGAAGCGCTCAAGCGTCGCGGCTCGCTGGCGGTCTGGTTCGGTCTCGCCATGACCTGGGAGGCCTCGCTGACCGGCAAACGTGACCGACAGCCCAACTGCAGCGGTGAGAAGGTTCAGAAAACAGTCCGAGGGACTGTTTTCAAGACGAACGCCATCCAGACCTGCTTTTCCATGAAGGTGCTGTTCGGCAGGGCGCTCCGCCAAGTCTGTCCGCGGAAAGGGAAGGACCGCCTGTCACCCGATTTGTGCAACAAAGCCGTGTTCGATGCATAAACCCCGTAGCAACACCATTGCTGTGCGGGATCAAACACCTAGATGCGGTCGCTGATCGCGCTTTGATAGCCTTCCAGCCCTCTAAGCAGCGCCGGTCCGGCCGGCACTTCGGCGCGGGCGCAATGTTCGGTCCAGACGGCGGCAAAGGGCAGGTCCTTAATTTCTTCGGTCAGCACAAGGCGAGCGGTGAAATCCAGCCGCTCTTCCAGCGCCTTCAATCTGTCTTGCGGTAACAGAAATGCCCGAAGAAGCGCCTTTTGCAGGTTGCGGACACCGACAACCCAGGCCGCAGTGCGGCTGATCGTGGCGTCAAAGAAATCAAGCCCGATGCGGGTGCGCGACAGAAGATCTGCAAAGACCAACTCCTGCGCCAACGCCAGCAGATCGTCATTCAGCAGCACGACATGGTCGCTGTCCCAACGCACCGGGCGCGAGACGTGCAACAAGATGTCATCGACCGACAGCGCAACCGCCGACAGTTTGTCGGCCACACTTTCGGTCGGGTGGAAGTGGCCCATGTCGAGGCACAGCGCCGTGCCGTTGCGAATGGCGTAACCCAGATAGAACTCGTGGCTTCCCACGGTCATCGATTCGACGCCGATGCCAAAGAGCTTGGACTCGACCGCGTCAATCAGCGCGGTTTTGGGATGCGCTTTGGCAAACAGCGCGTCAAGCGAGGCCTCTAACCTGCGCCGCGCCGCCATCCGGTCGACCGGCGTGTCTTTCGATCCGTCTGGTACCCAGATGTTGTTGACTGCCGCCGTCCCCAGTTCGCGCCCCATCCGGGCAGCAATGTCGCGGCAGCGGCGGCCGTGTTCGATCCAGAAGTCGCGGATGCCGGCATCCGGGTGCGACAGGGTCAGATTGTCATCCGCCTTGGCGTGGCCAAAGAAAGTCGGGTTGAAGTCCAGACCAAGCCCACTGGCCCTCGCCCAATCCACCCAAGGTTCGAAATGCCGGAACTCGATTTCGTCGCGTCCGGGGGTTTCGGGCGTGTCCAGATAGCAGGCATGCAGGTTCAGGCGGTGCTTGCCGGGGATCATGGCAAAAGAGAAGTCCAGATCGGCGCGCAACTCGTCAGGGTTGCGAGCGCGTCCGGGATGGTTGCCGGTTGCCTGAATCCCGCCGCCGGATGTCCCGGATCTGCGTTCAAACCCGCGCACATCGTCGCCCTGCCAGCAATGCAGCGAGATCGGGATTTGCGACAGGGCCGCCATCGCGCTTTCGGTATCGACGCCCCATTGCGCGAAGGCGTCGCGCGCCAGACTATAACTTGTCGTCACAGCGATCCTCCATTCCCCATCTAGCGCGTGAAGGCTTCCTTGTTGCCGGCATCCACGTTCAGGATATTGCCCGTCGATTTTGCCGACAGGTCCGATGCAAAGAAATAGACGCCCTCGGCGATATCCTCGGGCAAAACCGACCGTTTCAGCAAGGACCGCTGGCGATACATCTCTTCCAGCCCGTCCTTGTCGGTCTTGTAGGTGCTGGCGCGCTGGTCCAGCCATTCGCCCGACCAGATCTTTGATCCGCGCAACACCGCATCCGGATTGACCACGTTCACCCTGATGCCTGCGGCTGCGCCTTCCAGTGCCAGACACCGCGCGAGGTGGATTTCCGCGGCCTTCGCCGTGCAATAGGCGGCCGCGTTCGGGCTTGCGGCCAGACCGTTTTTCGAGGCCACAAACACCACCGATCCGCCGATGCCTTGCGATTGCAGCAGCCGGAACGCCTCGCGGCTGACGAGGAAGTACCCGGTCGAAAGAATGTCCATGTTGCGGTTCCACAGCGCAAGCGTGGTATCCTCGATCGGGGCAGAGGATGCGATGCCGGCATTCGACACCAGAATGTCCGCGCCGCCAAACTCGATTGCAACGGTCGCGTAACTGTCGATCACCTGCGCTTCATCGGTCACGTCCATTTGCACCGCACGCACCACATCGCCGCCGTAAACCCGTGCGAGGCCAGCCGCGACGTCTTGTGCCGCGTGGCCGTCGATGTCGGCCAGCATGACGCAGGCGCCTTCCTTCAACAGCCGTTCGGCGGTGGCGGACCCGATGCCGCCTGCGCCCCCGGTCACCAGCGCCACTCGACCCGCCAGTGCGCGGGGTTTGGGCATCCGTTGCAGTTTTGCCTCTTCGAGCAACCAGTATTCGATGTCGAAAGCCTCTTGCTCTGGCAGGCCCTGATAGGTCGAAACAGCACTCGCCCCGCGCATCACGTTGATCGCGTTCACATAAAACTCGGCAGAGATCCGCGCGGTCGCCTTGTCTTGCGCAAAGGTGATCATGCCGACACCTGGCACCAGATAGACCACGGCGTTCGGATCGCGCAGGGCGGGGCTGTCGGTGTGTTTGCAGCGGTCATAGTAGGCTGCGTAATCAGCGCGGTAGCCTTCGATTGCGGCAGGCAGCGTGGCCAGTGTCGCGGCCAGATCGGGATGCGCCGGATCAAAGCTGACGATCAGCGGCTTGATCTTGGTGCGCAGGAAATGGTCCGGGCAGGATGTGCCCATCGATGCCAGCCGATCCATCATCGCAGAGCCCACGAATTCAAGCACGGCCGGGCTGTCGTCGAAATGCCCGACCTTGTGACGTTCCTTGGAAATCAGTCCCCGGATCACCGGCATCAGCCGCGCCGCAATCGCCCCGCGTTCGGTAGAGGGCAAGGTGGGCCGTGCAGCCCCCCCAAACGCGGGCTTGCCGGCGGATGTGGCCAGCAGCCAATCCGCCGCCCGGTTGATGATCTCGAGCGTGGTCAGATAGCAGTCTTTGGCGTCATCGGCCCAGGTGAACAACCCGTGGCTTTCCAGAACCGCCCCGCGCATCTGCGGGTTCTCGGATGCCAGTTTGCCCAGCCACAGACCAAGCTCGTAGCCGGGTTTCTTCCACGGCAGCCAGCCGATTTCGGCCCCGAAAACCCGCGCCGTCAGGTCCTTTGAATTGACCGATGCTGCAAGGGCGATGATCGCATCCGAATGCACATGATCGACATGGGCGCGCGGCACATAGGCGTGCAGCGGCGTGTCGATGCTGGCCGCGCGCGGGTTCAGGTTAAAGGTGCAATGCGGCAAGTATCCCACCATTTCATCCTCATGGGCCAAACCGCGGTACATGCCCTTCAGCGCATGCAGCTTGTCCATGTAAAGCGTCGAGAAGCCATCCATCTTCATCGAGCCGATATCGCCGCCCGATCCCTTGACCCACAACACCTCGACCATCTGTCCGGTCAGGGGATCACGCTCCATCACCTTGGCGCTGGTGTTGCCGCCGCCAAAGTTCGTGACCCGCTTTTCCGAACCCAACAGGTTCGACCGGTACAGCAGTTTTTCCGACTCGGTCATGCCGCTGGCGCGGGCGTCATCCCATAGATTTTTCAAGTGATTCTCGCGCGCCGTCATCGTGACCTCCAGTGTTCTGCGATGAATCTGCTCTGACTGGGTCCGAAAAGTCAATCATTTTCAGTCATGAACAATCATGCTGCATCGCAGAAATACAAATTTTGATCGAAAATGATTGACAGCGCGTGATTCAGGTGGAACCCTGCCGCTGGGGGGACGACATGCACGAAAGCGAACGCCATCGGATCATTCTATCGACGGTTGAAGGGCAGCCTGTCGTCAACGTCGCGGATCTGGTCACGCTTACCGGGGCCAGCGAGGCAACGATCCGACGGGATATCGCGGCCTTGCATGTCCAGAAAAAACTGCGCCGGGTGCGGGGCGGGGCAGAATCCGTGGCGCCCACGCAGTTTGTCAGCATCAACGCGCGACCATTCAGCGTAAACGAGGGCATCCGTCTGGCCGAAAAGCGCGCCATCGCCCGCGCCGCTGTCGATCTGTGCCGCGATGGCGAGGCGATCATCATCAACGGCGGCACCACGACGTTCCAGATGGTGCATCCGCTGACCGCCAAGCGGATGCAGGTGTTCACCAACAGCTTTCCCATCGCGGAACATCTGTTGAAACATTCAAAAAACACCGTCCTTTTGCCTGCCGGTGCGATATATCGCGAGCAAAACATCATCCTGTCGCCGTTCGACGAAGACGGCAGCCGCAACTTCTATGCCACGCGCATGTTCATGGGCTGTCGCGGTCTTGGGCCGCTGGGCCTGATGGAGGGCGACCCGATGCTGGTTCAGGCCGAACAGAAACTGATCGGCCAGGCGGACGAGTTGATCGTTCTTGCCGACAGCAGCAAATTCGCGGCCCGGTCCAGTCTTTTGCTGTGCCCGCTGGCCCGGATCAACACCGTCATCACCGATGACGGGATCGATGATCGCGCCGCCGCCATGTTGGATGCGGCGGGCGTAAGACTGATCGTAGCGCGGGCCCGCGCTGCGGACAAAGGCGAGGACCGCGCAGGCGACGCCTGATGCGTAGGGAAAACCGCTCATAGGGAGGAAATCATGAGCATCTGGAGGAAAGCACTCACGACCGCAGCACTGGCGAGCGTGTTGATGGCGCAATCTGCCGCGGCGGAAAACGTCAAGATCGCCTTGCTGGTCAAGGCGCTTGGCATCGGTTTCTTTGAAGCTGCCGCAAAGGGCGCTGAAGAGGCTGCAGCAGAGCTTGGCGATGTGGAAATCATCTACACCGGCCCGACCAGCACCACCGCAGAAGGCCAGATCGAAGTGATCAACGCCCTGATCGCGCAGGGTGTGGATGCGATTGCGATTTCGGCAAACGATCCGGATGCTGTCACCCCGGCGCTGAAAAAGGCGATGGAGCGTGGCATCACCGTGATCTCGTGGGATTCGGGCGTGGCAGCCGAGGGCCGCCAGATGCACCTGAACCCGTCGTCGTCGGCGCTGATCGGCAACACGATCATCAAACTGGCGGCCGATCATATGCCAGACGGCGGCGATGTGGCGATCTTGTCGGCCACCTCGACCTCGACCAACCAGAACATCTGGATCGAAGAGGCGACCAAAGTCCTGCCGAACTATCCCGGCATCAATCTGGTCGCGACCGTCTATGGCGATGACCTTGCCGACAAATCCTACCGTGAAGCCCAAGGGTTGATGGCGACCTACCCGAACCTCAAGGCGATCATCGCGCCGACGACCGTGGGCATCCTTGCCGCGAGCCAAGCCGTGACCGATGCGGGCAAGATCGGTCAGATCAACGTGACCGGTCTGGGTCTGCCGTCTGAAATGGCGGGGGCGGTCGAGTCGGGCGCCACGGTCAGCTTTGCGATCTGGAACCCGATCGATCTGGGCTATGCCGCCACAATGATCGCCTACAACCTGAACAAGGGCACGGCGACTGCGGCACCGGGCGCATCAATCCCGATGGGCCGGATCGGCACGGCGACGCTGGATGACAACAACGAAGCGGCCATGTCGGACCCCTTCACCTATGACAAGTCGAACATCGAACAGTTCAAGTCGATTTTCTGATCTGCCCCCGCCCCGGCCTGTCTGGCCGGGGCACCCTTTCCCATAGGTATCGCCATGAATCCCGTCCTGTCGCTGCGTGGCATTTCCAAGTCATTTCCGGGCGTCAAGGCTTTGCAGGGCGTGCAGCTTGACCTTTACGCCGGGCAGGTGACCGCGCTGATCGGCGAAAACGGGGCTGGCAAATCAACGGTCGTCAAAGTGTTGACCGGGATCTATCAGCCCGACGAAGGCAGGATCGAAATCGATGGCGCGCCTATCCATTTCGGCAATGCGCAAGATGCGTCCCGCGCCGGCGTCACGGCCATCCATCAGGAAACCGTTCTGTTCGACGAATTGTCGGTGGCCGAAAACATCTGGCTTGGTCACGCGCCGCGCAACCGTCTGGGCCTGATCGACCGTCGCGCTATGCGGGCGGGGGCGGTGCGGTTGCTGGCCAGCATCGGGGCCGGTTTGAACCCCGATCAGCGACTGGGCGATCTGGGGATCGCGTCCAAGCATCTTGTGGCCATCGCACGCGCCCTTTCGACCGATGCGCGGGTGGTCATTTTGGACGAACCCACAGCCGCGCTCAGCCACAAGGAAATCCACGAGCTTTACGATCTGATCGAGACGCTGAAGCGCCAGGGCAAGGCGATCTTGTTCATCAGCCACAAGTTCGACGAGGTGTTTCGCATTGCCGAACGCTATACCGTGTTCCGCGACGGACAGTTCGTGGGCGCTGGCGTGATGGCGGACGTGACCGAAGGCCAGTTGGTGCAGATGATGGTCGGCCGCAGTGTCGATCAGATTTTCCCGCCCCGCAGCCACAACATCGGCCCGCCTGTGCTGACGGTCGCGGGTTATTGCCACCCGACCGAATTTGCCGACATCGGCTTTACCCTGCACCGGGGTGAAATCCTTGGCTTTTACGGGTTGGTCGGGGCGGGGCGGTCCGAGGTTATGCAAGCCCTGTTCGGCATTACCACCCCGTCAAAAGGGGCGATCCGGATCGACGATCAGGTGCGGGTGATCCGGTCCACCCATGACGCCATCGCGGCAGGCATCGTCTATGTTCCCGAAGATCGCGGGCGCCAAGGGGCCATCCGCGGCCTGCCGATCTTTCAGAACGTGACGCTGCCATCCTTGACGCACACCAGCCGCGCCGGGTTCTTGCGGCTGGCCCACGAGTTCCGGCTTGCGCGCGACTACACGCAGCGGCTGGATTTGCGCGCATCCAGTCTGGATCAGGAACTGGGGCTGCTGTCTGGCGGAAACCAGCAAAAGGTGGTGATCGCCAAATGGCTGGCCACAAAACCCCGCGTCATCATCCTGGACGAGCCGACCAAAGGCATCGACATCGGATCAAAGGCGGCGGTGCACGAATTCATGGCCGAATTGGCCGCCGAAGGCTTGGCCGTCATCATGGTCAGCAGCGAAATCCCCGAAGTGTTGGGCATGTCCGACCGGGTCATCGTGATGCGTGAAGGGCGGATCATCGACGATGTGACCGGCGCGCGCATGACGCCCGAAACACTGGTCCGTGCGGCGGCCGGCATTGCGGAGGCCGCATGAGCATCCTGAAAAACCGCGAGGCGCTGCTCGCACTTGCAACGGCGCTGTTGATCGGTGTTGTGGCGGCTCGTTTTCCGGCCTTTGTTCGACCAGCCAATCTGGCGGGCGTGTTCAACGATACAGCGCCGCTGATCTTGCTGGCCATTGGGCAGATGATCGTGATCTTGACCAAGTGCATCGATCTGTCGGTCGCCGCCACGCTTGCGCTGTGTGGCATGGTCGCGGCGCTTTTGGACGGGGCCGGAGTGCCGTTGGTGCTTGTCCTCACTTTGGCGATAACGCTGGGGGCAGCCTTGGGTGCGATCAACGGTTTGCTGGTCTGGAAACTGGGCATACCGTCGATCGTTGTCACTTTGGGCACGATGACCATCTATCGCGGCACGATTTTTCTGATGACCAATGGCGCTTGGGTCAACGCGCATCAGATGACGGACGCCTTCAAGGCCTTGCCGCGCGCGGTCATCGCGGGGCTGCCGGTGATGAGTTGGGTGGCGCTGGCCGTCATCATGGGGTTCGCCCTTTTGTTGACCCGCACCCCTTTGGGGCGGGCGTTCTATGCGGTCGGCGGCAACCCGCATGCGGCGGTTTATACCGGGATCGACGTGGGGCGAACGCAGTTTCTGGCCTTTGTGATCGCAGGCGCGCTTGCCGGGTTGACCGGTTATCTTTGGGTTGCGCGCTATGCCGTGGCTTACGTTGACATCGCCGACGGGTTCGAGCTGTCGGTCGTCGCCGCCTGCGTGATTGGCGGGGTGGCGATCGCCGGCGGGGCGGGCAGTGTGGCGGGGGCGGTTCTGGGCGCGCTTTTTCTGGGTGTGATCAACAACGCCTTGCCGGTCGTCGGCATCTCGCCGTTCTGGCAACTGGCCATTTCCGGCAGCGCCATCGTGCTTGCGGTCGCGTTCAACTCTGCACAGAACCGCCACCCCGGCCGGATCATCCTCAAACCGCAAGAGGCAAGATGACCGAAAACCACCCGACGCTGCGCATCATCCCCGACCGACTGCAATCGCGCAGGGTGCGGGCACTGCGCAGTTGGGAGACAATCCTGCTGGTCGTGGCCATCGCAGTGTTTGTGCTCAACTCTTTTGCCTCGCCGTATTTCCTGAATGCCTGGAACCTGAGCGACGCCACGTTCAACTTCACCGAAAAGGCGATGATCGCCTTTGCCATGGCGATGCTGATCATCGCGGGCGAGATTGATCTGTCGGTCGCTTCGATCATCGCGTTGGCATCCACAGCCATGGGGATGGCGATGCAAGCAGGGGCAGGGGTTCCGGTGCTGGTGGGCGTGGGGGTCTTTACGGGTCTCTTGTGCGGGGCGCTGAACGGGTTTCTGGTTGCGGGAATGGGGTTGCCATCCATCGTGGTCACCATCGGCACCATGAGCCTGTTTCGCGGCATTGCCTATATCGTGTTGGGCGATCAGGCTTTTACCGGCTATCCCGACGGTTTTGCATTCTTTGGTCAAGGCTATGTCTGGTGGGTGTTCAGCTTTGAGCTGGCGCTGTTCGCGGTGGCGGCGGTGGTGTTCTGGGGGTTGCTGCACCGCACCAATTTTGGCCGTGCGGTCTATGCGATAGGCAACAACGCCACCGCCGCGCAATTCTCGGGCATCCGGGTAAACCGGGTGCGTTTCATCCTGTTCCTGCTGACCGGCCTGATGTCTGGCATCGCCGCGATATGCCTGACCTCGCGGCTCGGTTCTACCCGACCGTCCATCGCCACCGGGTTCGAGCTTGAGGTGGTCACAATGGTTGTTTTGGGCGGGGTGAACATCCTTGGCGGATCTGGGTCGATACCTGGTGTCGTTTTGGCCGCACTGATCATGGGGATGGTGACCTTCGGCTTTGGCCTTCTGAACGTGCCTGGGATTGTGATGAGCATTTTCCTGGGCTTGCTGCTGATTGGGGTCATCGCGGTGCCAAGACTGCTCAGGGGCAAATGATGCAGAAACATGCGTTCAAGATGCACCTGAATCCGGGCATGACGGCAGAATACCAACGCCGCCATGACGCGATCTGGCCCGATCTTGTGGCGCTGTTGCACGACGCGGGCGTAAGCGATTATTCGATCCACCTTGATCCCGCGACGAACATCCTGTTCGGTGTGATGTGGCGGCGCGATGATCACACGATGGCCGATCTGCCCTTGCGCCCGGTGATGCAGCGCTGGTGGGCCCATATGGCCGATATCATGCAATGCCACCCGGACAATGAACCGGTGGCCACCCCCCTGATTACCTTGTTTCAAATGCCATGAAACACGTCGCGGTGATCGATGTCGGCAAGACCAACGCAAAACTCGCCCTGGTCGAAGAGGACAGCCTGCGCGAGATCATCGTGGTAACGCGCCCGAACACCGTGCAGGCCGGTCCACCCTATCCGCATTTCGACCTGGCGGGGCATTGGCAGTTCTTTGTGCACCACTTGCGCGCCTTCCATGCCGAATGGGGGGTGGATGCCATATCGGTGACGACGCACGGTGCAGCGGCGGTGCTGCTGGACGCGGAGGGCCATCTTGCCGCACCGATGCTGGACTACGAACACTCCGGGCCGCGCCAGTTGACCGCCGCTTATGATGAAATGCGCCCTGATTTCAGCGAAACGGGGTCGCCTCGGCTTGCAAACGGCCTCAACCTTGGTGCGCAACTGCATTGGCTGCTGGCCACGCAACCCGGCCTGAGCAGCAGCGTCGCGCATGTTCTGACATACCCGCAGTATTGGGGCTGGCGGCTGACGGGTGAAATGGCCTGCGATGTCTGCTCGCTCGGGTGTCACACCGATCTGTGGAACCCGCGGCACGGCGGCTTTTCTGCCTTGGTGGATCGACTTGATCTGCGAGGCAAGTTGGCTTTGCCCCGCCGCCCTTCGGATGTGCTGGGCGTTTTGCGCCACAGTGTAGTCTGCGAAACCGGGCTTCCAGCGCATACGCCGGTCAGTGTTGGCATCCACGATTCCAATGCCTCGCTTTTTCCCTATCTGCTGGGGCCGGCCCGTAGTTTTTCGGTTGTCTCGACGGGGACCTGGGTGGTCTGCATGGCAGTTGGCGGGGCGGTGACATCACCCGATCCGGCGCGGGATGTGCTGATCAACGTAAGCGCAGTTGGCAAGCCCGTTCCATCTGCACGCTTCATGGGGGGGCGGGAATACGACATCATGTGCCAGGGCAACACACCGCCTGTCACAAAGTCGGACCGCGACGCGGTGCTATCCCGTGGCGTCTTGCTGTTGCCTGCCGTGGTGCAGGGTTCAGGCCCTTTTCCGGACCGCAAGATGCGCTGGACTGTCGAGCCTGAAACCGCAGGTCAGCGATTGCTTGCCCTATCCTGGTACCTCGCCTTGATGACGCGCACGAGCCTTGACCTTGCCGGTGCGCGCGGGCCGGTCATCGTCGAAGGGCCGTTTGCCCGCAATCGGGACTATCTCGACATGCTTGCCGGTGTTTCACCCGATGGCGTCGAAACGGCGGCGTCAGCTACGGGAACCTCGTGCGGTGCCGCATTGCTGTGTCTTGACGCCGCCTTGCCGCCAGCGACCCGTTGTGCGCCGCCGCCAGATGATCACGCCGCTGTGTCTGCAATTGCCACACAGTGGAACAACCTGACGCGGGCCCCGACCTGAGCGCACAAACCGGCGGCGGCACCGGAAAACGGAACGCCGCGCGGCAAAGGCTGTGCAACTCTTTCCGCCGGGCGCTTTGGCATCCGAGAAACCTGTACGGGGTCACGGCATGATTGGCGGTGCAGATACAGTGCAACCTTGCTATCACCGGCCAGAACGAGTCAGTGGCGGGGCGGGCGATGATGAAAAAAAACAGAATCGAAACGGCTTTTGAACGCAGCCTATTTGCGTCGCGTTGGCTGATGGCGCCAATGTATCTGGGCCTGACAGTTGCGCTCGTGATGCTGACCGTGATTTTCTTGCGCGAGTTGGCCCATTACTTGCCGCAAGTGATGACCCTTGAGGCAGAAGAGGTCATTCTGGTCGTTCTGACATTGATCGACCTGACACTGGCTGCCAACCTGCTGCTGATCGTGCTGTTTTCCGGTTATGAAAACTTCGTGTCAAAACTGAACATCGCCGAAGATGTGGAACGGCCCGACTGGATGGGCACCGTCGATTTCAGCGCGCTGAAGATGAAGCTGATCGCCTCGATCGTCGCCATTTCCGCGATTGATCTTCTGAAGCGCTTCTTCGCGATCAGTGACATGTCGATCGACCCTGAAAGGGTAGAGCGTGAACTTTACTGGCTTGTCGTCGTCCATCTGACTTTCGTTGCCTCTGGCGTCCTGATGGCGCTAATGGATTGGCTGACGGCGCGATCTGACAGGCACTAGGGGCGGCTGCGAGGAAATGCCACTGGCATTGACGGCACGGCGCAGCTAAGACGACTTGAAGTTTTCGGGAGCCTTTTTCGATGTATGACGCCATCAAACCACAACCTGGGATTATGGATATTGCGCTTTACTCAGGCGGCAAATCGCAAATCGCCGGTGTGGCCAATGTGGTCAAGTTGTCGTCGAACGAAAATCCGTTCGGCCCCTCTGACCGCGCGCGCGAGGCGTTTCAGCGCTCGGTCCATCAGTTGCATCGCTATCCGTCCACCGACCACACGGCGCTGCGTGCGGCGATTGCCGATGTGCATGGGCTGGACCGCGAACGGGTGATCTGCGGGGTCGGTTCGGGCGAGATCCTGACCTTGCTTGCGCAGGCCTTTGGCGGGACGAAGGACGAGGTGGTGTTCACCGAACACGGCTTTTTGATGTACCGCATCTACGCGCTGGCCGTGGGGGCAATCCCCGTCGAAGTACCCGAACGCGAGCGGACCACCGATGTCGATGCGATCCTGAATGCCTGCAACCGGCGCACCAAACTGGTCTTTATCGCCAACCCCAACAACCCGACCGGCACGATGATTTCAGCAGCCGAAGTGGCGCGCCTTGCCGACGGGCTGCCACCACAGGCCATTCTGGTCCTTGACGGTGCTTATGCCGAATATGTCGAAGGTTTTGACGGCGGGCTGGCAATCCTCGAGACGCGCAACAACGTGGTGATGACGCGCACCTTGTCCAAGATCTACGGATTGGGCGGGTTGCGGATCGGCTGGGGATATGGCCCGCGCGACATCATCGATGTGTTGAACCGCGTGCGTGGTCCGTTCAATCTGTCGAACGCTCAGTTGGAAACCGCAGAGGCCGCCGTGCGCGATCAGGCTTACGTAGCGCAATGCCGGGCCGACAACGCACGGATGCGGCAATGGCTGGCCGAGGCTTTGGCAGAGTTGGGCGTGCCGTCGGACGTATCGATGGCGAACTTCATCCTGGCTCGTTTTGCCAGCGTGGACGAAGCCGCAGCATGCGACGCGTTCCTGCAAGCTCAAGGGTTGCTGGTGCGCAGCGTCGCCGCATACAACCTGCCGCACTGCCTGCGCATCACGGTCGGAGACGAGTCTTCCTGCCGCCGGGTCGCGCATGCGATTGCGCAGTTCAAAGGCGTGCGCTGATGGCCATCTACAGTCGCGTCGCATTGATCGGGCTGGGCTTGATTGCGTCGTCCATGGCGCTGGCGATGCGCCAAAGCGGGCTGGCAGGCGAGATTGTGGGGCATGCGCGGTCAGCCGAGACGCGGGCCGTGGCCATGGAAATCGGGCTGTGCGACCGGGTTTGCGTCACTGCGGCCGAGGCGGTGATGGGGGCTGATCTGGTGGTCCTGTGCGTGCCGGTCGGCGCGATGGAGGCGGTCGCTGCCGAAATCGGCCCGCATCTGGCCAAAGGTGCCTGCGTCACCGATGTCGGGTCAGTGAAACAGGCCGTGATCGCTGCCGTTTCGCCGCATATTCCGGACGGAGTTGCCTTTGTGCCGGGGCACCCGCTGGCTGGCACCGAACATTCGGGGCCGAGATCGGGCTTTGCTACGTTGTTCCAGAATCGCTGGTGCCTGCTGACCCCGACCGACCAATCGACCCCCGACGCCATCGCCAGGCTGCGCGCCTTGTGGGAGGCGATGGGGTCCAATGTCGATGAAATGGACGCGCCGCACCATGATCTGGTGCTGGCCGTGGTCAGCCACACACCGCACCTGATCGCCTATACGATGGTGGGGGTCGCGGACCATCTGCGCCGCGTGTCGAATTCGGAAGTCATCAAGTATTCCGCCAGCGGCTTTCGCGACTTCACCCGGATTGCCGCCAGCGATCCCGTCATGTGGCGCGACGTGTTCCTGACCAACAAAGAGGCGACGCTGGATATTCTGGGGCGCTTTACCGAAGAGCTGTTCGTGCTGCAACGCGCCATTCGCATGGGCGAAGGCGACGAGTTGCAAGCCTATTTCACCCGCACCCGCGCCATCCGTCGTGGCATCATCGAGGCGGGGCAAGACACTGCGGCCCCCGATTTCGGCCGGGTAGGCAAGCCCGCCGGGACGTGACAGCCATGTGGCGCTGGGCCCTGGTCTTGCTGGTTCTGGCATTGCCGTTGCAGGCGCAAACTCTGCGAACAAGCCTGCGTCCCTTGCCACGCCCGCAGACACTGACGCTGCCACTGGCACCAGTGCCGGCGGCTGAACTGCCGACTGCTTCTTTGCTGACGGCGGCTCCTGTGCGTCGCCCGATGCCACGGCCAGCCGGCCATGGTGTATCTGTCGCGGTTCAGCCGCCGGCAATTGCACAGCCAGATCTGTCCACCCAGCGGTTGGCGGCCCTGCGACCCCAGCCGCGCCCCGCCACGCCGGCTGATGCCGGTGTCGCGCAGGCATCAGCACCCCAGCCGCCGGAAGAGCCAGGCCGCAAGCCGCAACGGCGCAAAAAGGTCGCAAGGGCCTCGCTCAACGGATCGGTCTGCGGCGATGCCAGCATCAAAGGCGACGCCATCGCCCGCGTCACGTCAAGCGTCAAAGGCTGCGGAATCGAGGCACCGGTGCGGGTCAAAGCCGTATCGGGCGTGCGACTGAGCCAGCCGGCAACGCTGGATTGCACCACGGCCACGGCCTTGCGCAAATGGGTCGACGCCGGCCTGCAACCCGCATTCGGTCGCACAAAGGTCGTCGAGTTGCGGGTCGCAGCGCATTATGTCTGCCGGTCGCGCAACAATGTCAAAGGCGCCAAGATCAGTGAACACGGGCGCGGCAAGGCAATTGATATTGCAGGGGTCGTGCTGGACAACGGCAAGACCATTTCCATGCTTGACGGATACGGCGGCGATTTGCGTCGCGCCTACAAGGCGGCCTGCGGCATATTCGGCACCACGCTCGGTCCCGGCTCGGACGGCTTTCACGAAGACCACATGCATCTGGACACCGCCAGCCATGGCAACGGGCCTTACTGCCGGTAGATCATTCGGGGGGCGGGCCCGACCGGCAGCGCACCAAGACTGGTGCGGCCAGATTTGAAGGTCAGTGCGGTGTCAAGATCCGTGTCGCCCTTGGCCATGATCTCGAACGCGCGCAGCAGGGTGGGGGCCAACACCGGGTCAATCAGCCCGGCCTGTCCAAGCACTGCCGGCAGAAAGCGCCAGTTTTCGATATGCAGATTGATCTCGCCGTCGGCTGTGCCATCCAAGGTGGCGGCGATTGCGCCTTTTGCCCTGACTTGCAAGGGCCCCCAGTCCAGCCAGGCGTCGTCAAGGATCAACGTCGTGACTTCGGGTGGCCGGGCCCCTGCGTGACGATCGAGTGGTGCTGTCAGCAGCACATGCGCATCCAGTTGCAGGCCCTTCAGTGTGGCGGGCAATCCCGATAGCACCACCGAAACTGCCGGGTCCGGTGTCAGTTCGGTGATGCGCAGGCCGATGCGGTGGCTGTTCTGCCGGCTGGTATCAAGTGCGGTCGCGAACGTGGCCTTGGCTGCGCCGACACGTCCCAAGGGGCCCTCAACCAGCAGGTTTGACCCTTCGATCACCGTGCTGCGCAGCGCCAGATCGCGACCCGGACGCAGCACCAAGGAACCGCGCAAATCGTCAGAGGTCACGGTGAATCTGCCGATGGGTGTTGTGATGGTCTGGACCGGGGGCGCAAGCGCAATCAGATGCCACGGCTTCCACGTCATTGCCAGCAACCGCAGGTCGCTGCTTTGCCAGCCATAACCCGACCCCGGGTCAAGGATTTGCGGCGCCGTCACCGTAAGGTCGAACCGGTTGGGAAAGCCTGAAACGCCAAGGCCGCCGTTTTGCACCAAAAGGCCTTGCATTTCTGCCTGCAGGAACGCTTGCGTCGCGGCGCTTTCGATGGCGCGCGATCCCACCACCCAATACCCAGCCCACAGTCCTGCGACCGTCAGAACAACCCACAGCAAAGCCCGCATGACGTCTTTCCCCCGATCCGCGCCTGGTGTCTACAGAGATAGGGGCAAGAGGGCCAGCGGATGGATGACTTCTGGGTGTTCGGATACGGATCCTTGATCTGGAACCCGGGGTTTGCAGTCGCGGAACGGGGGATCGCGCTGGCCTCGGGGTGGCACCGCAGTTTCTGCATGCGCTCGATCCACCATCGGGGCACGGTCGCCGATCCGGGTCTGGTGCTGGCGCTGGACAAAGCCGCCGACGCCCAGTGTCAGGGCGTCGCGTTTCGGGTCGAACCCGGAGAGGAAGCCGCGACACTGGATACATTGCGCGCGCGCGAATTGATTTCGTCTGCGTATCTGGAGACCACTTTGCAGGTGCAGCTTGCGGATGGACGCGAGGTGGCGGCACTTGCCTATGTCATCGAGCCGGAACACGAACAGTATTGCGGCGGGCTGCCGCTGGAGAAACAGGCCCAGATCATCGTGCAGGCCGTCGGCGAGCGCGGGCGAAACTGCGACTATCTTTTTGCCACTTCGACACATCTGATCGATCTGGGGATCGCCGATCAGGATCTGACATGGCTGACACACCGCGTGCGCGCTTTGCAAGGGTGATGTCGTTTCACTTGGCAGTCGCAGGATGCCTGCTATGATCGTTCCGCGCAAAGAAACAGGTGGATCCGTCCGGATGGACAAATCAAAGCCCGACGAGATTACCCATTTCAGCCAACCTGTTCGCCAGATCGTCACAATGCTGATGGCCTCCGGGCTTGTGGCTGCGGGGGCCTGGTTGATCCACGGCGAAGTCATATCGATCATCGCCACCAACCCGCTGCTGAATGGTTTTATTGCCGGGGTGTTCCTGTTGGCGGTGCTGACCTGTTTCTGGCAGGTCTTGATCCTGTTCCAGTCGGTCAACTGGATCGAAAATTTTGTTCAGCACCGCCCCGGCTACGAGGCGCTGAACCCGCCGCGCCTTTTGGCACCCTTGGCGCAACTTTTGCGGTCGCGCGGGGCGCGGATGCAGATATCGGCAGGATCTTCGCAATCCATTCTGGATTCGGTCGCAACGCGCATCGACGAGGCGCGCGATATCACCCGGTATCTGACCAACCTGCTGATTTTCCTGGGGCTCTTGGGGACTTTCTATGGCCTTGCGACTGCGGTGCCGGCGATTGTTGACACCATCCGGTCACTGGACCCGCAAAGTGGCGAGTCCGGGGTCGCGCTGTTTGCCAAGCTGATGAACGGACTGGAGGCGCAGTTGGGCGGCATGGGGACGGCGTTCTCGTCGTCTTTGCTGGGCCTTGCCGGGTCTTTGGTTGTGGGTTTGCTGGAACTGTTCGCGGGTCACGGGCAAAACCGGTTCTACCGGGAACTGGAAGAATGGCTGTCGTCGATTACCCGACTTGGCTATTCCTCGGGTGACGGCGAAGGCAGTGACACCGGGGCGACGCTGCAGATGCTGGACGCCATGGCAGCCCAGATCGAAGTGTTGCAGACACTGCATGCCCAAGCAGAGGCCAATCGTGCCTCTGGAGAGGAACGGCTGGTGGAACTGACCGGCGCGATCTCGGCCTTGGCGGCCCGGCTTGGGACCGAGGCAGAGGTGGCAGCCACCCATGGCAGTGCCCAGATCGCCGCGCTGGAACGCGTGGCGTTGGGGCAAGAGCGGGCGACCAAAGGTCAGGACCGCATCTCGCTCGGTCAGGAACGCCTGATCGAGGCATTGACCGGGGCCGAAGGCGGGGCGCATTCCGATGCCGAAAGCCGGATGCGCCTGCGGTCGATCGACGTGCAACTGCTTCGGATTCTGGAAGAAATCAGTGCTGGTCGGCAGGAAAGCATCGCCGATTTGCGCGGTGATCTCGCTGCTTTGACGCAAGCGATCCGGCAATTGTCGCGCGCCAACACCGGACGGTCCTGACGCATGGGACTGTCCCGACGCCGCGACAATTCGATGATCTGGCCGGGTTTCGTCGACGCCGTCACCACGTTGCTGATGGTGATGATGTTCGTGCTGACGATCTTTACCGTCATGCAATCGGTGCTGCGCGAGACGATCACCACACAGGACAGTGAATTGGACGCGCTGAACGCGCAAGTCGCCGGATTGGCAGACGCGTTGGGTCTTGAACGCGATCTCAGCGCCGGATTGCAGGCCGAGATTGGCAATCTGACCGCCAACCTGACGGCGGCGCTTGCCGAAGGCGACCGGCAATCCGCGCTTGTCGCGTCGCTGACCGGGCAGTTGACGTCGCGTATTGCAGAACTCGAGGCGGCCAGCAACCGGATCGTCAGTTTCGAGGCTCAGGTGGCAAGTCTGCTGGCCGAGCGGGATGAAGCACGCGGTCAGGCGACGGCGCTGTCGGCCTCGGTGGCAGAGCTTGAGACAGCGCAGGCGCGCTTGATCACCGAAAAAGAGGCATTGGATCTGGCACTGGCCGCGGCACGCAGTGAAATCGATGCGGGCACCGAGGCGGCACGTCTTGCAGCCGCCCGGCGCGAAGCCCTGGAGGCTTTGATCGCCGATCTGCAACGTCAAGCCACCGAAAGCGACGTTTCGCTGTCAGCGGCACTGGCAGCGCTGCGGACGGCCGAAGCCACGGCTGCAACATTGCCCGAAGCGGAACTGAAACTTGCAGCCGAACAGGCAGCAGCGCAAGCCTTGCGGCTGCGGCTGGCGGGGGTTTCGGCCGAGTTGACCGAGGCGGAGAAGACCCGGTTGGCAGATCTTGCGGCAGCCGAGGCCCTGCGGGCGCGGCTTGCATCCGCCGATGACGAATTGACTGCGATGACGCTGGCGCTGGAAGAACAGCGCAAACGGGCCGAGGAAACCTTGACCCTGCTTGCTGCGGCAGAAGCATCGGGCAAGGCTGCCGATGACACGGCGGCAAGGCGCGCCGCGCTGTTGGCGGCAGCGCAGCAGACGCTGACGCAAAAAGATCAAGACCTTGTCGAGGCGGCGCAGAAAATGGCTGTGCTGAACCAGCAGATTGCGGCGCTGCGGGGCCAGCTGGGGTCGTTGCAGGAGGCTCTTGACGCATCCGCCGCCAAGGATGCCAGTGCCAATGTGCGGATTGATGCGTTGGGCAGCCAGCTGAACGCGGCATTGGCGCGGGTCGCGGCAGAGGCCAAGCGGCGCGCAGACCTGGAAGAGGCCGATCGAAAGCGGCTGGAGTTGGAAAGGCAACGGCTGGAAACGGAAAACCAGGACCTGGCAAAGTTCCGGTCGGATTTCTTCGGCCAGCTTTCCAAGGTGCTGGAAGGGCGCGAAGGGGTTCGGGTGGTTGGGGACCGGTTTGTATTCTCGTCCGAGGTGCTGTTCACAGCCGGCTCTGCCGATCTTGCCCCAGAGGGGCGTCAGCAGATAGCCGGGGTCGTCGCGACGCTGCAAGAGGTTGCGGGGCAGATCCCGGCCAGCATCGACTGGATCATCCGGGTCGATGGCCATACCGATGCAATCGCGTTGTCGGGTGCCGGGGCGTTTGCCGACAATTGGGAGTTGAGCCAGGCCCGGGCGCTGTCGGTGGTGCGGTTCATGCAAAACGAGCTGGGCTTTCCGCCAGAGCGGATGGCTGCGACCGGGTTTGGAGAGTATCGGCCGGTTGCCGAGGGGGAAAGTCCTGAAGCGCGGGCCGCAAACCGGCGGATCGAGTTGAAGCTGACCGAGCGTTAGGGGGCGCTGCCCCCGTCGGGGCGGGCCCCGACTCCCCCGGGATATTTTCTGCCAAGATGAAAAGTGGGCTCCGGTTTTATCCGGAGCCCGTTGCTGGTGTGGGTCTGTCGCCTATTCGGCTGTCAAGAGTGGCGGCTTGGCCCCGGAAAGGCGCGGCTTTTGCGGCTCTTCGATCACCAGGGCAATGGCGTCATCTTTCAGCACGACATGCACGGTCCCGCCTTTGGTGAGTTTGCCGAACAGCAGCTCTTCTGCCAGCGGCTTCTTGATGTGTTCTTGAATGACCCTGCCGAGTGGGCGGGCACCCATCCGGTCGTCATAGCCCTTTTCGCCAAGCCACATCGCGGCTTCCGGGCTCAGGTCGATGTGAACGCCACGGTCCAGCAGCTGCGCCTCTAGCTGCATGACGAACTTTTCGACGACTTGCAGGATTATTTCGCGGCCGAGCGACGCAAAGCTGATCACCGCATCCAGACGGTTGCGGAATTCAGGGGTGAAGGTGCGTTCGATGGCCGCGGTATCTTCGCCCGTCCGCTTGTCCCGGCCAAAGCCGATTGCGGTCTTTGCCATGTCGGATGCGCCGGCGTTCGTCGTCATGATCAGGATAACATTGCGGAAATCGACCTGCCTACCGTTGTGATCGGTCAGCTTGCCATGGTCCATCACCTGGAGCAGGATGTTGTAGACATCCGGGTGGGCTTTTTCGATTTCGTCCAGCAGCAGCACGCAATGCGGGTGTTGATCGATCCCGTCGGTCAACATGCCGCCCTGGTCAAAGCCGACATAGCCGGGGGGTGCGCCGATCAGCCGGGACACAGCGTGTTTCTCCATGTATTCCGACATGTCGAAGCGGATCAGTTCCACGCCCAGACTGGATGCGAGTTGTTTTGCCACCTCGGTCTTGCCGACGCCCGTGGGGCCCGCGAACAGGTAGTTGCCGATCGGTTTTTCCGGTTCGCGCAGGCCGGCGCGGGCGAGTTTGATGGCCGAGCAGAGGGCATTTACCGCTGCATCCTGACCGAACACCACCCGTTTCAGCGTCTTTTCTAGATCGCGCAGCACCTCTGCATCGTCTTTCGAGACGTTCTTCGGCGGGATGCGGGCGATTTTTGCCACGACGGCCTCGATCTCTTTGGGGGTGATCGTCTTGCGGCGCTTGCTGTCGGACAGCAGATGCTGGGCGGCGCCCGCCTCGTCGATCACATCGATTGCCTTGTCCGGCAGTTTGCGGTCGTGGATATAGCGCGCGGCAAGCTCGACGGCGGATTTGATCGCGTCGTGGGTGTAGCGCAGGTCGTGGTGTTCCTCGAAATAGGGCTTCAGGCCCATGAGGATTTTCACTGTATCCTCGACCGAAGGCTCGTTCACGTCGATCTTCTGGAACCGGCGGGCCAGCGCGCGGTCTTTTTCGAAATGCTGGCGGAATTCCTTGTAGGTCGTCGATCCCATGCAGCGCAGCTTGCCGCCCTGCAACGCGGGTTTCAGCAGGTTCGACGCATCCATCGCCCCGCCCGACGTTGCCCCGGCGCCGATGACGGTATGGATCTCGTCGATGAAAAGGATCGCATCGGGATGATCCTCCATCTCTTTGACAACGGCCTTCAGGCGTTCCTCGAAATCCCCGCGATAGCGCGTGCCGGCCAGCAGCGCGCCCATGTCCAGCGAATAGATTGTGGCGCGCGACAGGATATCGGGCGTCTCGCCCTTGACGATCTTCCA
Organism: Paracoccaceae bacterium; assembly: GCA_031400505.1. Lineage (GTDB taxonomy): Bacteria > Pseudomonadota > Alphaproteobacteria > Rhodobacterales > Rhodobacteraceae > JAIYDJ01. The sequence continues at coordinate 49,764 of JANNPZ010000079.1, read as the reverse complement.
CGCCAACCCCTCGGCAATCGCCGTCTTGCCCACGCCGGGGTCGCCCACCAGCAGAGGATTGTTCTTGCGACGGCGGCACAGGACCTGGATACACCGCTCCACTTCGGCATCGCGGCCGATCAGGGGGTCGACCTCGCCCTTGCGGGCCTTGACGTTCAGATCGACGCAATACTTTGAAAGCGCGGATTCTTTTACCTCACCGGCTTCGGCCTTTGGGGTGGATTGCGCATCTTCTGCCCCTGATACCGGGCGAGGTTCGCCATAGGACGGGTCTTTGGCCACGCCATGCGCGATGAAGTTGACCGCGTCATAGCGTGTCATGTCCTGTTCCTGCAGGAAGAATGCGGCGTTCGATTCGCGTTCGGCAAAAATTGCCACCAGAACGTTGGCGCCGGTCACTTCGGTGCGCCCTGACGACTGTACATGGATCGCAGCGCGCTGGATCACCCGTTGAAACGCGGCGGTAGGCACGGCTTCGGAACCTTCGACATCGGTGACAAGCGTTGACAGGTCATCGTCGATGAAATTCACGAGGGTGTTTTTCAACGCGTCCAGGTTGACAGAGCAAGCCTTCATGACCCGCGCCGCATCCGGTTCATCGATCAAGGCGAGCAGCAGGTGTTCCAATGTCGCGAGTTCGTGGCGTCGGGCATTTGCCAAAGCCAGCGCGCCGTGGATCGCTTGTTCAAGCGTGGTCGAGAATGATGGCACGTTCGGTGCTCCTGTCCTGCGGGTCGGAAGGGCCGTGTGGCCTGATCCAACCGTGGCCTCATTGTATTAAGCTTCGGTTTTATTCGGGTGACTGCAAGACATATTTGGTGCGCAATTCGATTTGACGAGGGGGGCATGAAAATTGTGATGATCAAGACCGGCTCAGAAGCGGTCCTTGCGTGCGCGCAGTTCGCGAAACACGAGGTCAGCCGGGGCGTCCGGCATCCGCACAGCCGCACGCAGCGCCGGGTCGCCCGCGCGCAGGAACGGGTTGGTGGCAAGTTCGAGCGACAGGAGTGACGGGACCGTTGGGCGGTTGTCGGCGCGGGCTGCGGCGGTTGCCGCGATGCGTGCGCGCAGGGCCGGATTGTCTGCGTCCACCGATGCCGCGAATTTCAGGTTCGCGGCGGTATACTCGTGGCCTGAGCAGATCAGCGTGTCGGGGTGAAGTGCCGCCAGCATGGTCAAAGATGCGTACATCTGTGCGGGCGTGCCTTCGAACAGACGGCCGCAACCGCCTGCCATCAGGCTGTCGCCCGTAAACGCGTAGCGGCTGGCAGGCAGATGAAACGCTATATGTCCGATGGTATGGCCCGGCACATCCAGCACGGCGATCGTTTCCGCACCGAAAGTCAGGCTCTCGCCGATGTGCAGGGGTTGGTCAAGAAAGGGCAGACGGTGGGCGTCGGCGGCGGACCCCGAAACGCGCGCGCCCGTCGCCGCGCGCAACGCATCGACCCCGACGATATGATCATCGTGGTGGTGGGTGATCAAGATCATCGACAGCGCCCAGTTGCGGGCCGCAAGCACCGAAAGAACGGGCGCATGGTCGGGCACATCGACGGCTGCGGTCAGGCCCGACGCGCTATCACGGAAGAGGTAGGCATAGTTGTCACGCAGGCAAGGGATCGTTACCAGTTCAACTGCCATGGTCTTTGCCTCGTGATGCGGTATCTTGTGATAGTTGTGACCGGATGGGGCGGCACCTGCAATGCATCTTGATGTACTGGACCTGCGTACATTCTACTATCGCACCGCATTGGGTCAGGTCGCCCAGAAGGCGATCCGCGATCAGGTCGCGGCAAGCTGGCCGGACGTGACGGGGCAGACCGTGGCAGGATTCGGATTTGCCGCACCGGTCCTGCGCCCGTTTCTGAATGGCTCTCGACGGGTTTTGGCGCTGATGCCTGCCCAGCAGGGTGTGATGCCGTGGCCCGCCGCTCAAGACAACGTCAGTGTTCTGTGCGAGGAAACCGCCTGGCCGTTGCAGACCGGTTTCGTGGACAGGCTGGTCATGCTGCACGGGTTGGAAACATCTGAGAACCCATCGGCGGTGCTTGACGAGGCGGCGCGCGTGTTGGGGCCGGGTGGGCGGATGCTGGTGGTGGTTCCGAACCGGGCGGGGCTGTGGTCGCGACGAGATGTCACACCGTTCGGCTTTGGGCGACCCTACAGTGCGGCGCAGATGGAAACGCAGTTGAAACGCCATGGTTTCACCCCCGAACGCAGCCTGACCGTGCTGCACGCGCCGCCCAGCCAGTCAAAATTCTGGCTGCGCACCGCCGCATTGTGGGAGCAGGTGGGCAGCCGTCTGCCGTGGCTTTCGGGCGGGGTGCTGATGATCGAGGCAAGCAAGCAGGTCTATGCGCCGACGCGCGGCGGATTGGGTGTGCTGGTGCGGCGGCCTCTCAAGGTGCTCGAAGGGGTCGGACAGCCGGTGCCAGCGCCCACGACCTTGGCCAATCAATCGTCCGTTGCGGGTCAGGCACCACGGGTCCAGCAGCCAGGGCCAGGGCGGACTTAAGGACCGGCGCCTGCATGCATGCTGCCACCTGACGGGTCGGCGCATCCGAAAGCGGGCGGTTCGCGTTGAACTTCGGGTGATCAAGCAACCGAAAAAACAGGCTGACCCGAACGCATCAAAGCCACTGACCGGCTTTGTTTGCAGCCCCGACAGGCCAGACGTAGCGCAAGAAGAGATCGCACTAGCCGCCGTCCGCCCGGGGCTTGCGCCAATCGCTTGCCGATGAAACCGGGTGCGTAGCGGCTGTTTGCTCTGCCTTTTGGCGGATCGCGTTGCAGTCTGACCGGCCTTCACCGTCGTCGCCAGACCCAAAGGGCGCTGCCCCCGAATACGGTCGCCAGTGCCTCGAACAGACGGCCATTCGCAGCCCCGATCTGTCACCCGCAAAGGTGATCCTCAATCCGCCGCGAATCCTGGCAGGCCTGTTGCGAGGATCTCTGCTTCGGGAATCCGGGCGTTCGGCTGCAGGGCGAAGTCTATCAGCCTGGCGCGTATCGGCATGATGGATCTGATATCGGATGTCGCATCCCCTGTGTTGCTGGAAGACGCTGCTTGGTGGCGAACTGGGAAACTTGACGGTTGGACACGTGAATAGAAAATGAATGCCCGCCTTCACGGTTGCGGCATTGCAGCACCTCTGCTAGAGACGCCTCGAAATCAAACGGCGTTGGCAGGCTTGCTTGCGCCAAGGGATCCCAGGTTGCTGCTGATTTGTGCAGGACCGGGCCGAAAAGCGGAAGGGTTGACGTGTCCGAATCTGCTTCGATGTCACTGGGGATCGCGGCGCGCTATGCGCAGGCCCTGTTCGATCTGGCCAAGGAGACGAACGCACTGGACGTTCTGGAGCGTGATGCGGAGGCCGTTCAGGATGCGCTGTTGCTGAGCAGCGACCTTGCCGGGCTCATCACCTCTCCGATTGTCGAGCGTGCGGATCAAGCCCGCGCAATGGCGGCGGTGGCGGCCAAGCTGGGGCTTTCGGCGCTAATGACCAACACGATTGCGTTGATGGCGCAAAAACGCCGGCTGTTCGTGCTGCCACATCTGATGTCCGATCTCGTGCGCCGGATTGCAGACGCAAAGGGTATCGTCACGGCAGAGGTTACTGCCGCGACGGCGCTTTCGGAGGCCCAAGCCACTGCCCTTGCCGCGACCCTGCAGGCGCGCGTAGGCAAGACGGTCAGATTGAAAACCACGGTCGATGCGTCCCTGATCGGGGGACTTGTCGTGAAATTGGGGTCGAGAATGATTGACACATCGGTCAAGGCAAAGCTCGCCGCCCTGCAAAATTCCATGAAAGAGGTCGGATAAATGGGTATCCAAGCTGCTGAAATCTCTGCGATCCTGAAGGATCAGATCAAGAATTTCGGGATGGACGCAGAAGTGGCCGAAGTTGGCCGCGTGCTGTCCGTCGGCGACGGGATTGCCCGCGTGCACGGGCTGGACAACGTCCAGGCCGGCGAGATGGTCGAGTTTCCGGGCGGTATCCGGGGCATGGCGCTGAACCTTGAAGTTGACAACGTCGGCATCGTGATCTTTGGCTCTGATCAGGACATCAAGGAAGGCGACACCGTCAAGCGCACCAACTCGATCGTGGACGTTCCCGTGGGCAACGCCCTTCTGGGCCGGGTCGTGGACGGTCTGGGCAACCCGATTGACGGCAAGGGTCCGATCGAAACCACGCAGCGCAGCGTCGCCGACGTCAAGGCCCCGGGCATCATCCCGCGCAAATCGGTGCATGAACCGATGGCGACGGGCCTAAAGGCCATCGACGCGATGATCCCGGTTGGTCGTGGCCAGCGCGAGCTGATCATCGGTGACCGCCAGACCGGCAAAACCGCCGTGGCGCTCGACACGATCCTGAACCAGAAAGCCTATAACGAAGCCGCTGGCGACGACGAATACAAGAAGCTTTACTGCATCTACGTGGCCATCGGGCAAAAGCGTTCGACCGTCGCGCAGTTGGTGAAGAAGCTGGAAGAGACCGGCGCCATCAAGTATACGATCGTAGTCGCTGCAACCGCGTCGGACCCGGCCCCGCTGCAGTTCCTCGCCCCCTATGCCGCAACCGCGATGGCCGAGTTCTTCCGCGACAACGGGCGTCACGCGCTGATCATCTATGATGACCTGTCGAAACAGGCCGTCGCCTACCGCCAGATGTCGCTCTTGCTGCGCCGTCCGCCGGGTCGTGAAGCCTATCCTGGCGACGTGTTCTATCTGCACTCCCGTCTGCTGGAGCGTTCGGCAAAACTGAACGAAGATTTCGGGGCAGGCTCGCTGACCGCACTCCCGATCATCGAAACCCAAGGTGGCGACGTGTCGGCGTTCATTCCGACGAACGTGATCTCGATCACCGATGGCCAGATCTTCCTGGAAACCGAACTGTTCTATCAGGGCGTGCGTCCTGCGGTGAACACCGGTTTGTCGGTCAGCCGTGTGGGATCGTCGGCCCAGACCAATGCGATGAAATCGGTGGCCGGCAAGGTCAAGCTGGAACTGGCGCAGTACCGCGAGATGGCGGCCTTCGCGCAGTTCGGGTCGGACCTTGACGCGGCGACGCAACAGCTCCTGAACCGCGGCGCGCGTCTGACCGAGTTGATGAAGCAGAACCAGTATTCGCCGATGACCAACGCGGAAATCGTATGCGTGATCTTTGCGGGTACCGCGGGCTATCTGGACAAGGTCCCAGTCAAGTCGGTCGGCCGGTTCGAAGCGGGGCTGTTGAAGCATTTGCGCGGGCCGGGCAAGGCGTTGCTGGACGACATCACCATGAGTGACCGTAAAGTGGCGGGCGATCTGGAAAAGGCGATCCGCGCTGAAATCACTGCGTTCGCCAAAGACTTCGCCTGAGTGGGCGCGGGGAGATAACCGATGCCCAGCCTCAAGGACCTGAAAAACCGGATTGCGAGTGTCAAGAACACCCGCAAGATCACCAAGGCCATGCAGATGGTGGCCGCAGCCAAGCTGCGCCGTGCCCAGGAAGCCGCCGAGATGGCGCGCCCCTATGCCGAGCGGATGACTGCTGTTGTAGGCGGGCTTGCAGCGGCGGTGGGTGGCTCGGACGGCGCTCCGCGCCTTCTTGCCGGGACGGGCGCCGACCGCGTGCACCTGTTGGTCGTGATGACGTCCGAACGCGGGCTCTGCGGCGGCTTCAACTCGACCATCGTGCGGCTGGCCCGGGCGCGGGCGAACGAGCTGCTGGCGGGCGGCAAGACGGTGAAGATCCTGACCGTCGGCAAGAAGGGGCGCGAACAGTTGCGCCGCGACTTCGGCCAGTATTTCGTCGGGCATGTCGATATGGCCGAGGTCAAGCGGGTGGGCTATGTCAACGCACAGACCATCGCGCGGGACGTTCTGACGCGGTTCGAGGCTGCGGAGTTCGACATCGCCACCTTGTTCTACAACCGTTTTCAGTCGGTGATTTCCCAGGTGCCGACAGCGCAGCAGATCATCCCGGCCAGGTTCGAAGGCGCGGCAGTGTCGTCGCTTTACGACTATGAACCCAGCGAAGAGGCGATCCTTACCGACCTTTTGCCGCGCGGTGTGGCAACGCAGGTGTTCACGGCCCTGCTGGAAAACGGCGCGTCCGAACAGGGTGCCCGGATGTCGGCAATGGACAACGCCACACGCAATGCGGGCGACATGATCAACCGGCTGACGATCCAGTACAACCGGTCGCGCCAGGCAGCGATCACCAAAGAGCTTATCGAAATCATTTCGGGCGCCGAGGCGCTCTGAGGAACCGGAGGAACGACAATGGCAAAAGGCAAAATCACCCAGGTGATCGGTGCCGTGGTTGACGTTCAGTTCGACGGCGCGCTGCCTGCGATTCTGAACGCGCTGGAAACGACGAACAACGGCAAGCGGCTGGTCTTGGAAGTGGCGCAGCATTTGGGCGAGTCGACCGTACGCGCTATCGCCATGGACGCAACTGAAGGTCTGGTGCGTGGGGCAGAAGTGTCCGACCTTGGCGCACCGATCCAAGTGCCGGTGGGCGACGCGACCCTGGGCCGCATCCTGAACGTGATCGGCGAGCCGGTGGACGAACGCGGCCCGGTCAACGCGACCGAATTCCGCCCGATCCACCAGCCGGCGCCATCGTTTGCCGAGCAGGCGACCTCGTCGCAGATCCTCGTAACCGGCATCAAGGTGATTGACCTCCTTGCCCCCTACTCCAAGGGCGGCAAGATCGGCCTCTTTGGTGGCGCGGGCGTGGGCAAGACGGTTTTGATCATGGAGCTGATCAACAACATCGCCAAGGTGCACTCGGGCTTTTCGGTGTTCGCCGGCGTGGGCGAGCGGACGCGTGAGGGCAACGACCTTTACCACGAGATGGTGGACAGCGGCGTTATCAACCTGGAAGACATGACGAAGTCCAAGGTGGCGCTGGTTTACGGTCAGATGAACGAGCCTCCGGGTGCGCGGATGCGCGTGGCGCTGTCGGGCCTGACGCTGGCCGAACAGTTCCGCGACCAGTCGGGGACGGACGTTTTGTTCTTTATCGACAACATCTTCCGCTTTACCCAAGCCGGGTCTGAAGTGTCGGCTCTGCTGGGGCGTATCCCGTCCGCTGTGGGCTATCAGCCGACGCTGGCCACCGACATGGGCGCGCTGCAAGAACGGATCACCTCGACCAAGGCAGGCTCGATCACGTCGGTGCAGGCGATCTATGTGCCTGCCGACGACTTGACCGACCCCGCGCCTGCGACGTCGTTCGCGCACCTTGACGCCACCACGAACCTTTCGCGGGCGATCTCGGAACTCGGGATCTATCCGGCGGTGGACCCGTTGGACTCGACCTCTCGTCTGATGGACCCGCTGGTGGTGGGCCAAGAACACTATGACGTGGCGCGTTCGGTGCAGGGCATTCTGCAACGCTACAAGTCGCTGCAAGACATCATTGCGATCCTTGGGATGGACGAATTGTCCGAAGAGGACAAGTTGACGGTGGCCCGGGCGCGCAAGATCCAGCGCTTCCTGTCGCAGCCCTTCGACGTGGCGAAGGTGTTCACCGGGTCAGACGGCGTACAGGTGCCGCTGGACGTTACAATCTCGTCGTTCAAGGCGGTTGTGGCGGGCGAATACGACCACCTGCCCGAAGCGGCCTTCTACATGGTCGGCGGCATCGATGAAGTGAAGGCCAAAGCGCAGCGTCTGGCTGCGGCAGCGGCATAAGGGGGCGAAATGGCGGGCACGATACAATTCGATCTGGTCTCGCCCGAGCGTCGGTTGGCGTCGGTGGCTGCGACCGAAGTGCAGATCCCAGGTGCGGATGGCGACCTGACGGCGATGGAGGGGCATGCCCCCACCATCACCACGCTGCGCCCCGGTGTCTTGCGGGCAGTGTCGGCCGCAGGGACCAAGGCCTATGTGGTAACTGGCGGCTTTGCTGAAATCACGGCAGCCGGCGTATCGGTTCTTGCAGAGCGCGCGATCCCTGCAGAAGAGGCGACCGTTGCGATTGTGGATGGTCTGATCGGCGAGGCAAAATCGATGCTCGCCGGCGCCGTTGACAAGGACGCCGCGGACAAACTGGTTGACGACATGACCGCATTGAAGGCGGCCCTTGGCGTCTGAACGTCTATGGCACAGAGTAAGGCCCCGGTTTGACGCCGGGGCTTTTTTGCATCATTTTCTTGCCTGACTTCTGCGCTAGTATCACGCGTCAGAGGCGGAGACGAATGAAACGTATTTCCAGCGGTGCTCTTGGGATCCAGCAGGGGTCGCATGTCATGTTTTCGGATTTTGCGGATGGCGGGGTCATGTGGATCGGAAACGGGCCGCGGGAAAGCCGACTTCTCGTCCGTTTCAAGGAACCCTATTCCGAAATACCCGCCGTGCATGTGTCGGTTTCAATGTGGGACACTGACCACAAGCACAATGCCAGAGCAGATATTTCTGCGGAGCAGGTCACTGAAAAGGAATTTCATCTGGTTTTTCGCACCTGGGGTGACACGCGGCTTGCGCGTATCCGGGCGGATTGGATTGCAATAGGTGCGGTAAAAGACGAGGACGACTGGAAGGTGGATTGAGGCGCGGCCGGGTTATCCGCGTTGGTACATGCCTTCGTAGATCGGCACGAGTGTTGCGTTGTCAAACAACGACAACACCGATGTGCCGTTCCAGATGTTCAGGATGGCTTGCGCAAAGATCGGCGCGGTCGGCACGATGCGAATGTTGCTGGCGGCAAGTACCGCGGCGGTCGGCTCGATCGAATCGGTGATTACCAGACTTTTCATCGAAGACGATGCAATTCGATCCACCGCCGCGCCGGAAAGCACCCCATGGGTGGTGTAGGCGTGGACTTCAACCGCCCCGGCCGACAGCAGCACATCGCTGGCCTTGGTCAGGGTTCCGCCGGTGTCGCAGATGTCGTCGACCATGATGCAGGTCTGTCCGGTCACGTCGCCGATGACCGTCATGTCGGCCACTTCGCCCGCCTTCACGCGGCGTTTGTCAACGATTGCGAGGCCCGTACCCAGCCGCTGTGCGAGATCGCGGGCACGCGCCACACCGCCGACATCCGGCGACACGATGGTTACGCGGTCCAGCTTACCCTTGAAATGATGTTCGATGTCCAAAGCAAAGATCGGCGACGCGTAAAGGTTGTCCACCGGAATATCGAAGAAGCCCTGAATTTGTGCCGCATGCAGGTCCATTGTCAGAACACGGTCCACGCCCGCCTCGGTCAGCAGGTTCGCCACCAGTTTCGCCGAAATCGGGGTGCGCGACTTGGTGCGGCGATCCTGGCGGGCATAGCCGAAATAGGGGATTACGGCGGTGATCCGCGCGGCCGACGACCGGCGCAGCGCGTCCGTGATGATCATCAGCTCCATCAGGTTGTTGTTGGCGGGGTTCGAGGTGGGCTGGATGATGAACATATCCTCGCCCCGCACGTTTTCGAACACTTCGACGAAAATCTCCTGGTCGTTGAACCGTTCGACCCGCGCTTTCACCAGATTGACGCTCATTCCCCGGTGCAGTGACATGCGCCGGGCAATCGCCTTGGCCAGCGTGAGGTTGGCGTTGCCGGCGATCAGCTTGGGTTCGGAGTTGGCGGCCATCTGGTATCCTCGCGCATGGGTCACGGCATCAGGATGACGGATTCGTGACGGTGCCCCCGCTTATCATCCGGGGGGGGCGTTGCAAACCAAAGTCCGTGTGCAGGTGCAGAAAATCACGGGGCGAGTGCGGACAGCAGCGCCTGCACGTCGGTGTCGGTAGTGGACCAGCTGGTGACAAAGCGCGCGCCGTCGCGGCCAGGCGGGGCGGGCATCCGGTAATAGACCGCCCCGGCAGCTTCGGCGCGGGCATGGGTGCCGGGTGGAAAGTGCGGAAACAGGATGTTGGCGTGAACCGGGTGGGACAACTCGGCATCGGGTATCTGGGCAAGACTCTGCGCCAGCAGGGCCGCCTTGCCGTTGGCCTGCCGCGCCAGTTGCAGCCATAGGTCGTCTTCCAGATAGGCCTCCATCTGCGCCGACAGATAGCGGTGTTTTGAAGGTAGGTGGCCCGCGCGTTTGCGGCGCAACTCGAACTCCCACGCCTTTGCCGGGTCGAAGATCACTACCGCTTCGACCCCCATCAGACCGTTCTTGGTGCCGCCGAACGACACCAGATCGACCCCGGCTTTCCACGTCATTTCGGCGGGCGTGGCGCCCGTGGCGATCAGGGCATTGGCGAACCGCGCGCCGTCAAGATGCACAGGCAAGCCGTGGGTGCGGGCGACGGCGGCCAAAGCTGCAACCTCTGCCGGGGTATAGACGGTTCCCGCCTCGGTCACATTGGTGACGGACACCATACCACGTTGAACCCCGTGCACATTGCCGGGGGTCAGCCTTGTGATTGCGGCTTCTAGTGCCTCTGGCGTCATGCGGCCATGCTGGCCTGCCACCAGAACCAGTTTCGCCCCATTGGTGAAAAACTCGGGCGCGCCGCATTCATCCTCGGCGATATGGGCGTAGGCGTGGCAGAATACGGCACCCCAAGGCGGGCAGGCAACGGCACAAGCCAGCGCATTGGCCGCCGTGCCGGTCGCCACCAGATAGACCGCAGCCTCGGGGGCCTCGAACACCGCGCGCATCTGGTCGCGGACGCGGCCCATGAAGGCATCGTTGCCATAGCCCATCGCATAGCCGTCATTGGCGCGCATCAGCGCCGCCATGATCTGCGGCGGGCAGCCAGACGTGTTGTCAGAGGCAAAATGCATCAGGGTTTTTCCTCGATCGTGTAGTCGTCCCATTCGTCTTCGGGCACCGTCAGTTCCGACACCGTCCAACCGCGCACCGAATTGCCCGATGTGTGGGTGCTGTCGGGATCGCCGGTCACCAAGGGATGCCAGTCGCGCAGCGGCTTTTTCTGATAGAGCAGCCGGTAGGCACAGGTCTGCGGCAACCAGTAAGCGACCTTCGGCAGCGTTTTCGGCGACAGGCGAATGCACTCGGGCACGAAGTCGTGGCGGTTGGCGTAGCTCATGCAACGGCAGGTGTCGCCGTCGAGCAGTTTGCAGGCGACGCGGGTAAACTCGACCTCGCCGGTATCCTCATATTCGAGCTTGTTCAGACAGCATTTGCCGCAGCCATCACACAGCGCCTCCCATTCGGGTTTCGTCAGTTTGGTCAGGGGGATGGTTTCCCAGAAACGGTCACGAAGGGTCATCGGGGCAGGGTGGCCTTAGGAACGCAGAAAGGGAAGGGGTCAGAGCGCGGATAGAATGTCGCGGGCGCGCGCGGTGTCGGCAGCCATCTGGGTGATCAAGGCAGGCAGGCCGTCGAACTTCAACTCGGGGCGCAGATAGTCGATCAGGGCAACAGACAGATGCTGGCCGTAGAGATCGCCCGTGAAATCCATCAGGAATGTTTCAAGGTTGGGCTGGTTTTCCCCGAACATCGGGCGCACGCCAAGGCTGGAGGCCCCGAAATAGCGGCCCGCCTGCGGCCCGGTCAGCACATCGACGATGGCAGCATAGACCCCCATACGTGGCAGGTGCAGGCCAGAAAGTGACATGTTGGCCGTGGGATAGCCCAATTCGCGCCCGCGCTTTTCGCCGTGAATCACCTCGCCTTCGATGCGGTGCCAGTGGCCCAGCATGCGGGCGGCGTCGCGGGGGCGGCCTTCGGTCAGCGCGGTTCGGATCGCGGTGGACGAGATATCCGCACCGTCGGCCTGGATCAGGTCGGCGATGGTCACGGCAAAGCCATGGCGCGCGCCAAACGCCTGCAGATCGGCAGCATGGCCAAGGCGACCCTTGCCGAAACAGAAATCAGCCCCCACCACGACATGCGCGATACCAAGGCCGTCGCACAGGATATCGCGCGCGAAGGCTTCGGGGGTCAGGCTGGCCATCACGGCATCGAACGGCAACTGGTAAAGATGCTGCACGCCCAGCTTGGCAAGACGGTTTGCTCGCGCCTCGGCGTTCATCAGCCGAAACGGTGGGCTGTGGGGTGCAAAGTAACTGCGGGGATGCGGCTCGAATGTCAGGATACCAAGGGGGGCGGCCGTTCGGGCCAGATCGATCACCGCAGTGTGGCCCAGATGCACACCATCGAAATTGCCCATGGCAATCGAGGCCCCGCGGGCCGAGGCGGCAAGCCTTTGCCAATGTTGATGAACCTGCATCTTGCCCTTTGTGCGGGCACAGGCCCGCTAGTCGAACTTGCGGCTGGGTGCCATGACCAGCGCCTCGCCCTTCAGGACCACCGTTTTACCGACTGCGCAATGGGTTTCAAGGGTCACGCGGCGTTTTGCATGGTCGATGGCCGTGACCGTTACATGGGTGTCCACCACATCGCCAGGCCGGACCGGCGCCAAAAAGCGGAGTGACTGCCCAAGATAGACCGAGCCATGGCCCGGCAGTTGTTCGCCGATTACCGCTGAAATCAGGCTTGCCGTCAGCATTCCATGGGCGATGCGGCCTTCGAACCGGGTATCGCGGGCATAGGCGTCATCAAGATGAACCGGATTGTGATCGGTGGAAACCTCTGCAAACAACTGAATGTCGCGATCAGTTATTGTCTTGCGCAAAGATCTGGTCATTCCGATCTCGATGTCTTCGATGCAGATCGTGCCGCGCGGCATATTGTCCAACATTGCCTGAGTCCCCCACCATGGGCCGGAGACTAGCCGGTGCTGCAACGCAGCGCAATCCATTGCGCAATAAATGGCCGATCAGCCGCAAAAAAAGGTAAGAAAATTACCCAAGAAAGCCAATCGCATATGTTGCGTCCATTTGCCGGGCCGCAAGATAGTCATCCAGCAGTGCCTTGTCCGGATTTTCCGGGTCCGCGCCAAACTCGGTCGCAGCAATGCCGCCGGTGACAAAAAGGGTATCGAGGTTTTCGGAAAGTCCGCCCTGCACGTCAGTGGCAATTCCGTCGCCGATGCACAAGATCTGCGGGTCAGCGCCTTTGGCAAGCAGCGACAGGCGGCGTCGGGCCAGGTCGTAGATCGGCGGATGCGGCTTGCCGAAGTAAAGCACGGTGCCGCCCATCTCCGCATAGGCCTGCGCAAGGGCGCCGGCACAAAAAAGCCGCCGGTGGCCCATATCCACGATGATATCCGGGTTGGCGCAAAGCATGGGCAGGTCAAGGGTCTTGGCAAGCAGCAATTGGGCGCGGTAGTCGTCGGGCGTTTCGGTAAGGTCATCGAACAACCCGGTGCACACGATGCCTTGTGACTGCGAAAGGGGCACCCTTTCAATGGGTTGCGCGGCCTTGAGCGCGATTTGAAGATCCTCGGCGAAGTCGGTGAAAAAGGGCAAGTCCTTTTCGGCGCCAATGTGGTGCACACGCTGCCCGACTGCCCCGGTGATCAGGGCGTATTGTGCTGCATCACCGGAAGAGGCCACGTCGTCCCAGACGTCGCGCGGGCAACCCATTGCGTCAAGCTGGGCTATCACGCTGGATTTGGGGCGCGGCGCATTGGTCACGAGAATCACGATTCCCCCTTTTGCACGATAGGCTTGCAAGGCCGCCACAGCGGCCGGAAACGGCCTTACCCCGTCATGCAGGCAGCCCCACAGATCGCAGAACACGGCCTCATAGCGGCCGGAAATCTCGGCCAGCGAACGAATGATCTGGGTCATGGCAAACCTTTTGTTGCACTAGGGTAGATGGCGGTCCGCCGCGCAAACGGATCACGAAAAGGCCCGAGCCCCGGGTATTCACAGCTTGAGCGCGGGGATGATCTGCAGCTTGCGGCTCATGATGCCGGGCAGCACGACGGTATCGCCGGTGATGGTGCAGCCGAACGATGCCTCGGCCACCGTCTTGACCAGTTCATTTGGAACAAGCAGCGTCGCCTCTTCGTTAAGGATGTCGATGATGAACAGCATCACCTGTTCGGCACCATCCTGCGCCGCGACAGCGGGCATGGCGGCCATCAGCGCGGCCTTGCGGTTCAAGATGACCTGCGGGGCAGTTGTTTCCAACACCGAGATGCGCAATGCGTGCCCGTCGATCGTGTATTCCTTGCTGTCCATCCGCAAAAGTTCGGCATCGGTGAAACGGCCCACGTCAGATTTTGCGGCAAACATCTGGGCCGCAAAGGCGGGGATGTTCACGTCCAGATCGGCGGCCAGTTTTTCGGCCGCTGCGCGGTCATGCGGGGTGGTGGTGGGGCTGCGGAATTCCATCGTGTCCGACAAGATGCAGGTCAGCATCAGCCCCTTGATCGCCGACGGCAGTTTCGCCACGTCGTCGCCCATGATGTCGTGCATGACGGTGGCGGTGCAGGCCAGCGGGCGCATCACCACGTTGATCGGGGCCTTGGTTTTCAACCCGCCGACCAGCATGTGATGGTCGATGATCGCCGTGATGTTGGCCTCATGGATGCCCGGCGGCAGTTCGGCGGGGTTGTTGGTATCCACGATCACCACGTTCTGACCCGGCTCGATGTCAGAGATGATCGGCGGTTTTGGCACATCCCAGTAGGCCAGCATGAAGGCGGCTTCGGCGTTCGGCTCGCCCAGAAGGCGCGGTTCGGCACTGATCCCGCGCACATGCGCAAGATACCAAGCCCAGATGATGGCAGAGCCTGTGGTGTCGGTATCGGGTGATTTGTGTCCGAAAACGAGCGTTGTCATGGGGTTGTCCGTTAAAAATGGCCCAAGGCGCGGGGTGTGGTCTGGCGTGGTTATAGGGGGCGCTGCGCGTCTTGTCACGCGCGACAGGCTGGCGGTGCGGTGGGTTTCTGCGATGCGGCATCACGAGCCGGGGCCGCAGTCATGCGGTTCTTGCATAGGGGCTGCCCGGTGCGGCGCGTTGCAGCATCAGGAAAGGCGACCACTTCTTAGGACAGGGAGACACCTTTAACAAGCGAGCCTTTCATGTCTGATACGTCTATCAAAGCCACCTCCACGATCACTTGGGCTGCAAAATCGGTGTTTTCGGTGATTGCCATGGTGTTTTCTACTCTTGCTGCTGCCGGATCGGCCGCCAATGCGGTGGAAAACCACCGCCAGCCGAAGGAGGCTGCGTTGCGAAAGCTGGGTATGGAAGGGGTGCGGTTCAAACGCTACTACTGATGGGCACTAAAAGGGCAAGCGTTCGATCTTGAAGCCCTTCTGCGCCAGCAGGTTCAAAACGCCCTGTTCGCCCGAAAGATGCAGCGCGCCAAACGCGGCAGCAACCGGACCTTTGGCCGCGGCAGATTCGATCACGGGAATCCAGGCCCGGTTGCGGTCGGTCATCATGGTGGTTTCCAGCAACGCCAGATCCTGCGCGACCAGTTCGGGATCAACGTCAGGCGCAGTCAGCGTCAAATGGCGCATGAGTTCCCAGATCACGCGGCTTTCCTGCGCGAAATACAGATCGGCGAGGGTCACCGACATGTCCTCTGCCTGCGGTTCCATCGTCAGTGCGGACCGGATCATCGACAGCTGATCCGCCTGCGTCATCTTTTCGAACAGAACGAACAACGTGTCATAGGGCTCCAGCGCCTTGATCGGCAATCCGCGTGCCGTCGCCTCGTGCATCAGGCGCTGGTCAAGGCCGCGCCCGTTGGCCATGCGCGCCATGTCGCACGGCGGAATGCCCAGCATGAGCGACAAAAACCACGGTTGCAGTTTGGCAGCCATGAAGCCGGGCACGCCGCGCGCCTTCATGGCGGCGGACAGCGCTTGCCATTCTGCCTCGGGAAGCAATTCGGGCATCGTCGGACCGTCCACGATGGTCATCAGGCGCGGTTCACGTGCCATGCGCTCTGACAAGGCAGCCTCTTCATCCGGCCCGGCTTCGACCAGCAACACCTCTGCACCGGCAATCAGGGGTGCTACGGCCGTCAGAATGGCGTCATGGCGCGGATCATCAAAGTGATAGGTGCCGACGATATGAACGGTTTGCCGGCCCCGCGTTGCGCGCCACAGGTTGCCATCGGGAAAGGGTACGGCCTGAGCCGCGCTGCGCAGGTCAGCCTGTTCTGTCGCCGCAAGAGCCGTGACAAGGTTCCGACCCGCGCATTGCGCATGCAATGTCAGAGGCAAGAAAACAGCGGCAATCAAGGTGACTATGCGCAGCATCAGCAGGTTCCCTTTGCGTACATGATGGCACTGCAACCGGTTTAACCCAAGCTGGTTGTCATGAAATTTTCGCGACCAGCCCAGTTGACTGCATCAGGCCGGCTAGCTATCTAGGCGGTGTTGGCACTCGATGAAAGTGAGTGACAATATATTTCAACCTGGAACCTAGGGAGTGTTACCAGATGTCATTCAAACCGCTGCATGACCGTGTGTTGGTCCGTCGTATCGAAGGCGAAGACAAGACCAAGGGTGGTCTGATCATCCCCGATACCGCCAAGGAAAAGCCCGCAGAGGGTGAAGTTGTGGCCGTAGGCCCCGGCGCGCGTGACGAAGACGGCAAGCGCATCAAGATGGATGTCGAAAAGGGTCAGCGCATCCTGTTCGGCAAGTGGTCGGGCACCGAGGTCAAGCTGGATGGCGAAGACCTGCTGATCATGAAGGAAAGCGACATCATGGGCATTCTGGCCTGAAGTTGCTGACCGCTGCGGTGCGCATCGGCGCACCCACCCCATTCAACGCATTGAGGAGCTTCTCCAATGGCTGCTAAAGACGTACGTTTTGAATCGGATGCCCGCGACCGTTTGCTGCGCGGTGTCAACATCCTGGCCGACGCCGTAAAGGTGACACTGGGGCCCAAAGGCCGCAACGTCATTCTCGATAAGTCGTTCGGCGCCCCGCGCATAACCAAGGACGGTGTGACGGTTGCCAAGGAAATCGAGCTGTCCGACAAGTTCGAGAACATGGGCGCGCAGATGGTGAAGGAAGTCGCTTCCCGCACCAATGACGAGGCTGGCGACGGCACCACCACCGCCACCGTTCTGGCGCAGGCGATCATCAAGGAAGGCATGAAGGCGGTTGCCGCCGGCATGAACCCGATGGACCTGAAGCGCGGCATCGACCTTGCGACCAGCAAAGTCGTGGCAGCGATCAAGGCCGCAGCCCGTCCGGTTTCGGACAGCGCTGAAGTTGCCCAGGTCGGCACCATTTCTGCCAACGGCGAAGCTGAAATCGGCCGTCAGATCGCCGATGCGATGCAGAAGGTCGGCAACGAGGGTGTCATCACCGTCGAAGAAAACAAGGGTCTGGATACCGAGACTGAAGTCGTCGAGGGTATGCAGTTCGACCGTGGCTATCTGTCGCCCTATTTCGTGACCAACGCCGACAAGATGGTTGCGGATCTGGAAGACGTTCTGGTTCTGCTGCACGAGAAAAGGCTGGGTTCCCTGCAGCCGATGGTTCCGTTGCTGGAAGCTGTGATCCAAAGCCAGAAGCCGCTATTGATCATCTCGGAAGATGTCGAAGGCGAAGCACTTGCTACGCTGGTCGTCAACAAGCTGCGCGGTGGTCTGAAGATCGCGGCTGTCAAGGCTCCGGGCTTCGGTGATCGTCGCAAGGCGATGCTGCAGGACATCGCGATCCTGACCGGTGGTCAGGTGATCAGCGATGATCTGGGCATGAAGCTGGAAAACGTGACCCTCGACATGCTGGGCCGTGCCAAGAAAATCTCGATCACCAAGGACACCACGACCATCATCGATGGCGCGGGTGACAAGGCCGAGATCCAGTCGCGGGTGGCACAGATCCGTCAGCAGATCGAAGACACCACCAGCGACTACGACAAGGAAAAGCTGCAAGAGCGCGTGGCCAAACTGGCTGGCGGCGTTGCGGTGATCCGCGTTGGCGGCATGACCGAGATCGAAGTGAAAGAGCGTAAAGACCGCGTTGACGACGCACTGAACGCAACCCGCGCTGCCGTGCAAGAAGGCATCGTGGTTGGCGGCGGCGTGGCGCTGATGCAGGCGGCAAGCGCACTCGACGGTCTGGAGGGTGCCAACAGCGACCAGAACGCCGGGATCGCGATCATCCGTCGCGCACTTGAGGCTCCGCTGCGTCAGATCGCACAGAACGCCGGTGTCGATGGTGCAGTTGTCGCGGGCAAAGTCCGCGAGTCGACTGACAAGACCTTTGGCTTTAACGCGCAGACCGAAGAATATGGCGACATGTTCAAGTTCGGCGTGATTGACCCGGCCAAAGTGGTGCGGATCGCGCTGGAGGATGCGGCTTCGGTTGCATCGCTGCTGATCACCACCGAAGCCATGATTGCGGATCGTCCGGAACCCAAGTCGGGCGGCCAGGGCGGCGGCGGCGGCATGGGCGGCATGGGCGGCATGGACGGGATGATGTGATCCCATCGGGATCGTGTTAGGGAAAGGGCGCACCTTGGTGCGCCCTTTTTCTTTGGGAGTGTATGATGGCAATTGGTCCTGACACGTCGCGCCCGGCCAAGTCGCAAGACCATGCAGAGATCGACACGCTGCTGGAGGTTGCGTTCGGTCGGCGGGACGAGGCGGAACTGGTTCAGCGGCTGCGGTCGGATGGGGCCATGATGCTGGATGCCGTGAAAACCTGGCCCGACCCGGTGACCGGCCAAAGCCGCATTGGTGGCTATCTGGCGATCAGCCGGATGGTTGCGCCGCTGAACTGGTTCTGTCTGGGGCCGGTCGCGGTTTTGCCGTCTTGGCAGAACGGCAGTCTCGCCAGAACCGAGGCGACGAAGCGCTACTTTCGCTTTGGATCACGATTGGTTCAGGATTATGCGGCGGGTTTTGCGGAAGGTCAGGACTGGCATACAAAGGCGCTTTCGCAGGCTGGCCATTTGCAGGGCGATGAGACGCCCACCCTTGTGGTTGTCGGCAAACCATCGTTTTACCTTCGCGCCGGGTTTTCGCAAGAGCGGGCGGCGCGGTTGACCTCGCCCTATCCGATCATGAACACCCTGATCGCGCGACCCGGCAAGGATGTGCCGGATCGGGAGTTGATTTATCCTCCGGCATTTCAGGGGGTATGATGCGGCTGCTCCTGCCGACCGCCCTGGCCCTGTGCGCCTTTGCCGCCAATTCCTTGCTGAACCGGTTTGCCGTCGGGATGGGGCAGATTGATCCTGTCAGCTTCGCGGTGGTGAGGCTGATCTCGGGGGCCGTGATGCTGGCGGTGCTGGTCGGCCTGCGCGGGCTTGCCGGGGGTGTGATCTGGGCCGGGTGGTCCGGCCGACTTGTGGGTGTTCTGGGCCTGACCTTTTACCTGTTCGCGTTTTCGCTGGCTTACGTGTCGCTGGATGCCGGAGCGGGCGCGCTGATCTTGTTCGGGGCGGTACAGATTACGATGTTTGCGGGCACATTGGTTGCGCGCGAAGATGTGCCGCGCCTGCGCTGGGCCGGGGCAGGGATGGCTTTTGCGGGTCTGGTTGCGCTGCTTTGGCCGGGTATGGACGCGGCACTGTCGCTGCCGCATGCGCTGCTGATGGCGGCGGCGGGCGTCGGGTTTGGGTTTTACTCGTTGGCGGGGCGACGGGCGGGCGATCCGCTGGCGGGGACGGCGGCAAATTTCGTGTTGTCTGTGCCTTTGGGTTTGGCTGTCGGCCTTGCGCTTGGGCTGATGCCGGTGGGTGTCACCGGGCTGGGGGTGACGCTTGCGGTGGTGTCGGGGGCGGTCACTTCGGGGTTGGGCTATGCGCTGTGGTACAGTGTCGTGCCGGTCCTGGGGGCAGGGAGGGCGGCGGTGGCGCAACTGAGCGTGCCTGTGCTGACGGCGCTGGCAGGGATTGTTTTTCTGGGCGAGGCGGTCGACGCGCGGTTCGTCGTCGCCGCGATATTCGTGCTGAGCGGAGTTGCGCTGGCAAGTCGGGCCTAGCGTACCAGCCGTTCCAGCGGGTCGTAGAGCAACCCGCTGCCCCAGGCAGCGACGCCGAGACTGTCGGGCTTGAAGCGGATGCGACCAAGGTCGAGATCGCTTTTGGAAAAAAAGCGCCGTTCCGTCACCACACCTTCGGGATCGGGCCAGTCCTTGTCGAGTGAGCCCGCGGTGATCGTGCAGTGAAAGAACAGATCGACCTGATGAAAGCCGGTTGCGGGGTCATGGAATTCGTTGATCAGGGCCGGTTGACCCACTGCCACCGTCAGGCCGGTTTCCTCGTGCACTTCGCGGATCAGGTTGGCTGGCAACGAGGTGCCAGGCTGGCTGCCGCCCCCCGGCGCGCACCACAAATCGGATCTTCCGCCGGGATAAGCGTTGACCAGCAATAGGCGATCCTGATGCAGGATCAACGCGCGCACGGCGATGCGAGGAGAGAGATGTCTGGCCATGGACGCTGAAACTGGGGTGTTTGGTGGGGTTTGTCCAGAGCGATGATGCGGGCGGATGGCGCGTCAGCGTCAACATTGAAGCCCGGGTCCGCTTGATCGCAAGCAGGGTCTTGCAGGCCGAACTTGGGCCCGGACCCGCCCATGGTGCCTCCGGCGGGGATATTTTTTCCAAGATGAAAGATCAGACGTGGCGCAGGATATGGTTGACGTGGCCCATCTTGCGGCCTGCCCTGGCATCGGGTTTGCCATAAAGATGCAAGGCTGCGTCGCGCTGAGCTGCAAGCTGCGGGACCCGCAGCATGTCAGTGTCGATCAGGTTTTCCATCCGCACGTCGGCATGGCGCCCGCCATCGCCCAAGGGCCAGCCCGCAACGGCCCGGATGTGCTGTTCGAACTGATCGACCGCGCAGCCGTTCTGGGTCCAGTGGCCGGAATTATGCACACGCGGGGCGATTTCGTTGACGATCAGGGCAGTTTGCGTCACGAAGAATTCGACCCCGATCACGCCGACATAATCCAGTGCATTCAGGATGCGCGCTGCGATCAGCACGGCATCGCTGCGTTGGCTGGGGCTCAGACGGGCGGGAACTGTGGTTGTGTGCAGTATCCCGTCGAGGTGGACATTTTCACCGGGGTCGTAGGCTGCGATGTCGCCGTACAAGCTGCGGGCAGCGATGACGGACACTTCGCGGCTGAAGTCGATGAAGCCTTCGAGTACGCAAGGCGCGTCAAACTTTTTGGCCAGCGCCTGCGCGGCATCGGCTGTGGTTGACAGGCGCGTCTGACCTTTGCCGTCATAGCCCAGCCTGGCGGTTTTCAGGATCGACGGCGTACCGATCATGGCAAGGGCGCTGTCGAGGTCTGCCGGCGTGGTGACGGCGGCGAAGGGTGCAGTTTGCAATCCAAGGCCGCGCAGGAAGGTCTTTTCGGTCAGGCGATCCTGACTTGTGGCCAACGCTTTGCGGTTCGGGCGGATCGGTTTCAGGTGTTCCAGCAAATCGAGGGCGGCAGTCGGGATATTCTCGAATTCATAGGTGATCACGTTGACTGCGCCAGCGAAGGCCGCGAGTGCCGCAGCGTCGTCATAGGCCGCGGTGGTCAGCCAACAGGCCACGTCGGCGGCAGGCGGGTGAGGGTTCGGGTCGTAGATGTGGCAACGCAACCCCAGCCGAGAGGCGGCAACAGACAACATCCGACCCAATTGACCACCGCCCAGAATGCCGATGGTGGCGCCGCAAGGCAGGCTTTGTGGCGTGTCAGTCATTGCGCGGCTCGTCCGGGATCGAAGCTGACAGCGCGTCACGCCAGCGGTCCAGTCTGGCCGCGAGTTGCGGATCGGACAATGCAAGGATGCCGGCAGCCATCAGGGCCGCGTTGGCTGCGCCGCCGATTGCCATTGTTGCGACCGGATAGCCGCGCGGCATCTGCAGGATCGAATAAAGACTGTCCACCCCGGACAGCGCGCGCGTTTGCACCGGCACGCCGATAACCGGGAGCCGGGTTTTCGATGCCATCATGCCGGGCAGATGGGCAGCCCCGCCAGCACCCGCGATGATGACTTTGAGGCCCCGCTCGACCGCCGTCATGCCGTAGGTCCACAATCGGTCGGGCGTGCGGTGGGCGCTGACGATCCGAGCCTCATAGGAAAGAGCCAGTTCATCAAGCATGTCTGCTGCGGCCTTCATCGTCGGCCAGTCTGACTGACTTCCCATGATGATGCCGACCTGAACCATAGCTACCCCCGATTGAGGCTAGGTGTATAGCGGCAAGTCTGGCGGGGGCAAGTGACAGGCTGCAGCATGGTGACGAGCCGAGGCGTGCCGCCCTGTCAGACCCGCAAAAAGGCAGATCAGGCGATGATGTCGGGGATCAGTTGATCTTCGATCTTCACGATATGATCTTTCAACGCCAGTTTTTGCTTTTTCAGGCGGCGCAGGGTCAATTGATCTGGCCGGCCTGCGCTGGAAAGAGCTTTCACCGCCTCGTCAAGATCTCGGTGGTCGCGCTTGAGAACCTCTAGCCGGATGCGCAGCATGTCTTCGAAACTGAGCTCTGAGGAGGCATTCATGGCGGGATCGGGTCCGGTCTTTTTATCTGTTGCAACGATATAGTGATTCGGTCGGGTTGCGGGAAGTATTTGCAGATGAAACACCTGCAGTTGTGAGAATATGCGCAGCCTTGCCGCGTGTGGGCTTTCAACGTGGCTCTTGCAGGCGAGCCGGCAGGTCCCCATATTTTACCTGTAGGGTGCCGTTTCCGGGCCTTGCATGATTGTCGCTTTTGCAAAGGGCAAGACCATGACGAAACTGACTTTCGGAGCGCATCCGTTCCTTTTGGGCTTTGAGCAGCTTGAGCGGCTGGTTGAACGCACCGCAAAGACGGCCAGCGAAGGCTATCCGCCGTTCAACATCGAGGCCGTCGCAGAAAATGCATATCGCATCACGCTGGCCGTGGCGGGGTTTCGCGAGGAAGACCTCGCAATCACTGTCGAGGATCGCCAATTGGTGATCCGGGGGCGGCAGCCGGATGATCCGGGCACCCGGACGTTCCTGCACCGCGGCATTGCTGCACGGGCATTTCAGCGCAGTTTTGTCATGGCTGAGGGCGTGGAGGTGGCAGGGGCCGCGATGGAACACGGGTTGTTGCATGTCGATTTGCTGCGGTCCGTACCAGAGCCGGTTGTCCACACCATTTCCATTCGCACAGCACCGAAACTAGAACGATAGGAGGCCAGGATGAATACCCGTTTCAATGCCATTCCAGACGGCGGCCCAAAAATCGTGTACGTGCTGCCGGTTTCGGTCGCTGACCTTCCTGATGACATCCGCATGCAGGTTGACGGTGCAGACAAGGTCTATGCCGTTCATCGGCCTGATGGCGCGCGTCTGGCGCTGGTGGCCAACCGGCAGTTGGCGTTCGCGTTGGCACGCGAGCATGACATGGTGCCGGTCAACGCGCATTGACGCGTCAGGCCTGGACCGCCTTTGGTTGTCCAGAAGGGATGGCCTTGCCAAGCACGGCAGGCAGGTTGGCTGCCCGTGGCACGGCAAGGGCCTGAAGCGGGTGCGCTACTCCGCGCAGGTCAAGCGTGATCAGGTCCAGCGCTGCCGTGTCCACACCGGCCGACCGCAGAAGGTCGATTGACACAAGAAGTTCAATCGACAGATCTTTGGTGGCCGCCTCCAGCCGGCTGGCGGCGTTCACCACCTCGCCGATGATCGTGCGCGGTGCATGGCCGGTGGCCCCGATTTCACCGATCACCAGATCGCCAAGATGCAGGCCGATGCCGATGCGCACGGGTTGCGCGCCTTCCGTGACCATGACCTGATTGAATGCGGACAGGGCAGCGCCGATATCTGCAACTGAGGTCAGGGCACAGCGTGCCGAGGTCGCCTCCGCGCCCGTGTCATAGACCGCGAGCAAGCCGTCGCCGAGGTATTTGTCCACACTGCCGCCCGCGCGCGTGATGGCGGGGACAATCGCATCGAAAAACCGGTTCAACAAAAACACCACGTCATAGGGCAGTTGTCCTGCGCTGCGCGCGGTGAAGCCGCGGATGTCGAGAAACATGATCGCCATCCGGCGTTCGGTGCCAGTGCTGGCATGGGCGCGCCGCTGTCGGCCATCAGGGCGAAACACGCGGTGGATGGTCAACGGGCCAGTCGGGCGAACCTGACAGGCCAGCCGGGTGCTGGTGCCAGCGCCGACCGCATCAAGGCTGTACTGTTCGGCGGGAGAGGCTGGCGGCAAGTCTTCACCGCCATCTTCGATCACCACGCGGCACGTCGTACAGCGGCCCCGCCCGCCACACAGGGCGGTATGCGGGATGCCGTTGCTGCGCGATATCTCTAGCAGGGTCATGCCGGCAGGGGCAGTTGCACGGGTGCCGTCGTCATAAGTAATGCGCAGGATGCGTCGCCGACGCGCCAGCTTTGCGACGAGATAGATTGCAGCAGCAAGCGCCAGAAACCCCCAGTAGACCCAGTGCGACGTCTGTTTTAGCTGCGCAAGCAGCGCGTACCCTTCCCGGCTTGGCAAGTTGAAGGGTGCCGTGATTGCGGCCCGCAAATCCGGGTCGGCATAGGCAAGGGCAAGGCGCCGGCCTTCGGTCAGATAGCCGGCGAGTGCAAAGGCCGGGATCAATGCGGCAAGACCGGCCAGCAGAGGCAGGTTGCGCTGCCATCGGTCGCGACCGCGCAACCAGAAATGCAGACCCAAACAGCCATGAGTCCACACGATCAGCAACAGCGCCGCCTGCTGCCAGCCGGATTTGGTTCCCCAGATCAGGCCGATCAGAAAGGGCATCTGGTCATTAACCCCTAGCAGTTCGTGGGCGGTGCGCGTGTAGATGATATGGGTCAGCAGCAACGCCGGGATGAACAGGCCAAGCGTGACCTGCACCAACTCCCACAGTGGCAGGCGCAAAGAGCTGCGGGTGGTCAGACGGGCAAGCGCGAGCGTCGCATGGGTTAAAAGTGCGGCATAAAGGATCACCGAGCCCGGCAAGCTGCGGGTCACGATTTGCCGGAACTCCTGTCCTGCCAACAGTGCCTCAGGCGAGATGAGCCCCAGGCCGATGTTCAAAAAGTGCAAAGTCGCATATGTGAACAGGACAAGCCCGCTCGCTATGCGCGCGCGTGTTGCCCAAGTGCCCCGCCATAGTTCGCGCATGCAATGCCCCGATAGCCTTGGAAAAAGGGTGCGCCAAGGAAGGGCGAAAGGTCAATGGTCCAATGATCCTGCGCTGGACCACGGCTGCAATGTGGCAATGGCCACATCGGATCATTGTCCTTGCGCACTGCGCCACAAACGAAAAAGACGCCCCGGCTGATCCCGAAGCGTCTGTGCAAAGATCGTCGCGACGGGGTAGATCAGGCAGAGCGCCGGCGCAGCGCAGCCATCATCCCAAGTCCGCCAAGCAACGCCATGCCGGCCGCCGGCAGCGGCACTGCGGCGATCGGGCTCGCAGCCGAGAAGGCAACAAAACCAAGGTTCGGCTTGCGCTTTCGATCGGTCAGAACATCAACAGCAAAGATGTACTCGACACCTGCGATCAAGGTGACATCCGCCCGCGCCATGTGGCGGCCCGCTTGGGTTTGCTTGGTCCACTCGGTCGCAACCCCGTTCAGGCTCAGGCCGAAACTGTCCCCGAAAAACGGTGCACGAACAAAAAAGCTGATCGTCGAGTCGACGTCTACGGTCACAGACCATTCGTTTTTCGGCGCAATCGCTTTGCGCGCGCTGGCACTCGCGTCGTTCCAAGTGAACGAGCTGAACGCACCAACGTCCGGATTGACGACGGCAGCGTCAGAGGGAGACAAAGACATCGACACGGCAACTGCAAACACTGACAGAAGTTTACCAACGCTATTCAACTATCTAACTCCACTACCAAGCAACGCCATCGCCCTCAGAAAGAGGAACGAAACACGAATCATGGCAAAGAGTCAACGGATTCCGGCTTTGCTGTGGCACCTCGTTGAATGCGTGTCAGAATACTACCGAAACGCTGTCATTGCCCAAATTCCGGAAACAATCAGTCGGCACCAGAAGCAAGCCAGCGTTCGGCGTCCAGGGCCGCCATGCAGCCCATTCCAGCCGACGTCACGGCTTGGCGATAGATGTGATCCGTCAGATCCCCCGCCGCAAAGACGCCCGGGATCGCGGTCGAAGTGCTGCCCGGTTCGACCTGTACATATCCGCCGTTGTGCAGCGGCAACTGATCCTTCACCAGTTCAGACGCGGGGGCATGTCCGATTGCAACAAAAAAGCCGGCACAGGGCACAATCGTTTCTGTCCCCGTCAAGACATTCCGGGCGCGCACCCCGGTAACGCCGAGCGGACTTTCCGTCCCCAGAACCTCGGTCACTTCGTGGTGCCACAGCATTTCGATCTTGGGATGTTTGAACAGGCGATCCTGCATGATCTTTTCGGCACGCAGACTGTCGCGGCGGTGGATCAGCGTGACTTTCGAGGCAAAGTTCGTCAAGAACAGCGCCTCTTCGACGGCGGTGTTTCCGCCACCGATGACCACAATCTCTTTTCCGCGATAGAAAAATCCGTCGCAGGTGGCGCAGGCCGACACGCCGAAACCCTTGAATTTCTCTTCTGATGGCAGACCCAGCCATTTGGCCTGCGCCCCCGTCGCAAGGATTACGGCATCGGCGGTATAGGTCATCCCGGAGTCCGCAGTCGCGGTGAAGGGGCGTTTGGACAGATCAATTGCGGTGATGTAGTCACTGATCACCTCTGCCCCCATGGCGGTCGCGTGGTCCTGCATCCGGATCATCAGATCGGGACCCATGACATGTGTGTCGCCCGGCCAGTTTTCGACTTCGGTGGTGATCGTCAACTGCCCGCCAGGTTGCAGGCCCTGGATCAGCAACGGGTTCAGCATGGCGCGCGCCGCATAGACTGCAGCCGTGTAGCCTGCCGGACCTGATCCGATGATCAGAACTTTGGTGTGTCGTGTCGTGCCCATCGTCGCCCCCAATTCGTTGGCCCGGATATAAGCCGTGCGGTTGGGCGGCGAAAGGGTCATCCGGCGCATGACACCCATGCGTCTAAATCTTGCGCAAATGCGAAATATAATTGCGCGAAAGGGTGCTTTTGCCTACATGATCGTAAGAACAAGGAGGCCCAATGGCTGTTTCCAAACTCGATCCGATCGACCGCCGGATTCTCGCTGAACTTCAGGCCGACGGACGGATGACGAATGTAGAGCTGGCCCGCAGGGTCGGGATTTCTGCTCCACCCTGTCTGCGCCGGGTGCGCACGCTGGAAGAAGCGGGCTATATCAAGGGTTATCACGCAGATATCGACGCCCGCGAAATGGGCTTTGAAGTGCAGGTGTTCGCCATGGTGCGGCTGAGGTCGCAAGCCGAGGCAGACCTGTCGGCATTCGAGAGGCAGTGTCGTGAATGGCCTCTGGTGCGAGAGTGCCACATGTTGAACGGCGAGATCGACTTCATCCTGAAATGCGTAGCCCCCGACCTGAGTACGTTTCAGAACTTTCTGACCGAGGGCTTGACGTCTGCAGTCAATGTGGGATCGGTAAAGACATCGCTGGTCATCCGCTGTGCCAAAGACCAGCCGGGCCTGCCGTTTGATGTCTTGGAAGCACGGTTGGCAAAGAACGCCTGACGCGCCGACATTGCACAAATGAGATTACAAATGTTTAGGCGGCCCCTTTTTGGTGCCAGAGGAGCACCAGGGCCGCCTTAACCGAGCATCAATCCCAAAGACGGTCACGCGACCGATCTGGTGCAACTGCAGGTCTGGCCATTTCGCTGACCGTACAACCTGTAGAAACCTGTTTTCACAGAGGACGTTGTGAGGCAAAGGTGGCCGAAAGCGGGCGGGCGGTCAAACTTTATTCTTAATTGCCTTGCGCAGGCGTTGCAATTGCAGCGTGGCGGGCGGATCGTTCTGGAAACGGCGACAGTGGAACGCCAAATTGCAGCTTGTTTGCAACAGTCAACGGGCCGCGATCGCACGCGGCAGCGTCGGGGTGTCTTTCAGCGATTCGGGTTTGCGGCGATTTCCGCGGGCCCAAGGCAAGGCCGGGGCAGCTTCTGTGCTGGAGGCAACGACGGATTTGATCCAGCGCGGTGTCTTGGTCATCTGCGGCATCCTTCTACGGGTTGTTTCCGATTGATGATCAGTTTGCAGGCGCAATACGGCAAGGTTTTGGCAAAGATCTAGGCATTTTATGGAAGTTGTGCGGCCAAGGTCACGAAGTCCCGCCCAGCCGGGTCACAAGGATTGTTGTGGTTTTGGCAACAAGCACCGCGCAACCTGGACCGAAATGCGGCGAAAACCGGGCAGATTACAGGCTGATCGCAGAAATCAGGCGGCCATAGTCGGCTTCGCCCGCGTGAATGGTCCGGCGATACGAATAGAACCTGACGGGATCCCGGTAGGTGCAGTGGCGCGTCCATTCCGCGTGACCGACACCGGCGCGGCGCAGTCGAGCAAGGCCATAGGCGGGAAGGTCGAAAAGCATCCGGTCGCCCTTGCCGTTGACGAAGAAACGGGCGGTATCGGGGTCATCGTCGGTGAACGCTTCGAACAACTCCGGTCCCACCTCGTAGGAGGGTTGGCTGATGCAGGGGCCAATGATGGCAGTGATGCCTTGCGGTGTGGCCCCCAAGCGGACCATTGCAGCTACGGTGGCTTCAAGAATGCCATCCCTTGTTCCGCGCCAACCGGCATGAGCCGCCCCGACTACGCGTGCCTCAGGGTCGAAAAACAGGACGGGTTGGCAGTCGGCGGTCAAAACCCCCAGCGCCAGCCCAGGTTTGCAGGTGACCATCGCATCAGCGCGCGGCCTGATGACAAAGGGTTCCGTCACCGTCACCACATCCGCCGAATGAACCTGGTTCAGGGTCAGCAGGCTTTCGGGCGCCACACCAAGATGGGTCGCGACGCGGGCACGGTTGATCGCGACAATCTCTGCGATGTCCGACGATCCAGGCCCGCAGTTCAGACCGGTGAAGATGCCTGACGACGCTCCACCTTTGCGGGTGAAAAAGCCGTGGCGAACGGTCAGGGCGTTCGATGTGACAAGTTCCAGCATCATGCAAATCCGGGCGGAGGCAATGCGCTGGCAGGGAAAAGCGCCAGCACTTTGAACAAGCTTCCCATTTCCGAGGGCGCGGTCAAGCGGCGCGTTGCGACAAGGTGGTTTTCCAGTGCGCTGCCTGCGAGTTCACCTGCAAGCCGGGCGCTGCGTTGCACTATTCCCAGGCGGGACAGGAAACTGCCCTGATCCGCATATGCGTGCGCAGCCTGGGTCGCAGCAACGAGGGCTGCGAAATCGACATGGGCTGTCAGGTCCGCCTGACCCGGAGATGCGAACGGGTTGGTCGGCTTGTGGGCCTGCACCGCCTGAAACGTGTCGCCTCTGGACCCCCAGTTGCCATAGTCGATGATCAGCGCCGTCCCACCATGCGCCAAGATGCGTTGGTCGATGGCTGCGATGATGGGGGGCGCGCCGGGGCAAACTTCAACGATGTCGGGGGCTTTGGTATCGGCCAGCCGATGCGCCAATGCGGCAAGCGGCACCGGCGCGGTCAGCCCGGGGGTCAGGGCCCCGCCGGCAGCACCCACGACTGTCTCGCGCCAACCTGCGGGATCGCGGGTAAACTGCCGGATCGGCAGCGCATCGAAAAATTCGTTGGCGACAACAAACAGCGATTGATCGGGCAACTGGTTCGCGTCGGTCAGCCATGTGCAGGGATATCCCGAAAGGGTCTGGCGTTGCCGTGCGCGAAGCAGGGGCGAGGCCTCGATCAGATGCAATCGGGCGGCGCTGTGAAACCCCGGGACGTGCCGCGTGGCGCGCAGCATATCGGCCATCAGCGTGCCGCGACCGGGCCCGAATTCCGCAAGCGTGAATGTTTCAGGCGCCCCTTGGTCCAGCCAGCTTTGGCCAAGGCAGAGGCCTACCAGTTCACCAAAAATCTGGCTGATTTCAGGGGCGGTTGTGAAATCACCGGCTGCGCCGAATGGGTCGCGGGTGGCGTAATAGCCGTGATCGGGATGCAATAGGCACTCGGTCATATACTCAGACAGCGTGATCGGTCCGGTGGCATGGATCCGCCGCAACAGCAGATCGGCCAGCGGCGTCATCTGCGGCGGACCCGTGCGATGAACCACACGCCCGCGAAAACCATCGGCAGGGACAGGATCTGTCCCATGGTCAGGCCATAGCCTGCAACATGCCAGGCAAGGCCCAGCGGGTTGCCCACCGAGACGAATTGCGCATCGGGCTGGCGAAAGAACTCGACAAGAAACCGTGCAGCGCCGTACCCCATCAGGAACAGTCCCATGACCCGCCCGGGCGCACGTAGGGCATCGGCGCGATAGACGGCCCAAAGCAGAACTGCCCCCAGAACCAACCCTTCCAGCACCGCCTCGTAGAGTTGGCTGGGGTGTCGCGCGCAGGCCCCAACGACGCCTGCGCAGGTCTGGGCCGCCTCTCCGGGAAACACGACGCCCCACGGCAGGGTGGTCGGGCGCCCCCAAAGCTCGGCGTTGATGAAGTTGGCAATACGACCCAGCAGCAGACCGATCGGGACGACCGCCGCCATCAGATCGCCGGTGGTCAGCATCGGGATCCGCTGGTTGCGGCAAAACAGCCAGCCCACGATGACAACACCGACAAAGCCGCCGTGAAACGCCATGCCGCCTTCCCAGACTTTCACGATGTCGAACGGATTGGCCAGATAATACCCGGGTTGGTAAAACAACACGAAACCGATGCGCCCACCCAGTATGACGCCGACGACCACCCAAGTAAGCAAACGCTCGACCTGATCTCCGGTCATCGGGGCTGGGCCGTCCCACAGCCGAGGAGTTTCCAGCATGCGCCGGATGAGTTGCCAGCCCAGCAGCAACCCGGCAATGTAGGCCAGCGCATACCATCGCAACGCCAGCGTTACGCCGAAGATATCTATCGAGACAATCTCGGGCGCTATTCGCGGAAAGGGAATGGACATGCGCGCCTCGTTTGGTGTTCGGCAGGGTTGTCCGGGTTGGCGCGTGTGAAGTCAACGGGCATGCGGCAACGGCCGCCCTTGTGAGGCCGCGGAAGGTGCCGCATATAAGAGGTCAGATGAAAGGGCGTGCCATGCAAACCTCAAACAAGTTCTTCGAAGACGTTTCCAAGTTGATGACCAATGCGATGGGCGTGGCGCAAGGTGCCAAGACAGAAGCGGAAACAGCGATGAAAGGCTTCATCGACCGCTGGATGGCCGACCGCGATTTCGTGACCCGTGAAGAGTTCGATGCAGTCCGCGCGATGGCACAAAAAGCGCGCGAAGAAAACGCAAGCCTCGAGGCGCGGATCGCGGCACTGGAAGGCAAACAGGGCTGAGCCCCGGCAAAGGCTGCCAATTCGGGTTGCGCCGCAGGCTTTCTGGCTGGACGATCAACGGGTGAAAGACTTCGGTCAGGGGGCGTTTCATGGCCGTTTGGAAGCAGGGCGTTTTGACAGGACTGCTGGCAGCATTCGGCCTTGTGGTTTGGGCGATGTATGTTCCGGCGTCCCAGCCGATCCTTGACAGGTTGGGCGTTTTGCAGCCCCTGCGCGATCTGGGGATCGTTGATGAAGGCCCGACGGCGGGGCCGCCGCCGGACAATCGGGGTGGAGGTGCCACCGAAGTCGTGGCCTCGACTGTCGGCGCCGTGACCCTGAGCGATGTGATTTCGGCCATCGGTTCGGCGCGCGGCATCCGGTCGGTTGCCTTGCAAGCCGAGGTTGCAGGTCAGATCACAGCGATCCATGCGGCGCCGGGGCAAAGTGTCACGGCTGGCCAACCGATTGCCGATCTGGACAGCGAAGCAGCACAGATCGCACTGGACCGGGCCGGGCTCATCCTTGCGGACGCGCAGGCGACCTGGACCCGGGTCACGGCCTTGCAAGCGCGCGGAGCCGCCACCGATCTGCAGGTCCAAGATGCCGATCTCGCGTTGAAAACGGCGGCATTGCAGCACCGCGAAGCCACATTCGAAAGGTCGCGCCACCAGATCACAGCGCCTATTGCCGGAACGATCGGTCTTTTGGCGGCCGAGATCGGTGATCGTGTCGGCACCGGCGATCAGATCACCACAATCGAAGATCAGTCGAGCCTGATTGTGGATTTCCGTGTGCCAGAGCGTATCGTCAGCCGACTCAGGCCGGGTCTGGGTGTCACGGTGATGCCGTTGGCCGATCCTGCCGCTGTCTTGCAAGGGCAGATTTCGGCCATTGACAATCGGGTGGACGAGGCAAGCAGGACGCTGCTTGTGCAAGCGGCGATTGCCAATGACGACAACACGCTGCGCGCAGGCATGGCGTTTGCGATAACCCTGTCGTTTCAGGGTGCCCTGCATCCGGCGGTGGACCCACTTGCCATTCAGTGGGGATCAACCGGGTCGTTCATCTGGATCGTTCGCGACAGCAAGGCACAGCGTCTGCCCGCCCGGATCGTGCAACGCAATGCCGAGACCGTCTTGATCGAGGCGAACCTGATGGCGGGCGATCTGGTTGTGACCGAAGGGGTGCAAGCCTTGCGCCCTGGGGCCGATGTTTCGGTCGTATTGCCCGATGGTGCGGGGGGCGAACCTTCTGCGCAGAAAAGCTGACGCCGGATCTGACAGGATAGCCTACGGAGAGTTCGATGTCCGATGCTGCCGCCACGAACCATAACCCCGACGCCGCGCAGTCGGGAACAGCCCTGTTTGTCCGCAGGCCCATTTTGGCATTCGTGTTGAATGCGATCATCCTGCTGGCGGGTCTTGCCGCGTTGTCGGGGGCCGAGGTGCGCGAGCTGCCGGATGTGGATCGTCCGGTGGTGACGGTCAGCACGGATTTTGCCGGTGCCGCCCCCGAAACGGTGGACCGCGAGATCACTTCGGTGATCGAACAGGCGGCAGGGCGGGTCGCGGGGGTCAAGTCAATCTCTTCGTCCTCGCGTTTCGGGTCGAGCCGGGTGACGGTAGAGTTTCGCGACGCCGTCGATCTGGACGTGGCCGCAACCGATCTGCGCGATGCAATCGGACGCATCGCCAATGCCTTGCCTGACGGGGCCGAGGACCCGCGCACCGTCAAGGCCGATGCGAATGCCGATCCGGTGATGCGGATTGCCGTCACCTCTGCGACGCGGTCACCACAGGACCTGACGCGGATCGTGTCGGACCTTGTCGAGGACCGGTTGCTGTCGGCAGATGGCGTGGCCGACCTGCAGATCTTTGGCGACCGCGACATGGTGTTTCGCGTCGATATTGATCTGATGCAGTTGGCAGCGCGTGGTCTGACGCTGGGTGATTTGCGGGGCGCTTTGCGCAACGTGGCGTTCGATGCGCCCGCCGGGGCTCTCAGTTCGGATCGGCAGAGCATTCTTGTGCGTACCACCGCATCCGTCACCACTGGCGCGCAGTTCGAGGCGCTGGAAGTGGCCCCGAATGTGCGCCTGGGCGACCTCGCGCGGGTCAGCCTTGGCCCGCAACCCAGCCAGTCACTGCTGCGCGCCAATGGCGAGACCGGAATTGGCATCGGCATCATCCGGGCGGCGCAAAGCAATACGTTGCAGATATCCGAAGCGGTGACGCGCGTGATCGCAGAGGTCCAGCCTCTGCTGCCGGGCGACGTCAGGATTTTTGTGTCATCGGACACATCGACCTTCATCAAGGGCGCAATCCACGAGGTCGAGATTGCGCTGGTCCTTTCGGTATTGATTGTCACTGCGGTCATTTTCCTGTTCTTGCGGGATGCGCGGGCCACGCTTATCCCGGTGCTGGCGATACCGATCAGTCTGGTCGGCACGCTGGCCGCGATCTGGCTGGTGGGGTTTTCGATCAACATCCTGACCTTGCTGGCCCTGGTGCTGGCCACCGGGCTGGTGGTGGATGACGCCATCGTGGTGCTGGAAAACATCGTGCGGCAGCGGGCGCGCGGCATGGGCGCGCGGGCGGCGGCCGTTCTTGGCACGCAGCAAGTGTTCTTTGCGGTCATCGCCACGACCACAACGCTGGCGGCCGTATTCATCCCGCTGTCATTCCTGCCCGGCCAGACGGGGGGGCTGTTTCGCGAGTTCGGCTTTACTCTGGCGATTGCCGTTCTGCTGTCGTCGGTGACCGCGCTGACGCTGTGCCCGGTGCTGGCTAGCCGTTTCCTGCGGGCTGAGGATGCGACCTCGCACGGGCCTGTTGCTTGGTTTGGCGACAGGCTGGCCCATGCCTATGCCTGGTCGCTGCGCGCAGCACTGTCTGCGCCGGTGGTGGCATTGGCGGTTGCAGCCTTCCTGGCCGCAACGGCGGCGCTGCTTTATCCCCAGCTTCGTCAGGAACTTACCCCACCCGAGGATCGCGCCTTGATCCTTTTGTCAGTGCAGGCGCCACAGGGCGTCGCGTTGGAATACACCGACGGCAAGATGCGGCAGATCGAGGCGATCCTTGCCCCGTTGCAGGCGGCGGGCGAGGTGGAAAACGTGTTCGCAATCATCGGGCAGGGCGGGCAGGACAACCGCGGGTTCGTCGTGGCCACCCTGGCCGATTGGGCTGCACGTACCCGCAGCCAGCAAGACATTGCCGCCGAGATCAACAGCCGCCTGCGCAAGATCATCGGCATCCGGGCCTTTGCAATCCAGCCCAACAGCCTTGGCATCCGGGGTGCAGGGCAGGGGCTGAGTTTCGCCGTGGTCGGCAATGATTACGACGTGCTGGCGGACGCATCGCGCGACCTGGTCGCGGCGATGGAGTTGGACCCCGAACTGGGGCAAATACGGCTGGGCTATGACACCACGCAGCCGCAACTCTTCATCGAGGTGGACCGCGCCCGGGCGTCCGATCTGGCCGTTGACATTGACGGTCTAGGCGAGGCGCTGCAGGCGGTGCTGGACGGGCGGACCATCGGGGCGGTGTTTCTGGCCGACGAAAGCTATGATATCCAGATGGTTGCCACGTCCGACCCGGTGAACGACCCCGGTGATCTGGAGCGTGTGTTCGTACAGGCGGGGGATGGGCAGATGATCCCGATCTCGACCTTCGTGCGCCTGACCGAACGCGCAGTCGCACCCGAGTTGACCCGCGAGGCGCAGATGCGATCGGTGCCGATCACCGCGGGTCTGACGCCTTCACTGGGGTTGGGCGATGCGCTGGCACGGGTCAACAGCCTGGCGCAAGGCGTGCTGCCGGACGATGCCCGCATTGTGCCGCTGGCAGAGGCCGCAACGCTGGGCGATGCGTCTTCGGGCATCCTGCTGACATTCGGCTTTGCCTTGATCATCGTGTTTCTGGTCCTCGCCGCCCAGTTCGAAAGCTTTGTGTCGGCGGTGATCGTGATGGCGACGGTGCCGCTTGGTCTGGCCTGTGCGGTTTTTGCGCTGATTGCAACCGGGGGAAGTCTGAACGTTTACAGCCAGATCGGGCTGGTGTTGCTCGTGGGCGTCATGGCCAAGAACGGTATCCTGATCGTCGAATTCGCCAATCAGTTGCGCGATGAAGGCGCCTCTGTGCGCCAGGCTATCGAAGAGGGGTCAATCATCCGGTTGCGCCCGGTGATGATGAC
Source organism: Paracoccaceae bacterium (assembly GCA_031400505.1). Lineage (GTDB taxonomy): Bacteria > Pseudomonadota > Alphaproteobacteria > Rhodobacterales > Rhodobacteraceae > JAIYDJ01. The sequence continues at coordinate 14,539 of JANNPZ010000079.1, read as the reverse complement.
GATGGTGGCGACGGTGCTGGGCGGATTGCCCTTGGTCTTTGCCTTTGGTGCGGGTGCCGAGGCGCGCGAAGTTCTGGGCTGGATCATTGTCGGGGGCCTCGGGCTTGCTACCGTGGCGACGCTTTACATCACGCCGGTTGCCTATTTGCTGCTGGCAGGGTTTTCAAAACCAAAGACCGCGCAAGACGCGCAGTTGCGGCAGGAACTGGCACAGGCAGCACGACAGCGTTAGGCCCGCCTGATTGGCGATGGACCGCAAATCGCTGACCGCCGCGATATCTTGGGCGTTGGCGGTCACTTTTCCGGGCCATTCCTCGGGGCCAGCGCGTGGTGCCCGGTAATGCCCCTGCAACTCAAGGTTGGCAGGTCAAAGTGTCTGCGCCAAATACCCGCCCGGTGCACCCAGGGCTTGCGCGATTTCCTGTTGCGAAACTGCGCAGACAGCCTAACCTTCGCGCAGGACCGGCACGCCGGCACGCCGCAATGTCGGCAAGACATCAGGGGGATACACATGAACGTCATGAAACTGTTGGGAACATCTTCGTTGGCGCTGCTGACTGGGCTTGCGCCGGTCGCAGCACAAGTAACAGCCATCGGCGCGGGCGAAGGGCAGGTCAACATCGTGGCCTGGGCCGGGTATATCGAGCGCGGCGAAACCGACAAGGCCTTTGACTGGGTTACAAAGTTCGAGGCGGCCTCGGGCTGCAAGGTCAATGTAAAGACCGCCGGGACCTCGGACGAGATGGTCGCCCTGATGAACGAGGGCGGTTTCGATCTGGTGACGGCGTCGGGCGACGCATCCTTGCGGCTTATTGCGGGCAAGCGGGTGCAGCCGGTCAACGTCGATCTGATCCCATCGTGGTCGACGGTCGACGAGCGGCTGAAGAACGCAGGCTGGCACACCGTCGATGGCGTGCATTACGGCACACCCTATATGTGGGGCCCGAACGTGCTGATGTACAACACCGAGGTGTTCCCCGAGCCACCAACCTCGTGGAACGTTGTGTTCGAGGAAATGACGCTGCCCGACGGCAAATCGAACAAGGGCCGGGTTCAGGCCTATGACGGACCGATCCATGTGGCCGACGCCGCGCAATATCTGATGTTCCACAAGCCCGAGCTTGGCATCGCCTCGCCCTATGAGCTGAACGAAGAGCAGTACAAGGTGGCTCTGGACCTGTTGCGCGTGCAGCGCACGCTCACCTCGCGCTATTGGCATGATGCGTTCATCCAGATGGACGATTTCAAGAACGAAGGCGTGGTTGCCTCGGGGTCCTGGCCGTTCCAGGTCAACATCCTGAAATCGGGCGGCGCACCGGTGGCCTCGACCATTCCTGCCGAAGGCGCTACGGGCTGGGCCGATACGACGATGATGGCGGTCGATGCGGCCAATCCGAATTGCTCGTATATGTGGATGGAACATTCGCTGGCGTCCAATCTGCAATCTGACCTGTCGGTCTGGTTCGGAGCGAACCCCGCTGTGCCCGCCGCCTGCACTGACGGGCGGGGCATGCAGACCGCCGAAGGCTGTACCGCCAACGGTCTGGACGACTTCGAGAAGATCAAGTTCTGGACCACACCTGTCTCGAAATGCGCACAAGGTGAATGCGTGCCCTACTATCGCTGGGTATCCGACTATATCGGCGTGATCGGCGGACGCTGATCAAAACGCGCAGGATGGGACATCGCGCCCATCCTGCCCCATCTGCGGATACTCCATGACCCCAGCCGTCGAATTTCGCGCGGTGTCGCGCCATTTCGGCACTACCCGCGCGGTAGATGCAGTTGACCTGACCGTGCCGGAAGGGGCGTTTTTTGCCATGCTGGGGCCGTCCGGATCAGGCAAGACCACCTGCCTGCGCTTGATCTCGGGCTTCGAAAAACCGACCTCCGGCGAGATCCGGATTTTCGGCGAAAGTTCGGGCGAAACGCCGCCGCATCTGCGCACGGTCAACACGGTGTTTCAGGACTACGCCTTGTTTCCGCATCTGTCGGTGATCGACAACGTCGCCTACGGGCTGATGGTCAAGGGCGTGGACCGCCGCACCCGCCACGCCCGCGCCGAAGAGCTTCTCTCGCTTGTCCATCTTGACGGATACGCGGTCCGCAAGCCTGCGCAACTTTCGGGCGGTCAGCGTCAGCGCGTCGCCCTCGCCCGCGCGCTGATCAACGAACCGCGCGTGCTGCTGCTGGACGAACCGCTTGGCGCGCTGGACCTGAAACTGCGCGAGGCGATGCAGGACGAACTCAAGGCGCTGCAGAAACGCCTTGGCATCACCTTCATATTTGTCACACATGACCAGACCGAAGCGCTGTCGATGGCCGACAGCCTGGCGATCTTCAACAACGGCAAGATCGCCCAGATCGGCACGCCCGAAGACATCTACGCCCGCCCCGTCACCCGGTTTGTCGCCGATTTCGTGGGCTCTTCCAACGTCTTGCCCCCAGAGGTGACCCAAGCCCTTGGCGGTCCTGCGCGTTGGTCTTCGTTGCGGCCTGAGGCGATCCGTGTCGCCCCGGGTAGCCCGCTGACCGGCGCTGTCACCACTTTGCGCTATCAGGGCGCCAACACCCGCGTGCAACTGACCGTTGCAGGCACCGAGATCGGGCTGCTGATCCCGGCCGGTGCGCCGCTGCCGGTGCCCGGTGCCCAGATCGGCCTGACCTTCGAGCGTACCGCGCTCCACCTGATGGACGCGGAATGACATCCGTTCTGCCCGCTCAGGGGATAGCCTCGCGTCTGACCACCCTGTTCTGGCGAAAACCCAATCTGCTGCTGTTGCTTCTTCTTGCCCCGCCGCTGTTGTGGTTAGGTATTGTCTATTTGGGCTCGCTTGCCGCGCTGCTGTTGCAATCTTTCTATTCGATTGATGAATTCTCTGGCCTCGTGGTGCGTGAATTCACCTTGAAGACCTATTCCGAGTTGCTGCGCCCGTCGAACTTCGATGTGATCCTGCGTACACTTCTGATGTCCGCTGCCGTCACTGTGGCCAGCATCGCAATCGCCTTCCCGATCGCCTATATGGCCGCCCGCTATGCCAAGGGCCGTTGGAAAGCGGTGTTCTACCTCGGCGTCATGCTGCCTTTGTGGTCGTCTTACCTCGTCAAGGTTTACGCCTGGAAACTGATCCTTGCCAAAGAAGGCATCCTGACCTGGATCGCCGCGCAGACCCACACCCAATGGCTGATCGACGCTGCACTGTCGTTGCCCTACGTCGGCGGAAACAGCCTATCGACAAGTTTCATCGGCACGTTTCTGGTGTTCACCTATGTCTGGCTGCCCTTCATGATCCTGCCGATGCAGGCCTCGCTGGAGAGGGTGCCGGCATCGCTGCTCGAGGCGTCCGCCGATCTTGGGGCAACGCCTGCGCAGACTTTCCGGACGGTGACACTGCCGCTGGCTTTGCCTGGCATCATCGCAGGGTCGATCTTCACGTTTTCGCTGACAATGGGAGACTACATCATTCCCCAGATTATCGGCACGTCGGCGAATTTCATCGGGATGGCGGTCTACCAGCTGCAAGGCACGGCCGGAAACATCCCGCTGGCAGCAGCATTCGCGGTCGTCCCGATCGGTATCATGCTGGTCTACCTGACGCTTGCAAAACGGGCAGGGGCGTTTGATGCGCTCTGACGCTTCGCTGTCGCTGAAACTGGCTGCGCTGGCGGGACTGCTGTTCTTGCATCTGCCGATCGTGCTGATCTTCCTTTACGCCTTCACGACCGAAGAGCAGACGTTTCAGTTCCCGCCGCCAGGTCTGACGACCCAATGGTTCGCAATTGCCTGGAACGACCGACCCGACATCTGGTCCCCACTGTTTTTGTCGCTGCAGGTTGCTGCTGTCTCGACGCTGCTCGCACTGATCCTTGGCACGCTGGTTGCGGCCGCCATGGCCAACTCGCGCTTCTTCGGGCGCGAGCAGATCACATTGTTGATCCTCTTGCCCATCGCCTTGCCCGGTGTGATCACGGGCATGTCGCTGCGCAGTGCGTTTTCGATCATGGATATCCCGTTTTCTACTTTGACCATCATTCTTGGTCACGCCACGTTTTGCATCGTGATCGTCTACAACAACGCCGTAGCCCGATTTCGCCGGTTGTCGGGAGGGATCCTCGAGGCGTCCGCTGATCTTGGTGCCAACGCTTTTCAGACGTTTTTCCACGTTCTTCTGCCAAACCTCGGCACCGCTTTGCTGGCAGGAGGAATGCTCGCCTTTGCCCTGTCGTTCGATGAAGTGATCGTCACCACTTTCACCGCCGGCCAGCAAAGCACCCTGCCGATCTGGATGCTTCAGGAATTGATCCGGCCCCGGCAACGCCCGGTCACCAATGTCGTCGCGATCATGGTGTTCGCGGCAACCGTCATACCGATTCTCTTGGCCTATTGGCTGACAAAGGACGGTGGAGAAACGGCAGGCGGTGGCAAATAGGGCTGCTTTGCCCCGCATTTCCGACCCAAGTCGATGATCCCGCAGATATTCGCCGTCGCCCTGCGACTTTTGCGGATTGTCTGCATCCTTGTGACAATGGTCCATGTTTGACCACACTAGGCCCAAGAAATGCCGCTTTTTTCAAGGATCCTCGTCTCCATCTCGGGAAAGAGGCAACCAAATTGACAACGCAATTCAACCCAACCACATACCGAGCCAGCGCACGGATTGCGCCGGTTCTTTTCACCCTGACAATCTTTACCAGCGCCTCTTTGCTGTTTTTCGTACAGCCGTTGTTCACCCGGATCGTGCTTCCCAACATTGGGGGGGCATCGGCGGTCTGGACGACGGCGATGCTGTTCTTTCAGTCGGTTCTGATTGCCGGGTATCTTTACGCCCATGTCGTGACGCGGTATTTGCCGGTTGCGGCGCAGATCGGGTTGCATCTGGCGTTGTGGGCGGCGGCCCTTTGGTTCTTGCCATTGGCAATTTCTGAAACCATCGCGGCTGATTGGGCGGAATCGCCGGCGCTGCAAACGCTGATCCTTTACGCGCTGGGCGTGGGCGTGCCTTTTGCAGTGCTGTCTGCCAATGCGCCTCTTATTCAGTCCTGGTATGTCCGCAGTGGCGGGCCTTCGGCGGACGATCCCTATTTTCTCTATGGTGCCAGCAACCTTGGATCGCTGATTTCGCTGCTCGCGTTTCCCTTGGTGGCCGAACCGATGCTTGGCGTGTCTGCGATCGGGCAGGGTTGGGCATTCGGGTTTGTCGCTTTGGGTGCGCTGTTGCTGACATGCGGACTTGTAGCGCTGCGTGGCGGCATGTCCGCCCGGACGATCACCAGCGAAGGCATGGCGCCATCCAGCAACGCCCCGACACTGCGTGACTATGCCATGTGGGCGCTGTTGGCCTTTATCCCGTCATCGCTGATGCTGGGTGTCACGTCGAAAATCAGCACGGACCTCGGGTCATTCCCGCTGATCTGGGTGATCCCGCTGGCGCTGTACCTGTTGACCTTTGTCACGACCTTTACCAACCGGCCAATCCTGGGTGGCCGCCTGCTTTTGCAGATGTTTCGGCTGAGCATGGTGATCCTTGTCGTCATCGCCACAGACATGTTCACCCGCAGCACGACGTGGATCGGCATCGTATTGCTGCTGGCGAGTTTCTTTGTTGTCACAACCATGGCGCATGCTACCCTGTTCATTCGTCGCCCCAGCAAAGAACATCTGACGCTGTTCTACGTGACGATGTCCGTGGGCGGCGCCTTGGGCGGTATCTTCAACTCAATCGTCGCCCCGATCGTCTTCAACGATATTCATGAATTGCGGATTGTGGTCGCTGTTGCCGCCGTATTGCTGGTCACGCAGGCGGCAAAGACAACTGCGCGCGACATTGCCAGTGGAATGGCGATAGGGTTTATCGCGCTGCTGCCGGTCAGCCTCCTGCCGGTCCTGGCCATCGATGTCCCGGTGCTGGTGCGTGGTCTTGCGGTTGGAGCGATCCTGCTGGGAGGGTACTACTATCTGGCGCAACGTGGCCAGGCAGCCGTGGCAGCCACTGCCGTCGCGATAGCCGCAGGAACCTATCTTGCCTCCGAAGACTCTGTCCTGCGCGACCGCAGTTTTTTTGGGGCGCATCTTGTGCGCGACACGACGTCTTTGCGGCAATACATGCACGGCACGACCATCCATGGCGCACAGCGGCTTGCCGAGTTTGGCACGCGTCCGACGCCCATCGTGTATTACAGCCTGGGTGGACCGATGGGGCAAATCCTGACCTCACCCCGCGGCAAGGCTGCGAAGACCGTCGGGATTGTCGGGCTTGGGGTTGGTGCATTGTCTTGCTATCGCCAACCACATCAGGATTGGGAATTCTATGAAATCGACAAGGTGGTAGATGAAATCGCCCGCAACCCGAAGTTCTTTACCTTTATGTCAAGCTGCGCGGGTGACGCGCCTACGCATCTGGGCGACGCGCGGATCGTCCTTGATCAGCAAACGGGCAAGAAATTCGATATCCTGGTGATTGACGCCTACAGCTCTGACGCAGTCCCTGTCCATCTAACCACAATCGAGGCGATGCAACTCTATCGCGACCGCCTTGCGCCGGGTGGGTTGCTGATTTTCCATATCTCGAACCGATATTTCAAGATCGAGTTGCCGCTGGGGCGCAGCGCCGCAGAGCTTGGAATGGCGGCACGGATGCAATTCTATGTCGTTCCCAAAGACAAACCCGCACTCGACGATTTTGCATCACAGGTTGTGGTGATGGCCGAGGATGAGGCAGCACTTCAGGATATCGCGACAGATCCGCGGTGGACTGTGTTGCGCACTGACGGCGGAACTCTCTGGACGGACGATTACGCCAATCCGCTGTCGATCCTGCGGTAACGGCAAACCAATCCGCAACATATGCCCGGTTAGGCCTGTCAGCCTGATCGGGCGACTACTTGCAGGAGGGATTTTGGTGGAGCCAGGGAGGATCGAACTCCCGACCTCTTGAATGCCATTCAAGCGCTCTCCCATCTGAGCTATGACCCCAATTTTCGAGCGTTTCCGCTGACCGACGCTGGGCACGCCGTGACGCAGTGTGTAGGGGGGGGGGGCGGGGGGATGCAAGCAAAAAGATGCGGCCAATCCCGGCGATTCCCCCGCCTGTGCTGCGCTTATGGTTCTTCCTCGTCGCCGGCCACATCGGCCAGATCGTCCAGCGAGACGCTGTCGTCGGCGTCCTCTTCCAGCAGATCGTCATCCAACTCGGTATCGTCGGCAACGCCGGTTTCCAGCAGTTCATCCTCGCCGTCGATGTCATCCACCAGAACGGTGTCATCTTTTTCGGGCACGACGCGGGCAATGACGGAGGCTGCCATCTTGCGACGGGCCACTTCGATATCAACCACCTCGCCGCTGTAGGGGCTGATGATCGGGGTGCGGTTCAGGTCGTAGAAGCGTTTGCCGGTGGTCGGGCAGATACGCTTGGTGCCCCATTCGGGATTGGGCATGGCGGTCCCTTTTTCAAGACGAACAAAAGATAGGCTGTGTGGGTGCCACAGCCGTTGCGGAGTGTCAAACCCTTTGCGGTTCTTGTAGCTCTGATGCGGTCTGACTATGCTCGTGCCATGCCCGTCTTGCCCGGCCCTCCGCCCGTTGACATCACCTTGCGCCGGTCCGCCCGGTCCAAACGCTTCAGTCTGCGGGTCAGCAGTCTGGACGGGAGGGTCACGCTGTCGTTGCCGCTGCGCGCGCGCGAGGCAGAGGCCATGGCCTTTGCCAAGGCGCAAGAGGGCTGGCTGCGGGCTGCATTGGCGCGCATGGCACTGCCTGCAGTCGTCGGGATCGGCACTGTTCTGCCGGTCGAGGGGCAGATGCTGACGCTGGTGTCAGGCCCGGGGCGCGGGGTGCGGGTTGCGGGCACGGTGATGGTGGTGCCTGGGGATCCGGCGCAGGCCGGCGCGCACGTGGCCGGTTTTCTGAAAGCTCAGGCACGGGCGCGATTGATGGCGGCGTCACATCACTATGCCGGTCTGCTTGGCGTGGAATTCAACCGGATCACGCTGCGTGACACCCGCAGTCGCTGGGGGTCGTGCTCGGCGTCAGGCGGGTTGATGTATTCCTGGCGGTTGATTCTGGCACCGCCTTCGGTGCTGTCCTATGTCGCTGCACATGAGGTTGCGCATCTGGTGCAGATGAACCATTCGGCGGCATTCTGGAGCACCGTTGCGAAAGTCCATCCCGATTGGCAGAAGCAAAGGGCCTGGTTGCACGCCCAGGGACAGGCGCTGCATGCATTGCAGTTTGGTGGGGATTGACCGATGACGCCGCGCGATGTTGGGTAGCGTATGGTGTTGCCTGCCCGCCTTCCCGATCCGAATTCAGCCGCCCATGAGCGGGTCTACCGGACGTTGCGCCAGCAGGTCATGCATGGCGAGTTGGCACCGGGGCAGGCGTTGACGCTGCGAGGGCTTGGCGCACAATTCGGTCTGTCGATGACACCTGCCCGCGAAGCGGTGCGGCGGTTGGTGGCGGAAGGTGCGCTTACTCTATCGTCATCGGGGCGCATCTCGACGCCCGCGCTGTCTCCCGAGCGGATAGAGGAATTGGCCGCGATCCGGGCGATGTTGGAACCTGAAATGGCATCAAGGGCCTTACCACGGGCGCATTTCGCGTTGATCGACCGGTTGACGGCAATCAATTCCGCCAATCAAGAGGCTGTCGCAAGCCATGATGCGGTCGCCTATCTGCGCACGAACCTTGAGTTTCACAGAACGTTGTATCTGCGCGCACAGACGCCCGCTATGCTCGCGATGTGCGAGACGGTCTGGCTGCAACTGGGCCCGACCATGCGGGCGCTTTACGACAAGCTGCGTCGTCGTGAAATGCCTCATCATCACCGGGTAATTCTGGCAGCACTGCGCGCGGGAGACGAGCCGGGGTTGCGGCTGGCCGTGCGCACCGACGTGACGCAAGGCTTGCGGCATTTGGCGGGGTGAAGCGGTCTCGGAAACTCTCGGCTTGCGTGTTGCCTGTCGGATGGCCGAGCATGCTTGCGCTGGACGATCCTTGTGGCAAAAGCGGGGGTTTCACACCGCCGCACCCCCGTGGGATACTATTGAACAGATGATTTTGAAAGTACTTTGTTGGTGTCAGGTTTGACCGCACCCCGTTGAGTTTTCCTGGCAACAGATCGCTGGTTGCCATGAGATTGCGGGTAAGACGGATCAGTATGCCGTTTGGTTGCCCCAGACGCCCGATGCGACCGTGGCCGGCAGTTGCAGGCACAAAGCACGGATTTCTATACATCGTTTGGCGGTGTGATGGCCAAGAATCAGAGTTCAGTAGTAGTCGGCAATGCTTTGAAATGTAGTGGTTCTTCGACAGCGCAGGCGATTGCCGCATGTGACTTGCGTTTCCTTTTTCCTCGGCCGTGTTCGGTGATTTCTTGCGCAACCGAACACCCGCTTGCCCTCGTTGGACTGGGTGATACCGAACGGAGGCTCGTGAGCCCAAATCCATGCGACGAGGGGCGTGTCGGCAACCGGCGCAGGCAATAGATCCGGTCCCGTCGGCTTCTTGAAGGATCGGAGGCTTCTTGGCATCAAGGGAAAGCAGCCATGCTCGACGCTGCGCCCGCACCCCCGAAATCGGCATCATCCGAAGCGGACGATACCCTGACCGGCACTGGGGCAGCGGGGCAACCGCGCGGTCAGGGCCTAGGCGTGGATTGCTCCATCGCCGCAAGCAAGCGCCGCTTCGCGCACGGCTTCGCTGTAAGTGGGGTGTGCGTGGGAGGTGAGGGCAAGATCTTGTGCCGAAGCGCCGAATTCCATTGCAACGCAGACTTCGTGGATAAGATCGCCAGCGCCCGGGCCGATGATGTGGCAGCCAAGGATGCGGTCGGTGGTGGCGTCGGCCAGCATTTTGACAAAACCGTCGGCCTGAAACACAGTTTTTGCCCGTGCGTTGCCCATGAAGGGGAATTTGCCGACTTTGTACGCGATGCCCTGTTCTTTGAGTTGTTCTTCGCTGGCCCCGACATTCGCCAGTTCAGGGGCGGTATAGATCACGCCGGGGATGGCCGCGTAGTTGACGTGCCCGTGCTTGCCGGTGAGGATCTCTGCCAGTGCCATGCCTTCGTCTTCGGCTTTGTGGGCCAGCATCGGGCCGACAATCGCGTCTCCGATCGCAAACAAACCTTTGATATTGGTTGAAAAATTATCCGTCTTGATTTGGCCGCGCGGCAGCATTTCGACGCCCAGAGCCTCCAGTCCCAGTCCGGTGGTGTAAGGTTTGCGGCCCGTAGCCACGAGCACGACATCTGAGTCAAGCGTGTCAATCGCGTCGGTTTTGCGCGACTTGTAGGTGACTTTGGCCCCTGCGGCAGAGGTTTCAACACCCTGGACGGCGGCGCCGAGGATGAACTTGAACCCTTGTTTTGTAAGGATTTTCTGAAACGCCTTGGCCACTTCGGCGTCCATGCCGGGGGTGATGGCGTCGAGGTATTCGACCACTGTCACTTTTGTGCCAAGCCGGGCATAGACCGAGCCTATCTCCAGACCGATCACCCCGGCCCCGATCACCACCATGGTTTTCGGGATCGCGGGCAGGGTCAGCGCGCCGGTAGAGGTGACGACGACCTGTTCGTCAACGGTGACGCCGGGCAAGCTTGACGGCTCGGAACCCGTTGCAATCACGATGTTTTTCGCCTCGTGAACCTCATCGCCGACTTTAACCTGACCCGCTGCCGGGATCGAGCCCCAGCCCTTGAGCCAGGTCACCTTGTTCTTCTTGAACAGAAACTCGATGCCCTTGGTGTTGCCGTTCACAACGTCCTGCTTGTAGGCCTTCATCTTGTCCCAATCGATGGTCGGCGCCCCCCCGATCAGGCCCATTTTCGCAAAGTTTTCATGCACTTCGTGATAGGAATGGCTGGCGTGCAACAGCGCCTTGGACGGGATGCAGCCGATGTTCAAGCAGGTGCCGCCCAGCGTCTCGCGCCCCTCGACCACGGCCACTTTCAGGCCCAGTTGCGCACAGCGGATGGCGCAGACATAGCCGCCGGGGCCAGCGCCAAGGATGATCACGTCAAAGCTTGCCATCGGTCGGTTCCTTCGTTTCGGGGCTTGTCCAAGCTCTACACCGGCTGTGCACCCCCTGTGCACCCCCCGTGCATACAAATCAGATCAGGGCGGCGACGATCATGACCATGGTTGCAAGAAATCCTGCAAACCAGATTGCCGAACGCCAGGGCCGCCAGCCGTAAGCATAGGCGGGGACATAAAGGACGCGGGCAACAAGGTAGACCCAGGCGGCGGTCCGGGTGGTGGTGTCGGACTGCTGGCCAAGCGTCACCACCACCACGGCGAGGGTGAACAGGATCAGCGCCTCGAAATGGTTGTTCAGCGCGCGCTGCAGGCGGGCGGTGGTCTGGCTGAGTTGGCGCGACGGCGCGCGGTCGCGGGGGGAGGAGGTGTAGCCTATGCCAAGCTCCATGTTGGCCGGGATGGCGAACAGGGCGAACTGGGCGGCTTGCAGGAGGCCCGCGAGGGCCAGGGTGGTGAGTTCGGGGGTCATAAGTGGTCCCTAATAAACCTTTCGAGGTGTATGTCGGACAGTCACTTGGCTGTCCTTTCTACTCTGAGCATCAGCTGCTGCTTTGTTCCGGGTTTCTACGCCCGCAGGCGAAAGAACGATCGGGATTGCAAAACGGACCCGGCTCACTTCTTCGTTGTTGCGAGAATGCCTACCATCAATTCCAGCTTCCGCAGAGAAAATGCGCAAACCAGCCTTTGCCTCACCGGCGCTTGTTGAAGCCGCGGTCACGGCAACGTCAAATTCGATAACTTCAACGCGACGGTAGCGATGCCCCTTTTCTTCGTGCTCGTATAAATCGCGCTCTTTCAGTGATACTGGAGGATTGACAACCACGCCTTCCGATTCAAATTCCTGTTGAAGCTCTTTTGTAGCGTTTACGATTCCAGAGATCGTCTCTTTGATGAAATCTTTGAGGTCCATAGCAATTCTCACAAATCCATCAGCAACCGGCGCGGGTCTTCCAGCGCCTCTTTCACCCGGACGAGGAAGGTCACGGCGCCTTTGCCGTCAACGATGCGGTGATCGTAGCTGAGTGCCAGATACATCATCGGGCGGATCACGATCGCGCCTGCGACGACCACCGGGCGGTCCTGGATCTTGTGCATCCCCAAGATCCCCGATTGCGGCGGGTTCAGGATCGGCGAGGACATCAGCGAGCCGTAAACCCCGCCGTTCGAGATGGTAAAGCTGCCGCCCTGCATTTCGGCCATCGTCAGCTTGCCGTCGCGGGCGCGCAGGCCCAATTCGGCGATCTTCTTTTCGATGGCGGCAAAGCCCATCTGGTCGGCATCGCGCAGCACGGGGACGACAAGGCCGTTCGGCGTACCGACGGCGACGCCCATATGGACGTAGTTCTTGTAGACCACATCCTGGCCGTCGATCTCGGCGTTGACTTCCGGCACTTCCTTCAGGGCATGGGTGCAGGCCTTGACGAAGAACGACATGAAGCCGAGTTTGACTCCGTGCTTTTTCTCGAACATGTCCTTGTATTCGTTGCGAAGTCCCATGATGCCGGACATGTCCACCTCGTTATAGGTGGTCAGCATGGCGGCGGTGTTCTGTGCGTCTTTCAGGCGCCGCGCGATGGTGGCGCGCAGCCTTGTCATCTTGACACGCTCTTCCCGGGCGGCGTCAGAGGCTTGCACCGGAGCGCGCGGAATGGCAACCGGCGCAGGGGCGGGGGCAGCAATCGGAGCCTGGGCCGGAGTTGCCACGGCCCGCGCCACGTCTTCCTTCATCACGCGGCCATCGCGGCCGGTTCCGGTGACCTGATCGGCGGAAAGACCGGCTTCGGCCATCGCCTTTTTGGCCGAAGGGGCGTCTTCGACGTCTTTGGTCTTGGCCTTGATTTCGGCGGCATAGGACGCACGCTCAGCTTCGGTTGCAGAGGGGGCCGCGACCGGGGCGGGGGCTGCGACAGGCGCTGCGGCGATTGCCCCTTCGGTCACGATGGCAAGCCGGGCGTTGGCCGCGACCGTGGTGCCTTCGGGGGCCAGAATTTCGGCCAGCACACCGCTGACCGGGCTGGGCACTTCGACCGAAACCTTGTCGGTTTCCAGCTCGCACAGCATTTCGTCCTGCTTCACCGCATCGCCCGGCTTCTTGAACCAGGTGGATACGGTCGCTTCGGACACCGATTCGCCCAGGGAAGGCACCATCACGTCGGTCATCTTGATCTCCTGCGCAGGTCGCGCTTTGGGGGTCTGGACCGGGGCGTTGCACCCCGGCAAAGGGTCAGGTTTGCGGGCCGAGGGCGTCGGCGATCAAGGCAGCTTGTTCGGTCTTGTGGCGGCTGGCAAGGCCCGTCGCCGGCGAGGCCGACGCGACCCGGCCAGCATAGCGCGCGCGGGGGTGATCCGCCCCGATCGCTGTCAGGATGGTCTCCAGTTCTGGGTCCATTTGTGTCCATGCACCCTGGTTCTTTGGCTCTTCCTGGCACCAGACGAATTCCGCCGCCTTGAACCGGCCCAACTCCGCTGTCAGCGACTTCTTGGGCGTCGGGTAAAGCTGTTCCACCCGCATCAGATAAGTGTCGGTCTGCCCCCGCGCGTCACGTTCGGCCAAAAGGTCGAAATAGACCTTGCCCGAACACAGCACGACACGGGCGATATCTGCATCCGGGTTCAGCGTCAGGCTGGACTGGCCGCGTTCGGCATCATCCCAAAGCACGCGGTGGAAGGTCGATCCGTCGAGGAAATCCGCGGCCTCGCTGATGCACATCGGATGGCGCAGCAGCGATTTCGGCGTCATCAGGATCAGGGGCTTGCGATAGTCGCGGTGCATCTGGCGGCGCAGGATGTGGAAGTAGTTGGCCGGCGTCGTGCAATTCGCCACGATCCAGTTGTCATGCGCCGACATTTGCAGGAACCGTTCCAGACGGGCGGACGAGTGTTCCGGCCCCTGACCTTCGAAGCCGTGCGGCAGCAAGCAGACAAGGCCCGACATCCGCAACCATTTGCTTTCGCCCGAGTTGATGAACTGGTCGAACATGATCTGCGCGCCGTTGGCGAAATCGCCGAACTGCGCCTCCCACATCACCAGCGCGTTCGGTTCGGCGAGGGAATAGCCATACTCGAACCCGAGCACGGCATATTCCGAGAGCATGGAATCGATCACCTCATACCGGGCCTGCCCGGCGCGGATGTGGTTGAGGGGGTAATACCGTTCCTCGGTGGACTGGTCGATGAAGGCGGAATGGCGCTGGCTGAAGGTGCCGCGCGTGCAGTCCTGACCCGACAGGCGGACCGGGAAACCTTCGGTCGCGAGCGACCCGAAGGCCAGCGCCTCGGCCGTGGCCCAATCGAAGCCCTGGCCGGTGGCGAGCATCTGGCGCTTTGATTCCAGCTGGCGGATCAGGGTCTTGTGCAGGTCGAACCCGTCAGGGGCGCGGGTCAGCGCGGCCCCCACCTCGGCCAGCGTGGCCGGGGCGACGGCGGTTTCGCCGCGCTGGTAATTGTCGAGGTCCTTGGTGCCGAGGTTCTTCCAGCGCCCGTCCAGCCAATCGGCCTTGTTGGG
>JANNPZ010000070.1:0-10404 GCA_031400505.1 Paracoccaceae bacterium | reverse complement strand
GCCGCAACAACACGCTCCCGAAGGTCCCTCGAATAGGCCCGCGTCATCCCAAACCTCCCTTGCAAAGACAAAACAAGGGAATCACGAAAATCAACGAAGGGGAATCCCCCGAGATTCAGTCAAACGCGGATCCGCTCTAGGCGCCCCAGTCAGCGCCCTGCATCTCGCGCAGGCGGCTCGCGGTGCGTTCAAACTCGAAACTGCCGGTGCCTTCGATGTAAAGGCGTTCGGGTTCGTCGGCGGCAGACGCGATCAGCCGGACCTTTGCCTCGTATAGCGCGTCGATCAGGGTGACAAAGCGTTTCGCCTCGTTGTAGTTGCCCGACGACAGGTGTGGGATGTCTTCAAGGATCAGGACGCGGGCGGCGGCGGCGATGGCAAGGTAGTCGCCGGGGCCGAGGGGTTTTGCGCACAGCTCCCAGAAACTGGCGCGGGCGACGCCGTTGGCAAAACGCGGCACCTCGACCGTGCGCCCGTTGACCGGCAGGTGCAATGGCTCGCCCGTGGCCCCGCCGGTCAGATCGGTCCAGATCGCGGCGATGGCGGATCGGGCGCGGCCCGCGGGGTGGAAATAGGTCTGCACGCCGACCAGCCGGTGCTGGCGATAGTCGGTGGGGCTTTCGAGCGCCACGACCTGCAACCGTTCGCCCAACAGATCAATGAACGGCAGAAACAGCGCGCGGTTCAGGCCGTTCTTGTACAGGTCTACGGGCGGGCGGTTCGACGTGGTGACGATCACCACCCCGGCATCCAGCAGCATCATGAAAAGCCGCCCCACGATCATCGCATCGGTGATGTCGCTGATCTGCATTTCGTCGAAACACAAGAGCCGGGTATCCGCAATCACCGCCTCGGCGACCGGGGCAAGCGGGTCATCGGTGCCGGTCTTGCGCGCGGCATGCATCCGACGATGCACATCCTGCATGAAGGCGTGAAAATGCACGCGGCGTTTGGCTGTGATGTCTGTCGCGTCATGGAAGAGGTCCATCAGCATGGACTTGCCGCGCCCGACACCGCCCCACAGATAAAGCCCCTTGGGTGGGGTGGCGGGCCGGGCGAACAGGCTGCCCAGTCCTTTTGCGCGGCGGGTCGGATGCGCCTCGAGCCAAGTGCGCAGGTCATCGAGCAGCGGCAGCACGGCATGCTGTGCCGGGTCGGGGCGCAGGGTGCCTGCCGCGATCCGGGCGTCGATGATCTGGGTCAGGGTCTGGCGCATGCCGGGTGTCTAGCGGGTGGCGAGAGTTGAGAAAAGCCCTGTGCGCGTCCAAGCCCGCCGCCGATTGACAGTTTTGCCGTGGCGCGCAACGTGGCTTTGCGCAGGTCGCGCGGCAGAAGGGCGTTGGGATGCGGTTGGTTTTGGCCATCGACGGGGGCGGCACGGGATGCCGCGCGGTGCTCGCCGATGCGACCGGCCGCGTGCTGGCGCGGGCCGACGGGGGCCCTGCCAACATCGCGTCTGATCTGGCGGGGTCGGTGCGCAATCTGGCGGCGCTGTGCGATGCGGTGTTGCGCGGGGCCGATCCTGCGAATTGTCATGTGGTGATGGGCCTGGCCGGGGCGACGGTTGCCAACAGCGTGGCCGGGGTGCGGGCCGGGTTGCCCTTTGCCGATCTGCAGATCGAGACGGACGCGCGGATTGCGGTGGCGGGGGCATTGCAGGGGGCGGATGGAATTGTCGTGGTTCTGGGCACCGGGTCGGTGTTTGCCTGTCAGCGGGGCGGGCAGGTGCGGGTGATCGGGGGGCGAGGGCTGATCCTGGGGGACGAGGCGAGCGGGGCCTGGCTGGGACGGGGCTTGGTGTCGATGGCAGTGCGGGCGGCGGATGGGTTGGTCGCGGTAACGCCGTTGCTGGGGTCGGTTCTGGCGGAACTGGGCGGCGTGGACGGGGTGGTCGGGTTCAGCCTGACGGCGCGGCCTGCGGATTACGCGGCGTTTGCGCCCCGGCTGATCGGGTCGGCGGACCCGGCTGCGGTGGCGCTGCTGGCGCAGGCCGAGGCGGACATCGCGGCCTCGGTTGCGGTTTTGCAGGCCGGGGCGGGGTTGCCGGTGGTGTTTCTGGGCAGTCTGGGGTTGGTAATGGCGGCGCGATTTGCGGATCTTTGGGACGTGAGGGCTGCGCGGGGCAGCGGGCTGGACGGGGCGTTGTGGCTGGGCCTGCAAGCGGTGGCTGCGCGATGACCCGGCAGGTGTTCGGCGGCGCGCAGGTGTTTGACGGGCAGCGGCTGCTGGACGGGCATGTCGTGGTGGTCGAGGCCGGGGTGGTGCAGGCGGTGGTGCCGGATGCGCCGGGTCTGGCGGGGGTGAGGGTGCGGCTGGCGGGCGGCATTCTGGCCCCCGGTCTGATCGATTTGCAGGTCAACGGCGGCGGCGGCGAGATGGTGGGGGCGGACACCGATCTGGCGGCGCTGCGGCGGCTTTGTGCAGTGCATCTTGCCCTGGGGTCGGCGGGGATTTTGCCCACGCTGATCACCTACACGCCCGAGGTTACCAGCCGGGTGATTGCCGCCGGGATCGAGGCGGCGCGGGCAGGTGTGCCCGGCTTTCTGGGTTTGCATCTAGAGGGGCCGCATCTGGACCTTGCGCGCTGTGGGGCGCATGATCCGGGCCTGATCCGGGCGATGGGGAAGGATGATCTGGCGGCCCTTTGCGCGGCGGCGGGGCAGTTGCCCGCGCTGATGGTGACAGTGGCCCCCGAGGCTGTGCACCCCGAGCAGATCGCCACGCTGAAGCGGGCGGGGGTCATCGTCAGTCTGGGGCATAGCAATTGCAGCCATGAAGTGGCGCGGGCGGCGATGGCGGCGGGGGCGGTCTGTGCCACGCATCTTTTCAACGCGATGAGCCCGCTTGGCAGCCGCGAGCCGGGGCTTGTGGGGGCGGTTCTGGACAGCGGTTGTGCAGCTGGGGTGATTGCGGACGGGGTGCATGTCAGCCCGGCGAGCCTGCGGATTGCCTTGGCGGCAAGGCCGCAGGGGCTGTTTCTGGTGTCCGATTGCATGGCCTTTGCCGGCACTGATCTGCAAGAGATGGTGCTGGGGGCGCGGGCGGTGCGGCGCGGGGCGGGGCGACTGACGCTGAGTGACGGGACGTTGGCGGGCGCGGATCTTTGCCTGCCGCAGGCCGTTCAAGTGATGGTGGAGCAAGTCGGAGTGCCGGTGGCCCGCGCGTTGGCGATGGCGACGGCAGATCCGGCCGCGGTGATCGGCGCGCCGGTGGGGCGGTTGCTGCCGGGGCGGGCTGCGGATCTGGTGCATCTGGGGGACGACTGGCGGGTGGCAGGGGTATGGCGGGCAGGAGCGCGGGAGGGGCTTGGCGGGTGACGCGCTTGCCCCGCCGCCGCGCCAGGGGTTTTCCACCCCCGGACCCCCGGAGGATATTTGTGCCAATGTGAAAGGGGAAGCTTGCGTTCGGCTTTGGATGGGGGCTGGTTTTTTGCGCCGCCGTGTGCCGGGGCTGCTTGAAACCTTGGGCCCTGCGTGAAACGGTGCGTGCGAAGCGGAGGTGCCATGCTGCCGATCCTTCTGAAAACCTTGCCGTTCTTTGCGGTGATCGGACTGGGGTTCGCGGCAGGGCGGGCGCGGTTTTTCAGCGTCGAGGCGACCGCCTATCTGACCAAGTTCGTGTTCTACTTTGCCCTGTCGGCGATGCTGTTCGGCTTTGCCGCCAACCTTGATCTGCGCGAAATCTTCTCTTGGGCCTTCGTGTGGGCCTATCTGCTGGCGACGACGCTGGTGTGGGCGCTGGTGGCGGGGATTGCGCTGTTGCGGGGCACCAAGCCGGTCGAGGCGGTGATCGAGGCGCATTGCGGGGTGATCGGCAATGTGGGGTTTCTGGGCATTCCGATGCTGACGCTGCTGTTGGGGCCGGGGGCGGTGGGGCCGATCCTTTTGGTGCTGGCGGTCGATCTGATCGTGTTTTCGTCGCTGTTGACGCTGCTGATTACGGGTCTGCGCGAGGGGCGGATGTCGGTTGGGGTCTTGCCGCTCTTGGCGATGGGGCTGGTCCGGAATCCGATGATCGGGTCGGTCGTGCTGGGGCTGGGGTGGGGGGCCACAGGGTGGGCGCTGCCGGTGCCGGTCAACGAGTTTCTGACGCTTCTGGGGGCGGCCGCGACGCCTTGTGCTTTGTTTGCCATCGGGGCGTCGCTGGCCGGGCGCAGTGCAGAGCGGATCGAGATTGCGGCCTGGCTTTCGTTGGCCAAGCTGGTGCTGCATCCGGCGGCGGTGGCGGTGGCGGCGTTTTGGGTGTTTGCGGTGGATCCTGTAGCCGCCGGTGTGATGGTGGCGGCGGCGGCGTTGCCGGTGGCGGGGAATGTGTTCATCCTGGCGCAGCACTACGGGGTGGCGCCGCAGCGCGTGTCCACGGCCATTCTGGTATCCACTGCCGCATCGGTGCTAAGCGTGACGGCGGTGATTGCCTGGGTGACGGGATAGGGGGCTGCGATGAAGACGATTTCGGAAAACCGGGCTTTTGGTGGGGTGCAGGGGGTCTATAGCCACGCCTCTGCCGCGACGGGGACCGAGATGACTTTTGGGCTGTTCCTGCCTGCCGAGGCGGAAGATGGCGCGGTGCCGGTGCTGTGGTTTCTGGCGGGGCTGACCTGTACGCATGAAAACGCGATGATCAAGGCGGGGGCGCAGCGTTGGGCTGCCGAAGAGGGGATAGCGTTGATCTTTCCCGACACCTCTCCGCGCGGGGCGGGAGTGGCGGATGATCCGGCCTATGATCTTGGACAGGGGGCGGGGTTTTACGTCAACGCAACGCAGGGGCCTTGGGCGCCGCAGTTTCGGATGTGGGATTACCTTGCCGACGATCTGTCGCGCCTGGTGTTTTCGGCCTTTTCGTTGGCGCAGGCGGCGCAGGGGATCACCGGGCATTCGATGGGCGGACATGGCGCGCTGACGCTGGCGATGGGGCTGCCGGGGCGGTTCCGGTCGGTTTCGGCCTTTGCGCCGATCTGTCATCCCAGTGCCGGCGATTGGGGGCGCAAACAGATGACGGCTTATCTTGGCCCGGACGAAGCGGCATGGGCCGCCCATGACGCCACGCTGTTGATGCGCAAACGGGGGTTTGACGGGCCGATGCTGATCGATCAGGGCACGGCGGACCCATATCTGGACCTTCTGATGCCAGAGGCTTTGGCCGGGGCGATGGCGCAACGCAGGCAGGGTGGGGCGTTTCGGATGCAAAAGGGGTATGACCACAGCTATTTCTTCGTGAGCACCTTTATCGAGGAACATATCGCCTTTCACGCAGCGGCCCTGCATGCCTGATGGGCGCATCTACATCGACGCGGATGCCTGTCCGGTGAAGATCGAGGCCGAACGGGTGGCCACGCGGCACGGGATGGGGATGGTTCTGGTGTCGAATGGCGGCATCCGGCCATCGGCCAACCCGCTGGTGGACAGCGTGTTCGTGCCCGACGGCCCGGACGAGGCCGACAAGTGGATCGCCGAACGGGTCGGGCCGGGGGATGTGGTGGTGACGGGGGATATCCCGCTGGCCGCGAAATGCGTGGCGGCAGGCGCGCGGGTGGTGAAACACAACGGCGAAGAGCTGCACGCGCGCAACATCGGCATGGTGCTGGCCACCCGCGATCTGATGAGCGACCTGCGCAGCGCCGATCCGTTCCGGCAGGGCGGCGGGCGGCCATTTTCCAAAACTGACCGCTCGCGGTTTCTGGAGGTGCTGGAGCGGGTGGTGCGGGCGGCCCGCAGGGAGGAATGACTGAGCCAAGGCATCGACCTAGTTGCAGCCGATGTCGCAGTCAGAACAGAATTCCGCCCCTCGCAGGTATGATCTAAAGCCATGTCCGCCCCCGCAACCATCACAACGCCGTTGACCGGCATCCTTCTGGCCCTTAGCGGTGCGGCGGTGCTTTCGGTCAATGACCTTGCGATCAAGGCCTTGTCGGGGACCTACGCGCTGCATCAGGTTATCCTGATCCGGGCGATCATCACATCCTGCCTCGTGCTGGTGGTCATTCGCGCATCGGGCACCGGGTTCCGGCAGCTTTTGACCCGACGCTGGCGCGCGCATCTGTTTCGCGTGTCAATCGTAATGGTGTCGAATGTCACCTATTTTCTGGCGCTTGCGGTGATGCCGCTGGCCGATGCGGTGGCGGTGGCCTTTGTCTCTCCGTTGTTTGTCACGCTGATGTCGGCAGTGATTTTGGGCGAGTGGGTCGGCCCGCATCGGTGGGCGGCGGTGGCGTTGGGGATGCTGGGCGTCGTGATCATGCTGCGGCCGGGGGCGGGGGTCGTGCAACCTGCGGCGATCCTCGTGCTGATATCGGCGCTGTGCTATGCGTCAAGCCATATGATGACCCGGCGGATGCGCGATACCGAAAGTGCGATGACGCTGAACTTTTACGTGCAGATGGGGTTCGTGGTGGTGTCCTCGACCATGGGGCTGTGGGTCGGCGACGGGCATCTCGCGCAAGAGGGCGGGCTGTTTGCGTTCCTGTTCCGGCCTTGGGTCGCGCCGCCGGTTGGTGACTGGTGGGCCTTTGCTGCAACAGGCATCGCGGTCGGCATCGGCGGGTTGATGATGAGCCAAGCCTACCGCACCACCGAGGCCGCGCTGATCGCACCGTTCGAATATGCCGGGATGCCGATGGCGATCTTCTGGGGCGTGATGTTTTTCGGCACTTGGCCCGATGCGACCGGCTGGGCGGGGATTGCCCTGATCTGCGGGGCCGGGCTTTATACATTGTGGCGGGAAACCAAGCGCCGGAAAGAGGTGGATGTTGCAGCCCCAAGCGGTGATCTTTGACATCGGCAATGTGCTGACCGGGTGGCAGCCCGAGGCGTTCTATGACCGGGTGCTGGGCATTGACCGCCGCCGCGCGCTGTTTGCCGCCGTCGATCTGCACGCAGCCAACGCGGCGGTCGATGACGGCGCACCGTTCCGCGCCACGATATATGGCTGTGCCGACCGCCATCCCGACTGGGCCGCGGAAATCCGCATGTGGCATGACCGCTGGGACGAATTGGCGAGCCCGCGGATCGAAGGCTCGATTGCCCTGTTACGGGCGTTGAAGGCGAAAGGCGTGCCGGTGTTCGCCCTGTCCAACATCGGCGGCGATGTGTTCGAAGATGCGCAGACCCGGCTGGAGTTTCTGCGCGAATTCGACCGCACCTACGTTTCGGGGTGGCTGCGGCTGAGCAAACCCGACCCTGCGATCTATGCCCATGTCGAACAAGACTGCGGCCTTGCCCCGCAGAGCCTGCTCTTCGCCGATGACCGCGCCGACAACATCACCGCCGCCGCCCGGCGCGGCTGGCGCACCCACCAGTTTGAAACCTGGCAAGGCTGGGCGCGTCGCCTTGTCGCCGAAGGCCTGCTGACCGACGCAGAGGCGGGTTTATGAAGATCATCGGACCGCAAGCAGAGGCGCAACTGACCTGGCCCGGCCTTCTGGCGGCACTTGAGGCCGGTCACCGCCTGCCCCGCGCGCAGATCGCCGACATCCTGCTTGCACGCGGTGACGACCGCCTGTTGGACCGCGCCGCCTGGATCGACGGGCTCGGCGCGCTGGTCAAAGTGGGCACAATTGTGCCCGGCAATGCGGCGCATGGAAAGCCGACCGTCAACGGCGTGGTGGCCCTGTTTGACGATGCTGATGGGATGCCTTCGGCACTTCTCGATTTCCATCTGGTGACCAAATGGAAAACCGCCGGCGACAGTCTGCTGTCGGCGTCACGCCTTGCCCGCAAGGACAGCCGCGATATCCTGCTGGTGGGGGCGGGCACCGTCTCCCGCTCGATGGTGGATGCCTACCGCAGCCTGTGGCCCGACGCGCGTTTTACCGTCTGGTCACGCAACCCGGCCAACGCCGCCGCGATGGGGCATGCGGTGGCCGATGACCTGCAGTCCGCCGTCCAACGTGCCGACATCATTTGCACCGCAACGATGGCCACCGATCCGCTGATCAAGGGGAACTGGCTGCAACCGGGCCAGCACCTCGATCTGATCGGGGCCTACACGCCGCAGATGCGTGAAGTCGATGATACCGCCATGGCCCGCGCGCGGGTCTTTGTCGATGCCCGCGCCACGACCCTGCACCACATTGGGGAGTTGATGGCCCCGCTGGCATCCGGGGCGATCCGGGAAACCGACATCCTCGCCGATTTCTACGACGACCCGGCGACCTATTCCCGCCGGTCTGCCGACGACATCACCATCGCCAAGAACGGCGGCGGCGCGCATCTGGATCTGATGACGGCAACCTGGATCGCGCGCCAACTGGCGGGCCGCTGACCCTTTCATCTTGGAAAAAATATCCCCGCCGGAGGCTCTGACGCCTGCCACGAACGCAGCCACAAAATTTCCGGGAAATTGGTCGGAGCGAGAGGATTCGAACCTCCGACCCCCTGCTCCCGAAGCAGGTGCGCTACCAGACTGCGCTACGCTCCGACCGTGAGGGCGGGTTAGCGCGTCGCGGTTGGGTTTGCAAGGGGCCGCTCAGTCCCGCGCGCGTCTGCGGTCGAACAATCGCATCAACAGGCTGATGCGCGGGAACGCCCCGGTTTCGAAGCGCGAGCGGTTTTCCAGCACCGGGCGGTTGCCCGACACGTCCGGTTTGCTTTCTCGTAGAACGATGTAGATGCCCGATGCGATGATGATACCCGTGCCCATTGCGGTCCACAGGTCAACCCGTTCGCCAAAAAACAGCCAGCCATAAAGCGCCGCCCAGGCGATCTGGCTGTATTGCATCGGTGCCACAATGACCGCTGCTGCGGTGCGGTAGGCCGCGATGATCAGCATTCCGCCCAACAAGCCCATCGCCGCCATCGCCGCCAGCAGACCGAAATGCGCGACGGGCATCGGTTGATAGACAAACGGCAGCGCCAGACCAGCCACCACGAAGTTTGCAACCATCGGATACAGCATTAGCAGAATCGGCCGCTCGTCCGACCCGATCTTGCGGATGATCACCGATGTCAGCGCCCCCGTCACAGCCGCAGACAGCGCCGCCAGATGCCCCAAACTCAACTCGATCATCCCCGGGCGCAGCACGACGATCACCCCCAGCAGGCCCGCGACAATCGCAAGGCCGCGGTGCAGGCCGATCCGCTCGCCCAAAATCGGAATGGCCAAGAGCGTGATCAGGATCGGCATCGCAAAGAAGATCGCATAGCATTGCGCAAGCGGCAGCACCGAAAACGCATAAAACCCGGCGATACCCGTCAGGACGGCAGATATAGTCCGCACCACTGTCCACCACGGATGTTTCGGCAACAAATTGCCATCGGTCCGGTCGCTCATCAGCATCATGGTGACCAGCGGGAAGCCCAACAGGCCCGAGAAGAAGATGGTCTGAAACGCCGAGTAACTCTCGCCCAGAAACTTCACCACGACGTCATGCGTGGCATAGACGCCGAACGCCGCAAGCGACAAGAGCGCCCCGCGCAGGTTGGATTGAACGGGTGTCATAGGGGCCAATAATCTGAGGGGCAAAGGTGTCGCGCGCACCTTCAGGGCAAATTAGCAGAGGCGCAAGGGTCGGCAGCTCATTCCTGCGCAAGCTTGCCGATCACGCTGGCGGTGTCCGCAATCAGCGGCGCGACAGTGTCGGCGGCAGAGGCTGCACGGTTCAAGGCGGCGGCCTGACCATAAAGGTGAAAGGACGCAGCTTCCTGGTCTGCGGCAAGCAGGGGGTCGTTGCGCGGTGCGGGATCGATCCAGAAGCTCAGGTTGACGGACCGGCTGGTGGCTGCACGCAGCGTGGCGCGCACGTCCGGCAGGGTCATCTCGCCCCATGCCATCGCGCCGAAAGCCCACACATTGCTGACCGCTCAGGTGACGGTCAGGCTACATGTTCCGCTGCCTTGTCCTGCCGGGTCACGATGACCACTCCGGCCGCGATGATCACCACCACGCCCACCACGGTGCGCAGGGTCGTCACCTCGTCAAAGAGTAGGGCGCCCAACACGGCGGCCCACAGGATCTGGCTGTATTGCATCGGGGCCACCACAATGCCCGGCGCGCGGCGGTAGGCGGCGATGATCAGCAGATAGCCCGCAAAGGCTGCCGCCGCCATGAACCCGGTCAGCGCCAGATCGCGGCCCGGCATCGGCACATAGACCAGCGGCAGCACCAGTGCCGCTACGCCAAGCTGCGTCAGCAGCGGGTATAGCTGCATCACGATGGCGCGCTCGACCCCGCCGGTCTTGCGGATGATAACATAGTTCGCCGCCCCCAGCATCGACCCGGTCAGCGCCGCCAGATGCCCCCACTCCAGCGTGCCCGTGCCGGGGTCCAGCGCCACCACCACGCCGCCCAGACCGGCCAGAACCGCCAGCCCGCGCACAAGATCGATCCTCTCGCCCATCACCGGAATCGACAGCAGCGCGATGAAGATCGGCATCGTGAAAAAGATCGCATAGCATTGCGCCAACGGCA
>JANNPZ010000048.1:0-2159 GCA_031400505.1 Paracoccaceae bacterium | reverse complement strand
AGGCCACCATCATGGTGCCCGACGAATACCTCGGCGACATCCTGAAGCTCTGTCAGGATCGGCGCGGCATCCAGGTTGACCTGAGCTATGCCGGCAACCGCGCCAAGGTCGACTATGACCTGCCATTGAACGAGGTGGTGTTCGATTTCTACGACCGCCTGAAATCCGTCACCAAAGGCTACGCCTCGTTCGATTACACCATCACCGGATATCGCGAGGATTACCTCGTCAAGATGACCATCCTCGTGAACGACGAACCCGTCGATGCCCTCTCGATGATGGTCCACCGCGACCGCGCCGATATGCGGGGCCGGGCAATGGTGGAGAAACTGAAGGAACTGATCCCGAGGCACATGTTCAAGATCCCGATTCAGGCGGCGATCGGGTCCCGCGTGATTGCCCGCGAGACTTTGTCGGCCATGCGCAAGGACGTGACGGCGAAATGCTACGGCGGGGATGCGTCGAGGAAGCGGAAGTTGCTGGACAAGCAGAAAGCCGGGAAGAAGAAGATGCGCCAGTTCGGGAAGGTGGAGATTCCGCAGCAGGCGTTTATTAGTGCGTTGAAGATGGATGGGTGAATGATGGTAGCTGTAAAGCAGGTCTTTGTGGCAGGTGGCATGCCAGACATAACTTATGTTGATCGTCAGCATTTATCACTTGAAGCCTCTCTCCGCAACGAATTGCGGGAAGGCTACAAAATTGTCGCAATAACTGGTCCAACCAAATCGGGTAAAACTGTTTTATGTAAGAAAGTCATATCTGCCCAGACCTCTATTTGGATAGATGGTGGGCAGATTACCGACAGCAACCAATTCTGGTCTACTATCATTGGTGAATTAAAGCTTCCTTCCGAAACCACCGAGAACACCAATAGTGGGCATAATGCAAGCTTCAAGGCGATTTTCGGATTTCAGGCACAAATTTCATCAGGCATGTCACTAAAGTTTGAGGGCCAGAGCAAGAAGAGCATTTTATCTGCCATGCGCGCTCTGGGTTACACTTTAATCGTAGACGACTTCCACTACTTAAGTGATACTGTACAAATTGATGTCGTGCGTTCACTCAAGTCAGAAATATTTTTGGGGCTATCAGTAGTGTTTATTGCCGTTCCGCACCGGGTATTCGATGCGATTACCGCTGAGCCGGAAATGGAAGGGCGATATGCGCACATTTCCATACCTGCTTGGAACCTTGATGATCTTATGCAAATACCGAAGGTCGGATTTCCGCGCCTCAATATGAATGTGCACCCTGAAACACTTAGGGGCACCTCGAAAAATTGCCCTGAACTGGCTGCTGCGGTATGATATCCGGGTCGTTCCGCGGCTTGGGGTTTGAAGATGGCGCAGATGGGTTTCTTCGATCTTTCAGACCGCTATGCGAGTTTGGACGCCAAGAAGGACCCCTTGGTCGCGATCGACGTAGTCGTCCCCTGGGAGGAGTTTCGTCCGACGCTGGAACGGGTCTGGCGCAAGCCGGAGGCGGAGCGCAAGTCGCGTGCGGGGCGCAAGCCGACGGACGCCGTGCTTATGTTCAAGACGCTGGTGTTGAGCGCGCTTTACAACCTGTCGGACGACCAGATCGAGTATCAGGTGCGCGACCGGCTTTCGTTCATGCGGTTCCTGGGGCTGGGCCTTGGGGTTCGGGTGCCGGACGCCAAGACGGTCTGGCTCTATCGCGAGGCGCTGGCGAAGGCGGGCATGGTGGAGGCGCTGTTCCGCCAGTTCGACGGCTATCTCGCCCGGCAGGGTTACATCGCACGCGGCGGTCAGATCCTGGATGCGTCGATCGTGGCCGTGCCGCGCAACCACAACACCCGCGAGGAAAACGCGACGATCAAGAACGGCGAGGTGCCCGAGGACTGGGCCGACAAGCCCGCCAAGCGGTCGCAGAAGGATACAGACGCGCGCTGGACCAAGAAGCACGGCAAGAGCCACTACGGCTACAAGAACCACGTGAACGTGGACCGCAAGCACAAGCTGGTGCGGCGGTATCATGTCAGCGATGGCGCCCTGCATGACAGCCAGGCTGTGGATCATCTGCTGATGCGCGGCAACACCGGGGCGGGCGTCTGGGCAGATGCGGCGTATCGCTCCGAGGAGATGGAAGCCAAGTTGCGCGCCGCAAAGCTGACCAGCCACATTCACCGCAAGGGCAAG
>JANNPZ010000051.1:0-1960 GCA_031400505.1 Paracoccaceae bacterium | reverse complement strand
GATCACCCTCAACTGCTATGGTCTGCGGCCGAAGGCGCGTGGCACGGTCCGGCTCGCCTCCAATGACCCCGATCAGCCGCCGCTGATCGACCCCAATTTCATGGGCCATCCGGACGATCTGGAAATCACAGTCCGGGGCCTCAAGACAAGTTTGGACATCTTTGCGCAGCCAGCCATTGCCAAGCATGTGCGACGTGTCGTTCTGCCCGACGAGTCGGTCAAGAGTGATGACGACTTTCGCAACTTCGTAAGAAATCACTGTCGAACCTCCTATCACCCGGTGGGAACCTGCCGGATGGGATCGGACGATCAAAGTGTGGTCGACACCCTGCTGAAGGTTCGTGGATTCGAAGGGCTTCGAATCTGTGACAGCAGCGTGTTCCCAAGCCTCGTCGGTTCGAACACCAACGCACCTACGGCGATGCTGGCCGAGAAGGCCGGCGATCTTATTGCGCAGGATGCGACGTCCCTTTGACTATGCAGGTCGCAGCTTCCGTGGATGGGTCGCCCTGCGCGCATTGTCGCGGACAGGACCGTCCAGACAGGAGGCTGCCGCGGGAAGGCTACAGGTTCTGCGCCCCACAAGAATCACTTTCCGAGAGGACCGTCCGATGCTGCCTTTGCCGAATGACCCCCGGGCCTTTCTGACCGGCCTCTTTCACCTTGCCGTTGCTACAGCCGACCCAATGCAGGTGGTTGCGCGGCATTTGCCTGCCCGCCCGAAGGGCAGGGTGCTGGTGATCGGTGCCGGAAAAGCCAGTGCAAGGATGGCCGAGGCGGTCGAGGCAGCATGGGGACCCTGCGAAGGTCTGATCATAACCCGCTACGGGTATGCGCGCCCCTGCAAGGGGATCGAGATCGTCGAGGCCGCGCATCCCGTTCCCGACGCGGCAGGAGAGGCGGCAACCTGCCACCTGCTGGACCGCGTTTCAGGTCTAGGTCCGGAGGATCTGGTGCTGGCGCTGATCTCCGGTGGAGGCTCGGCGCTCCTCTGCGCGCCGGCCGAGGGGCTGACGCTCGCTGACAAGATTGCGGTCAACCGGGCGCTGCTGGCCTCTGGCGCGCCCATCGGCGAGATGAACGTAGTGCGCAAGCACATCAGCCGCGTGAAGGGCGGCCAATTGGCGGCCGCCTGTCACCCCGCACAGCTTTTGACGCTGCTAATCTCGGATATTCCGGGCGACGAAGCCGGACAAATCGCTTCCGGGCCCACTGTGGGTGACCGTAGCCTACCTTCGGACGCACTGGCGATCATCGACCGCTATCGTATCGACGTCCCTGCCTCTGTTCGTTCCCTGCTGCACGGCCCGTCGCGCGTGGTCGCGCCAGATGATCCCCGGCTTGCGCGCGTCGAAACCCGCGTTATCGTCGCTCCGTCCCAATCACTCGCTGCGGCCGCCGAGTCTGGTGGCCTCGCCGGATGCGATGTCCTCCTGCTTGGCGACGCGCTAGAAGGCGAGGCGCGAGAGCTTGGCACCTCGCAGGCCCTTCTGGCCCTGTCGCTCAAGGACGAAGCGAGGAGGCGTGGTCGGCCGCTTCTTCTTCTTTCGGGGGGTGAATGTACGGTTACCTGCCGAGGCAACGGAACTGGCGGTCCCAATGCCGAGTTCGCTCTCGCCGCCGCTGTGGCTTTGAAGCAAGAAGATGGAATCCATGTTTTGGCCTGCGACACCGATGGCGTAGACGGAGCGGCAGAAGTTGCCGGCGCTTATGTCGGCCCTGACACACTGACTTCTGCAGTTCAGGCAGGAGTCGATCCGTCGGCAGCGCTATCGACGAACGACGCCCATAGCTTCTTTGGTGCGGTCGGCGGGCAGGTCGTAACAGGCCCCACGCTGACCAATGTCAACGACTTCAGGGCGATCCTCATCACAGCATGAACCGGCAGTCACGCACAATTGGTGCCGCAAATGCTGACTGATCCCGGCTTATTCGCCGAATCCGATTTTGAAGAGATTTC